>CAJTOT010000004.1:0-46487 GCA_910577935.1 uncultured Hungatella sp. | reverse complement strand
ACTTCAGGATGCCGTCAATATTGTGGGCAAAATAGATGAGTCCCCGCAGGGGCATATTATAATTCAGAGTGCTCTGGTGTTCCCATAACGCAAGCTCGTTCTGGAACATAATGGAGACATCGTTTTTCTGCTGCATGAAAATGACATCGGAAAGAGTCACGATCTCCAGGTCGTCGATGTCGGTATAAGCCGTGTGGTTGAGAGCGTTGTAAAGGGAGAGAGCGTTCTTCTTCTCTGAAAATAAATCGCAGAAAACATTGTTCTTGTATTCCCGGTCCACATAGTTCCTTTTCAATATATCTGCCTCCCATCCCCTGATTTATCATAAGACTATTGTATCATATAAGGTTCTCTAAGGAAACCCCCATTTTATTAAAAAGTAATAAATAAGATCCTGTTTAAAACTGACATCCCTGATTTCTTTTGTCACTTTACACCTGATATGGAACCATTTACAATAGTTGTATAAAGGGCATCTGCCGGGATATTGGGAAAGGGGAGTGTTGCATATGTATCAGAAAACAGCGATTGTGACCGGAGGAAGCAGAGGGATCGGGCTTGCCATCGCGGAGAAGCTGGGAAGAGACGGCTGCAGCGTAGTGATTTTCGCCACGAGACCGGAGGCGGATTGCAGGGAACAGCTGGAGCGATTAAAACAGTCGGGAATCTGCTGTCACTATGTCCAGGGGACATTGGACAGCGGGGAAGACAGAAAGCGGCTGATTGAGGAGACGGTGGAGCGGTTCGGGCGGATCGATGTGCTGGTGAACAACGCGGGGGTGGCGCCTCTTGTCAGGGCGGATCTTCTGACCATGACAGAGGAGAGCTATGACCGGGTCATGGGGATCAATGCCAAGGGAACCATGTTTCTGACTCAGCTGGCTGCCAACCAGATGCTGAGGCAGGAGGTTGTGGGGAAGAAGAGGGGAACTATTGTCAACGTAGGTTCCTGTTCCGCCCAGGTGTCGTCTGTGAACCGGGGAGAGTACTGCATTTCCAAAAGCGCTCTGTCCATGATTACCACGCTGTTCGCGGACCGGCTGGCGGGCGAGGGAATACTGGTCCATGAAGTGCGCCCCGGCGTCATCCGGACGGACATGACCAGCAAGGTTCAGGAAAAATACGACGCGCTCATTGAAGCGGGGGCATTTCCCATCAAGAGATGGGGCACGCCGGAAGATGTGGCGGACGCGGTCAGCGCCTTCTGTTCCGACAGTTTTCTATATACCACAGGAAATTATATTGACGTGGACGGTGGATTTCACATTAAGCGGCTGTAGGGAGGGGCGGATATGGAAGGACTGAGGATACAAGAGGCTCATACGGTTGTAGTGGGTTCCGGGGCCGCCGGGTTCAACAGCGCGGACAGGCTTTGGCAGTACGGGGTGAAGGATGTGGTCCTGGTGACGGAGGCGGTCAACGGAGGCACCTCCAGAAATACAGGTTCCGACAAGCAGACTTACTATAAGCTGTCCCTGGCAGGAGGACAGGGGGACAGCGTGGGGCGCCTGGCAAAGGTGCTGTATGAGGGCGGCTGTGTAGATGGAGATCATGCCATGTGCGAGGCGGCCCTCTCTTGTCAGAGCTTTTTTAAACTGGTGGAGCTGGGGGTCCCCTTTCCCCACAACCGGTACGGGGAGTTTGTGGGATACAAGACGGACCATGACCCCAACGACCGAGGAACCAGCGTGGGGCCTTACACTTCCCGGCATATGACAGAGGTTTTGGAGCAGGCAGTGCGGGAAAAGGGGGTTCCCGTCTACGACCATCATCAGGTGATCCGGATACTGACAGACGACGACAAAGTCTACGGAATTCTGTGTCTGGATAAGGACAGGGGCGGTTATGTGGTGATAAAATGCGTGAACCTGGTATATGCCACAGGAGGCCCGGCGGGCATGTACAGGGACAGCGTGTATCCGGCAAGCCAGTCAGGCGCCAGCGGAATCGCCTTCGAGGCCGGAGTCCTGGGCAAGAACCTGACAGAGTGGCAGTACGGGCTGGCGTCCCTAAAGCCCAGGTGGAATGTCAGCGGAAGCTATATGCAGGCGCTCCCCCGCCTGGTGTCCACCGATGCCGGCGGGAGAGACGAGCGGGAATTTCTCATGGAATTTTACAAGACCAGAGAAGACATGATGAATATGATATTTTTGAAAGGGTATCAGTGGCCTTTTGACTCCCGAAAAGTATCAGGCGGCTCTTCCATGATCGACCTGCTGGTCTACCGGGAGACCTGTGTGAGAGGGCGGCGGGTGTGGCTGGATTACCGGCAGAATCCCGGCGGCGGGAAGGTGGATTTCCAGGCATTGTCTCGGGAGGCGAGAGAATATCTGGAGAAGGCAGGGGCGTGTCAGGAGATGCCTTATGAGAGGCTCTGTCAGTTAAACGGCCCGGCGGCGGCATTTTATTCCCAACACGGGACGGACTTGTCCGGAGAGATGCTGGAGGTGGCAGTGTGCGCCCAGCACAACAACGGAGGTCTCTCTGTCAACGAGTGGTGGCAGACCAACGTGGAGGGCCTGTTTGCCGTGGGGGAGGCGGCGGGAACCCACGGAATCTACCGGCCCGGCGGGAGTGCTCTCAATGCGGGCCAGGCCGGCTCCACACGGGCGGCGCAGTATATCGGCGCTCACAAGGACGGGAAGCGGCCGTGGGACAGAGAGACGGAAGAACGGCTCATGGCCAAAGTATGGCAGTGGATAGCCGTGGGAGAGGCGGCCTGCGGCTGGGGACAGAGGAGCGGGGCAGAGGCAGAAAGGGCGCAGACAGCGGGGGAGAAGGAAGAGAGGGCGGGAACAGAGAGGGCAGAAATAGAAAGGGCAGAAACAGAAAGGCTGGAGACAGCAGGGGCAGAGACAGCAGGGATGGAATCTGCCGGCGGAAGTCCTGGCAGCCGGTGGAGGCAGGCGGCCGGAAAGATGAGCAGATATGGAGCCATGCTCCGTGACCGAAGGGGTCTGGAGGAGATGAGCCAGGAGATTCATGAGGAGCTGGAGGAACTCATGGGATGCGGGGAAAAACCAGATGGGGGCGGCAGCCGATCCGGGGGCAGGGATGTCCGGCAGGCGGACATGCAGCCAGCATACCTTGCCGGATTCTACCGGTATCTGGACATGAGAATCTGCCAGAAGGTTTACCTGGATGCCATGATTGATTACCAGGACCACGGAGGAAAAAGCCGGGGCTCTGCTATATACTTAGAAGACCTGGAGGAGGGAGACGGGGCCGGCGGCGTCCGGTCGTCACAGCTTGTCATCCCGGAGCTTGCCGTATTTTCTCTGGACGGCTCTGACGGAAGAGCCCACGAGAGGGAAGTGCAGGAGGTGTCATTTGACAGGAAGAGTTTAAAGACCTCCGCCCGGTGGCGTCCGGTCCGCCCCTTGGATGACGGGGCGGAGAGCCAGGCATTTGAAGTGGTGTGGAGATCATACCGGGAAGGCAGCATCTATGAATAGACATATGAGCGCAAACCAGGGAAGGACCCTGGAAGAGATGAGGACGGAGGCGGTCTGGAAGGCGGCAAAGGCCGGAGAGCTGGAAGAGATGCGCCGTCTCATAGAAAATACGGCAGCCAATATGCAGGCGCGGGACAGGGAGCACAACAGCGCTCTCCACTACGGCGCGCTGTCGGGGAGAGAGGAGATCGTCCGGTATCTGGTGGAGCGGGTGGGCCTCAATCCTCTGTCTGCCAATAAAAAAGGAGAGACGCCCTGGGATATAGCATACCGGGAAGGCAAAAGGGAAGTTCTCGCCTATCTGGAACAGTGGTTTGGAAGTCCTTATGAGGAGACCTACCACAATCCGGTGCGGCGGGGATTCTATCCTGACCCTTCCATCGTCCGGGTGGAAGAGGACTACTACATGGTCAATTCCACCTTTGTATTCTTCCCCTCTATCCCGGTGTCCCATTCCAAAGACCTGGTCCACTGGGAGATCATCGGATATGCCATCACGAACCCGGAGTGGGCCCGCCTGGAAGAACTCAACGGAGGCATGGGTTACTGGGCCCCGGATATCTCCTTCTGCCAGGGGAAATTTTATATTACGGCCACCCTCCGCATGAATGACGACATGGAAAAGAGGAGAATCCAGATGGTTACTTCCTCGGATCGGCCGGAGGGTCCCTACGGGGAGCCGGTGTTCCTCGACGACGACGGCATAGACCCGTCCATCTTTCACGATGACGACGGGCGCAAGTACATGCTTCTCAACCGGGGAGCCAGGATTCGGGAATTGTCGGCAGACTGCAGGCGTTTCATCTCCCCCGCTGTCATGCTGTGGTACGGGGACTGTAAAAGAAAACCGGAAGGGCCTCACCTGCTGAAGCGCCGCGGCTGGTACTATCTGTTTCTGGCAGAAGGGGGAACGGGCATGGGCCACCAGATTACCGTGGCCAGATCCAGAACCCTTATGGGCCCTTATGAACCCAGCCCGCACAATCCTGTCCTGAGCCAGCGGGACACGGGGGCGCTGATTCAGTGCTGCGGCCATGGCAAGCCGGTGCAGCTGCCTGACGGAAGATGGTATATTGTCTATCTGTGCCTCAGAATGATGAAGGGAAAGAACCCTAGCGCCCAAGACAAGTTCGCCCTGCGGTACGGGATTCTGGGCAGAGAGACATCATTAGATCCCCTGACATGGACAGAGGAGGGGTGGCCGCTTATCAACGGCGGACGCGGGCCCTCGGACCAGCAGAGACTGCCCTTTGGCAGACAGCTTGGAGAGCAGAAGCTACAGAGACGACAGAGAGAGGGGGGATATCCCTTGTGGAAGGAGAGAGAGTGGATGACTCCCCGCCCCCTTCCGGACCACAGGATTCGCATCGAACATGCTCCGTCAGGGGATTTTCTGAAGCTGAAAGGGCAGGAAGGAGATCTGAACAGAAAGGATTTCCGCAGCATTTTTGTCACCAGGCAGGAAGCCTTTGATTTCCAATGCAGCTGCGTGTTCCAGGTTCCGGAGCTGAGGGAGGGACAGAGCCTGGGAATCGTATGCTATTATGATGAGAACAGCTATATCAAGTACGGGATATGCCGACAGAGCGGCGTCTTTGGGATACTTCTCCAGGAGTACGCGGGAGAGGGCTATATCAGCGAGAAGTTCACGCCCTGTCCGGAACAGGAGACAGGGGCGGGACGGAGAGTAAGACTGTGCATGAGCGCGGAAGGGCTGACCAGGACGTTCTGGCGCACGGCTCCCGCGGATTCCCAGGAAGAAGGCGCGCCTGTCCTGGAGGTCAAAAACAGGGAGAGGCTGGAGAACACGGCCTACTTGAGCAGCGAGGGACTGAAAAAGGGAAAACGGTTTACCGGGGCAACAGTGGGAATCTATGTCCAGGGAGAGGTCTGGGGGACATTTCTGGACTGGCAGTGAAGGAAAAGCGAGTTGATAAGGGAAGCCAGGAAGGAGCAAAAAGCTATGGCACATGAGAAGTTTCATTACAAAAACATAGAGGAAATCATGGAGACGGCAAAGGCGCTGAATCTGCGTCTGCCCTTTGCCGGGGACACAAAAATTCTGGCGCAGCCTCTGAAAATAAGAAACGTTGTTTTGCAAAACCGTCTGGGAGTCGCGCCTATGGAAGGAGCGGACTCCACGGCTGACGGTTCCCCGTCCCAATACACCTTCCGCAGATACACCAAGGCGGCGGAGGGGGGCAGCGGGATCATCTGGTTTGAGGCCATCTCCATAGTGGAGGAGGGCCGTTCCTCCGCCACCCAGCTTCTTCTCACCAGGGATAATGTGGATGAGTACAAAAGGCTGACCGAGGCGGTTAAGGAAGCGGGAAGAAAGGCCAATGGATTTGAGCCGTATCTGATCATGCAGGCGAACCACAGCGGCCGCTACTCGAACCCCGGCAACAAGCCGGCGCCTATGATCGCCTACCGCCACCCGGAGCTGGAAGTATTTCGGCAGGCCGATGATTCCTGCATCGTCACCGACGATTACCTGAAAAGCTTGGAAGAGAAATTCGGCGAGGCCGCGAAGCTGGCCAGGGAGGCGGGCTTTGACGCCGTTGACATTAAGTCCTGCCACGGATATCTGCTGGCGGAGCTCTTGTCGGCATACAGCCGCCCAGGTCTCTACGGCGGCAGTTATGAGAACCGCACCAGGCTTCTGAAGAACGGAATCCAGGCGGCCAAGGTCTATGAGGATGATGATTTTATGGTGACTTTAAGGCTGGGGATCTATGACGGGTATGCCTATCCTTACGGCTTTGGGGTGAGGGAGGGACAGGGATTGACACCGGACCTTGAGGAGCCTGTCCGTCTGGTGAGGGAGCTGCATGAAGACTACGGCATCGATCTGATCGATCTGACCATGGGCAATCCCTATGCCACCACCCATGTGACCAGACCTTATGATATGGGAAAATACATCCCCGACGAGCATCCTCTTGAAGGAATAGGCCGGATGATCCATGGCATCGCGGCGGTGAAAAAGGCGGCGCCGGACATGACTGTCTACGGTTCGGCCCCTACATACTTGAGACAGTTCGCGGATCTGTTTACAGCCGGGGCCGTGGAGGAGGGGATGTGTGACGGCATGCTGTTCGGAAGGATGTCATTCGCGGACCCCGATTTTGCCAATGAGATCATCGGAGAAGGAAGAATCCATGCCAAAAGGGTGTGCCTGACCTGCGGCAAATGCGGGGATCTGATACGAGCCCACAAGCCGACGGGATGTGTCATACGCGACCCGGAGACATTCATGCCCTTTTACCGGGAGTTCGCCGAGACGAAGAGCAGTCTTTCCGAGAATTTCAGGGGATGACGGACAGGAGGAGGGAAAATGACAGGGATAGCGGTTCTCTTGCCGGATGAGATTCTGGGCCGCCAGGCGGAAGAGATTATTAAAAAGAATACGGACCATGTAGTTTATATAAAGCGGACGAGCATTGACACGGTGGTCCAGGAGGCGCGGAAGGCCATTAAAGAAGGCGCCAATATCGTCATCGCAGGGGGAAGCCAGGCGGCTGCCGTCAAGACCTATACTAATGTGCCGGTGGTCGAGATTCAGCTGACGGCCCAGGAGCTGGGGCTTCTGGTGGTAAAAGCCAAGAAGATCATCAAAAAGAAAAATCCTGTCATCGGAGTCTTCTTCTGGAAGGATATGCTGTGTGACACGTCCAGCTTCCAAGAGCTTTTCGACGTGAAGCTGCTGCGGTATGACTTGGATTACAAGGATTCCTGGTTTGACTGCGTAGATGACGCCGTCGCGAAAGGAATCGATTTCGTCATCGGCGAGGAGCAGTGCGTGAATTACGCCAATCAGAAGGGGATACCCGCTCTTTTGTATCATACCACGGGAGAAGCCCTGAAAGTTGCCATAAGGAACGCGGAGAAGCTCTACTTTGTCTCCAGGATCGAGCAGCAGAATTATGCCCAGTTTACCTCCGTGCTGGACAGCTCTTTCAGCGGAATCATAAAGACGGGGAAAGACGGCAGCATCCTCCTCATGAACCGGATGATGGAACAGATTCTGGCAGTCTCCTCGGAGCAGCTCCTGGGAATGCACGTCACAAACGTGCTGAAAGGGCTGGACAGAGACATGGTGGAGAAGGTTCTGGAGGGCGCCAGGGACAACTATTCCACCTTTATTCACGCCGATGTCCAGGCTCTGGTGGTTGTGGTGGAACCCATCGTGGTGGACGGCCAGGGGGTGGTGGGAACCATTGTGTCCTGCAGCAGGATCAAGAAGATGAACTGGGACCGGGAAGAGAATCTGAGGGAACAGTTTCTCCGCGGGTTTGTCGCCAAGGGGAGCCTGGACGAGCTTGCCGCCAGAACCCCCAGCTTAAAACAGGTGGCGGAACTGGCAAAGCTCTACGCCCAGTCCTCCAGCCCCATTCTAGTGGTGGGAAAGACGGGACAGGAGCTGGAGGATCTGTGTCAGGGAATTCACAACTACAGCCTTAGAAAAAACGGCCCCTTCCTCGTGGTGAACATGGCAGGTGTCAGGGAGGAGGACCAGATGCGGATCTTGTTCGGGGAGGGCACGGACAGGGGCCTGATGAAGCAGGCCAACCACGGAACCATTGTCATACGGGCCATCGATAAGCTGACCCTGAATTCCCAATACCATCTTCTCCAGATCATAAGGAAAAAGCGGAACGCGTCGTCGATTCTGGACAATGACAACGTTCAGGAGATCGATGCCAGGATCATAGGGTGCACCTCCAAGAATCTGCTGGAGATAAAGAAAAAGGGAAAGATAAGAAACGACCTTTACTATCTGTTCCACACATTCCGCCTGGCAGTTCCGGAGTTTTCAGAGAGGAAGCAGGATGTGAAGCTCCTGGCGGAGGAATACACCCAGAAATACATGAACCTGTATTCCAGGTATCATATCATAACCGAGGACGCCATCAAGGCGATTGTGGATTATTACTGGGAGGGCAATGACCTGCAGCTGGAAGCGTTCTGCGAACGGCTGGTGCTCACCACAGAATACCGGAAGATCACGAAAGAAACGGTGAAGTACCTTCTGGATGAACTCTACAGCCAGGAGGACAGAGGGGAATTGGAGGATCCTCTGGATGAGGAGCTTGTGAATAAAGAACTGGAAAAGCTGAAGCGGGCGCTGGAGCAGTACGGAGGCAACCGAATCCTGACAGCGAAAGCCCTGGGGATCAGCACATCCACCCTGTGGAGGCGGATGAAGAAATATCACTTAGCATAGCATTGCATGTTGAAATGTATTTGACATGCGTGAAACGAATTTGAAGTGGATAAATTTCAATAAAGAGATTATATATTTTTTATATAAAATGTATAATCTCTTTTTGTTTTTTGTGTCAATTGCACTAAAATTAGTATTTGCTTATAATAAAAAACAAACATATGGATAATAAAAGAAAGGAGGAACTGAGATGAAAAGTAAGCTGTACTATAAGAGAGCGGCGGTTCCCTATCTGCTACTTCTGCCGGTGGTGCTGTTTGTATCTTTGTTCATGCTCTGGCCCATGCTGAATGTATTTATCATGAGCCTCCAGAACTATGTGGTGACGAAGCCGAAGGAGAGAGCGTTCATAGGGCTTGAGAATTATATCGAAATCTTCACCAAGGACAGGCTGTTTATAAAAGGGCTCAAGAATTCGGCGGTGTGGGTGTTTGTCAGCGTGGCGCTTCAGACAGTGCTGGGCTTCTGGCTTGCCTATCTTCTCAACAAGAAATTTCAGGGGAGGGGCATCTATCGGGCCCTGGTGCTGTCGCCGTGGGCCGTGGCGGGCGTCATGGTGGGAATTATCTGGAGCCTGATTCTCGGGGAGACTTACGGCGTGCTCAATGATGTTCTCCAGAAAATCGGGCTCATCGAGAGGAATATCTCCTGGTTCTCCAAGGGGAGCAGGGCCATGACGGCGGCCATCATGGCCAATGTGTGGAGGGGAATCCCGTTTTTTGCCATCAGCTACCTGTCGGCGCTCTCCAGCATATCCGGGGACATCTACGAGTCAGCCAGAATCGACGGCGCCAACACCTGGGTGATGCTGTTTCGGATCACCCTGCCGATGATCAAGGACACCATCGTGCTCACCACGCTGCTCAGGGCCATCTGGACCTTCAACGCAGTGGATTTGATCTACAGCCTGACTTACGGAGGTCCCAACAACGCGACCATGACCATGCCCCTGTATATTATGACAACCTTCAAAGGGCAGCTGAATTATGGCTACGCTTCCGCTCTGGCGGCCATCGCCACGTTGATCATGATGATCGTAGCCTTCATCTATATTAAAGGAAGCGGAATGGGAAAGGAGGAGATGTACTGATGACAGCCAAGAATAAAAGACGGATCGCCAGGTGCTTCTGGCTTTACCTTCCCCTGCTTTTCTTTATCACCGTCACCCTGGCGCCGTTTTACTGGATACTGGTGACATCGCTGAAGACCAGCACGGAGGTATTCGCGAAGCCCATCACCTACTGGCCGAAAGCGCTGACCTTCGAGAATTACACCTATCTGTTCGCGAAGCTGGGATTCAGCCGGTACTTTCTTAACAGTCTGATTGTCTCCTGCTCCACCACGCTGATTGTAAGCGTCCTGGCCCTCATCGGCGGCTACGCCATGTCCAGGTATCGCTTCAGGGGGAAGGGGCTGGTGTATGTGTTGCTGTTGTTTACCCAGATGTTCCCGGCGGTAGTGCTGATGATCCCTCTTTTTGAGACCATGAACAAGCTGCGGCTGATCAACACCCTGCCGTCTCTGGTCATCACCTGTTCCGTGACCAATCTGCCCTTCTGCCTCTTTATGATGATGGGGTACTACAACTCCATCCCCAGGTCACTGGAGGAGGCGGCCCAGGTGGATGGGTGTTCCCTTCTGGGAGCGGTGTTTCGGGTGCTCCTTCCCACCATGAGGCCCAGCATCGTGGCCGCGGGAGCCCACGCGTTTATCAATTCCTGGAATGTATTTATCTATGCCACGGCATTTATCACAAAGAAAGATAAATACACCATTCCCCTGGCCCTCAATGTATTCCAGGGAGAGTTTAACACCAACTATTCCGGCCTGGCAGCAGGCTGTGCAGTAGCGCTGATTCCGGTGCTTGTGATCTTTGCCTTTGTTCAGAAGAATCTGGCAGGAGGCGCCACAAGCGGAGCGGTGAAAGGATAAAAAATAAAAGTATAATCAAGCAGAGGAGGAACATGACATGAAAAAATTAACAGCTTTGATGTTGGCGGCGGCCATGGCGGCAGGCTGCGCGGGATGCGGGTCAGCGCCGCAAAAGACAGACCCGGCAGGAACACAGGCCCAGGCGTCAGGAGGCGGGGAAGCCGAGAAGCCGGCGGGGACTGCGGCCGGGGGAGAAAAAGAGATCGTGGAATTCTGGTATCACGCGGCAGACGAGAAGACCAACGAGATCTACGAGGGCCTGTTTGAGAGATTTAACAGCTCCCAGGATCAGTATGAGGCGAGATACACAGGATTTGCCAACAAAGATTTCCCCGACAAATTCGCCATGGCCATCGCCACGGATACCATGCCAAATGTGGTGAGCCTGGGATTTTCCAATGTTATGACATACGTGGCGCAGGATGCCCTGGTGGATGTGAACCGTTACTTTGACAGCTGGGAGGACAAAGACAAGATCGTCCCCTCCATGGTCAACACCTTAAAAGACCTGGCAGGCGGCCCGCTCTACGGAATCCCCTACAACTACAACCAGGATGTGTCCTGGTACAACACCAGGTTTTTTGAGGAGAATAATATCCAGGTGCCGAAGACCCAGAAGGAATTCCTGGCGCTCTGCCAGCAGTATGCCAACCCTGACGAGGGGACCTATTTCTTCAGCTTGAGAGGCGTGAAGCCTTATGACAACCTGCTGGGCTGGCTCTTCACCTGGACAGACGGCGGCGGCTACGGCGGCTCTTACTTCGACGAGAACGGCACATGTATCATCAACAAGCCTGAATTTGCGGAGGCGCTGGACGCCTACGCTTCCATCTACAAAAACGGCTGGGTATCCGGCGACTGCGTAAACAACAACTTCAATGAGATGGTGGCGGAATTCGGCTCTCAGACAGCCATGTATATCATGCACAACTCGTCATCAAAGACCTCCCACTTAAATAATCTGGGAGACGGGAACTTCGGCGTGGCGAAGGCTCTGGCCAACGACCAGGGACGGTACTATACCTCGGCCATCCAGCCTCAGCTTTACGCAGTGACCAACACCAAGGGACAGGACGGGGATTACACGGGGGCTTTTGAACTGATCAAGTTCCTTTCATCGGCGGAGGTCATAGAGGAGATCGACCAGAAGACAGGAAGAATCCCGGTAAACAAGGACAACTATGATGACACCTGGTTTGTGGAGGACAAGTATATGCCTCTGTATCAGGAGATTATCACCGACGAAAACTTTATCCAGATCCAGAATCCCTACTGGCTGACTACTTATTTTAATTTTATCAACAATGATATGACGGCAGATTTCCAGGCAGTGCTGCTGGGAGAGATGACATCTCAGGAAGCGCTGGACAGATGGGCGGATTTCCTCACCAAGGAGCAGGCGGCGTACGAGAGCGGCAAATAAAAACATAAGAGAGGGAAATCATGGTTTTCGAAGTATATTTTTCTGATTACTTAAAGAAGTTTAATGAAATGAAACCAGAGCGGTGGAACTATCACCTGGGCTGCGTGCTCATGGGAGCGGAATATCTGTATCAGGCCACGGGAAAGAAAAGATATCTGGACGCCATTCTCAACTTCGGAAAGGACTATGTGGACAAGGACGGAGTGATCAAGGGCTTCCGGGCTGAGGAGCACAATGTGGATCTGATGGCCAGCGGCAGGATTCTGTATTTTCTGTACGACTATACAGAGGAAGAGCGCTATCTGAAAGGGATTCACTACATAATGGAAGCGCTGAAGGCCCAGCCGAGAACCGGTTTCGGCAATTTCTGGCACAAGGAGATCTATCCTGGCCAGGTGTGGCTGGACGGACTCTACATGGTTCAGCCCTTCTACATGGAGTATGAGAAACGGTTTAATCATAAATCCAATTACCAGGACACCCTGAATCAGTTTAAAAATGTCAAGAAGTATCTCTATGACCAGGAAAAACACCTGTACTATCACGGGTATGACGAGAGGCGGGCTATGTACTGGGCAGATAAGGAGACGGGAAGATCCCCCAGCTTCTGGCTCAGAGCCATGGGGTGGTATGTGATGGCCCTGTGCGACTGCTACGAGATCAGCGATGATTTTGAGGCCCGAGTTGTGCTGGGAACCCTCTTGAAAGAGGCGATGGAGGGCATTCTTCCCTACGCCGACAAGGACACCGGGTTATTTTATCAGGTGGTGGACCACCAGGATATGGCCGGCAATTATCTGGAGACATCAGGGTCCGCCATGGTGGCCTACGCCGTGTTAAAGGGAAGCAGGCTGGGGGTTCTGGACAGAGAAAAATATTTTGCCATAGGAGAACATATCCTTGCCGCCCTGGAGGCGGAGAAGATCGAGGCCAGGGACGGAAGGTTCTATCTTACAGGAACCTGTGCCAGCGGCGGCCTGGGGTTGAAGGACGGGATACCCGGACAGGAAGAGCGGGACGGCAGCCCTGAGTATTATCTCGGAGAAGCAGTGAAAGACGACAATGCCCACGGGGTGGCGGCCTGCATGATGGCTTACAGCGAGTGGCTGAAGGGCGTAACGGCAAGAAGGAGATTGCAATATGACAAAGCGGCAGCGTTTTTATAATACCATAGAGGGGAAAGCGGCAGACCGATGTCCGGCGGGCTTCTGGATTCATTTTCCCCAGGATGCCATCCACGGCGAGGCGGCAGTCAGGGCCCACATGGACTTTATGGCCGAGACGGACACGGATATCCTGAAGGTCATGAACGAAAATATTCTCTACGACGGGGAGAGCAAGATCAGGTCCTCCAGGGATATCGGGAAATTCCGGGGATTTTCCAGAAAGGACAAGATGTTTCAGGACCAGATGGAGATTATCAAGCGAATCTGCGGCAGGGCCGGGGGAGAATACCCGATTCTGGCTACCATCCACGGACTTCTGGCATCTGCCTTCCACGAGACGGGATTCGCAGGGAATTTCACCAGCATGGGATACAGCCTGGCGCTGTTCTGCCGGGAGCGACCAGGGGAGATGAAGCAGGTTTTCGAGAATATCGCGGAGACCTTGATGGAGTTTTCAGACTGTTCTCTGGAGGCCGGGGCGGAAGGAATCTTCTACGCCGCCCTGGGAGGGGAGAAGCGGTATTTTACGGACGAGGAGTACGAGGAGTTCGTGCTTCCTTACGAGATGAAGATCTACAGCCATATCAAGAAGACGGCTGACTTTGACGTGCTTCATATCTGCAAGAGCGGGATCGATTTTAACAGGTATGTGAAATTGAAGCCTATGATTGTCAACTGGGGCGTGTATACCAACGGACTTTCCCTCACAGAGGGGGCAAAGCTGTTTCCGGACAGCATCATCCTGGGAGGATTCCCGGACCGGACCGGTGTGTTGGTTGACGGGAGCAGGGAGGACATCAGGGAGCATGCAGGGCGGGTGCTGGAAGAGATGAAGGGAAGGCCCTTTATCATGGGCTCTGACTGTACGCTGCCCACGGACATCTCCCGTGACAGAATCAGGCAGGTGGTGAGATGCCTGGATAAAAAGTGAACATATGTTGATGAAGCCCGGCGCTGCGGGGACGACAAGTCCCCCAGGCGCCGGGCTTTTCGCTGCCTGGAAACGATTGAATGTGTAAGATGGGCTTGCGCGTTTTGCGCGCGCCGGCCACGTGACGCGCCGGAATGCCGCATTTGCGTCCTGTGTGAACCCGCCATAGGCTCACGGGTTCTGAGTATTCTGCGCCTCCCGGCTGCCGTCATGGGCCTCCGCCATGGCCTCCAGGAGGAGCTCGATGGCGATAAAGAATATGGGGGCATCGTCGATGATGGCGTCGGGGGCCATTCTGGAGACACAGGGGAGGCGGATGGTCACGTCCGCGTATCCTTCGGCGGCGGAGTTGCCGGTCATGGTAAAGAGTATGATCTTAGGTCGTTTTTCGCCGTGGAAATACCTTAAATCCATGACGGGAGAATCGCTCTGGGCTCCTCCGCTGATGGAGAAGATGACAAGGGCGTCCTCCCCGGCAATAATGTGGGCGTATTCTTTCAGATATACGGCGTGGTCGATGAGCTCTGTGCTGAAGCCGCTGCGCACCATGCGGAAGGCGAACTGCCTGGCGGAGTACTGGGAGTGAGAATGGCCATAGGCATAAATATGTTTTGCTTTCTTCAGCAGCTCGGAAGCCTCGCAGACAGAAGAGGACTTCTCCACGCTTTTTAGTTCCTCCAGGGCTTTCACGTAATAATCAGTGATAAATGTGGTGCTGTCGCTGACATAGTCGTTGAGCTCTTTCGCCAGCTGAATCTTAAATTCGTGGAAGCCGGAGAATCCCATGCGCTTTGCCAGCCGGACGACCGCGCTCCTGGAACAGCCGGACAGGCCGGCAATGGCGTCGCTGGAGGAGTAGCGGACCACGTCGATGGGGCGGCTGATTATGTATTCGGCTGCCTTGCGCTCGCTGCGGGTGAGTTCAGGCAGAAGATCTTTCATGGTGTGGGTAAGAGACATAAAAAGGGCTCCTTTTTTGCTTTATAGGCAGGGAAGTCTGAACTGTTACATGAGATGATTGTATCACAGGAAAAAAATAGTGTCAATATTGACTATAAATGTTCAAAAACGTTTATACCAATCAACAGAATCCGGGTTGTGCGCAACGGTCCGAACGGTGGGGACTTTGTTGTGAATTTTGGGCGCCAGGCTTGCCTGTAAGCCCGAATTTACGATAAATTTCCTAAGAAATGGACAGCCCTGCGCCTCTTGCCCGGCGTGGGCGGGCAAGAAACCTCCCTGTCCGAACTGTCATGATTGCACAAATAAAAATGACCAATTTTGGTCATTATACTGTAGACAAATGTTCAAAAATGATTATAATAGTAATCATAATAGAAAGGGGGCCATGATATGAGAGCCATCATGATGATGTTTGACACTCTGACGCGGAATTATCTGCCCAACTACGGCTGTGATTTCACAAAGATGCCGAATTTTGAACGGCTGGCGCAGCGCGCGGTGACATTTGATGAATTCTATGGAGGAAGCATGCCGTGTATGCCGGCCAGGCGGGAGCTTCATACAGGCAAGTACAACTTTCTGAACAGGGGCTGGGGACCGCTGGAGCCATTTGACCAGTCCTCCATAGAGATTCTGTCGAAGAACGGAATTTACACCCACCTTGTGACGGACCACACCCATTACTTTGAAGACGGGGGAGCTACCTATCACAACCGCTATGACAGCTACGAGTCTTTCCGGGGCCAGGAGGGGGACCGGTGGGTCCCCAGGGGAGAGGCTGACTATTCGGCCAATGGGTGCAGGCTGAACAAGAGCAACATATCGGCAGTCCAGCACCTTGCCAACCGCACCAGGATCAGGACGGAGGAGGAGATGCCCAGCGCGCGGTGCGTCAGCGCGGGACTGGATTTTCTGGAACATCACCATGAGAAAGACAGCTGGTTTTTGCAGATCGAGTGCTTTGACCCTCATGAGCCCTTCTTTGTCCCTGATAAGTACCGGGAGCTGTACGGGTGTGGAGATTCGCGGGAAGCCTTTAATTTCCCGGCTTACGGGCCGGTGGAGGACAGGTACACGGAGGATGAGATACGCGGGCTGAGAAGAGAATACTGCGCCCTTCTTTCCATGTGCGACGCCCAGCTGGGAAGGCTGTTGGACAAGATGGATAAGCATGACATGTGGAAGGACACTCTTCTCATAGTCAACACGGACCACGGGTTTTTCCTGGGAGAGCACGACTTTATCGGAAAAAATTTTCCGCCTATGTATGATGAGGTGATTCACACGCCCTTCTTCATCCATGATCCCAGAGCCGGGGAGGCAGAGGGGAGGCGGCGCGCTGTGGCCCAGACTGTGGATATCGCGCCCACGTTGCTGGCATATTTTGGTCTTGCCTTTGAGACGGAGATTGACGGGAGAGACCTGGCCGGCGCGGTGAGGGGCGACGAGAAGCTCCATGACGCGATTCTGTTCGGAATTCACGGGGGGCAGGTGAATCTGTACGACGGGCGCTACTGTTATATGAAGAGTTCTGTGGACAGCAGGCTCCCGGTCTACCATGAGACCCTCATGCCTGTTAACATGAGGGGATTTATGGGGAGCGAGGGCATTGACAGGGCAGAGCTGGTGGACGGGGGAAGGTATTCCAATCACCACAAGGTACTGAGGATTCCCGCCGCTTCCCTCTATGACAAGATTGACATGAAGACGGTGGTTTATGACAAAAAGATGGACCCCGGCCAGCAGCGCCCGCTCACGGACGAGGCGCTGATGCGGGAGATGGACGGGAAACTGAAAAAGGCGATGGCGGCGGCGGGCGCGCCGGAGTGGCAGTTTGAGAGAATGGGATTTGCGCCGGCGAAGGGATTTTCACGGAAAACCTGTGTATAATGAAAAGGAGAGAGGAAATATGAAGGATGTATTCAACAATAAACTGATCCCCGGATTGATCAAATTTTCTAACTTTAAGTTTGTCAAGGCCATGCAGGCGGCGGTGACAGCCGGCATGGGGGCGACGATTTTGGGATCTATTTTCATGGTTCTGAATAATCCGCCTTTCCCGGCAGACATGACCAACGGGTTCATCGAAGCATGGCGCATGTGGGCGGCTGCCAACGGGGCGTGGCTGAATCTGGGATACCAGGTGACTCTGGAGATGGTGGGACTCTACACGCTCATCGGCATGGCGGTGGTGGTGAGCGAGATGAACGGAGTGCGGCCCACCAACATGATTGTCACCAGCACCGCGGCATTTCTCATCCTGACCACAGAACTGGTGGATAAAAATCTGGCTGTCGGATTTCTCAACGCCAGGGGGATGGTTACCGGCATGCTGGTGGGATACTTTGTGGTGGAAGCCAGCTGTTATCTGCTGAATCACGGATTGAAGATTAAGCTGCCTGACTCCGTGCCGCCCTTTGTGGCAGAGCCCATCAGTTCTCTTCTGGTGAATATTGTGGTCATAGGGGCCGTGGTTCTGGTGCGGCTGGCAGTAGGCGGGGCGACGGGCGGACAGCTTCTTCCCCAAGTGATTAACAATCTGTTTGCGCCTCTTTTTATGGTAAGCGACAGTTTTCTCGCAGCTGTGATCTACGCGGTAGTGCTCCGGTTCCTATGGTTTTTTGGACTCCACGGAGGCAACATCGCAGGCGCTGTCATGACGCCGATTGTATCTGTGGCATTAGCCGAAAACGCAAGCGCCTTTGCGGCAGGTCAGCCTATGCCTCACATATTTACCCAGATGTTTGTGCAGACCTGGGTAAATATGGGCGTGCTGCCCATGGTGGCTGCCATGATGCTTGTGTGCAGATCCCAGCAGAATAAAGCCATCAGTAAGATCGCGCTGGTTCCGGCGCTGTTTAATATCGGCGAGCCTCTCACCTTCGGCCTTCCTGTCGTGATGAACTTTAAGATTCTGGTTCCCTGGCTGCTGTGCTTTGGGCTGAACAGCGGGGCGGCCTACCTTGCCACATCCGCAGGGTTCATAGGGAGAACTTTTGTGAACGTGCCCTATACCGTGCCCTGCTTTTTGAAGGTTTTCCTTTCAACCATGGATTATAAGGCAGTTATTTTGTACGTGATTCTGTTTGCTGTCAATGTGATTCTTTTTATTCCGTGGCTTAAGAGGTATGATCAGGAATTGGTGGAGCATGAAAAGAGTGAGGCATAAAAGGTGAGGCGTGAAAAGAATGAAGTGTGAAAAGGAGGGTGTCATGAAAAATATTGTAATGATTTACTGTGATGAGCTCCGGTGCGATGCCCTTGGCTGCTATGGGAATCCATATGGAATAAAAACGCCGAATATTGACAGCCTGGCAGAGAGAGGGACCATATTTGACAACTGTTTTTGCAGTTCTCCCGTCTGCGTTCCCTCCCGCTACGGGATGCTCACGGGAAAAGACCCTGTCCATACAGGCGTGTATCACAATGAGGCGGCATTGCCCTCTTTCCGCCTCAAAGAGGAACACGTGACATTTCCCGAAATTTTAAGCAGCCATGGGTGGAAAACCGCCAGCTTTGGGAAAACCCACCTTCCTCCCAGGAAAACCCCGGTTTTTGACGTGGAAAACCATCAGGGCGGTTCCATGAACCTGGGCATTCAGATTAAAAGTGAAGCAAAAAATATCATGAGTCTGCCTGGGACATTTCAGTCCGTGCTGGCGGCAGATTATCCGGAGGACAAAAAGTATGATCCGGAATGGGTGACAGACAACGGGCTTGAGTGGATGAAAGAGCAGACAAAACCGTTTTTCATCCGATTTAGTTATCTGCAGCCCCACACACCGATTGTAGTTCCCAGAGAATACACAGAGCGTCTCGATGATATTTCTTTTGATGACACAGTTTCTTATTATGAGACAAGCCGGTTTGAGCGCCGGTTTGGGGAGGTGTGTGATATCTCCGGGATAGCGGCGGCGGATGCGGCGAGAATGAGAAAATATTATTACGCCATGGTCCTGTGGATTGACGACCAGGTGAAACGGATTAGGGAGACTCTGGAGGAGCTGGGAATCATGGAGGAGACGGACATTCTGTTCACTGCGGACCACGGAGCCAGCCGGGGCGAAAACGGAGCTCTGGCAAAACAGACATTCCGCCCGGAAAGCCACCGCATTCCTCTCATCATCTGTTCTGATGCCATAAGGCCGGGACGGCGGAGAGACATGTGCAGCAACCTGTCTGTGGCGCCTGCGGTTCTGCGTATGTGCGGATTAAAAAGCCAGGGCATTTTTGACGGCTGTGATTTGGCGGAGGAAGAGGGCGGTCCGGGTGAGATATATTCCATTGTGGGATATGGAATGAAATCCAGCCGGGCATTTCCAAACAAAGTTCAGGGGACGTGGTACGGGGAGCGGGGCTGGCCTCAGAGAGCCTGTATCCGCACGGAGAGATACCGCCTGGATCTCAACACGCGCCTGGAGAATGAGTGGGCTGGGCCGGAGGATGAGGACCTGTATTTTACAGACAGGGCCGCAGACCCTGACGAGACGCGGAACCTGGCGGGGGAGCCGAAGTACCGGGAAATCGTCAGGACCATGAGAGAAAAACTGATAACATACAGCAGGAGACAGCGCAGGGTGGAAGAGGCAGAAGTGTATCTGGATGGGAAGATTCTGGCGGAGATGAAAGAGATAGCGAAAGGGTAACATGCACAATCGACTTTGTCAATTATTGTATAGTTAATAAATGGGAATTTGAGGGATTATATAGTATAATTTTTATGACTTTCTGGGGTTTGACAAATGGCAGACGGAAAAATTTCAGGAAGAATACTATAGTAGGAGGAATATGAGTGAAGAAAAGATTTTTGGCCATATGGCTGGCGGTTGTTCTCGCGGTCATGGCAGTCATGCCGGCGATGGCGGAAACAAAGGAAAGCTCCCAGGGCTGGCAAAAAATTGACGAGGACACATGGGTTTACCTTGACAGCAATTCCGAGAGAGTGACCAACACGCTGCGCAGGAGCGGCAGACAGTTTTGGTGGCTGGATGAGGATGGCATCCTGGTTACTCACGGCAACGAAGGCAAAGAGATCGTTTATGAAGATATACATTTTTATCTGAACGATAACGGTTCCATACAGCCCGAGGGATGGGATGACAGCGGCAGAAAGTATAATATTTATGAGCTGTTCCGGTGGCAGACGAACACGGGCTGGTATGCTGCTGCTGACAAAGAGACGAAAGAGGAATTCGCGTGGATATACTATGATAATGACGGCGTATCTGTGAAAGGCAGACAAGATATCAATGACTGGAAGTACTATTTTGTTGAATCCACAGATACTTTCCAGGAAGAAGCTGTGGGCGTGATTAAGTGGGCGGACCGGGGAAAGATCATAGATGATTACTATATCCAGCGGGACTACAGCATCGCCGTTTCCAGATGGATTCCCGTAGGCGGCCAGTGGCGCTATTTCGACGAAAACGGCAAATATGACAGGGAAAAGAAAGATTTGCCCTTTGAGGAACTGGATATCCAGTCCATTGTGCTGAAGGATATCCCAAAAGAGGCTGTGGTGGGAACCAAGATAGAAATTCCCTTTGAGATTATGGTAAAAGCCGCCGATGACGGCGGACAGTCCACTCCCTCCAATGCGGTCAAAGCTTCATCAAACAACGCGGAATCAGGATATTCGATAAAAGAAGTTGAGGACTACAGCATTTTCACCCAGGCATATGACGTGAGCCATACATACAGGGCGAATGTGGGAGTTACCGATCCCTGGTATGAAGAAGGAAAATCGCGCCTAAGACCTGACATCGAGACCAAATTTGACATCGACTGGGAGCGTCAGGTGATACAGATTCCGGCAGCTTACTATGGTGCAGTCTTTGGCAGACTGGAAATCAATGGCGTGAAGTCTAATGATTTCGGCATTGTATGCCAGTATGCCGCTGCAGAAGGCAGCGGAAATGGGGGAGCGAAGGAAAATGTAGAGGGGATTCTCAATGCCTTCGACTCTGACGACAGCGGGATGTCAGTTGAGGACACCATTGAATCATTAAAGAATGTGGAGGACCTCAAAGGCGGTTTCGAAGCGCTTTTAGATGACAATCTTGAGGAAAAACTCTGGAAACTTGAATTTTCCAACAATGCGCAGAAAGGCATCAATGCCAATTCTGAGGTTGACCGGACTGCTTCCGTCCTGCTGCGCGGCAGAGATGTGAAGGTAGCGGGGCTGGGTCTGAACGCGAAAGAAAACTCTACGATTACTTTAAAGGTAAAAGCGTCTCAGGAAGCGGTTCCGGCCGACTTCAATACCGGCTACCGGACCGTGCCCATGGATCTGAGTGTGGTCTCTGGCGGAAAGACGATAAACAATCTGGCAATACCGGCTGTGATTACCTTCCCTATACCCGCAGGCATCAGCGGGGATAAGCTGGAACTGTACCATATTCATAAGGGTGTGCAGGAACCGGTTGTTTTCCGCTATGATTCCGATGAACAGACCGTAACCTTTGTGGCGGATACATACAGCATGTTCCTGTTTGCCCAGAAGACGGACACTACAGGAAGCACAGGAAGTTCCGGCGGTTCCGGCGGAGGCGGCGGTTCCAGATCGACGGCTGCTGCTTCCGGGACCTGGATACAGGATGCCGTGGGCTGGTGGTTTAAGAACCCGGACGGCTCCTATCCATATGGCTGCTGGAAAGAGCTCGCCTATAACGGAACATCTGCATGGTATCACTTCAGCGCCGAAGGGTATATGCAGACCGGATGGTTTACAGACGCGGACGGCCGTGTTTACTACCTGAATCCCGTTTCTGACGGAACTCAGGGAGCCATGGCAACCGGATGGAAACTGATCGACGGATATTGGTACTACTTTAATGAAATATCAGATGGATATAAGGGCGCTTTGTCTGTGAATACGGTGACACCAGACGGGTATCAGGTAGACGGACAGGGACGCTGGGTACAGTAGATGGCAGGGGCTGTTGCACTAAAATTGTGTAACAGCCCCTTTCATTTAATACGGACTTTTGATACAATTAAGATAATATTTATGGACGGAGAGCTGTGAAATATAAGGAGAACAGATGATTCTTGAGGGATTGTTAAAAGGTGAGTCAAAAAATATAGAATATAAGTCTGAACTGCCGAGAAAAAGTGAGAGATATATGAAATCGATCATTGCTTTTGCTAATACAAGCGGCGGAAGGCTGATTATAGGAATTGATGATAACACAAGGAAAGTTGTGGGTGTCCACAAGGATTCTGTGTTTCAGATCATGGATGGCATTGCCAATGCCGTTTCCGATTCCTGTGAGCCTCAGATCATTCCGGATATCACTTTTCTACGAATATATGTTTAAAAGCATGGGAGAGGAGAGAAAAGATATTCCCAAAGTCACAGTAGAACAGATGATCAATTGGAAACTACTTAAAAAATCAGAGGGAAAGTTATTGTCAACCAATGGTTTTGCTCTTTTAACAAGCGATTATTTTCGGTTCGCAAGGATTCAATGTGCTCTTTTTAAAGGGAATGACAGAGATGAGTTTATTGATAAGAAAGAATATTCAGGTCCTTTGTATGAACAAATCGAAGGGGCATATCAGTTTGTGCTGCGTCACATAAACCGGAGCGCAGAGATCGACGGGCTGGTTCGGAAAGAAAAATATGAACTTCCGACAGCAGCCATCAGAGAGATGATCATCAATGCGCAATGTCATCGCAATTTTTTAGATAATTCTTGTATACAAGTGGCTCTCTATGATGACCGATTGGAAGTTACTTCGCCAGGCATGTTGTATGGCGGATTGACCTTAGAAGAGGCTGTGCGGGGGCGTTCTAAAATAAGAAATCGGGTAGTGGCGGAAGTGTTCAGCCGTATGGATCTGATTGAAGAGTGGGGAACAGGACTTCGGAGAATACTGAAACGGGCGGGAGAATATGGGTTGCCGGAACCAGAGTTTTTGGAGATAGGAGATACATTTCGAGTAAATCTATACCGTCCGGGCATAAAAAAGCCGATACAAATAAAAAGCCGATAAAAAAAGCCGATACAAACAAAAAGCCGATAAAAAAAGCCGATAAAGAGCAGGTGATGCGAGAGAGGCAGCAGACAATTTTAAAATATATAGAGCAGCATGAAAACATTACAAACAGAGAAGCGAGGGATCTGTTGGGGCTGGCAGATTCGACGACGAAGCGGATTCTAAACTCCCTTTTCGGAATTGTGTACCCACTGAAAACGAACCTATAAATATACATTGAAAACAGTATTTGAATATTTTATAATTAGATAGTTAAATTAATAGTATCTGCCAGAGGTGTGGAACGATGAATATGAAAGCCTATATGGTAAAAAATATTATAGGGGGGTAGATTTGCTGAATTTTAATATACATGAAAACCGCTAAAGGAGGCAACAACGTAATGTTAAATGAAATTTCTTTTGAAGCGGGTTCTTTGGAAACAATGATTGAAAGACTTTTTAAAACAATGAACTCCATAGATAAACAGTGGTCAGAAAAAGTTGAGCCGGCATCGCAAAAACAAATCCATGCCTTGGAGGAAATAGCCGATTTGAAACAACATGGAAAAAGTATTCCATATGCGTATCTACTGTTTTTAGAAGAGATGGGTCAAAATGACAATGGATTGTTGGAGCAGGAATGGGATGGGTATACAGAAGTCAATATTGACAGTATATTAAGGGATTATCTCCGTTACATAGATGAATTTGATATTGATATAAATGAATATATGCTGTTTTCTACCCATTGGTCAGAAAGCGTGTTGTTTTTGAAACTGACAGAGGGAGAAAATCCGCCGGTTTATAAATTTGACGGACAATTGTTATTGTTCTCGGGTTCGTTTGAAAACTACTTATTTCAAATGGCATTCCGGAAAGTGGAAGATACACAGTTTTTATATCAGACTGAATTTGCGGCTTCCCCAAAGAGATTTCGTGAGATTTTATCCGAAAAGTCAGTGCAAAATATTCAATGGACAACGCGGATGGAATTGATAGAGTCTTTATTGGAACCGTATCAATTACAAAAGACATGGTTTAGTGATGAAGTGCATTTCTATGGCATTTCATCGGAATACATTATACACGTGGATTTGAGTTGGGCGCTTAATATTACAGTTTCCAGTGATAATCATATCGTCTTTCAAAAAATGAACAGAAGTCTGGCTCGTTTATTTGGAATTCAGCCGAAACATTATAAGAAATTAAACAAGGCGGAGTAAGGGCTTCTTAATAAATTCTGTAATCGTATGTAAATATATACTTAATATTATATGTTTTATACATCAGGAACACTTTTCCGAAAAGGGAGATTCTAAAACAGATGGTGGAAGAGAAGCTTTTAACGGAACAGGGAGAGAGGCGGATGAGGACATACATTAAATCAGATTTGTAACATTTGTTTCCTGAAATCAAACTACCCGGAGGATTTCCCCATGAATTACACGCAGCTTGCGGAACATTTTTTAAATGAATACCCGGATTACACAGTCTCCAGTGGGCCGATGAACAGCCGGAAGCCGAGGAATATCCGGGATGGGCTCTGAAAAAAGCCATGGCGGCTGTGGGATTGGTGAGTGCGTGAGCTCTCTGGAATATTTTAAAAAAGATTTTGTTCAGCGGGCAGCTGCAGAGTTTTCCTGCATAATGAAATCTAATGGGAGATTTGTCCTAGCGCACTGACACATTCATAAATTGACTAATGACTTGCCTAAATTTCCATCTGCCGCGTTGTCGGCGGTCAACGATGCCGCCGCACCGCCTCCCTTCTCCGCCTTGCAGAATGAAAATTTATTCTGCGCCATTCGTTCAAAAATAAACGTGTCAGCACTAGATATTCCGAATATCGGAAGTCCTGAATTTTTTAGTTTCTAAAAGTAACTATAAAAAGAGAAGAGGAGAGGTTTATGATGATCATGACAAATGAGCCGGTGAGGATAAACGGGATGGCGCTTAAGAACCGTCTGGTGATGCCGCCCATGGCCACGGCAAAAAGCGCTCCCGGAGGGCTGGTCAATGAGGAACTGTGCGGCTACTACATGGAGAGGGCCCTCCACAGCTGCATCGGGCTGATAATCACGGAGCACAGCTACATCAGCGACGAGGGAAAGGCGGGAGAGCACCAGCTGTCCATAGCCTCTGACGACACGGTGGAAGCCATGAGGGCGCTGACCGGCAGGATACATGAGACGGATGTAAAGATCATGGCCCAGATTAACCACGCGGGAAGCCGGGCGCTGCGGGAGAAGACGGGATGCCGGCCTGTGGGGCCAAGCGCGGTGCTTCATCCCAACAGGGCTAAAGACATGCTGGAGATTCCGGAAGAATTGACAAGGGACGGGATAAAGCGGATCACAGAGGACTTTGCCCAGGCGGCAAGGAGGGCAAAGGAAGCAGGCTTCGACGGCGTGGAGATCCACTCTGCCCACGGCTATCTTCTGAACCAGTTTTACTCTCCTCTGACCAACAGGCGGACCGATGAGTACGGCGCGGATGCCATGGAGAACAGGATACGGTTCCATGTGGAGGTGATCCGGGCGGTGCGGGATATGGTGGGGGCTGGCTATCCGGTAGCCATACGCCTGGGAGGCTGTGATTACCGGGAGGGCGGAAGCACGGTGGAGGACTGTGTGGAGGCGTGCGGAATTTTTGAAAAGGCCGGTGTGGATCTGCTGGATATCACGGGCGGGCTTTTCGGCTACATGAGGCAGGGACATACGGAGCCGGGATATTTTAAAGAGATGTCCGCGGCGGTGAAGAGGGCGGTGAATCTTCCGGTGCTGGTGACAGGCGGCGTGAAGACCATGGAGGCGGCAGAAGAGCTTTTGAAAGAAGAATGCGCGGATTTGATCGGCGTGGGGAGAGCGATTTTTAAGGATGCCCATTGGGCCGGGACAGGGGACAACCAGAATATAATCTGACAAGAGAAAGGAGCCTGTTTGACAATGACTGACAAGAAATTAGTGCTGGCATACATCGGCAACGGGAAAAGCGCGAACCGCTACCACATCCCGTTTGTGCTGCAGCGAATGGACCGATTTATTATCAAAACCATCTTTAACCCCAGGGTCAGACACGATATCTGGCCGGCAATTGAAGGGGTGCATTATACGGAAGATGCCGACGAGGTTTTTCTTGACCCGGAGGTGGACTTAGTGGTGGTCAGCACGCGGCTTGATTTTCACTATGAATACACGAAACGCGCTTTGGAGAGCGGGAAAAACTGTCTGTGCGAGAAGCCGTTTATGCTTACGAGAGACCAGGCGCAGGAGGTTTTCCGGCTGGCAGAGAAGAAGGGACTGTACTGTTCGGCCTATCAGAACCGGCGCTATGACAGCGATTTCTTGACGGTCCAGAAGGTCATCGAGAGCGAAAAGCTGGGAGAGCTGCTGGAAGTGGAGATGCACTTTGACTATTACAGGCCGGAAGTGCCGGAGGGCCATGATTCCTTCAGCCCGTTTGAGTCCTATCTGTACGGCCACGGCTGCCATACCCTTGACCAGGTGATCAGCTATTTCGGAGAACCGGACAGGGTCCATTATGATGTGCGCCAGCTTCTGGGAGAAGGTCGGATGAACGACTATTTTGATGTGGACATGTATTACAAAACCTTGAAGGTGTCCGTGAAATCCAGCTACTTCCGCATAAAGTGCCGTCCCAAATTTATCGTTTACGGAAAAAAGGGCATGTTTGTCAAGGAGACTGACGACCGGCAGGAGGAGCATCTGAAACTGTTCTATATGCCGGGACAGCCGGGGTTCGGACAGGACGAGCCGAAGCATTACGGAGTGCTGACTTACTATGATGAGGACGGGGGATTCCATGAGGAGAAGGTGCCAAGCGTGTCCGGAGATTATGGCCGTGTCTATGACGGAATCTATGACTGCATTGTGAACAAACAAGAGCCGGTGATCAAGCCCCGGCAGACCCTGCTTCAGATGGAGATGCTTGAAACAGGCGTGAGAAACCTCAGATAAATGTGAGACGGAATTACAGATAAAGTAGACGAGGAGACGGACGGTTATGGAGAGAACGGCGCTGATGTGATGGCGGGAATCGGCGATTCATTTAATGATATGTCCATGCTCAAAGAGGCACATCCGTCCTTCACCTTTCACAGTTCCCCGGAAATCATCCGACGCAGCGTAACCTGTGTGGTGGATTCCGTGGCCGAGGCGCTGGGAACGCTGGAGAAATATAAGGATAAATAACGGTTTATTCAATTATAGCAGGGCTGCCGCAGAGAGATTTTTATAATCTCAGGCGCGGCAGCCCTGCCTGCAGGTTATTCCTGTACGTTAATGATCACTTTCATGGTGGATTCTCTGTTGGCATCAATATACCGGTAGGCCTTCAGATAGTCCTGGAAGGCAAAATGCCTGGAGATCAGGGGCGCCAGAACCACTTTTTTCTCGTTTACCAGGCGGATAGCTTCGATGTAATCCTCGTTCCGGTACATCATGGAGGTGTTCAGATCCAGCTCGTGGTCATTTAACACCGCCAGGTCAACCTTGGCCTCCCCGGCAAACACCGCTACCAGAATGATGGCGCTGCCCTTTCTGGCGTACTTGATAGCCTGACCCATGGTGATGTTGCTGCCTGCGCAGTCGTAGATCACATCTGCCTTGTCCGGTCCGAAATTCTCCGTCATGGCGTCGCCGAAATCCACATGCTTCGTGTTGACGCAGAAGTCCACGCCGCACTCCTTCGCCTTTGCCAGACGGATATCGCTGACATCGGTGATCATCACGCTGTCGGCGCCCATGCCCTTGACTGTCTGAGCTACCAGGATTCCGATAGGGCCGGCGCCCAGAACGGCAATCTTAAGCCCTTTTACATCGCCGGCCCTCCGCGCCGCGTGGACAGCCACCGCCAGAGGCTCGATCATGGCGCCCTCATCGCAGCTTAGGTCCTCCGGCAGAGGAGTAACCTTCGCCGCGTCCACGGCAAAATAGCGGGAGGCCACTCCGGTGGTCTGAAACCCCATAACCTTCAGTTCTTCACACAGGTTATACTTGCCGTGGCGGCAGGGGTAGCACTTGCCGCACACCACCTGGGGCTGAATCGTCACTTTCTGGCCTGGGGCAAACCCCTCCACGCCTTCTCCCAGCTTCGCGATCTCCCCGGACACCTCATGTCCCTGGGTGACAGGATACTTGGTAAATGGGTGCTCTCCGTGGTAGACATGGATATCGGAGCCGCAGACGCCGATCTTCATAATCTTGATGAGAACCTCCCCCTTCTTCGGCTCCGGAACCGGAACTTCTCTGAACATAATCTCCCCTGGCGCTGTCATAACCTGCTGTAACATATAGTTAATCCCCTTTCTCCCAATTGACTTTTATAGATGCTTTTAAATAGTTTTACTGTAACTTTTATAAAATATTTTATTAAAGTAATTACATTATTGCCCTTTGATTTGATTCTGTCAATAGGGGAAGAATAACGCCAAGATAGAATCGGCATATATGACAAAGCAGACAGGAAGAATATGTGCAATATAGACAAAAGTCTTGAGGCGGAAGAATTCTTCTGCACTCAAGACATAATTATGTGTCCGTCGCGCCAGGGCGCATGTCTTTCTTATAGGAAATATGGCAGCCTGCTGCCGTCCGGAAGGGAAAGATTTGGCATGCTCCTAGATTGTGTCCAGATACCGCTCCACAAAGGTGAGAGCCACTCCCACGGCTGATGCCTCCCTGGCGTAGCGGCAGACCCGCACATAGGAAGAATCCCTGTCAAACCGGTTGTACTGCTGGACCCGGTGTCCCAGCTCTGCCCGGTAAGGTTCCAGAAAAGCGCCTACATAGCCGCCGAGAACGATATCGCAGTCAAAGCTCATGCGGAGATTGCTGACAGTGACGGCGAGATCGTCCATATACCGGTTCCACACGTCCAGGGCAGACGGTTCTTTGGCCTCCAGACTTTGAAAAAAGGCCTCCAGACTTCCACCGTGTTCTGCAAGCACACGGGCAGAGCAGTAGGCGTCTACGCACCCTTTTTTGCCGCAGTAACAGGTTTTGCCGCCGGGAATCAGGAGGAGGTGCCCGAACTCCGCGCTGCGGAAATGGTCTCCCGGATAGAGCTCCCGGCCTATGTAGATGGCGCCCCCCACCGTGCTGCTCAAGGAGAGGTAGACCGCGTTGCCGCTCTGGTATCTCAGCTCCGCCATGGCGGCGGCGCTGGCGTCATTTTCATAGGCGGGCTCCTGGTCAAAATACTGACTCAGCACCTGGAGGCTTATGTTCTCTACATTTAATATGTGGGACTTGACCAGGGTGGCGGTGGACTTGTGGATAATTCCGGGGAGGGAGATGCCTGTTCCCAGGATCTTCCCGGTGTCCGCCTTGATTTCCCGGATAAATAAGTCCAGGTTGTCCCTGACAGACTGATAGTAGGAAAGGGAATGCTCATAGGCCAGACGGCTTCTTTTCTGGTGAACCACATTTCCCTTAAGGTCGATGAGCACGAAGCTGACCTGGTTGGCGGTGATGTCGATTCCTGCCGCGTACCGGCTTTCCGCCACGACGGACAGGGTCTTGGCCTTCCGGCCTCCGGTGGACTGGTATTCCCCCGCCTCACGGATAACCCCCGCCTCCGTCAGCTCCTTTACGTTCTGGAGAACCGTGGGCATACTCAAGTTTAATGCGGAGGCGATCTCCGGCTTTGACGCGGCCCCGTTTTTTAAGATAAAACGCGCGATTCTGGAGCGGTTAAACTGTTTCTTTTCACTGCTGCCTGCTGGCCCCATAGTCAAGACCTCTGCTTTCGGAAATAATTGACGATATCAGGGTATATAGTACTATAAACAATGTGAAAATACAAGTGCCCCGTGAACTGTGGCGAGAATAAAATCAGGAGGCGTCCGCATAAAATGAATAAATGAAGTCTGCAGGAACGAGTATGGGTAAATCGGGCAGAAAAAATTTTTTGATCGCCGTCATATGCTTGAGCCTGGTGTTTTTGTGGAGAGAGGGGCGGGAACTGTGGCCGGCGCTTGTGACGGAAATCAGAACCGTTTCTTCAGACGGAGGACAGGAGACGGAGACGGGAGACAAGGTTAAGGGGACTATTGCCCTGACCTTTGACGACGGCCCCCACCCGGTATACACGCCCTGGCTTCTGGAAGGGCTGCGGGAGAGAGGGGTTCACGTCACCTTTTTCCTCATAGGGCAGAATATTGACGGCAACGAGGATATTATCAGGCAGATGAAGGAGGAAGGGCATCTCATCGGAAATCACAGCCAGAACCACATGCAGCTGACAAAAGAGCAGGTGAAGGCGGCGTGTGAGCAGATTAATGTTACCAACGAAAAGATCAGGGAGATTACAGGGGAGACTCCCGAGTATGTGCGGCCGCCTTACGGCTCCTGGAGCGAGGAGCTGGAGTGTATGGTGCCCATGAAGGTGGTGCTGTGGAATTTGGACACCCTGGACTGGAAGACCCAGAACAAGGACAGGATCGTCAAGTATATCGTCAGCCATGTGGAGGACGGAAGCGTGATTCTGCTTCACGATGTCTATGACACTTCGGTGGAGGCGGCGCTGGAAGTGATTGACACGCTTCAGGCGGAGGGATATAATTTTGTTACGGTAGACGAGATGCTTATCGACTGACGCCGTGTCATGGCGCAGGCGCCCGGCGGGGCGGGCGTCCGGTTTTCGCCGTAAGGCAGGGCAGATATATTATAGACAAGGAGTCGAGATGGATTTATTTGATTACATGAGAAGCAACACCATGGAGCGGGAGTCCCCTCTGGCGTCCCGGCTAAGGCCTGTGTCCCTGGACCAGGTGGTGGGGCAGCAGCATATTATAGGGAAAGATAAGCTGCTGTACAGGGCCATAGCCGCGGATAAGCTGGGCTCCGTCATCTTCTACGGGCCGCCTGGGACAGGAAAGACCACCCTGGCCAAGGTGATCGCCAGCACCACCAAGGCCAATTTCCGCCAGATTAACGCCACGGCGGCGGGAAAGAAGGATATGGAGGAGGTGGTCCGGGAGGCCAAGGACGCCCTGGGGATGTACGGAAAAAAGACGATTCTGTTTGTGGACGAGATTCACCGTTTTAACAAGAGCCAGCAGGATTATCTCCTTCCCTTTGTGGAGGATGGGACTCTGATCCTCATAGGAGCCACCACGGAGAATCCGTACTTTGAAGTAAACGGGGCTCTCCTGTCCCGGAGCCGGATCTTTGAACTGAAGGCTCTTGAGAAGGAGGACATCAAGGAACTGATTCACAGAGCCGTATATGACATGGAAAAAGGGATGGGCAGCTACAATGCTCTGATGGACGACGACGCGGCGGACTTTCTGGCGGACGCGGCAGGAGGGGATGCCAGGACGGCTCTCAACGCGGTGGAGCTGGGAATCCTGACCACTGCGCCGGGAAGCGACGGGAAGATACATATTGATCTGGAGACAGCGCAGGAGTGCATTCAGAAGCGGGCGGTCCGGTATGACAAGGACGGGGACAACCACTATGACACCATATCCGCGTTTATCAAGAGCATGAGAGGGTCTGACCCGGACGCGGCGGTGTACTATCTCGCCAGGATGCTCTGCGCAGGCGAGGACATCAAATTCATCGCCAGGCGCATTATGATCCACGCCGCCGAGGATGTGGGGATGGCAGATCCCCAGGCCCTGGTGGTGGCCTCCGGCGCGGCCCAGGCCGTGGAGCGGGTGGGCATGCCCGAGGCCCGGATTATTCTGGCTCAGGCGGCCATCTATGTGGCCACGGCTCCTAAAAGCAACTCTGTGGTGAGGGCCATCAGCGAGGCGATGGAGGCGGTGAGAGGGGAGAAGGCCGCGGCCGTGCCCGTGCATCTTCAGGACAAGCACTACAAGGGGGCCGAGAAACTGGGCCATGGGGCGGGGTATCAGTACCCCCACGATTACCCCAACCACTATGTGAGACAGCAGTATCTGCCTGACGGCATGGAGGGCCGGGAGTTCTACCATGTGTCTGATCAGGGATATGAAAAAAATATTGGAGATTTTATGAAATTTCTGAAAAAATAGCTTTCTTTTTTCCAGAAGATGGTCTATAATAAAGAAAAAGTGATGCAGGCGGCTTTCAGAAGCCGCCGAATCTTAAGTTCAAGAACATTTCGTTTATTCCTGACTCAAAGGAACAATCCCTGAAAGAGAACAGAATAAAAATGCTTGATATTGTGTTAAATAAGGAGAGATGAATATGCGTGAAAAATTACAGACATTGCCGCTGGCAGAGTTGAAAGAGCTGGCCAAAGCCCAGGGAATCAGGGGGATCAGCAGTATGAAGAAAGGCGATCTGATTGACCTGCTTTGTGAAAAGGACAAGGAGATGGAAGAACAGAAGAAGCCGGCGGCGCAGCAGCGCCAGGAGCCTGCAAGAGAGAACCCCCGGAGAAATCAGGGTTTTGGGCAGAATCAGCCCCAGAACCAGGTCCAGGGGCAGAGTCAAAACCAGGGGCAGACGGGACAGGGACAGAGAGCTTATCAGCCGGCGCCCACGGCGGAGGGACCGCAGGACATGCCGGAGCTGGACAGCGGCATAGAGGCCAACGGCATTCTGGAGGTGATGCCCGACGGGTTCGGGTTTATCCGGTGCGAGAACTTTCTCCCCGGTGAGAACGATGTCTATGTGGCGCCCTCCCAGATACGCCGTTTCAATATGAAGACAGGAGACATTATAAGAGGCAACCGGAGAATCAAGGCGGCTACGGAAAAGTTCGCGGCTCTGCTGTATGTGACCAGCATCAACGGATACCCGCCGTCAGTCATTGAGCGCCGCCCCAACTTTGAAGACCTGACACCCATTTTTCCCAACGAGAGGCTTCACATGGAGACCAGGGGAAGGGCGATCAGCACGGCCATGCGGGTGGTGGATCTGCTCTCCCCTATCGGAAAGGGGCAGAGAGGAATGATCGTGTCCCCGCCGAAGGCAGGAAAGACAACGCTGCTGAAGCAGGTGGCCCAGGCGATCACCACCAACAATCCGGATATGCACCTGATCATCCTGCTCATCGACGAGCGCCCCGAGGAGGTTACGGATATCAAGGAGTCGGTGACAGGGGATAACGTGGAAGTGATCTACTCCACCTTCGACGAGCTTGCGGAGCGCCACAAGAGAGTGTCGGAGATGGTGATTGAGAGGGCCAGGCGCCTGGTAGAGCACGGGCGGGACGTGGTGATTCTTCTGGACAGCATCACGCGTCTGGCGAGAGCCTACAACCTGGTGGTTCCCCCCAGCGGACGCACTCTCTCCGGCGGTCTTGACCCGGCGGCCCTCCACATGCCCAAGCGCTTCTTCGGCGCGGCCAGAAACATGAGAGAGGGCGGGAGCCTTACTATCCTGGCCACGGCCCTTGTGGACACGGGAAGCCGCATGGACGACGTGATCTACGAGGAATTCAAGGGCACCGGCAATATGGAGCTGGTTCTGGACAGAAAGCTGTCGGAGAAGCGGATATTCCCTGCCATCGATATCCTCAAGTCGGGCACCAGAAACGATCATCTCCTCCTGAACGCGGAAGAAAAAGAGTGCGTGGATATGCTCCGCAAGGCCACCAACAGCGCGAAGCCGGAAGAATCCGTGGAGAGGATTCTGGATCTGTTCGCCAAGACCAGAACCAACCGTGAATTTATCGACACCGCGAAAAAGATGCGGTTCTTCTAGAATTAGAAAAATAAGGGCTTGCATTAAGGCGTGTTCTGTGATATACTGAACAAGCTGTTTAATTGATGAAGCGTGGCGGACTGCCGCCAGGATATGATAAATAATAGGATTTGTGAGGTGAGAAGCATGAAAGAAGGTATCCATCCGACATACTACCAGGCAAACGTTACCTGCAACTGCGGCAACCAGTTTGTAACCGGCTCTACAAAGAAGGAGATCCATGTGGAGGTTTGCTCCAAGTGCCATTCATTCTATACCGGTCAGCAGAAGAACGTAGCAGCCCGCGGACGTATCGATAAGTTCAATCGCAAGTACGGCGTTAACGCTGGCCAATAGAGAGTATGAGTAAAAGACAGGTTGAGACCTAAGTGGAGACACTTATGCTCAACCTCTTTTTGTATCAAAGGAAAGTTTTTATATCAAAGGAAAGAGGTATTATGAAATATTCCGGAATCGGCGGCCAGGCCGTCATCGAGGGGATCATGATGAAGAACAAGCAGGAGTACGCCACCGCTGTGCGGAAGCCCGACGGGGAGATCGAGGTGAAGAAGGACAGATATGTGAGCATGACGGAGAAGGTGAAGCTGTTCTCTCTGCCGTTCGTGAGAGGCGTGTTCAGCTTCGCCGACTCTATGATTCTGGGGATGCGGACCCTGACATTTTCTGCCGGCTTTTTTGAAGACGACGAAGTGGAAGAAGAACCTGGAAAGCTGGAAAAGTGGCTGGATGACAAATTTGGAGAGAAGCTGGAGAAAGCGTTGATGCCGGCGGTGATGGTGTTTTCAGTGGCGGCGGCGGTGGCGATCTTCATGATACTCCCTCTGGGGATCAGCAGCCTGATACGGCCCCTGGTGGGCTCTGACACGGTGATGGCATTTCTGGAGGGCATGATCCGACTGGCCATTTTTATCGCTTATATCAAGGTCATCTCCAACATGGAGGATATCCGCAGGACATTCATGTACCACGGCGCGGAGCACAAGTGCATCAACTGCATCGAGCACGGCATGGAGCTTAACGTGGACAACGTGAGAGCCAGCTCCAAGCAGCATAAGCGCTGCGGAACCAGCTTTTTGATAATCGTCATGATGATCAGCATCGTATTTTTTATGGTGGTCCGAGTGGACGGATTTTTGCTGAAAATGGTCAGCCGGATCGTCCTGATACCGGTTATCGCCGGGGTGTCCTATGAGTTTTTGCGGATAGCGGGGAGAAGCGATTCCTGCGTGGTGAATTTTTTGAGCAAGCCGGGGCTCTGGATGCAGAACATGACCACCAGTGAGCCTGACGACAGCATGATAGAAGTTGCCATCGCCGCGGTGGAGGCGGTGTTTGACTGGAGAGCCTATCTGGCGGAGAATTTCCCGGACAGCGCCTGCGCCGGGAGCCTTAAAGGAGCGGATTGAAGATGACACTGCATCAGCTGTTGAACGAGGGGACTGCAAGGCTTGAGAGGGCTGGGGACCCGGAGGCGGGGCTGGACGCCCGGCGGCTTCTTCTGGAAGCGTTCGGACTGGACACGGTGCATTTTCTCATGAACCGAATGGAGCAGCTGGAGAAAACCAGGGCCGTGGAGAGGGCAGCGGCGGACTACCGGCAGATGATTGAAAAGAGGAGCCGCCGGATTCCCCTCCAGCACATTCTGGGAAGCCAGGAGTTTATGGGTCTGACTTTCAAGGTGAACCGCCATGTGCTCATCCCCCGCCAGGATACGGAGACTCTGGTGGAGGCGGTGCTGGAGCGGGAGAAGGACACAGGGAAAAGGATTCTTGACCTGTGCACAGGCTCCGGGTGTATAGCCGTCAGCCTGAAAGTTATGGGAAAGTACGGGGAGGTGGCGGCATCGGACCTGTCGGAAGAGGCCCTGGAGGTGGCGTCCGCCAACGCAGAAAGAATTTTGGGAGAAGCCGGGGAAATCCGTTTCTTCCGGGGGGATTTGTTTCAGGCTCTGCCTCCGGGGGAGACGTGGGATGTGATTGTCTCCAACCCGCCCTATATCCCTACCGGGATCATCGGAGGGCTTGAGCCGGAAGTGCGGGACCACGAGCCTTTCATGGCCCTGGACGGGGATGAGGACGGCCTTCATTTTTACCGGAGGATCATCGGCGGGGCCGGGGAACGGCTGAATCCCGGCGGGAGCATCTATCTGGAGATCGGACATGACCAGGCCGAGGCGGTGACAGACATGATGAGCCGGGAAGGCTTTTGCCATGTAACCGTGATAAAAGACATGCCCGGAAAGGACCGGGTGGTGTGTGGAGACACAGAGTAGAATATAGAGGTCCGGATATCCGCGGGGAGGCCGGACTGTCGCTGAAAATAAAAAACTAGAATAAGGAGGCTGCCATGTTTGACCGTTTGGACGATATGCTGATTCACTATGAAGAATTGATGCAGGAGCTGAACAACCCTTCCGTGGCGGAAGACCAGAATCGTTTTCGAAAAATTATGAAAGAGCAGGCTGATCTGTCCCCGGTGGTGGAGGCCTACAGCCAGTACAAGAAGGCAAAACAGGATATCGAGGACAGCGTCGCTCTTCTTGAGGAGGAGAACGACGAGGAGATGAGGGAGCTGGCCAAGGAGGAGCTGTCTGATGCCAGAAAGAGAGTGGAGGAGCTGGAGCAGGAGTTAAAGATTCTCCTTCTCCCCAAAGACCCTAACGACGACAAGAACATTATTCTGGAGATACGGGCCGGGGCCGGCGGCGACGAGGCTGCCTTGTTCGCCGCTGAACTGTACCGCATGTATGTGAATTATGCGGAGAGCCAGAGATGGAAGGTGGAGATTGTCAGCGTCAATGAGAACGGAATCGGCGGATTTAAGGAAGTGATCGCCATGATCACGGGAAAAGGAGCCTACTCTAAGCTGAAATATGAGAGCGGCGTCCACCGGGTGCAGAGGGTGCCGGAGACGGAGAGCGGCGGCCGCATCCACACTTCCACGGCCACAGTGGCGGTGATGCCCGAGGCGGAGGAGGTAGATGTGCAGATCGACATGAAGGACTGCCGCATCGATGTCATGCGAGCCTCCGGAAACGGCGGACAGTGTGTCAACACCACGGACTCTGCCGTGCGTCTGACCCATACGCCCACCGGCATCGTGATCTACAGCCAGACGGAAAAGTCCCAGCTGCAGAACAAGGAGAAGGCCTTCCGCCTGCTCCGTTCCAAGCTGTATGACATGGAGCTGGAGAAGCGCCAGAGCTCTGAAGCCGAGGAGAGAAGAAGTCAGATCGGCACGGGGGACCGGTCGGAAAAAATCCGCACCTACAACTTCCCCCAGGGGCGTGTGACAGAGCACAGGATCAAGCTGACTCTCTACAGGATTGATTCCATTATGAACGGGGATATTCAGGAGATCATAGACAGCCTGATCGCGGCCAGCCAGGCGGCCAGGCTGGCGAAGATGAACGAGAGCGCGTAAGCCCCAGTACAAGATAAAGGTGGAGGCGGGGAAATGGAACAGAAAAACTCACGGAAGCGAAAACTTCTGCATAAAATAATACTGGCGGTTCTCGTATGTACCGCCGTCGTAAGCGGCGCCCGTGTAATCATGGAACAGATGGAGAGCAGGAGGGTACAGGAGGAGTATGAGCGCCTGGCCCGGGCTGCGAAACAGGAGGAGACCAGGGAGGCGGAGACATCCGCCGCCGAACCGGAGACGGAGGCAGAGACCGGGTCGGAGAGGGAAACCGAGACTCAGAGGGAGACTGAGCCGGAGTATGTGTCTCCCATCAACTTTGAAGAGCTGTCCCGGCTGAACCCGGATGTCATCGCCTGGATTCAGATACCCGGAACCAACATCGATTATCCCATCGTCCAGGGTGACGACAACGAGGTCTATCTCCACAGGAGCTTTGAGGGGGAGGAGACCACGGCGGGGACGATTTTTCTGGATTTTGAGAGCCAGAGCGACCTGCGGGGCTACAACAACATTATCTACGGGCACCACATGAGAAACGGCACCATGTTCAGGGATATCGTGTACTACAAGGAGCAGGACTATTTTAAGGAACATCAGTATTTTGAAATCTATACGCCGAAGGAGACCATACATCTTAAGGCCGTGTCCTGCTATTACATAGAAAATGACCCGATGGTGAGAAAGACCAGATTCAAGACAAGCGAGTCCTATGAAGCTTATGTGCAGGCCATGCTGTCGCCATGTCCATACGCGGAGATTCCTGAGGAGCCGGTAAAGAATCTGTACACGCTGGTCACATGCAGCTACGAGGTGAGCGACGGGAGGACGGTTCTCTTTGCCGTGGAGGTAGACGAGGAGGAGGCCATGGCGGCAAGAACCCGGCTTCCCTGACTTGCGGTTGCAGTTCACGGGGGCAGTCATTCGTCTTGCGCCCAATGGCAAAGTGTGCTATACTACACAAGATTTTTAGTGGTGAGATTGGAAAATAAAAGCTGGAGGCTGGATTTATGGGAAAGTATTTTGGAACAGACGGGTTCCGCGGGGAAGCCAACGTGGATCTGACAGTGGAGCATGCCTACAAGGTAGGCCGTTTTCTGGGCTGGTATTACGGACAGAAGGAGCCGGATACCAGGTGCCGGGTGGTAATCGGAAAGGATACCAGGAGAAGCAGCTACATGTTTGAATATTCTCTGGTAGCAGGTCTTACGGCTTCGGGGGCTGACGTGTTTCTGCTCCATGTGACCACGACCCCAAGTGTATCTTATGTGGTCAGAACGGAAGGCTTCAACTGCGGTATTATGATCTCCGCCAGCCACAACCCTTTTTATGACAACGGAATCAAGGTGATCAACGAGCGGGGAGAGAAGCTGGAAGAGCCGGTGATCGAGAAGATAGAGGCGTATTTGGACGGGGAGATGGGGGAGATTCCTCTGGCAAGAAAAGAGAACATCGGCCGCACGACTGATTTTTCGGCGGGGAGAAACCGCTACATCGGCTATCTTATCTCCATAGCCACCCGCTCCTTCAAGAATATGCGGGTGGGTCTGGACTGCGCTAACGGCAGCGCCTCTTCCATCGCCAAGAACGTGTTCGACGCTCTGGGGGCGGAGACCTACGTGATCAACAGTGAACCTAACGGCCTGAATATCAACACTGACTGCGGCTCCACCCATATCCATGTGCTTCAGGAGTATGTGAGAGCCAACCGCCTGGACGTGGGGTTTGCCTATGACGGCGATGCCGACAGGTGCATTGCCGTGGACAGCGACGGGCAGGTGGTAGACGGGGATAAGATCATGTACATCTGCGGAAAATATATGAAAGAGCAGGGCAGCCTGGTGAACAACACCATAGTGACCACCATCATGTCCAACTTCGGTCTCTACAAGGCTCTTGACCGGGAGGGGATCGTCTACGAGAAGACAGCGGTGGGAGACAAATATGTCTACGAGAATATGTCCACATACGGCCACTGCCTCGGCGGGGAACAGTCAGGTCATATTATTTTCAGCAAGCACGCCACCACGGGAGACGGCATTCTCACTTCTCTCAAGGTTATGGAAGTGATTCTTGAGAAGAAGCAGACCCTGTCGAAGCTGGCCGGCGAGGTGAAGATTTATCCCCAGGTTCTGAAAAATGTGAAGGTAAAAGACAAACTTGCCGCTCAGGAGGACCCGGCGGTGAAGGCCGAGGTGGAGAAAGTGACCGAGAGCCTGGGAGAGGGCGGAAGGATTCTTCTGCGCCAGTCCGGCACGGAGCCGGTTGTGCGCGTCATGGTGGAGGCGGCCAGCCAGGAGACCTGTGAGCGGTATGTGGATCAGGTTATAGAAGTCATGAAGGCCAAGGGCCATTTGCTGTAAAGAAGGAGACAGATAAATTATGCTGAAACAGGATGTACTGGACTATATTGAAAATCATGCCCAGGAGGCCAGGGAACTTCTGATCACCCTGGCCCAGATTCCTTCACCTTCCAACCACGAGGAGAAGCGGGCCGGGTTCTGCAAAAACTGGCTGGAGGCCCAGGGAGCCAGGGGCGTGTATATTGACGATGCGCTGAATGTGGTGTATCCCATAGGAGTGACAAAAGATAACCCGGTGGTGGTGTTTATGGCCCACACGGATGTGGTATTTCCCGACACAGATGCCCTTCCCCTGAAACTTGAAGACGGAAAGATCTGCTGCCCCGGCGTGGGCGACGATACCGCCAACCTGGCGTGCCTGATGATGATCGCAAAGTATCTGACTGAGACCGGCGCTGCCGGGAGAATGGACAAGGCGGCTGCTGAGGGGACATGCCCTCACGGACTGCTGCTTGTGTGCAATTCCGGTGAGGAGGGGCTGGGAAACCTGAAAGGCTCCAGAAAGATCTGTGAGACTTACGGAAAGAGAATGAAAGAATTCTACAGCTTTGACGGCACACTGTCATCCATGGCGACGAGAGCCGTGGGCTCCAAGCGTTTTAAAATTTCTGTCCGCACCATCGGGGGACATTCCTACGGGGCATTCGGCAACCCCAGCGCCATCGCCCAGCTGGCAGAGCTGGTTCACAGTCTGTACCAGCTTCAGGTTCCGAGCCAGGGGAAGACCACTTACAATGTGGGCATGATCTCCGGCGGAACTTCCGTCAACACCATCGCCCAGTACGCCGAGATGCTCTACGAGTTCCGGTCCGACAGCCGGGAAGGGCTGGCGTACATGGAAGAGAAATTTGACCAGATCATAGATTCCGCAAGGTCTCAGGGGGTGGATATCCAGGTGGAGGTGGTAGGCCTGCGCCCCTGCGAGGGAGATGTGGATATGGAAGTGAAAGGAAAGATGATCCGGCTGGCCTCCGACACGATTCTGGAGTACACCGGGAAAGAGCCTGACCGGTGCCCTGGCTCCACGGACTGCAATATCCCCCTCTCTATGGGGATTCCCAGCCTGTGCATGGGCACCTATGAAGGGAGCGGGGCTCACACGAGAGAAGAGTACATAGTCATCGATTCTCTGATGCCGGGATACAAGGTGGGTTTTCAGATGGTGCTCAACTACGCAGAACATCGGGCGGATGCCTGATGCGTCTTGGCCGGCATAGCCGGGCAGGCGGGCAACAATCCCATCGCCGCAGGCGATTTTCATGGATTTTGCCGGTTGCTGTGAACGCATGTGAACAGTAACCAATAGTGATACGGTGCCGTGTAACGGTCCCGAATGGGACTTGCCACCGAAATTTTGGTGTGCTATAATGTAGAGAATTTAAAGTAAAGGGATGATAAAGACATTATGTTAAATTATCAGAGATATAAGAGAGTGCCTGTTGTGAACTTCCCGGAGAGGACATGGCCTGACAGACAGATTGAGAAAGCTCCGGTGTGGTGCAGCGTGGATCTCCGCGACGGCAACCAGGCTCTGGTAGAGCCTATGGTGGTGGAAGAGAAGATCGAATTCTTCAACATGCTTGTGGAACTGGGATTTAAGGAGATTGAAGTGGGATTTCCGGCGGCCTCCCAGATTGAATATGACTTTTTGCGCCAGCTGGTAGAGCGCCATATGATACCCGACGATGTGCGGATTCAGGTTCTGGTTCAGTGCCGCGAGCACCTGATCAGAAGAACCTTCGAGGCGATAAAGGGCGTTAAGAACGTGGTGGTGCACATTTACAATTCTACCTCTGTTCTTCAGCGCGATGTGGTGTTCCACAAGAGCAAGGATGAGATCACCCAGATTGCCGTGGACGGAACCAATATGGTGAAGAAGTATGCCAGAGACTTTGACGGCAGCCTGGTGCTGGAGTACTCCCCGGAAAGCTTTACGGGGACAGAGCTTGATTATGCGCTGGAGATCTGCACTGCCGTTCAGGATACCTGGGGCGCCGCCCCGGAGAACCCTATTATCATCAATCTTCCCTCCACGGTGGAGATGACCACGCCCAATGTATACGCGGATCAGATCGAGTGGATGCACACTCATTTTAAAAACCGCGACAGCATTATCTTAAGCGTCCATCCCCACAATGACAGAGGAACCGGCGTGGCGGCTACGGAGCTTGCCCTCCTGGCAGGAGCCCAGAGGGTGGAGGGAACGCTGTTCGGCAACGGCGAGCGCACAGGCAACGTGGACGTGCTGACCCTCGCCTACAATATGTTCTCCCAGGGCATTAACCCGGAGCTGAACATCGAGAATATCCGCACCATCGCGGAGGTATATGAGCGCTGCACCAAGATGAACATTCCCGAGCGCCATCCCTACGCAGGCAAGCTGGTGTTTACCGCTTTCTCCGGCTCTCATCAGGATGCTATCAACAAAGGCATGGCGGCTCTCAGGGAGAGAGGCAGCGAGCACTGGGAGGTTCCCTATCTCCCCATCGACCCGGCGGATATCGGGAGACAGTACGAGCCGGTGGTCCGCATCAACAGCCAGTCCGGAAAGGGCGGAGTGGCATTTGTCATGGATACCTTCTTTGGCTTTAAGCTTCCCAAGGGAATGCACAAGGAGTTTGCCGATGTAATCCAGGCCATCTCGGAGAAGCAGGGAGAGGTTGCCCCGGAGCAGATCATGGAGGAGTTCCGCCGCAATTACACGGAGCGCAAGGAGCCTATCCATTTCCGCAGATGCCAGATTACGGACACGGAGAACGAGGATGGCGATTTCGCGACGTTGGTAAAAGTCACCTACAGCAACCATGGTCTTGAGAAGACCTTTGAAGGCGTGGGCAACGGACCGATCGATGCGATTCAGAAGGGGCTTGAGAAAGAACTTGATATCGAGATCCGCGTTCTGGATTACAATGAGCATGCCCTTACTTCCGGTTCCGGCGCCCAGGCAGCGTCTTATATTCACCTGATGGATGTGAGAACCGGAAAGGTAACCTATGGCGTGGGAATCAGTTCCAACATCACCAGGGCGTCCTTCAGAGGTATTTTCAGCGCGGTGAATCGGTTGTTTTATTAAAAATAGATATAGTAACACCAGAACCGGAAGGCCTGTCACTGACAGGTCTTCCGGCATATATTGGGAAAAATTGGGCCAGGGGTATCGTGAGAAACCCAGAGAGATCATTTGGAAGAAACGACAGTGTCAGCGGTAAGTTCCCGGACCTCCGGTGAGACCTTCGATCAATGTCTTGTGGCTGCCGGAACTTGAGCCGCCGGGGGTATCGGAAGAAGTGCTGCCCGACGAACTTCCCGGTGTCTGGGAGGAATTGCCGCCGGTGGGGCTGCCTGGAGTCTGGGAACTGCTGCCCGGCGCCTGGGACCAGGTTCCCAATGAGCTGCTGCCTGGGACAGAGGAACCGGGAGTCGTGCTGCCTGAGGGTCCGCCGGTAACAGTGGTCTGGGAGGAGTTCCCGCCTGATGAGGAAGAACCGCCCGCCAGATATACTCCGTTGGCATTAAATGTATAGGATACGCCGTTGATGGTCAGGGTCGTGTTGGTAGCCATCTTGCCGGTGGATGGGTCCAGATAGTAGTAGTTGCCGTTCAATGTCACCCAGCCGGTCTGCATGTGGCCGGAGCCGTTAAAGTAATACCAGCTTCCGTCGATCTGTTTCCAGTCGGTGGTCATGGCGCCGTTGGACGGGTCCATGTAATAGCGGTTTGTGTTGTCACTGAGCCACCCTGTCAGCATCTTTCCGTCGCTGTTTAGATAATAGTAAGTATTGTTTAAGTTCAGCCAGCCGGTAGACATCTTGGCATCAGACCCGAAATGATACCAGGAATCCTTGATCTGCTTCCACCCCATGACAACCTTGCCGTTGGGCTCAAAATAATACCAGGTGTCGTCCATCTGGCGCCAGCCGATGGCCATGGAACCGTCGGCCTTGAGAAAATAATAGTCATTGCCGATCTTCAGCCACCCGGTCACCATGGTTCCGTCGTCCAGCAGGTAATAGAACTTGCCGGCATCGCTGATCCATGTGTTGGAGACCATCAGGCCGTTGGATCTAAAATAATACCACTTATTGTTGATCTGCTTCCAGCCCACAGTCATCCTGCCGGTGGTCAGGTCCAGGTAATAGTATCCGTCGGTGGTTCGAATCCAGCCCTTGTATAAAGAACCGTTATCATCATAATATACCCAGCTGTCACCGCTTTTGCTCCACCCGGCGGCCAGGGAATCAGATGCCGGGGCCAGGGTCAGAAGTCCCACTACCCCCGCAGCGGCGATGGCACGGATATGTTTTCGGAATATCAAAATTAACTCCTCCTTATCTGTCAGTATATCTGACTGCAGTTGACAAAAGCTGCCAGTGCACCTCTATAGAGTATAGCACAAGTGTCTTCCCAGGGGTAGAGAAAAATGCAAATATTTCTTACAATTTCCGTTACAGTTCACGGGACGGGGAATCCGGCATGGATTTTGAGCGTCCGCCGATGAGTGCATCTGTTCAGCTCAACGGTTTTGCCATAGGGACAGCCGGGGCTTCTGCGCCGCTTCTGTCCGCGCTGTTCTCCAGATCCTGTACTTTGCAGTAATAGCGTTTTGCGTAGCGGTACATGATGAGGGTGTATTCACCGAATTCCTCCCCCAGCGCGCTTTTGTAGACAGCCCAGAGAGCCCAGAGAAATCCGCCCAGAGCCACATAGGAGTAGATCACGGTTCTCTCTGACGGGTTCGGAGTCCGTTCCAGGTAGGTCTCTGCCAGCCAGTCGGTCTGTTCCTCATTATAATAGGAATAGATGCTGCACATGGCCACATCGATAAACGGATCGCACATGCCGGAATACTCCCAGTCGATAAGGCGGAGGCTTTTGTCAGGAAGGAAGAGAAAATTGTCTGCCACGCTGTCAATATGGGACAGGGTCTGCGGACGGTCAAGGCCGTCTAAGACATTTATCAACTCATCCATCCACCCTCTGACCAGACCGTAATCTTCGAAAGGTATTCCTCCGTGACTGCGGCAGAGATTTTCGTAAAAATCAATCCTCTCCCGGATATCGAATCGGTGCGGCACGTTCAGCTGCGCCTGGTGCACGCGTTTCAGCAGCTTCATGCACTCTGCCATGTCCGGGCGGCTGGCAGGGTCGGCGTTGCGGGCGCCTTCATAGTATTCAGATATCTTATAGCCGTTGTCCCTGTTAAAATAGAGGACGTGTTCTGTGATATTCAAGGACTTTACGGCCTCATACACATCGGCTTCCTGCTGGCGGTTGATGAGCAGCTCCGTGCCGGGGCCCGGAATCCGGCAGATATAGCGCTTGCCCGCGGCTGAAAAGAGGAAAGACTTGTTGGTCATTCCTGCCTTGAGACATGTGATGTTGCAGATCTCCGATTCGGGGATCCCAAAGACGCGGGCTACCAGTTCCATGGCCTCGTTGTCCGAATGATTCTGGTATTTCGGGTCAAAGAGACGCAGCTCTTCCAGATTTTCAAATTCGTAGACCTGGTCGGAGGACTGACGGTTGATATAGAGATCCGGCCAGGGAACAGAGGGGGGCAGCTGTTTTACGGAGAGACCGGAGACCTGGGTGACTCCGGCGTCTGCGAGGCGTTTTTGGGCAGTTCCGTTTACCAATTCCAGATAGACCCGCTCCCAGTAAAACTGTTCTGTCCCAGGAAGGTGGTAATATGCCTCCAGCACAGGGAGAAATTGCTCAGACCACTCTTTTCTGAGGAACACCGGACCGTACATCACCCAGGAATTCTGCCCGCCCACATTCACGGACTGAATCTTTCCCTTCTTATTAAAAGAAAGGCACCATTCAGAAGTGTCACCCTCCTTGTACACAGAGGAATACCAGGAGCCGCACTCGTAAGTGTGATACATATTCTCCCGCATCCAGTTGTCCGATGAGAGAAGGTACATGTTTCCCCTTTCCAGAACCCTGCGGGCATGATAGATGGTGGCGAGGGTATTCTTGGTGGAGTATTCTCTATTATAAAGAAGCTTTACCTGATACTTGTCGATCAGGTAGTCAAACTTTTCTTTCAGATATCCCACCACGATGGTGATGTCCGTGATTCCCACCTCGTGGAGCTGGCGGATCTGCCTCTCGATCATCCGCTCTCCGAAGACTTCAAGGAGTCCTTTCGGGGTTTCAAATGTGAGAGGTACGAAACGGGAGCCAAATCCTGCGGCGATGATCAGCGCGCCGTCCACCCGGTAATCCTCCAGGAGCTCCATGCCGGCGGCGGTAACCTGATAATGTCCGTCTTCCAGAGGAGCGATAAGTCCTTGCTCCGTGCATTCTTTGACCAGCCTGTTGGCTGTCCCCAGAGAGATGTCCATGGTCTGTGCCAGGTCCCTCTGGGTTGTTTCCCGGTGTTCCAGTATGGTTCTGCACACCAGAGCGTGTCTGTTCATAGGCGCCTCCGTTCAAAAATGAAAGATTATAAAAATATATGAACATTATAGCACAGGCATCAGGAAAAACAACCGTCTGGATTGTATGAATTTAAGTACAATCCAAGAAAGAACTTGGGTTTTCGTAAGTTTTACGTAAGAAAATGCACAGAGAAAAGTTATAGCATTTTTCCTCAAAGTGTATTATACTAACGTTGTGATTGAGGAGATGATATTTCCGAACCGGAGATACGAAAAGCACCGGAAGATTTATAAAGCATTTATAAAATATGCCGAAAAAATCAAAAAGGTATTGCTAATTTCCATATTAGGAAGTATAATTACCTCGTAATGCAAGAGGAATTTTCGAACATGAAAATCCAAAAAAGGAAAAAGGAGAGTGCATTCATTATGAGAAAGCAGACAAAATTAGTTGCGGTGTTATCCGCGGCTGCTCTGTTGGCTATCGGCGCATCCATGACTTCCTTCGCGGCCGGCTGGACGCAGGAGGATGGGACTTGGGTATATCTTGACAGAGATGGTGACAGGGTTACTGAGGA
>CAJTOT010000003.1:121465-123046 GCA_910577935.1 uncultured Hungatella sp. | reverse complement strand
ACGGTTCGCACATACTGTATGTAAATGGCGCTTACCGCAGCGATACGCCAATCGGGAAGTTAATGCATGACTTCTCCTGCACAGACGCAGCGGATATGTACTATGGGACACTGGCGGACAGGGTGAGATTTTTCAAAGAGAGCAAGGAGGGAATCGAGATTATGTGCCGGGCTATGGAAGATATGAGGAATCAGACATTGAAAGAAGGAATGATAAATGTTGCAAAGAAAATGTTGGAAGATGGGACAATAACGCTTGAAAAGATTGCGGAATTTGTTGGCCTTTCAGTTGACGAAGTGAGAAAATTGAAAACAGACCAGAATATGTAAATGGCACTAATGAGCCAGGAATCTAAAAAACGGGTTCCTGGCTCTATTTTTTTGCCCTGAAATGTAAATTTTCTGTGAATTTGATTAAAAAGTCCTTTACAAAACGTCACTGGAGATCCTCATCGTCTATGGTATAGCTTGAAGAATCTTCTGGAGCCCCTGTCCCAGAACCCATGGCTTTTTCTATCGCTTTACGCTTTGCCTCCGTGTCGGCATGGGCATAGACCTTATAACAAACCTGTCATAATAACCGATACTTTCTGATGTAACTGACAATACGTCATAATCAGAAAGGAGACGGTTTGTTATGCTAAGACAAATCAAAGTCGCGGATCTTTGCAATGAGCCGGAAGAAAAACTGGTTAATCTTCAGTATTCCGAAGACTCAATGCGGAGATATCGCAAAGTATTCCAGGAATTTAAGGAATACACAGATGATTGTGATTATTCACAGTCAAAAGGAACGGATTTCCTTCTTTGGAAATTCAAGCAGCTCGGGGGCTTCGTCACATCCGGAGAGCATTCCAAAAATGAAATGTATTACTTCCGTGCAATTCGCTCTCTTGCTGAATACTTCGACTTCGGCACACTTTTTCGACGGCATGATTACCACGGCGAAATCATTTGGCCAATTCCCTTTGAGGAGGTGACGGAAGGGTTTCTAAAGTATGAAGCGGAATACGGCTGCTCCCATTATCAGTACAGGCGTTGCCGGGATATTATCAAAGACCTGATACTGTTTTTGGATTCTGCGGGAATCCACGGTCTCAATGGCATTACCCCCGCCTTGATGTCACGTTCGTTTTACTGAAACAATGGTTGGACTCGCTCCGGTAACGATTGCGGAAAGGTTGTCTGCTCTCAGGCAATACTTCAAGTATGCATTTTTACATGAGTATGTAAACAAACCGATAGAAGTGTTTTTGCCGCATCCACCGCAGAGGCTGTCCACAAAGCTGCCCACTGTATGGAATGAGGAACAGATTGAGCGCCTGATCAATAGCGTTGACATCACCACGCCAATCGGGAAAAGGGATTACGCCATTATCCTTTTAGGGGCAAGGCTTGGAAATGAGTGTGGAATCGATAAGATTTCTCCACATGGAATGTGACGCAGCCGGGCCATGCACCTTTACCGTGCAGGAATGCCGCTGCCCCTTTTAGCGGAATTTCTCGGCCATGAGGATCCAGAAACGGCCCGTATCTACGCATATGCTGACACTGAGATGAAACGCAAAGCGATTGAAAAGGC
>CAJTOT010000003.1:120210-121456 GCA_910577935.1 uncultured Hungatella sp. | reverse complement strand
ACCCGTATCTACGCATATGCTGACACTGAGATGAAACGCAAAGCGATTGAAAAGGCTTCGCAAAATGTTGGGGAAGTCGCCAGCCTCCCCACAGAAAAAGCGTTTTGGGAAGGTGATGACGACATCATCGGGCGACTCTGTAGGGGATACTAATCAAAAAGATTATTCCGATAAAATAACATAGACAGCCTGATTCATGTAGACTGTATATAGATTTCTTAGGCGGTCTATGTTAAAATCGGAATAATCAATATAAAAATCCTGCTCCCCAACCTCTAAATGAACCTGCCGCCCAACAAACGCAAATCCTTGTCCTAATTCTAATAGAAAACTTTGAATATGTTCTGTTAGTTATAGTACTTATCTCATCATTTGTTTTCCTCATCAGTTGTGAAATAGGGCGTAATACATAATCATTTGCTTTTTGGTTTCCAGTATGTATAAATATAGAATGTATTTGATACTCCATCTGCCCGCCATTTACTTTGAACAACGAATAACTTTTTCTGAGTCTCATCCAAATATATTGCATCAATTCCCATATCATGGTAACCATCTGTAACCTGAGAACTTGCCTGTGACACTTCGAGCCCAGATGTCATAATTAATGCAAATGCAGCTAAAGCCCTTGTTTACTATACCATCTTAAAATACTCCAAAGCATCCCTTATCGCCACTTCTTTCTCTGGCGGGCATTTCGGCTGTCTGGAATTTTCCGATTTCGGAAGGTTATAGTTTTCTCTTTCAATTATACCACACTTCTGCTTTATCTGTGCAATATAAAGATTACTAACCTTTAGTCCGCTATGCTCCAACACATAATCCTTGATTTCCTCATAGGTTGCTTTACTCTCCGCCGCCGTCAAATCAAGCTCATCCATCTCTAATTCCACATTAATATGCTACATCTTATTTGATTTAAATTTTGAAAGCAACACGATACTTTCCACATGCTCCGTGTGCGGAAAAAGATCATACGGCCACGCGCCCTCAGCCTTATACCCTATCTTTGAGAACACCTTTAAGTCCCTGGCCAGAGTCTCCGGGTTGCAGGACACGTACACCACCCGCTTCGGCCCCAGTGCTCTCACCGCCTGGATAAACTCCTCCGTGCTCCCGCTCCTGGGCGGGTCCATGAACACCACATCGGCCCGCTCTCCGTCCCGGGCCATGCCGGTCATAAACCGCCCCGCGTCATTGCAGTAAAACTGGATATTCTCCACCTTGCCGTTCCTGGCATTGCGCG
>CAJTOT010000003.1:93912-119972 GCA_910577935.1 uncultured Hungatella sp. | reverse complement strand
TCCTTTCCCGAAGAGAACCTTCTCCTTGTCCCCAAGAACCATGCTGGTCTGGCGGTCGTTCAGATTTTGGACAATGGTGGTTATCTCCGGGTGCCTGTCCCTGAGAGCCCTGACAAAATTATTGCGGGAGGGGAACACGGGGGAAGCGGTCACCAAAACCACCATAACCTGCCCTGTGGCAAAGCCCCGCTTCACCAGCACATGGCGCAGCAGGCCATAGCCTGTATCCTCATCGTAGGTCCGAATCTTAAAAGATTTCAGCATCCCTCTGATGGTTCCGATAATCTCGTCTGCCTTCTGGTCTTCCAGCATGCATCGGTCCACAGCCACGATGTCGTGAGTTCCCTCCTTGTAGACTCCGGAGACGACCTCCCCTTTCCGGTATCCGAAGGCAGCGTGAACCTTATTGCGGTAGTAAAACGGGTTGTCCATGCCCGTGATGGGATAGACTCTGCAAAAGCCTTTCAGCAGCTCCTCCACCTGCTTCTGCTTGCCGTAAAGCTGTCTTTCATATGGAATATCCAGCAGCTGGCAGCCGCCGCATTTTTTAGACACCGGGCACAGGCTTTTTTGTCTGGCTTTTTCACTGTTCTTTCCGGTTCTGCTGCTTTTCTTTTCCCTGTTCCCCTCTGCTGTCCTGTGATCTTTCAAATGCTTTTCTGTTTTCTTCTTTTTGTCTTCCACTGTCATTTCTCACTTTCTCAGATAATTGATCCCTGCAGGCAGCGATCCATCCGCGCAGGCCCTCCCAACAGAAGCTCCTGGCTCTGCAGCCGTACTGGCTCATGACTACTCAGCGAATTGATCAGTCATGGCGCTAATCGCAGCCAACTCTTCTCATTATAAGAAATATCTATTGCAATTTCCACTAAATTTTATATAATAACCTGAGATATTGCAACCGCGCAGTCTGACATCGCTTTGTCCGCCTGCGCCGCACAAAAGGCATCGAATATCCCCTCGCCGGGAAGCCCCAACGGTTCCCGGCATATTCAAAGGAGCATTTTATGGACACTTTTTACATCGATCCCACCCTCTACACCGGACGCCCGCTCTCATCTGCCGGGCGCCTCCCCCAGGAGCTTCGCGTCTACGACCTTTTAGACCGGCTGGGCATTTCCTATGAGCGCCTGGATCACGACGCCGCATTCACCATGGAAGCCTGCCACAGCATCGACAAATTCCTGGACATCGATATCTGCAAGAATCTTTTCCTGTGCAATGCCCAGAGAACCGCCTTCTACCTGCTGATGATGCCCGGCGGAAAGAAATTCCGCACCTCCCTCCTCTCCAGGCAGATCGGCAGCTCCCGGCTTTCCTTCGCCGAGCCGGAATACATGGAGAGATTCCTGGACATCACCCCCGGCTCCGTCAGCGTCCTGGGGCTGATGAATGACAGGGAGCGCCATGTGAAGCTGCTCATTGACGAGGAGGTGGTGAAGGGACATGAATTCATCGGCTGCCACCCCTGCGTCAACACCTCCAGCCTGAAGATTCGCACCTGCGACATCCTGGAAGCATTTCTCCCTCATGTGGGTCATGCCTATGCCCTGGTCTGCCTGTAACTCCCGCAGGGACTGCGGGGGGCTGCCAGGACCGCAGGGAGCCAGGACTTCCGCCCCGGCGGGCATAAGGCCCTTCTCCGAGAAAGGGACAAAAGCCGGATGCCTCCCTCTCAGGAAGCATCCGGCTTTACCCAGACATCCGATATGTTGTAACCTATATTTCTCTTGTAACCTGTTTCAGCCACTGCCTCTCTTCCCCGGTCAGACAGGGGCTGATTTTTTCATATACCTGTCTGTGATACTCGTTTAAATACTCTATATCCTTTTTCTCCATGAGAGACACGTTCAGGGCGTCCAGGTCAATGGGGGCAAAGGTCAGGTACTCAAATTCCATAAACTGCCCATAGACGCTTTTCTCCGCCTTCCTGCACACGATCAGGTTCTCCGTCCGGATTCCATGGCTGCCCTCGATGTAGATGCCCGGCTCGTCGGAACAGATCATGCCCTCCTCGATGACGGCGCTGTCCATGCGCTCCGGCACGGTCTTGTAGCGAATCCCGTTGGGCCTCTCATGGACGTTGAGCAGGTAACCTACCCCGTGACCTGTGCCGTGGTCATAGTTTAAGCCCCTCTCCCACAGAGGCTGCCTGGCGATGTAATCCAGGGAAAGCCCTCTGCACCCGTACAGGAACTTGGCATGGCCGAGCCTCAGCATGCTCATGGCCACCAGGGTGAAATGTTCCCTCTCCTCCTCGGTGACCGGCCCCAGCGCCATGGTTCTGGTGATGTCCGTGGTGCCCTCAAGGTACTGCCCCCCGGAATCCACCAGATAAAGTCCCCTGGGTTCCAAAGCCCTGTCGCTCTCCGGTGTCGCGGAATAATGGCACATGGCGGCGTTGGACCCGTAGGCGGATATGGTGTCAAAGCTGGGCCCCAGGTATCCCTCCTGCTGCCTGCGCAGCTCCTCCAGATGCCGGGAGGCGGTGATCTCCGTCACAGGCATCCTGCCTATATTGTGTTTCAGCCAGTACATGAATTTCGTCACCGCCGCGCCGTCCTTGATGTGGGCGCGGCGCTCGTTTTCGATCTCCACCGGGTTCTTCACCGCCTTGGCCATCGCCGTAGGGTTCATTTTATCCACAACCCTGTTGGAAGAATCCAGATTGTTCCTGATAGCGTAGTTGATCCTGGAGCTTTCCAGAAGCACCCTCTCATGGCGGAAGCTCTTGACAAACTGGTAAATGTCATTGTAGGGCTTTACTGTAACCTGTAAACCTGTTAAGTACTCTTTTACCTCCTGCCCCAGGACGGCTTCATTGATAAACAAATAGAAATTCTCCGGCGTCACCACCCCGTAGGACAGCGCCACCGGATTGTTGGGTACGTCATTTCCCCTGATATTGAGAAGCCACACTATATCGTCCAGGGTGGTGAGCACATGAACCGTGGCCCTCGCCTTCTTCATGGCTGCCCGCAGGTCCCCGATCTTCTCCGCCGCCGGTTTTCCTGCGTACTTCTCTTCCAGAATCCACACCGGCTCCGCCGGCAGTTCCGGCCTGCCGGTCCACATCTCCCCCACCAGATCCTCTTCACAGGCAAACGTAACCTGTTTTTCCTCCAGAATATCCTCAAGCTCCCGGCCCATGCGGCTGTTTACCACCCGGCCGTCGAAGCCCAGAACGCCGCCCTGGGGAAGTTTCTCTGCCAGGTACTCCTCTATGGCGGGAACTCCCTCCTGTCCCATTTTCCAGAGCTTAAATCCGCTTCCCTCCAACTCTTTCGCCGCCTGGACAAAATACCTGCCGTCCGTCCACAGCCCCGCCTCGCAGGCAGTCACCACCGCCGTCCCCGCGGAGCCGGTGAAGCCTGTCAGGAATTTCCGGCAGCCGAAATGCTCTCCTACATACTCGGACTCATGAAAATCCGAGGTGGGAATCAGATAGGCGTCTATATGGCGCTCTGCCATCAGCCCTCTCAGTGTCTCAAGTCTCTCGTTCATATAACCAGTCTCCTTTATCCCTATGCCTTCTTAAACGCATCCTCGATGGCCATGCCGATGCCTTCGCTGTAGGTGGGGTGAGCCCTCATAGCCATCTGAAGCTGGCCCGCCGTCAGCCCCGCGGCGATAGCCGTCGCCATCTCTCCGATCATGTCCGTGGCGCGCGGACACACAATCTGGGCGCCTACCAGATTCTTTGAGTAGGCGTCAAATACCAGCCGGACAAAGCCTCCCCTCTCGTGGGAGATGATGGATTTGCCGTTGCCGCTCATGGAATACTTGCCGCAGAGCACCTTCATGCCGCAGGCTCTTGCCGCCTCCTCCGTGATTCCCACGGTGGCGATCTCCGGGTCTGTGTAGATGCAGCTGGGCACTACCGGGAGGCGGGCATACATGCCGTTGGGCACTACCGACAGCTGGATAGTGTGGGGGATTCCAGCGATTTTCTCCACCACAAAGGTTCCCTGCGCCGCCGCCACATGGGCAAGCTGAATAGGCGCGCACACATCACCGATGGCGTAAATCTCCGGCTGGCTGGTCATAAAGTCCTCTCCCACCGTCAGGCGCCCCTTCTCTGTCTCAAATTCCACATCAGCCCCAAACAGTCCTTCTGTATAGGGAACCCGCCCCACAGACATGAGCACCTGGGTGGAGCGCACGGACTTCTCCTCCCCGTTCTGGGTAAAATGGCATACCAGCCCGTTATCTCTGGTGATCTCTCTCAGGGCAGCGCCGCAGTACACCTGGATGCCCTTGTAAGTCAGTTCCTCCTCCAGCGTCCTGGCCACCTCCTGGTCCATGGGGCCCAGCAGATGATCTCCCTGCTCAAGAATCGTCACCTTGGAGCACAGGGAATTGAAAATGGTCGCCATCTCCACGCCGATGACGCCGCCTCCCACGATGGTGATCTGGTCAAAATTCCAGTTCTCCGCCGCCAGAAGCCGGTCGCTGTTTAAAACTCCCTCCAGCTCAATTCCCGGTATATCCGGCATTTTCGCCGCGGCGCCTGTGGCGATAATCACATGCTTCGCCTCATAGTACTCTTTTCCCTCAGCCGTCTTCACTTCCACGTTCCGGTTTCGCCGTATGGCGGCCGTCCCGTGAATCAAGTCAATGCCCAGGCTCTCAAACTGCCTCTCCACATTGGAGCGGTAGGCCTCCACAGCCTTCCTCTTGGAATTCTGCATCTTTTTGAAATCAAAGGCCATCTCTTCCACGCTGACTCCGAATTCGTCGCATTTCTGCATCATCGCAAACAGGCTGGAGGCGTGGAGCAGCGCCTTGGTAGGGATACAGCCTCTGTTGAGACAGGTTCCCCCCAGCTTCTCCTTTTCAACCACCGCCGTCTTCATACCCAGGCCGGCCGCCTTTATGGCAGCCGTGTAGCCGCCCGGTCCTCCGCCGATTATGAGCAGATCATATGTAATTGCCATCTTTATTACCCCCTTCTAATCATTTATCAGCCCCAAATGCACACATGCCTTATAGATGCCGTCGTCTCCGATATCCGCAGTCACATAGTCCGCCACGGCTTTCAGCCTCTGGTCTGCATTGCCCATGGCAATCCCGGTCCCCACGGCCTGGATAATCTCATAATCATTCATACTGTCCCCAAAGGCGTATGCTTCCTCCATGGTCGTCCCGAAATGCCCGCAGACCACAGCCAGCCCCCCGGCCTTGGAGTTTCTCTTCTCAATGATATCCGCTCCCTCCCGGCCCGCGAACAAGGGCAGCCTCAGCTCCTCAAAGGCCTCCTCGATCAGCGCTGCCCCTTTGGGGTCGCCGATATAGCACATGGACGGCACCTCCATATCCATCAGTTTCCATGGGTCCTGGTACTGCCGCCCGCACTCGCCCCACCGCCTGGAGTCAAACTCCGTCACCCGCTCCGGGTGGATATAGTAATCGTCATCGCCCATGGTCACCCCCACCGCCAGGTCATGCTCCCCGGCAAATTCCAGCAGGCGGCGCTTCAGCTCAGGTGACATATGGGACTCGTAAATGATCTGGTCTCCCACGGTGATCTTCGCGCCGTTGGTGTGGACAATGGCGTCCGGGTTGACTTTCTCTTTTAACCCCGCGCTGTAATGGCTGTCCATATCCCTTCCTGTGGCGAGGACGATCCTGTAATGTCCCCTCAATTTGCCGAGAGCCCTCAGGGCGCTGTCGGGAATCTGGAATGTCTCATGGTCCAAAAGAGTCATATCCATGTCAAAACTTACAATCGGCCTCCTCATAGCCTCCCTCCATCCTGTATATTTTTCCCTATCTTCTCTAATCATATCCCATTCATAAAATTTTTTCAAGAAAACTCTTTTCAAATCGCAAATCTTTTGCTATAATAGGGGAGTGTCAAGGGACAGCCCGGTTTGACCGGCCTGTATTTAACAATTGACGGGGTATGGCGTAGTTTGGTAGCGCGCTCGGCTGGGGGCCGAGAGGTCGCAGGTTCAAATCCTGTTACCCCGATTTTATTGAGAGGTGCCAAAAGTCCGGGAGGGCTTCTGGCATTTTTTATATCACTGGGAAAATCTGGTCTATGATAAAAAATCCCTTTTCCGGACAAAAAGCAAAAAATAATATCTGGAGGCACTTATGAAGAGAAAACATCTTTGGAAGCAACTTTTAATTGCCAGTGCGGGAATGCTTTTATCGGCTTCCTTCGCGTCTCTGGGAGCGGTGGGGGAGGCTCCCCCCGACAACTTGAGAAGCGTGACCTATGTGTCAGATCAATGGGTAATCAATTTCTGGAACTCGGAAAGCGACCACATGGACGAAGAACTGGCACAGATCGCGGCGGACGGGTTTAACAGCATCGTCCTGGCAGTTCCCTGGCGGGAGTTTCAGCCTTCCTCCGGCCCCGACGGTTACTGCAGATACGCCTTTGACAAGCTGGACCGAGTTATGCAGTCTGCCAGGGAGCATGAACTGTGGGTGATTTTGAGGGTGGGATATACCTGGGATTATTCCGGGGACGAGCCGTCTTTAAGCCGGTTCAAGCAGCTTCCAGGCGACGACGACGCCCGCCGGATGTGGATGGATTATGTAGAAACGCTGTATCAGGCCGTGTCCGGCTATGACAATTTTTACGGAGGGTTTATCACCTGGGAGGATTTCTGGAATTATATAGAAGACGCCCCCGAACAGTACGGCGCCGGCAGGGAAGGCGTGGCCGAGGCAAAACGCATCGGTTTTCAGGCGTACCTCAGGGAGAATTACACTCTGGAGGAAGTGAACACATATTTCACGGAACAATCCGTCAGCAGCTTTGACCAGATCAGCATCCCTAAGCGGAACAGCCCTGCTTACAAGCTGTTCTACGAATACTATGACCAGTTCCTCATCGACCTTCTCAAGGACACTCAGCAGGTATTTCCCAATCTGTCCATGGAAGTGCGCCTGGATGTGGACCCTGTAACAGGCCTGGACGGGGAGAATGTGGGGGCGGCCCACTATCAGACATTTCCCTGCGGGGAATCCGACTACACGGCGCTGATGTACAGCGTCTCCATGGGACAGAGTCCAAACAGGCTTCTCACCGCCCAGGAAGCTATTTCCATGATGGAACACCTGCTTAACCTGGTGAAAGCCTGCAACGAAGGAAAGCCCATATATATCGACCAGCTCCTCTATATGGACATGACGCCGGGCTTTGAGCACAACGCCAGGCTTCTGGAGGATGAGAGAAATGCTTTCCTCACGGGAATCCCCGATATTCTGGAAAAATATACTAACGGGTACGCGGTGTGGACCTACCGCAACTATGCCAACAACGGCCTGTTCAACAGCCAGTTCGCCCTGGGCAGCACAGGCTGGAACACCCGGGGAGCAACCATCGTTCAGCGCGGCGGAAGCAGCCAGGCGCGGCTCCAAAAAGGAGGAAGCATTTCCCAGGACGCCGGCAGCCAGATTTCCAGGAAACAAGAATTTGAAAATCATGTGCGTTTTACCGCCGACAGCGACAAGCCGGTGGGCATATCCGTGATTTTGGGCGGCGTGACAAAACAGCTGACAATCAACGGAAAAGAACAGATTGATTTGAATTTCGGATATCTTGAATATGACCAGGTAGAATTCCGCGCCGACGGCGATGTGTATCTGGATAATATCTGCGTATATAATTTTGTCCAGGAAGGAGAACTTTATGACTTAGACGGAAATGAACTTTCCTGTCTGGAGGGAATCCGGCAGTTAAATCAGAAAATGGAAGATCGTGGATAAACTTTAATCATATTTTTCAATATTTTTCTTTACAAATAATATACTTCTGTTGTATCATAAATTCAGAAACAAAATATTAATAAAATAAGTTTCAGAATTTACAAGGAGGAAATTGTTATGCCAAGAGGTGTAAGGAAAGAAGTTGCTTATACTGGAAAAGCCGCGAAGCTCAACGAGAAAGTTCAGAAACTGGAAGCCGATTTAAAAGCCACAAAAGAGGAGTTAAAAATTGCTTATAAAGAACAGCTGAAAGCCGAGAAGGCTGCTCTTGCCAGAGAGAAAAAGGAGTCTGCCGCAGCCGCAAAAAAAGCATTAAAAGAAAATCAGACAAAAATCCTTAAGGCAATTCAGGAATCCGGTAAAACACCAGAAGAAATTTTAGAAATGCTCAAATAAACATCCATTATCCAGGATCTGGTTTTGACAGACAGTTCTGGTTATAAAAAGCGTCGGACTCACGCCCGGCGCTTTTTATTTTTATTATAAAGTTCCGGCACAGCCTGCCGGCGGCGAATCTGCCTGTCTTATGAAGGCTGCTTTCCGATGTAAGCCTGGATTCCTCCGTCTACATACAGAATCTGTCCGTTTACAAAGTCAGACGCGTCGGATGCAAGGAACACTGCCGGTCCGCCCAGGTCAGATGCCTCTCCCCAGCGGCCTGCCGGCGTCTTGGAGATGATGAACTGGTCAAAGGGATGTCTGGAGCCGTCCGGCTGCACCTCGCGCAGGGGAGCTGTCTGAGGAGTGGCGATGTAGCCAGGCCCGATGCCGTTGCACTGAATGTTGAACTCGCCGTACTCGGACGCAATGTTTCTGGTGAGCATCTTCAGGCCGCCCTTGGCCGCCGCGTAGGCAGATACGGTCTCGCGTCCAAACTCCGACATCATGGAGCAGATGTTGATGATCTTTCCGTGGCCCTTCTTGATCATGCCGGGGATCACCGCCTTGGACACGATGAACGGAGCGTTTAAGTCCACATCGATCACCTGTCTGAAATCCTTGGCAGCCATCTCAATCATGGGGATTCTCTTGATAATGCCCGCGTTGTTCACCAGAACATCTACCACGCCCACTTCCTTCTCAATCTTTGCAACCATGTCATTCACCGCGTCCTCGTCAGTGACATCGCACACATATCCGTGGGCTGTGATTCCCTCTTCCGCATAAGCCGCAATTCCCTTGTCAACCAGCTCCTGCTTAATGTCGTTGAACACGATGGAAGCCCCTGCTCCCGCCATGGCCTTCGCGATAGCGAAACCGATTCCGTAAGAAGCGCCTGTAACCAGAGCCACCTTGCCCGTCAGAGAGAAATTTGTCTTGTTGTCCATCATACATTCTCCTTTTCTTAAATAGATTTCGTCATTGTTTGTATACAACCATGTAAGTTTGTATACAAATATTCTGTATCTATACAATAACACTTTTCCCCGCCATTTGCAATAGCTATTCTACACAAAAACAAAATATTTTTTTCAACTATATGCCCAAAGCCCGAGGACAGCATCACTGCCGCCCTCGGGCTTAACCGGGAAAAACCCGGCAGAAGACGCCCAACGCGCCTTCTGCCGGGTTTCGTGAATTAGATTTCGCAGATTAATTACCGGATATCTACATTTTCCTCCGCATCCGCAAGGACCTCGCTGCTGATGTCCGCGCCGGCCACGTACTCATCTTCGGCTATGAAGCCTCCCCCGCAGCCTCCGCAGCCGTGTCCGGGACCATGGCCGCCGTCTCTCACGGCAGAATTCCAGCCGTCATTATAACCGTCGTTGTACCCTTTTCTGTACCCCGCCCGGAACGCGTTTCTCTGCGCCTCACCGCAGCCGTTTCCACAGCCGCAGTTATTTCCCGGACGATCGCAGCAATGACAGTGCCGGCAATCACAGCCATGCCCCGGACGATTGCCTGTACCGCAGCAGCAGCAGTTATTCCCGGAGCCGCTTCCCGTTCCGCAGCAGCAGTTGTTCCCGGAGCCGCTTCCCGTTCCGCAGCAGCAGCTGCAGTTGTTCCCGGAGCCGTTATTGTTCCCACAGTTATTATGACAGCAGCAGAAGTTCCTTCTGCATCTGCAGCAATTCCATCCACAAATACCACACATCATTTTGAATCTCCTTTATTTTTAATGTTTGTACTATATCCTATGAGGACGCGGGATATTGTGTGCAGACATGGTTACTTTCTGAAAAACTGCACATTCTAACTGTGAGGTGAATATGATGAAATCTATTTGGAATCAAACCTGCCGCATCCCCGGCCGAAACCCGCTTTCCGGCAGTCTGGACACGGAAATCGCCGTCATCGGGGGCGGCCTTGCAGGAATTCTCACTGCTTTTTATCTGTCTATGGAAGGAAAGCAGGTGACAGTATTGGAAGCCGGCTCTATCGCCAGCGGCCAGACTTCCAAAACTACCGCCAAGATCACGTCGCAGCACGGTCTGATCTACCAAAAGCTGCTTACCGATTACGGCGAAACCGCCATGAGGCTTTACGCAAAATCCAACCAGCAGGCCATCCGGGACTATGAACAGCTTATCTCCTCCCGTTCCATAAACTGCCGGTTCGAAAAAAAATCTTCTTTCCTCTATACTATGGAGCAGCCGGACGCCATCCATCTGGAGACCATGGCAGCCCGGCAGGCCGGAATCCCGGCAGAGGAGTTGACTGATACCGAGCTGCCCTTTTCCGTCAAGAGGGCCGTGTGCTTCCCGGACCAGGCCTCATTCAATCCTCTGGAATTCATAGAAGCCCTGTCCGCCGCTCTCACTGTTTTTGAACACACCCCTGTACTCTCCGCCAAGGGACATGTCCTCCAGACCCCTCACGGCAGCGTCACTGCCGAAAAAATTGTTTTTGCCTGCCACTACCCCTTCCCCCTGTTTCCGGGATACTATTTTCTGAGAATGTACCAGGAGCAGAGCTATGTGCTGGCCCTGTCCCACGCCCCCTGTCTTGAAAATATGTATCTTGGCATAGACCGGAATGGGCTTTCCCTTCGCAGCGCGGACTCGTGGCTCCTTCTGGGCGGCCAGGGGCACAGGACAGGCCAGCCGAAGCCAGACCCCTACGGCGCCCTGTCCTCGGCTGCCCTGGAGCTTTTCCCCCACGCCGATGCCGTCTGCCGGTGGTCGGCCCAGGACTGCATGACACTGGACTCTCTCCCCTTCATAGGCCGTTTTTCCCGCCCCACGCCCCACTGGTATGTGGCCACCGGATTCGGAAAATGGGGTATGACTCTCTCCATGGTGTCGGCCCGGCTGCTGACTGATCTCATCTGCGGCCGCTCCTCCCGCTATGAAGACCTCTTTTCCCCTCTCCGCTTTCGCCTGCGGCCCTCCTCCCCCCGGCTGTCCGCCCACATGGCAGCCTCCGCCAAAGGGATATCAAAAGGGCTGATGCCGGGAGTGATGCGATGCCCCCACATGGGCTGCCGCCTCACCTGGAACGGGGCGGAATCCACCTGGGACTGCCCCTGCCACGGCTCCCGCTTTGACCGCCTGGGACACTTGATCACGGGACCGGCACAGACTTCCTGCCGCTGTCATAAACTGATACCATAACACCACCTTCCAGAAAGGAGTTTCTATGGCTTGTTCTTACAGCAACCAGACAGTGGGCTATACCGCCGGCGGGCAGGCTGCCGCTCAGTTTTCCTGCCCCAACACCCGGCCGGGCGCCATGGAACAGTCCCCCGTAGGCATGGGGTACGTTCCGTGGCAGCAGTGGCAGCAGACCTATTCTCTGGAAAAAGGATTCCAGAGAGGAACCATTTTCCCGGATCTCGATCTGACTTTTAATATGAGGAGGTGCCAATAATGCCGGTTTCCGATCCCAATCAGCTGTTGACGGTCATTGACCAGGCCAGCTTTGCCATGGACGACGTGCTTTTGTTTTTGGATACCCACCCCTGCGACCAGGCGGCCCTTGGCTACTACCAGTATGTCGCGAAAATACGGAATGACGCCAAGGAGGCCTACGAGGCAGGCTACGGCCCCCTGACAGTGGATCATGTACGTTCTAATCAATATTGGACTTGGGTTCAGGGGAAATGGCCCTGGGAAGGAGGTAACAGCACATGTGGAATTATGAGAAACGGCTGCAGTACCCGGTAAATATCAGTCAGCCTAATCCGAAGCTGGCGCAGTTTATTATGAGTCAGTATGGCGGACCAGACGGCGAGATGGGCGCCTCCATGCGCTATCTCTCCCAGCGCTACGCCATGCCCTATGACATCGGCAAGGCGGTGCTTACCGACATAGGCACCGAAGAACTGGCCCACCTTGAGATCGTGGCCGCCATCGTCCACCAGCTGACCAGAGACTTAACACCTGAACAGATCGAGGCTTCGGGCTTCGGCCCCTACTACATCGACCACACCACGGGCATCTGGCCGCAGGCGGCAGGCGGGGTGCCTTTCAACGCCTGCGAGTTCCAGTCAAAAGGAGACCCTATCACGGATCTTTTTGAGGATATGGCGGCAGAGCAGAAAGCCCGCACCACCTATGACAATATTCTCCGGGTGGTGAAAGACCCGGAGGTCTGCGATCCTATTCGTTTCCTCCGCAAAAGAGAGATTGTCCACTTCCAGAGATTCGGCGAAGCCCTCCGGGATGTACAGGAGCATCTTAACAGCCGCAACTTCTACGCCTTCAACCCGGCATTCGATAATACCGGAAGCGGCTCTGTACAGTGATACCCCTGATGCTGCCGGCCCCGTCCCAGAACCTCAGACCCTGAAATAGGCTACTGACAGCAAACAGCGCTATGCTCCCGTCATGGTGGCACAGCGCCTGTTTTGCTGCAGAATATCCAAAGGAGACAGCAGCAGGTTCGCCGCGGCTCTGCTTCGGGAAACATGACCAGAATAAAAAACAGAAGCTGCCCTCTTAAAAAGCAAGGCCGCTTCTGTTAAAAACTTTATTATTCTGTCTCTTCTCCATAGTACACTTTTGTGCCTGCGCAAATATTGCTGTTCATGTCTTCTGTCGAATTGTAAAGATTGATTGTCAGTCTGTCTGATTCCCCATTCATCGCGGTCTGGAAATCCTGTATCTTCCCATACAGCTCTTTGATATCCTGTCTGGAGGTGTCCGCAACCACGTTTAGAATGGTATCTCTGTAATCGCCTGTGGTAAAATTATAACTCTGGCATATCATAAAGTCCTGTTCTGCAATTTCATCTGCTGCTCCGGCACTCGCCTCTCTCACGGGGAGCGCGGTGTTCATTGACAGGACCCCTATGCCGGCCGCGGCCATGGCCGCCACAATCATACTGGCTTTACCGCACATTGTCCAACAACTCTCCCTGTTATTTTGTGGACATCAAAAAAGCAAGGTGCCAGGCCTCTGTGCTCACTCTCACCTTGCTGAAACTTCTATGTACTACAAATAAACTCCTTTGCAAATTCCATCTTGCCTAAACTCATCTTATGAGTTATAATGAAATCTGCATAGTAGTGGTAGCCCCATTGTGAGAAGTGTTCGCCAAAACACTTTTCACACCTGCCTGAGTGCCCCAACACTTGGGCAGGTGCTATGCTTTTTTGATTGTCATTTTTATTCTAGCACAAGACAGGTTCAGATTCAAGAAGTATTTTCAATCTTCGTCATACCTATACTTGAAGTCCGTTCCATTTCTTGAAATCCGTTCCGCTTTCCTTCGATTTTCCAGAACCCGAATCCTGCCCGATCCGGGTTTTCCAGACACGGTCCGGACATGGAGAGGGCGTCAAACAGGGCCGTGCCTGCCGTTCTTCCGGCGGACACAGCCCTGTTCACCATTTTAAGCTCTTCAAAAATCATTTATTCAAAGTAATCCACAGGGTCCACTTTGTTTCCTTCGTGCTCCAGCTGGAAGTATACGTTGCTGCCCTCCACAGAATAATATTTGGTAGGCTCCGCCACGTAACCCATGACTTGTCCCGCCTCCAGGTACTCGTTTTCCACCACCTGGATCTCCTTGAGCTGGCCGCAGGTAGCCGTGTAATTGTTGCCCAGATCCAGAACCACAAAGTTCCCCAGTTCTTCGTCCGCGCTGACCGCCACCACCCTGGCATTGGCAGGAGCCGCCACGGGCTGGCTCACCTCAGCCTGAATCACCACTCCGGGGTTTACCTGGTACTGATCCAGGGTCGGAAAATAGATGGTGGTATCCATGCTGTAATCCAGGAGAATATTGCCCATAACCGGCCATGCCATACGGCTTGTGTCGGAAAAATCCAGCACCAGGGACACGGCGTTTTCCAGCCCTGAGTCTGCCGGGGCTGCCTGAAGGCTGCCGGTGTCAGCCGCCGTCTCCTGATTGGTCTGGGCTGTCCTGGCCGGTCTGGCGGCCTCGGTGGTTTCCGTGTCTTTCCTGGCTTCTTCTGTACGGCTGTCAGAGGCGGTAACCATCTGCTCTCTCTGAGCGTCGGCAGTGCCTGCCACCTGTTCCTCTGCCTTTGTTGTCTCCTCTTCTGCAATTATAGTCCCCTGCATATTTTCCATGTAGGGATTTTCTTCCCCCGGGACATTTCCTCTTTGAATCGTAACGACTCCTGCTGCGGCAACAATAGTCAGCAGGCCCAGCACCAACATGACAAGAAATAGTTTGTCCTTGAACATTTGATTGAATCTCTCTTTCACCGTTTATCACCTCGGTACTATTCTTACCAAAGGTTCCAGAGTTATTCATTGTTCTTCCCAAATTATTTCGATATTCTTGTAATAGGCGGACAGGATCTCCTCCGCTTTCATGCCTGATGCTGCCTTCCTGTGGGCGCCGTACTGGCTCATGCCGTAACCGTGCCCTTGTCCCCGGCAGACAGCCCGCACCCCTCCCTCGTAGCTTTCCAGCGCAAATGCCGCGGAGGGAAGCCCCAAGGCCTCACGCACAGATTCCCCGTCGAAGACATGGCTTCCGATCTGGATTTCTGTCATGTACCCGGCCGTGTCCCTGGTGATGGGCTGGATAGACTGGGGTATCTGATCTTCTGTCAGGCTCTCCCCCTCTTTCATCTGATGAATCAGCTCCGTAAACTGTCCCGGCGTCCACACAGCCACCGTCAGGTAGCCTTCTGCCTCCATATCCTCCCGGCTCTCCACGGATGGCAGATAGGGGTGGGCCTGATCTCCCTCCCTGGTGTATCCTGCGCTGATTCTGTGAAACAACGGTTCTATGTACTCTCCCTCGTAAACCATCACTGCCCCCCTGGTCTCTTCAACCGCCTGGCGCACTTTCTGATAATACTCCAGAAACCGGGGCTTTCCCCACAATTTTTCCATCTGCTGTTCTTCCAAGTACTCTATGTTGAGTTCCGACTGGGCTATCTCCGTTCTCCCCTCCATCTGTCGGCAGACATAGGTTCTGGCGATGACAGCCTGGGCCTTCAATGCCTCCTCCTCATAGTCTGCCGGCATCTGCCTGGCCACCACCCCCACCAGATACTCCTCCACATCCACATAGCCCTGCCCCTGCCTGTCCAGACGGATTCTCTTTCCTCCGGTCAGCTGTCCCTGGCCGGAATTTCCGCCTCCGGCCCCAGTGATCGTCCCGCTGAAGGCCAGGGTCGTCACATAGGGAAACAGCACTGCCATAATACAAAAAAGCCAGAATCTGCGCATAAAAAATCCCCCTCTTCTATATCTCTATGAAGAGGGGGAGCCGATTTATACATCCTTATACATTCACTTCGATCTTATCCAGGTGCCACAGTTCATCCACGTACTCCTGGATGGTTCTGTCGGAGCTGAATTTGCCGGCGCATGCCACGTTGAGTATGGCTGCCTTTGCCCACCAGGCTTTGTCCCTGTAGTCCCGGTCCACCCGCTTCTGGGCATCTGCGTAAGACTTCGCGTCTCCCATGATAAAGTATGTGTCTGCTTTGTCCATGGCGTTGCCGCTGAGCAGAGAGTCGTGGATCTCCCTGAACAGGTTGGGGTTCTGGGGAGAGAAGGTGCCGTCGATGAGCTGGTTCATCACCCTGCGCAGATTCTGGTTGCTGTTGTAGATATCGATGGGGTAATAGCCTCCGTTCTTCTCGTACTCAATTACCTGATCGGCGGACATGCCGAAGATAAACACGTTGTCATCGCCTACCTCCTCCACGATCTCAACGTTGGCTCCATCCATGGTCCCGATGGTCAGGGCGCCGTTTAACATGAACTTCATGTTTCCGGTGCCGGAAGCCTCCTTGCTGGCTGTGGAGATCTGCTCGCTGACATCCGCGGCGGCAAAGATGATCTCCGCGTTGCTCACACGGTAGTCCTCGATAAATACCACCTTCAGCCTGCCGTTGATATCCGGGTCGTTGTTCACCACGTCGGCCACAGAGTTGATCAGCTTGATCGTCAGCTTTGCCCTGCGGTATCCCGCGGCCGCCTTGGCTCCGAAGATGAAGGTCCTGGGCACCATATCCAGCTCGGGATTGTCTTTTAACTGGTTGTAAAGATGAATCACGTGGAGAATGTTCATCAGCTGCCTCTTGTACTCATGAAGCCTCTTTACCTGCACGTCGAAAATCGAGTTGGGGTCCACGTCGATGCCGTTGTTCTCTTTGATATATTTTGCCAGGCGCAGCTTGTTCTGGTACTTGATCTCCATAAATTCCTTCTGGGCCTGCTCATCCTCCGCGTACTTTTTCAGTCCTGCCAGCCGGGACAGGTCGGTGATCCAGGCGTCGCTGCCCAGCTTCTTCGTCACCCACTCAGCCAGCAGCGGGTTGCCGTGAAGCAGGAACCGTCTCTGGGTGATGCCGTTTGTCTTGTTGTTAAACTTCTCCGGCATCATCTCGTAGAAATGCTTCAGCTCCTGGTTCTTGAGAATCTCCGTGTGGAGTCTTGCCACGCCGTTGACGGAGAAGCTTCCCGCGATAGCCAGATGGGCCATGCGGACCTGGCCGTTGTAGAGGATGGCCATCTTCTCCACCTTTCTCTCGTCACCTGGGTACAGGTGGCGGATCTGAGCCTCAAACCGGCGGTTAATCTCCTCCACGATCTGATAGATGCGGGGAAGGAGCTTGGAGAACAGGTCGATAGGCCATTTCTCCAGTGCCTCAGACATGATGGTATGGTTAGTGTAGGCGCAGGTCTTGGTGGTGATCTCCCACGCCTCCTCCCAAGTAAGCCCCTCGTCGTCTAAAAGAATTCTCATAAGCTCGGGCACCGCCACTGTGGGGTGGGTGTCGTTGAGCTGGAACACCACCTTTTCATGAAGCTTATGGATATCGTCGTGGTTCCTCTTATACTTCTTGATGGCCCGCTGCACACTGGCGGAAATAAAGAAATACTGCTGTTTTAACCGCAGCTCCTTGCCCGTGTAGTGGTTGTCGTTGGGATAGAGAACGTCGCAGATGTTCCTCGCCAGGTTCTCCTGCTCCACTGCCTTCTGGTACTCGCCCTTGTCGAAGCTGTCCAGACCGAAGGTGTTCACCGGTTTCGCGTCCCAGATTCTCAGGGTATTCACCACATTATTGCCGTAACCTACAACGGGAAGATCATAGGGTACAGCCAGGACAGACTGGTAGCTCTCCTGGACAAACTTCTGTTTTCCGTCCTCCCAGATGGTGGATACCCTGCCTCCGAACTTTATCTCCTGGGCATACTCCGCGTTGCACACTTCGAAGGGGTTGCCGTCCTTTAACCACTCGTCCGGAACCTCGATCTGATAGCCGTCCTCGATCTTCTGCTTGAACATACCATAGTGATAGCGGATGCCGCAGCCGTAGGCCGGATAGCCCAGAGTTGCCAGGGAATCCAGAAAGCAGGCTGCCAGACGGCCCAGACCGCCGTTCCCCAGAGCCGGGTCCGGCTCCTGGTCCTCAATCAGGTTTAAGTCCACTCCCATCTCATCCAGAACCTCTTTGATCTCCTTCTGGGCACAGAGGTTGATGATGCTGTTGCCCAGAGCCCGGCCCATAAGAAATTCCATGGACAGGTAGTAGACGATCTTGGCATCGCTCCTCTCCACTTCCTTAAAAGTGGCGATCCACCGGTCCACAATGATGTCCTTGACCCCGTGGGCCACAGCCTGGAACAGCTCCTTGGGAGTCGCCTCGTTCAGGCTCTTGCGGTAGGTATTCTTGATATAGTAGATAATCGAACGCTTAAACTCGTTCTTGTCGAACTGAGGCCTCTTCACCTCTGAAGATACTACAGATGTTTCTGTATTCATAACAGGTATGCTCCTCTCCTCATGGTACTCTATTTTTTCTACTCCAAGTGTAACACTTTCTCCGTTAATATTCCAGTCCTTTGTGTAGCCGCCCATCTGTCCTGTGAGAATTTCTTCCGCGAGAACATCCGCCCTGATGTCCGCCTCGTAAGTCCTCATGAGACCGGCAATCTTTTCGCTGCCGTCCTCGTACACCCGGATATGGTCGACCACCTCAAAGCCTGCTTCCTTTCTCATGGTCTGGATCTTGCTGACAAGCTCCCTGACAAAGCCTTCCTCCACCAGCTCCGGCGTCAGGTTGGTGTCAAGCACCACCGTAACCGTGTTGTCCGCCTCTGTCACATAGCCTTCCTTCTGGGTCATGTCGATGAGCAGGTCCTCCTCCGATAGAACCACGGAAGTTCCGTCAAAATCAAAGGTCAGGCTTCCCGATGCCTTCAGTGTATCCATAGCCTGGTTGCCGTCTGCCTCCGCGAGGGCCTTGCGGATATTGTTCAGCTGCTTGCCGTACTTGGGTCCCACAGTCTTTAACTGGGGCTTGAAGGTGTAGGAGGTGAACTCCCGGACATCGTCTGTAAATGCCACCTTTTTCACATTCAGCTCGTCCCGGATGATCTCCACGCAGAACCGGGACAGCTCCTGGGGAGCCTTGACAAACATCTGGCCGATAGGCTGACGGTTTTTCATGTTGGCGCTGTTTCTCGCCGCGCGGCCCATGACCACAATCTTCAAAACCTCGTCCATATCCGTCTCCAGCTGCCTGTCGATCCACTCTTCCCGCGCCTGGGGGAAATCACACAGGTGAATGCTCTCCGGGGCATCTCGATCCACTTTGCGCACCAGGTTCTGGTAGATGGACTCGGTCATGAAAGGAATCATGGGCGCCGCCGCCTTGGACACGTTGACCAGAGCCGTGTAGAGGGTCATGTAGGCGTTGACCTTGTCCTGCTCCATCCCCTTGGCCCAGAACCTCTCCCGGCTTCTCCTCACATACCAGTTGCTCATGTCGTCCACAAAGCTCTGGAGAGCCCTTGCGGCCTCGGGAATCTGATAGTTCGCCAGACAGCCGTCCACGGTCTTTATCAGACTGTTCATCTTGGACAGAAGCCATTTGTCCATGACAGGGAGGCTGTGGTACTCCAATGTGTGCTCTGTGGGGTCAAAATCGTCGATATTGGCGTAAAGCACAAAAAACGCGTAGGTGTTCCACAAGGTTCCCATGAACTTTCTCTGCCCCTCCGTCACCGCCTTCCCGTGGAACCGGTTGGGCAGCCACGGGGCGCTGTTGATATAGAAATACCACCGGATCGCGTCGGCGCCGTAGGTCTTTAAGGCGTCGAAGGGGTCCACGGCGTTGCCCTTGGACTTGCTCATCTTCTGGCCGTTCTCGTCCTGCACATGGCCCATGACGATGACATTTTTATAAGGCGCCTTGTTGAAAATCAGGGTGGAGATGGCCAGCAGGGAGTAGAACCAGCCTCTGGTCTGGTCCACCGCCTCGGAGATAAAATCCGCCGGGAACTGTTTCTCAAACAGCTCCTGATTCTCAAAGGGATAGTGGTGCTGGGCAAAAGGCATGGCCCCTGAGTCAAACCAGCAGTCGATGACCTCCGGCACCCGCTTCATCTCCTTGCCGCACTTGGGACAGGCGATGGTCACCCCGTCGATGAAAGGACGGTGGAGCTCAATATCCTCCGGACAGTTTTGGGACATGGACTTCAACTCTTCGATGCTGCCCACAGAGTGCTGGCAGCCGCACTCACATTCCCAGATATTTAAGGGCGTTCCCCAGTAGCGGTTCCTGCTGATGCCCCAGTCCTGGACATTCTCCAGCCAGTCGCCGAATCTCCCTTTTCCGATGCTCTCAGGAATCCAGTTGATGGTGTTGTTGTTGCGGATCAAATCCTCCTTCACCGCGGTCATCTTGATGAACCAGGACTCGCGCGCGTAGTAGATCAGAGGCGTGTCGCATCGCCAGCAGTGGGGGTAGCTGTGCTCAAAGGCGGGGGCTGCGAAAAGGAGATTCTTCTCCTCCAGAGCCTTTAACACCATGGGATCGGCCTTCTTGACAAACACGCCCTCCCATGGGGTCTCCTTCGTCATATTACCCTTGGAATCCACCAGCTGGACGAAGGGCAGGTCATACTTTCTTCCCACCTTGGAGTCGTCCTCGCCGAAGGCGGGAGCGATGTGAACCACGCCGGTTCCGTCGGTAAGAGTGACATAACTGTCGCACACCACATAGAATGCCTTCCTGCGCTGTCTCTCGCAGATAGCCGCGGCGCAGTCAAACAGAGGCTCATACTCCTTATACTCCAGCTCCTTGCCTGTGTAAGTCTCAAGGACCTGGTAGGCGGCAGAACCGCTCTCTTTGTCAGCCAGTCCCCCCAGAACCGTGTCCAAAAGGGCCTGGGCCATATAGTAGGTATAGCCGTCAGCCGCCTTCACCTTGGCATAGATCTCGTCGGGGTTCACACACAGACCCACGTTGCTGGGCAGGGTCCACGGCGTGGTGGTCCACGCCAGAATATAGGCGTCCTCCCCCCTCACCTTAAAGCGGGCGATGGCGGACTTCTCCTTCACGTCCTTGTAGCCCTGGGCGACCTCATGGCTGGACAGGGGGGTTCCGCACCTGGGGCAGTAGGGCACGATCTTAAAACCCTTGTACAGAAGCCCTTTGTCCCAGATCTGCTTTAATGCCCACCACTCTGACTCAATATAATCGTTGTGATAGGTTACATAAGGGTCATCCATATCCGCCCAGAAACCTACGGTGGAGGAGAAATCCTCCCACATGCCCTTGTATTTCCACACACTCTCCTTGCAGTGGGCGATAAACGGCTCCAGACCGTACTCCTCGATCTGCTCCTTGCCGTCCAGCCCCAGCATCTTCTCCACTTCCAGCTCCACGGGAAGCCCGTGGGTGTCCCACCCCGCCTTTCTGGGGACCATGCTTCCTTTCATGGTCCGGTATCTGGGGATCATGTCCTTGATCACCCTGGTCAGCACATGGCCGATATGGGGCTTGCCGTTGGCCGTAGGCGGTCCATCGTAAAACATGTAGGTCGGATGGCCTTCCCGGCTTTTGATGCTCTTTTTAAAGATTTCCTCGTCCTTCCAAAACCGCTGGACTTCTTTCTCCCTCTCCACAAAATTCAGATCCGTGGAGACCTTGTCATACTTCGACATAAACAACCTCCAATTCTTTCTTCTCTCCGCGAAGACCGCCGCTTCCCAGGGCCTTTGCCATCCGGAAAAGGCTTCCTCAAAAATGACAAAAAGCCTCCATCCCCGTAATGAGGACGAAGGCCGCTTCGCTTTACCACCTATTACTGCATACAAACATATGAGTTCCCCATAACGGCGGAAAACCGGCAAAGCCTACTGAGAAATCTCTCCTTCAGCCCGCAACTCCGAAGTGATCTTCATGTCCGCCCTACTTGTACCGGTTTCCCACCATCCCCGGCTCTCTGAAACGTTTCCGGCAGCACTACTGTCTTCCTCTGCGTCTTTTCTCTGCTATGTCAATACTTTTTTATTATAGTAACAGGTTTTCCTGTTGTCAAGAAAAAGAATTGTTATTTATTTAACAATTCCCTTGCCTTTTCTGAATTTTATGGTATACTTTCCTAAAATCATTCACAGCTGACTGTGAACCCTGATAAAAAGGAGAATCTCACTATGGCAGAGAGGAATTTAACACTACTCACGGATTTGTATGAACTGACAATGATGCAGGGATATTTTAAGGAGAAGGACGCCAACGAAACGGTAATCTTCGACGCCTTCTACCGCAGCAACCCCAACAACAACGGATATTCCATCTGCGCCGGCCTGGAGCAGGTAATGGATTACATCAAGAACCTTCATTTTGACCAGGCGGACATTGACTATCTTAAGTCCACCGGACTGTTCGGGGAAGATTTCCTGGAATATTTAAAGCAGTTCCATTTTTCCGGCGATATCTACGCTATCCCGGAAGGGACGGTGGTATTTCCCAGGGAGCCCTTGGTGAAGGTCATCGCCCCCATCATGGAAGCCCAGCTGGTGGAGACGGCTCTCTTAAATATAATCAACCACCAGAGCCTGATCGCCACCAAGACCGCCAGGGTCATCTACGCCGCCCAGGGGGACGGGGTTATGGAGTTCGGCCTTCGCCGCGCCCAGGGTCCTGACGCGGGAATCTACGGCGCCAGAGCTGCCATGATCGCAGGCTGCATCGGCACCTCCAACGTTCTGGCAGGCCAGATGTTCGATGTCCCTGTAAAAGGAACCCACGCCCACAGCTGGATCATGAGCTTTCCCGACGAACTCACCGCCTTCCGTACATACGCAAAGCTCTACCCCACCGCCTGCATTCTCCTGGTGGACACCTACGACACGCTGAAATCAGGCGTCCCCCACGCTATCCAGGTATTTAAGGAGATGCGCGAAGCCGGGATACCCCTTACCTTCTACGGAATCCGCCTGGACAGCGGAGACCTGGCCTACTTATCCAAGAAAGCCAAGAAGATGCTGGACGAGGCCGGCTTCCCCGACGCCGTCATCTCTGCCTCCAACGACTTAGACGAGAACCTGATCAGCAGCTTGAAGCTCCAGGGAGCTGCCATCAACTCCTGGGGTGTGGGCACCAACCTAATCACCTCCAAGGACTGTCCTTCCTTCGGCGGCGTCTATAAGCTGGCGGCTATCAAGGACAAAGCCACAGGCAGCTTTATCCCCAAGATCAAGGTTTCGGAGAACGCGGAGAAGATCACCAACCCGGGGAACAAGACCATCCGCCGTATCTACAACAAGGAGACAGGCAAGATTATCGCTGACCTGATCTGCCTGGTGGAGGAGGAATATGACCCGGCAAGCTCCCTGCTCCTCTTCGACCCTGTGGAGACCTGGAAGAAAACCCACCTGGCTCCCGGAAGCTATGTGATGCGGGAGCTGATGGTCCCTGTTTTCCTGGAGGGCAGGTGTGTCTATGAATCTCCCAAGGTGATGGATATCCAGAAGTACTGCAGACAGGAGCTGGCCACGCTGTGGGATGAATCCCGCCGCCTGGAATACCCCCACCGCACCCATGTGGACCTCTCCATGCCCCTGTGGAAGATGAGAAACCAGCTGCTGGATCAGTACCACTATAACGACTGATTCCTTCGTTCATTTTTTGTTAACAATCATTTTACAACCATGTTACATTCATGATAAATCTTCTTCATAATTGGGGGGTATACTTTAACCATCGAAAGTAAAGCTGCTTACATTTGATAAGATTTTTTTCATAATCCGCCGGTCGGCCCTCAGGGGTCAGACCGGCTCCTCCCTTTTTATGGGGAGTTTTCCGGGAACCGCTGCCGGGAGCCTGATGTCATGGTCAAGGGGCTGCATCCCTGGAACATGGGGAACGGAACACAGAGCACACAGCATAGAGAACACAAAAAAGAGAAGAACCTCGGAACGCAGGTAAGCGCGTCCTGACTTCTTCTCTCTTTTTTATACTGCATTCACAGCTTCGCAGAGACAGCCTCCTCCCCATGGAAAACCGCTCCGCTTTCACGATCATATAACCGCTGCATTATAAGTTTTCTCTGGCATCCCCATGCCAAAAGCTCCACACAGTACCCCTCTGTGCTTTCACTTCATAAATATAACATATTTTACATTTTCTGTCAATTTACTTTTGGTATTTTGCACAATATCATCCCCGGTTCTCCCCCTTTTTATACATCGAAACAGCAAATTTCCTGTTCATAAACTCTTTTTTTCTGCACATACTTTTAACTGAACGATTCTGAAGTCTAAAAACAGGAAGGAGTGTATCCCATGGATTTCTCAAATCAGATCCAGGACAACATCCGGTTGATGAATGATCTCCTGGATGTCAACACCAATTTTGACGTGGTATACCGGACTCTGCACATAGGCGGACGCATGGCCTGCGCCTATTTTATAGATGGGTTCACAAAAGATGAGGTGCTTTTAAAAATCTTTCAGGTGTGGTCCGCCATAAAGCCCGAGGACATGCCGGAGGATGCCCACGAATTTTCTAAACAGTATGTGCCCTACGGCGAGGTGGGGCTGACGTCCGACAAGGATTCGGTCATCGTCCAGCTGCTCACCGGCATCTCCTGTATCTTTATAGACGGCTACGACTCCTGCCTCACCGTGGACTGCCGCACCTACCCGGCCAGGGGTGTGTCTGAGCCGGAGAAGGACAAAGTCATGCGCGGCTCCCGCGACGGCTTTGTGGAGACCCTGATCTTCAACACGGCCCTCATACGCCGCCGGATTCGGGACCCTAAGCTCACCATGGAGATCTTAAGCGCAGGAGAAAGCTCCCACACGGACATCGCCGTCTGTTATATAAAGGGACGGGTGGACGAACAGATGCTGTCCATGATCAAGGGGCGCATCCGGAATATCCATGTCGATGCCCTCACCATGAACCAGGAAAGCCTGGCAGAATGCCTCTACCCCAGCAAGTGGTACAACCCTTTCCCCAAGTTCAAATTTTCCGAGCGTCCCGACACGGCGGCGGCCTCTCTTTTGGAGGGCAATATCATCATCCTGGTAGACAACTCTCCGGCGGCGATGATTCTGCCCTCCTCGGTCTTTGACATCATCGAGGAGGCGGACGACTACTACTTTCCTCCGGTTACCGGCACCTATCTCCGACTGTCCCGGATGGCAATCTCCCTTCTGACCCTGTTTTTGACTCCTATATGGCTTCTGCTCATGCAAAACCCGGAAGTCCTGCCTGAGTGGCTGGAGTTTATCCAGCTGTCGGAAGCCCCCTATGTGCCCCTCTTTTTCCAGCTGATGATCCTGGAATTCGCCATCGACGGGCTGCGCCTGGCTGCCATCAATACTCCCAGCATGCTCACCACCCCATTAAGTGTCATCGCCGGCATCGTCCTGGGCGAATACTCCGTGAAATCCGGGTGGTTCAACAGCGAGACTATGTTGTACATGGCATTTGTCACCGTGGCCAACTATTCCCAGGCCAGTTTTGAGCTGGGGTACGCCCTGAAATTCATGCGTATGATCATGCTGATTCTCACCGCCCTCTTCAACTGGTGGGGGTTCGCCCTGGGTGTTCTCCTGTCTGTCTGCGCCGTGGTGTTCAACAAGACGATCGCGGGAAAAAGCTACATCTATCCCCTGGTTCCTTTTAAATGGCAGGAACTTAAAAAACGGTTTCTCCGTGGCCGCCTGCCTCACACGGAAAAAGGCTGATCAGCGGAAAACGGAAGTGACGGCGCGGACGATCTCCTTTAAAATGTTCCATATTCTGTCCAGAAAATTCCCCTGGGCGTGGAAGGTTTCGTCCACCACCGCCTCCGGCTCCTCCTCTGTCTCCCCGGTGCCCTCGGTCCTCAGAATAATCTGAAGGCTCTGGGGCTCCGGGTTTTTTGCGGAGGTAAAAGAAACCTTTGGAGCATTGACATCTGCGTTCAGCAGGTTCATCTTCTCCCCCGTGTACTCATCCCATTTCTCCTCGATCAGATCCTCCACTGTAGTCTTTGCGTCCCGTACGGTAGTGGTCCCGGACAATCCCTCGATGCCTTGATTAAGCGCCTGGGACAGGCCGGCTATGGTGATCCTGGCCCCCTGGTCCAGGGGAACGCCTGCCTGCCTCAGGGTGTTCTCCACATCGGACATAAGCTGGTACATGGCGTCAGTCCCCCTCACGGCGCTGTCTATGAGGCGTTCCGTGTCCTGGGCCGCTCCCATAGCTGTCTGGTGATATTTATTTACCGTGTCTCGGATAGCGGACACCTGCCGGATGATATCCTGAGCGCCTTTTCCGCCCTGCTTTAAAGTACCTATGACATCTCTGCTGTCCGACAGCACATAGGAAATGCTCTCCCCGCCGCTGCGGACCCGGCGGATTATGGTCTCAATGGCGTCGATCTGACCCTGCACTTCTTCAATGAGGAGATCCAGCCGGGCCGCCGCCTCATCCCCCGCGCCTCCCGCCAGCTTCTTCAGCTGCTCAATCAGCTGGGCAAGCCCTGTATCCGGTATGATTCCTCCCAGGTCCCCCTGTATCTGGCGGAGAGCGTCGCTGGCGCTGGCGATGAGCCTGTCAAATTCCTCTGAAGGCACCTGGGGCATCCCGACCCCCAGAATGGCGTCCAGTCTGTCTTTCAGCTGCTTCACTTCCTCCGGGGATATCCCCATCATATCCTCACGC
>CAJTOT010000003.1:78949-93856 GCA_910577935.1 uncultured Hungatella sp. | reverse complement strand
CCCCTTTTTCCCCAGCGTTTCCTTGGCGGACTTCAGCTGGTCCAGATCTTTTTTCAGCTTTTCCAGCTGATTCTCCCAGGCCTTCAGATCATCCCCCGCGCTGTCCAGAAGATTCTGGCTGCCTTTTAAGTCATCTCTCACGTCAGACAGCTCCCAGCTCAAGTCTTCCAGATCATTGTCCAGATCCTGGATGAGATCTGTCAGACCGTTAATGTCCTCGTTGCCGTCCACAAGAGCGTTCTGGGCCTCCCGCATATAGCCTGTAAAGGGAACTCCCCTGTTGGAGAGCTCCGCCAGAACCTCCAGGGCCCGGTCAGCATCTACGTAGATCCCGCCTTTTTTTCCGGAGATCATCTTCCTGGACTCCTCCAGCGCCTCAAGGCCATCCACCGTGGTGTGCAGCCCCTGTTCTATCCCCTCCAGGCTGTCCAGAAGGACATCCAGGCTGCCGCTGACGGCTTCTGCCGAAGCTTTTACCGTGTCCCTGGCGTCCCGCAGTTCTTCCAGGTCATCCAGCTGGCTCAAGGTCACAGGCACCATGAGAAACATGAGGCCGCCGAATTCAAAATCGTCGGTTCCTATTCTCAGCTCAAAGTGCTGTTCCTCCCCCGGAAGCGCCATGAAGAACACGGCTTTCATGGCGCCTGCCGACTGAATCTGAGCTCCTTTGGCCTCCACGCTTAAATTTTTCTCCATATCCATCACTGCCGCCGCTTCCAGTGTCATGTTGTTCTTGTAATAATCTCCGGCGTTTTTGTCCGGCAGCACATCGATGAGAATTTCCACCAGCCCCTTCTCGTGGGCAATCTCCTCCAAGGACCGCTCCACGCCGTTGAGCCGGTAGGTTACACGGATATCCCAGGGAAGGCTCTCCTCTGCCCGGCCGGGCTCCAGCTTTCCTTCAAAATAAAATCTGTCAATATCCGAGTCCTCCGGAAGACGGAATACCACCTGGCTGCTGTCTATGTCAGGGACCGTGTAGTCGGTCATGTTGTTGACTTCCAGATAGTCTCCGTAATCCACGATCTCTGTGGCCCCGGCGAGGCTGTAGCCCTTCACCACACTGGCTTCTGTGGCATTGCCGTAAGGGTCCAGCGTTATGTACATGGCCTCGTCGCAGTCTGCCTGCACCGCCTGGCCAAACGCCGACATGACGCCGTCCACCGCAAACCATGCCGCCAGCGCCACGGTCCCGGCAGCATTTCTCCTCCTCCTCAGTCTTCTACTGCCCGTCATAAGCTGCCTCCCTCTTTCTCTTTAATCTTCTTCTCTCAGCCCTTCTCGCCGCCCTCTCCTGCTGTCTTCTTATAGGCTTGTCGAAGCCTGCCAGAAGCGCCGGCAGCAGGGACAGCACCAGAACCATGGACAGAAGCGCCCCTCTCCCCACCAGGCGCCCTACCTGTGAGATGGCCTGTATGGTAGATGTGAAATATAAAAGGTATCCCACCACTGTCAGGATGGAGCCTGACGTGATGACCGACAGAGCGCTTTTGGATATGGCCGCCACCGCCGACTCCCTGCTGTCCATAGTCTCCCGCATCTCCATATAGTTGTTGGTCATCAGGATAGAATAGTCTATGGTGGCTCCCAGCTGCAGACAGCTGACAATAATATAGCCTATATACACCATGCTCTCCCCAAACACGTAGGGCAGGGTCATGTTGAGATAAATGGCCACCTCAATGGGGATAATCACCAGGATGGGAACCATCACCGACCGGAAGGTAATCATGACCACCACCGCCACACCCAGAAGGGAGATGATGGAAACCCGGCTGTAGTCTTCTGTCAGAATATCTCTTATGTCTATGGTGGTGGGAGTCATCCCGATTACATAGGAGTCCTCCGGGTAATAGCTCTTCACAAGCTCTGTCAGGCGGCTGCTGCAGGCAAAGGAATACTCACTCTCCTCCACGGTTTTCATGGATATGAGAATTCTGGCATACTTGTCTGTCCTCAGCTGCTTTGTCACATTGCCCGGCAGGAAGCTCTCCGGGATTCCCTGGGGAAGAGTCCCTGCCATGGATAGGGCATAGTCGATAAATTCCTGTTCTCCCAGCTTTTTTGTCAGTTCCCTCTCCTTCACCACACTCCCATTGGGAACCATGGCGATGACCACATTGGCTTTTCCGAACACGCTCTCTATCTCCCTGGAGTCTTCATAGACTCTGGTTCCGGGGCCGGACCCCAGGGCATCGTCCCCATAATAAAAATAGTTCATGGACTGGCCGAAATAGCACGGAACCGCGCAGGTGAGAGCCGCCGCCAGAACCGGAATCCGTATCCGGTACATCACCTTTCCCAGCCCGTCGAAGGATGGAAGCAATGGTCTGTGGGCCGTCTTCTCAATCCTCCTGTCAAACCTGAGAATCAGCGTGGGCATCAGAAGCATCACCGTCAGAAGGCTGCAGATGATCCCCTTGGTCAGCACAAAACCCACGTCTTTCCCTATCTTAAACTTCATCAGGGCGATAACCAGAAATCCCACGATGGTGGTGGCCCCGCTTGCCATGATGGAGCTGCATGCCTCCCCGATGGCCTTCTCCATGGCTTCCTTTGTATCCAGACCCGTGTTTTTAAACGCCGTGTAGGTGTGCAGAAGAAAGATGGAGTAATCCATGGAAACTGCCAGCTGCAGAATGGCCGCGGTGGAAAATGTAAAAAAGGATATTCTCCCGAACATCAGGTTAGAACCCATGTTCAGAATGATTGCCACAGCCATGACCAGGATAAAGAGAAACGGCTCAAACCAGGAGGTGGTAGTCAGGGTGAGAATCAGCCAGATGATGACCACAGCCATGGCGATGGCGACGGTTATCTCCCGTGAGATGGACTCCTGCCGCTCCTTGCTGGACACCGCGCTGCCGGCAAAGCAGCCTCTGTCCTTTCCCACAATGTCGTAAATCTGCCTTATGGCTTCGTGGGTGCTCTCGTTTGCATCCCCCTCCTGGAAAATAATCTGGAACATGGCGCTTCCGTCTTTGTAGAACTGGTCGCTTAGGCTGTTGCCCAGAAAAGCGCCGCCGGCATAGACGTTGGTGGCCAGGTCGGAACCCACAATCAGCTCCACCCCCTCCACCTCGGCAATCCTTTTGCGGATTGTTCTTGCCTCCTGGAGGCTTACATCCTTCACCATGACCCTGGCCATGCCCGGATAACCAAATTCCTCCTCCATCACATCCAGCGCCTGCTTGGTAGGGGCAAAATCAGGCAGATATTTGCTGAGATCATAATTGACTCCCACAAACATGTAACAAAACCCGCAGACTGCAACAGCCAGAAAAAAGATTTTTTCAATGGCCTTCCCCTTCTCCACCGTAAAACGGGCCATTCTCTGCAACATAAGTTCCTCCCAATCACTGTTTTTCTTTTACTGTACATATATATTATTATTAAATAAAAAATTATTAATAAACATCATGTTGATTTTCTTGCTGATTGGTATTATAGTATAGAAAGAACAATGATTCAATGGTTAATATTTTATGTTTTTGTCCATTAATAAACATATTTGACAAAATTTGTCTAACAGGGGAGGGGAATTTTTAGAACATGGCAAAAGAAGACCGAAGAATCCGCCGAACCCAGCGTCTGCTGAAAGAAAGTCTGGCGGAGCTTATGTCAGAAAAAAGTTTTAACAATATTACCATCAAGGATATTACGGAGAAAGCGGACTTGAACAGGGGGACCTTTTACCTTCACTACACGGACACCTACGGGCTCCTCAAGGCCATGGAGGACGATATGCTGAAAGACTTCCAGGAGATGATCGACAACTATCTCCACATGGGGCCGCCTACGGATCTCATGCCTGTGCTGTCCCCGGTGATCCACTATCTCGTGGAAAACCGCGACATCTGCATCAACCTGTTTGAAAACAGCGCGTCCAGCGATTTCCAGCTGAACTTCAAAAATCTGATCCACAGAAACGCCCTTGTGCTGGCAGAGCAGATATACCCTGCCTGCCGCTCTGATTCGTTTGATTACTTTTTTGAGTTCGCCATCTGCGGCGCCATAGGCATCATCAGGAAATGGCTGGCTTCCGACATGGGGGAGACCGAGGAGTCCATCGCCCGCATCAGCAATGACGCAGTCCTCTCCGTGGCCCGCTCCTTCTTCGGCCCGCCCCAGTGGGCCCGTCATGAGGCTCAACCATGACATTGATATATTTTCCCGTCAAAACCAGACGGACAGTTATCCCCTATCTGCTGCGGTTAACTGTCCGCATCTGAAACTCGGCAATCGATTATCTGCCTTTACACCTGATCGTAGATCTTCTGCAGGTACTCCACATCACTGTGATACCTGTCTTTTCCGGAATTCTCTAAAAGCATGGTGATGAAAGGCTTCTGCGCTTTTAAATTTCTCATAAGCGGTTCATAGTGGAACAGGCCGTCCCCCACATGAGCAAATTCCGGCTCCCCGTCTTTCAGGACAAAATCTTTCACATGTACCATGGTGATCTTATCTCCATACAGCTTGAACGCGTTGTCTATCACCTGGTCCTGGTTGGGATAGTTCTCGGCGCTGATCAGATTCACCGGGTCCAGGATCGCCTCCACATTGGGGGAATCTATATCCTCCAGGAATCTGCGCATAAGCTCCGGGCAGTAGAGGGTGTGATCATGAACCGCCTCCACCCCCACGATAACCCCCAGCTTCTCAGCGGCAGCCACAATCTCCCTCATGCTCTTCAGCAGAAGCTGGTAGCATCCTTCCGTGTAGGTGTAAGGCACTACCTTGAAGTCCGGGTCATACCGGCCGGTCTCGGTTCCCACCATATCCGCGCCTATGGCCTTGGCGTACTTGAGATGTTCAATAAACTTTCTCACCGCCTCCCGGCGTTTTCCCTCGTCCGGGTTGGCAGGATTGATGTAGCAGCCCAGAATGGCCACATGAATCCCTCTCTCGTCCAGTTTCTGCCGGATCATGCGGCCAAAGCCCGGAGAATAATGCCCGTAATTAAAATCATACCCTGCTATGGATTTCCCGAGAGCCAGCTGAATCTGGTTGATACGGTTGTCTCTCACAGCGTCCAGCACCGTATCTATATCCCCCTTAGGACATATATCGTGACACCTCATTCCGTAATTCATAAGTTTACCGCCTTTTCTGCATTTATATTCAGCCGTCCGGGAGGCAGACGCCTTAGAAGGACTGCTGTATATTTTACCAAGTATAACACATGTTTAAAACGGCCGCAACCGGCTCTCAGATTCCATACGCCTCAAACCTCCGGAGGCGGTGCCGGCTGTCTTCCAAAGCCCTCTCCAAGTACAAATCCGGCAAACCACGCTTTCTGAACCGGGTTTAGCGTAACCGTTCAGTTACTGTTCACGTGAAATTTGCCGGATTGTTTTACCAGTCCGCCCCTACGGGGACCGGCTTATCTTAAACCACATTCTTACTCATCTACACTGTAATTAGGCGCTTCCTTCGTAATATGGATATCGTGGGGATGGCTCTCCTTCAGGGATGCCGCGGAGATCTTCATAAACTTTCCCGTCTCCTGCAAGGTCCTGATGTCAGGCGCCCCGCAGTATCCCATTCCGGAACGGAGCCCGCCCAGCATCTGGAACACCGTATCTTCCACCAGCCCTTTGTAAGCCACGCGCCCTTCCACGCCTTCCGGAACCAGCTTCTTGGCATCGGTCTGGAAATACCGGTCCTTGCTTCCGTTCTCCATGGCGGCGATGGAACCCATGCCCCGGTACACCTTATACTTTCTTCCCTGGTACAGCTCATAAGATCCCGGACTCTCATCACATCCGGCGAACATGCTGCCCATCATGCAGACGCTGCCGCCTGCCGCAATCGCCTTGGTGATGTCACCGGAATACTTGATTCCGCCGTCAGCGATAATGGGAATCCCATACTCTTTTGCAACGGCATAGCAGTCCATAATCGCGCTGATCTGGGGAACGCCGATGCCTGCAACCACACGGGTGGTACAGATGGAGCCTGGGCCGATTCCCACCTTCACCGCATCCACTCCCGCCTCGATCAGGGCCCTGGTGGCATCGCCGGTGGCCACATTGCCCGCGATTACCTGGAGATCCGGATAAGCCTCCTTGATCATCTTCACACAGCGGATCACGTTGGCGGAATGTCCGTGAGCAGAGTCCAGAACCACCACGTCCACATGGGCCTTCATGAGAGCCTTCACACGGTCCAGAACGTTGGCGGTGATGCCTACCGCCGCGCCGCACAGCAGCCTTCCCTGAGTATCCTTTGCCGAGTTAGGATACTTGATCTGTTTCTCGATATCCTTGATGGTGATAAGCCCTTTCAGGTTAAAGTCGTCGTCAACAATAGGAAGCTTCTCCACCCTCGCCTTCGCGAGAATCTTCTTCGCCTCCAACATGGTAGTGCCTTCTTTTGCCGTCACCAGGTTCTCGCTGGTCATGCACTCTTTGATCTTCTTGGAGAAATCTTCTTCGAACTTCAGATCCCGGTTGGTGATGATACCTACCAGTTTTTTGCCTTCTGTGATGGGAACACCTGATATGCGGAACTTACCCATAAGTTCATCCGCGTCTCTCAGTGTGTGTTCCGGAGAGAGATAAAATGGGTCCGTGATCACACCATTCTCTGAACGTTTTACCTTATCCACCTCTTCCGCCTGCGCCTCGATGGACATGTTCTTGTGAATAATACCGATACCGCCCTGTCTGGCCATGGCGATAGCCATACGGTATTCGGTTACTGTATCCATGCCTGCGCTCATCAAAGGAATGTTGAGTTTGATTCTGCTTGTCAGATACGTGGTCAAATCAACCTGATTGGGAATCACTTCCGAGTAAGACGGAACCAGAAGAACGTCATCAAAAGTAATGCCTTCACCGATAATTGTACCCATGAAATTTTCCTCTCTTTCTTTTCCGATTTGTATTTATTAGTTTCCTAATATAGCAGATTTCAGAAGGCTTGTCAAATATATTTTCAGCAAATTTTCCACGGCTACATAACCACTTTTCTCGGTGCTCTCTGGCGGATATGATGCAGAATCTTTTCGTTAGGCTCAAAGATAATCTTGGTTATCTGTCCGCCCTCGCCGTGATGGAGCATCCCGTACACCTTGGCGCCCTGGGTGTGGGAACCGAAATCCAGTATCTTCATGTTTGGCCCTTCCAGATCTTTGAGCATGTAGGAATCCAAGGGAGCAACGATCTGTACCTCCCCCAGGGTTCCCTCCCACATCTTCTTCCTTCTCGCCTGTCCCATGATCTTGTCGATGGTGATCTGATCGTTGACAATAAGATACTCGAATTCCAGATTCATGTTTTGAAAGAGGAAGTAGGTGGCTGCGCCTGCAGCGGCAAGCACCAGGATTCCCAGAGTGGTGGTGAGAGCCAGAAAGACGCTGATGACGCACAGGAGTACCAGGGCTGCTTTGATGATGATGTTTGAGGCCGGGGCTTTGCGCTTTACCAGCCATTCAGTGTAAGAATCGTTCATATGGTTTTTATATCCTTTCTTGGTTTGGTATTCTTAGAGAGGAGGCCTGGCCTTTGGCAGCGGTTTAACTCCAACGCCTTGGCTCCAACCCTTCGCCTTCGCCTTCTCCCTCTCCGCCGCAGCGCGGTACTGCCCGGCGAACTTTTCTAATAACAAAAAAATACGCGGGGTACTGCTCATGCAAGCATGGCAATCCCCCGCGCACTTTTTAACTTTGCTCTGCTTTTGCTTACATCATTCCTCCCATGCCGCCGCCTGCGGGCATTGCCGGAGTTTCTTCTTTAATATTAGCAACAACAGACTCAGTTGTCAACAGTGTTGACGCAACACTGGTCGCATTTTGCAATGCGCTTCTGGTTACTTTCGCCGGGTCCAGAATGCCGGCTTCGATCATGTTGACATATTCTTCTTTGTACGCGTCGAATCCTGTTCCTACAGGAGATTCTTTTACTTTGTTGATGATGACGGAACCTTCCAGTCCTGCGTTGGCTGCAATGTGGTACAGTGGGGACTCAAGGGCCTTCAGGATAATCTTGGCTCCTGTGGCCTCGTCGCCTTCCAGGTCGGGAAGGAGCTTGGCTACCTCGTCCATGGCGTGGATATATGCGGAACCGCCGCCTGCGATGATGCCTTCTTCCACTGCGGCTCTGGTCGCTGCCAGGGCGTCTTCCATGCGGAGCTTGGCTTCCTTCATCTCGGTCTCTGTGGCAGCGCCTACGCGGATAACCGCCACGCCGCCTGCCAGCTTGGCAAGTCTCTCCTGCAGTTTCTCTCTGTCAAAGTCAGATGTGGTCTCCTCGATCTGCATCCTGATCTGGGAAACTCTCGCCGCGATGGCTTCCTTCTCGCCCTCGCCGTCCACGATAACCGTGTTTTCCTTCTGAACCTTAACGGACTTGGCGCGGCCAAGCTGATCCATAGTGGCATCTTTCAGTTCCAGTCCAAGATCGCTGGAGATCACGGTGCCGCCTGTGAGAACAGCGATATCCTGGAGCATCTCTTTTCTCCTGTCGCCGTATCCGGGAGCCTTCACTGCAACTACGTTGAAGGTGCCCCTCAGTTTATTCACAATCAGGGTGGTCAGGGCCTCGCCCTCCACATCCTCCGCGATGATCAGCAGTCTGGCGCCGGACTGTACAATCTGCTCCAGCAGAGGAAGAATCTCCTGAATGTTGGCAATCTTCTTGTCGGTGATCAGGATGTAGGGGCTGTCTAAGTTGGCCTCCATCTTGTCCATATCCGTGCACATGTAAGCGGACACATACCCTCTGTCAAACTGCATGCCTTCCACCAGGTCCAGCTCTGTCTTCATGGTCTTGGATTCCTCGATGGTGATAACGCCGTCGTTGGAAACCTTCTCCATAGCGTCGGCAACCATCTCGCCCACCTCGTCGCTGGAAGCGGAGATAGCCGCCACTCTCGCGATCTGCTCCTTGCCGTTGATAGGCTGGCTCATCTTCGCGATGGCCTCCACCGCCACATCTGTGGCCTTCTTCATTCCCTTTCTGAGAACAATGGGGTTGGCGCCTGCCGCCAGGTTCTTCATGCCCTCGTTGATCATCGCCTGGGCCAGAACAGTCGCTGTCGTAGTTCCGTCGCCTGCCACATCGTTGGTCTTGGTGGCAACCTCCTTCACCAGCTGGGCGCCCATATTCTCGAAAGCGTCCTCCAGTTCAATCTCCTTCGCGATGGTCACGCCGTCGTTGGTGATCAGCGGCGCTCCGAAAGACTTATCCAGCACCACGTTTCTTCCCTTGGGTCCCAGGGTCACGCGGACAGTGTTAGCCAGCTGGTTCACGCCGGACTCCAGGGCTTTTCTCGCTTCTACTCCATACTTAATTTCCTTTGCCATAATTCATTCCTCCAGTTTCTTTCTACGGTTCTGTTATTTTTGCGCTCTGACGGCACTCCTGGGAGCTTTCTCCCGGACGGCCGCCGGCTCGTGTCTGATGACAACAGGTTCAACTCTCCGGCCGTGCCTTACTCGATCACAGCCAAAATATCGTTCTGCTTAACGATCACGTACTTCTCGTCGTCTGCTTCAACGTCGGTTCCTGAATACTTGGAGTAGATAACCTTGTCCCCAACCTTCACCTGCATGGTGACTTCCTTGCCGTCCACCACTCCGCCGGGACCTACAGCCACAACCTCCGCCTGCTGAGGCTTCTCCTTTGCCTGACCCGGAAGAACGATACCGGACTTGGTAGTCTCTTCTGCAACCAGCTGCTTTAATACAACTCTGTCAAATAACGGCGCTAACTTCATATATGATTCCTCCTTAAGATTAATGCTCTCGTTTTGTTCACAAGAATGTTATAGCACCCTTTGTTAGCACTGTCAAGACTCGAGTGCTAATTTTTTCAAATTTTTCCAATCTCTTTATTATTTTATAATATTTTCGCAAATATATACCTGGAGAACCCAGGCTAAGAATCTGTTATGAAATGAATTTCAGGCGTCAGGCCCTCCCCCGCAGCCGGCAAAATGATGCCTGACAGGACTGTGGCGGCTAAAAAGAAATTTGAATTTTTTAAATATATACCTTTCTTTTTTGGAATAATGGTATTACAATAGACTTAAATGACGAGTTTACAAAGAAAGGAGCATTCCACCATGGCAAAAAAGAGTTTTGGCAAATTTCTTGCTTTGGCAACCATTACCGGTGCTGTCGCCGCCGGAGTTTCTTATTTTCTGAAATACCGTTCCTTCCACGCGGAGCTGGAGGAGGATTTTCACGACTTTGAGGACGACGGCTTCGATGGAACACTGCCCCACGAAGGAGAATCCTCGCCCCGCAACTATGTATCCCTCGGCGAAAAAAAAGGGGAGGCCATGGAGGCTGTGGAAGACGCCGCTGCGGCTGCCGCGGAAAAAGCCGCCGAGACGGCGGGACAAGCTGCCGAGAAAGTTGAAGAAGCTGCCCGGGAGGTTAAAGAGCATGCAGCCGAAGCCGCCGGGACGGCGAAGGACATGACTACTACCATAGAAGAAGACACCCAGGCATAAGCCATACCCTGGGACATCCGGCAAGACCTTCAGGCCTTACCGCCCTCACGGGAATCCCTCAGAATGCGCTGACAGTGTGTTCTGCCGGATTCCTTTTTTTCTGTCTGCAAATGAAAAGGAGATTTTTTATGATACCGCCCTGCCTTACCTTGAAAGGAACCGTGGGAATCTGTTCCCCAAGCCACATAGCCCTGCCCGGAAACTATGAGCGTATCCGGGATGTCCTCTGCCGCAAGGGCTTTTCCGTAGTGGAGGGAGATAATCTGTACAAGGACACTGACGGATACTTAGCCTCCCCCCACGAGAGAGCCGACGACTTTAACCGTCTCATCGCCGACCCTGACGTGGAGCTGGTATTTTTCGGCGGCGGGGAGGGAAGCGTGGAGCTTATCCCCTATATTGATTTTGACAATATCCGCCGCCATCCCAAATGTATCTTAAGCTACAGCGACGGAACCACCATCCTGAACACCATCTGGTCCCGAACCGGTCTGGAGACATACTACGGCCAGTCTCCCCACATGTTCATGGACCTTCGCAGCTACGACTATGACCAGTTTGTCAGTCACCTGGTCAACCGGGATGCCGGCCGGCATGTCTCAGACAGTTCCTGGCAGGTGCAGACACAGGGGAAGGCAGAAGGAATCCTGGTTGGAGGATACTCCCGAAATTTTGCCCTCCTCCTGGGAAGCCCCTCTTTTTTATGGAGTCCGGAGGAACAGTATGTTCTCTTTCTGGAGGATCATGAGCGGTTCGGCGGAGTGGACTACGTCAGCGCCATGCTGTCCAACATAGAACAGCAGCCCTTTTTCCGCCGTGTCACCGGTTTGCTCTTCGGCCGCTATTCCGATGATCCCCATCCGTTCCTTCTGCACCGCCTGGAGCGGCTGGGACAGGAATGGGAGATTCCCGTGGTCTACTGCGGCGATTTCGGACATAACAGCGAAAGCGGGCGGGGCGGAGGACACGCCATCCTGCCCATCGGCCGCAGAGTCAGGCTGGAGACGGAACGCTGCATCCTCCGGTATCTGTAGCCTTGTCAGAAGAACCGCCCCGCCCCTGCCGGCTGGCAGGAGCGGGGCGGTTTCATGGAGCCTCACCTCTTATGTAACCTTTCAACAGTTCCGGAGCGTCCGATGCCGGGCCCATGAAGGTTTATTTCTTACTGAATCCACTGTCCGTTGGCGTCAACGCTGTAGCCGTCAGGTGTCGTGGCGCTCACCAGAAGAGCCCCCTGCGTTCCGTCAGACACGGTGTTGAAGTAGTACCAGATCCCGTCAATCTGCTGCCAGCCGGTGAGCATAGCTCCCATGAGGCCGTCAGATGCAGGATTTAAGTAGTAGCGATGTCCGTCTGCGTCTGTGAACCAGCCCTTGCAGATATAGCCGTTGGCATCAAAACGATACCATCTCGCCACGCCGTTGTAAGCTACATACTGCCAGCTGTCAACCGCGTAGGAACCGTTGTCCAGACGGAACCACCAGCCTTTCTCATCCAACTGCCACTGTCCGGACAGAGTCCCGGCGATCGTATTGGAGGTTGACCGGGAACCGCCTGAGCTTCTTCCGCCGCCGTAACCGCTGTTGCTTCCGGAATTGGAAGAAGAATTCATGGCGAATACATAGGTGCTGAAACGGTCAGTCAAAAATGATACCTTCCCGGCATTGACCGTTATCTTTACCTCAATGGCCTCATCGCCGTGAATGTTGTAGAGCTTCAGATCAGTCTTCAATTCAGCTGCGCTGATTCCTTCAAAGGTCTTAGGAACCGGCACGGTAATCACCACAGGCATTTTCAGCTCCGACTTATTCTCACCGTCGAAAAGCAGACTGATATCAAAAGCTACCTGCTTATTGAAGGTTCCGCTCAGCTGGTCCCTCCAGCTATTGTCCGCAGGAGCCTTCACCTTCAGTTCAATTGTGGAGCCTGCCGGCGCGCTGAAAGCAGCGCCTGCCACGGATACGTCCCCGTCCAGCTCATCCTTCACTTCCTCTGCTACTTCCGGAGCCTTGGTCTCGATTCTCTGGCTTGTCTTGTAAGCCTCCTCCAGCTTATCGAACTGGACCGGATTCTCCAGCCACTGATCCTCAAAAGCCCCTTTCTTCTCGTCGTCGAATTTTTCCTTGTAAATCGTTGTCAGCTGCTCTACGGCTTCCTTCTCTTCTCCCGGCTGGAAATCCTCCTTCTTGTGAATGATGTTTTCAATCGTATGCTCATCTTCGGTGATCTCGTTGCCGCTGTCATCCTTGGGCAGCTGCGTGGTGACAACAACCGGTTCTGTGGCCTCGACATCGTCTATAACCAGCAGGATCTTGTCCCCTTCCGCATTCACCTTGTCATTTTTATAAACGATTGTGCACACACCGTCTTCGGAAATGCTAACCTTGTCCGAGAGGAATCTCCCCTCGATCCTGCCGCGAAGCCCTACGTCATGGTCGTTGGTAAAGTTCCGCATCGCATTGCTTGTACTTGCCTTATCCTCGGCAGGCTCTGTGAGCTGGAACTTCAGCGTCACTTCCTTGCCCACTTCCGCCTTCACGGCTGTCTCGCCTATGGGTTCGATCTTCTCAACTCTCTTGCGGGCCGCGTCGGAGGCGGTAGCCACAACCACCCCTTTGCTGTCGAATCTGTACCACTCATTGTCAATATAAAGGCTCTTATCTACTGCCCTTTCCCCTTCGTATTGGTAGTAATAGCCATCCTCCGATGGATACCACTGACGGGTGAGCATATGGCCATCCTCGTCGAAGGCATACCATTTTCCTTTAATCTCCGTCTCTCCATCCCGGGCCATTCCTCTTCCTTTTTCCACATTCTTAAAATAATACCAGGAAGCTTTCTCATCGCCTTTTGCCAGATGACCATCTTCAGTCAGCTGCACCCAGCTCTGTGTTATCAGATGACCATCCTCGTAAGCATAAAAAATCTCCTCCGGACGTTCCTCTGAAATTCCGTAAATAAGTTGGTCGCTTCTCATAACTCCGTCTTCAGGGTCAAAGGAATACCAGGCGCCGTCGATCTCTTTAAGCTCCTCTTTTACCACTCCGCCCGTAAGCTGACCGCCTTCCTCTGTGATATTCCCCAAACGATACCACTTACATCCGCAGCCTTCGGTGTGTGTACATTTATGGCCTTCTTCATCCAGGAACATCCACTTGTTGACGGCAAACTGACCTGACGGCTTAATGTAGAAGTCAGAGCCATCCACCTGAATCCACTTATTCGTCTCCATAACCCCATTCTCATCGAATGAGTACCACTCTCCCTGGATTTTCTTAACCTTTCCGATTACCGGCGTCCCATCACTCTCTGTATAAAAATGCCAGCCATCATCCTCCTCTTCCCACCTCGCGAATGATGTCAGCGCGCCTGCATTCAATGCCATAGCTGCCGCCAACACAACCGCAAGACGTTTTTTCCACGTTTTTTGCCGCATGTGCTTGTTATCCTCCTTTATGTTTGATTCTTACAGTTTACCATAAAAAAGAAATAAATAAAAGTCTTCTAAACATTTTAACTAAAATATTTTTTCAATCATCTCATTTATTACGCATAATATATAAATTGTCTATATCCCACAAACCTGCCGGCAGGCATTCTTGCCTTTCTATCCTCTCCATGCCCGGCACAGCCGCCCCGCCCCTTCCTCGATCTGCTCCTCACTCAACTTGGCGTACCCCAGAATCACGGTGGACGGGCGTTCTTCAAGGGGCCTGCGGATATAATGGGAGGACAGGCCATAGACCTTCACCCCCGCTTTCCCTGCCTCCTCCACCAGCCATTCCTCCCTCCTGCCCCTCTTGCTGGTGAGGAGCACATGAAGCCCCGCATACTCGCCGTGAATCGCGAAATCCTCCTCCAGTTCCCTAAGCCTGCCCAGAAGACAGTCGTGTTTTCCCTTGTAGATGGCCCTCATACGGTTTAGGTGGCGCTCATAGTACCCCTCTGTCAGAAACTGGTAAAGAATATTCTGGTCGATTCTGGAGACGGTGCAGGCGTAAAATCCCAGCCTCTTCTGATAGACTTCCAGGAGAGACGGAGGAAGCACCATATAACCGATGCGGATAGCAGGAGCGATGGATTTGGAAAATGTTCCCATGTAGATCACCTTCCCCCTGGTGTCCAGGCCCTGAAGGGCCGGAATCGGCCTTCCCCTGTACCGGAACTCGCTGTCATAATCATCTTCTATCAGATACCGGTTCTTCTTTCTTCCCGACCACTTAAGAAGCTCCTGCCGCCTTGTCACAGGCATGACGATTCCCGTGGGATACTGATGGGAAGGCATCACATATGCCACATCCGCCCCCGTCGCCTCCAGGGCCTCCACCTCCATGCCGAAGCCGTCCATCTCCACAGGCGCCATCTCATATCCCTGGCTCTCGAGCACCCGGTAGGCCTGCTTGTAGGTGGGATTCTCCATGGCAATAGTCCGCCCCTGCCCCA
>CAJTOT010000003.1:0-78940 GCA_910577935.1 uncultured Hungatella sp. | reverse complement strand
CCGGTAGGCCTGCTTGTAGGTGGGATTCTCCATGGCAATAGTCCGCCCCTGCCCCAGTATCCGGGCCAAAAGCATCAGCAGATATTCGTTTCCCGCCCCGACGATGATCTGCTCCGCCTGGCAGCTGACCCCTCTCGCCGAGTGGAGATATCCCCGGATCGCCTTCCTGAGAGATATCTCCCCCTGGGGGGAGCCGGTGAGAAACATCTCCTTGTTGTCCTCCACCAGGGTGTTTCTGGTGACCTTCCTCCACGTATTATAGGGAAAATGTGTCAGGTCAATGCCCCTGGGGGAAAAATCGATGTCGGCCCCGCCCCCGGCTTCCTCTGATTCCTGGATAAATGCCCCCCGGGGCTCTGCCTCCGCCTCCACCAGCTCCTCCATCCGCAGAACAAAATACCCTCTGTTGGGAAGCGCCTGAATATACCCCTCTGCCATCAGCTGGTCGTAGGCCATCTGGGTGGTTGAGCGGCTCACCTTCAAATTCTCCGCCAGGATTCTGGTGGAGGGAAGGCGGACCCCCTCCTTAAGGCTTCCCCCCCGTATCTCCCCCTTGATATGCCGGTAAATCTGTTCGTACATGGGGCTGGAGCCTCGGATGTCTAAAGGAATCATCAACTCTACGATTTTCACATTCACACCTCATATAATCCGGCCGATCCCTCAGCCTCCGGATTCTTCCGGATTTTGCCGGACTCACTAATAAAAAAGCTGACGGGTTCTGCTCCCACGTCAGCTTTTTTCTGTCCTGTCAGTTATCTGCCTTTCGGCTGTCTGTCCCCTGCTTATTCAGCTTAAAAGAGCTCTTTAAGGACACGATTCTGTTAAACACCAGATGATCCGGCCGGCTGTCCTTGCTGTCCACGCAGAAATATCCGTCTCTCATGAACTGGAAGCTGTCGCCCGGCTTCACGTCCGCCAGGGCAGGCTCTGCATAGCACTCTTTCAGCACAGTGAGAGAGTTGGGATTCAGATTCAGGCTGCCGTCCTCGTTGAGCTTGCCCTTCTCCTCATCCACGATATTCTCATACAGGCGGCACTCTACCTTGACAGCCGTGTCGGCGGCAACCCAGTGGATGGTTCCCTTCACCTTCCGGCCCGCGAAGCCGGAACCGCTTTTGGTCTCCGGGTCGTAGGTGGCGTGAACCACCGTGACATTGCCGTTCTCGTCCTTCTCACAGCCTGTGCAGGTCACAAAATAAGCGCCCATGAGACGGACTTCATTGCCGGGGAACAGACGGAAATATTTCTTAGGCGGCTCCTCCATAAAGTCCTCTCTCTCGATGTAGAGTTCTCTCCCGAATGGCACCTTCCTCTCCCCCAGCTCCTCATTCTCCAGGTTGTTGGGTATCAGAAGCTCCTCGGTCCGGCCCTCCGGATAATTGTCGATAACCAGCTTCACCGGATACAGGATCGCCATCATGCGGGCCTTTTTCAGCTTCAGATCCTCCCGGATACAGTACTCAAGCATGGCGTAATCCACAGAACTGTTGGCCTTGGCAACCCCCACCAGCTCCACGAATTTCTTCAGTGATTCCGGCGTGTATCCACGCCGTCTCAGCGCGGCGATGGACACCAGCCGGGGATCGTCCCAGCCATCCACGACTGCATCTTCCACCAGCTTCTTGATATATCTCTTTCCCGTGACCACATTGGTCAGATACAGCTTTGCGAACTCGATCTGTCTCGGCGGGTTCTCAAACCCGCACTCCTTCACGACCCAGTCGTAGAGAGGCCTGTGGTCCTCAAACTCCAGGGTGCAGATGGAATGGGTGATATGCTCAATGGCGTCCTCAATGGGGTGGGCGAAATCGTACATGGGATAAATGCACCATGTATCGCCGGTGTTGTGATGGCTCATGCGGGCAACCCGGTAGATAACCGGATCTCTCATGTTGATGTTGGGGGACGCCATGTCAATCTTCGCCCTCAGAACCTTCTCTCCGTCCTGATATCTGCCCTCCTTCATCTCCTCAAACAGCCGGAGGTTCTCCTCGATGCTCCGGTTCCGGTAAGGGCTCTCTTTTCCCGGAGTCTTAAAATCTCCCCGGTACTCCCTGATCTCCTCAGCGCTCAGGTCGCACACGAAAGCCTTTCCCTTCTTGATGAGCAAAACCGCGCATTCGTACATCTGCTGAAAATAGTTGGACGCAAAAAACAGACGTTCCTCAAAATCCGCTCCCAGCCATTTTACATCCTCGATGATAGACTGGACGAACTCCTCCTTCTCCTTGGTGGGGTTGGTATCGTCGAACCGCAGGTTGAACTCGCCGCCGTACTTTTGAGCCAGGCCATAATTCAAGAGAATGGACTTGGCATGTCCGATGTGGAGATACCCGTTAGGCTCCGGCGGAAACCGGGTCTTAACATGGTCATAAACCCCTTCCGCCAAATCCCTGTCTATCTCCTGCTCTATAAAGTTTCTGGAACTGTCTGTCATCTCTCTGTTCTCTTCCATGTTCTTCCTCCATCATCTGTAGTATTCCCAATATTACGCTATCATACCATATTTCTCATGGTTAGAAAAGAGGATTTTTGTCACTCCGCTTAAAGTGTCTCATGGACATAAAAATAACAGGAACCCTGATTCTTCCGGATTCCTGCCAGTTTTCCAAGAGCTGATGACGGGACTCGGACCCGTGACCTCCTCACTACCAATGAGGTGCGCTACCACCTGTGCCACATCAGCCTCTCTCTGAACTCAAGACCATGCTTAAGCCTTAGATATATTATCATGTCTGTCCCGTTTTGTCAATAAAAATTTTTATTTTTTAAAAGAACTTTTTTAAAAAGAACTTCTCCCCGGAACCAAAACCGTTTTCACTCATAGTTTAAAGTAAAACAACAACGAGGCTTTTTATGGCTGAAAATAACACCGGCAATTCCAGCGCCCACTTATCCCCCGAGGACTATGAAGAGACATACGAGGAGGCTGCGCCCGTCTCCCAGGACAGCGCCGCCTCACCATATTCTTATTCTGATGTACCCCAGACGGCTGACGCCCAGTCCGTACTCCCGTCAAATGACTATGGACTGACCCTGCCTGTGGCTCCCGAGGGCGGCACCCCGGCGTACCCCGGCGCCACAGCCTGGTCCCCCACGGTCATCACCTTCCCGGTATTCCCCTCCTGTCCGGGGTGTTCTTCCTGTACCAACTGCAATTTCCCCCAGAACAATGCCCAGGTGCGTTTCCTCAACGCTTCCGCCAACACATTTCCTGTCAATGTCAGCATTGATAATACAAACTATGCGGTAAACGCCAGATTTGGCACAATCTCCGGCTACGGTCAGCTCGCCGACGGTTTCCACACCGTGACGGTCAGGAGGGCTTCCGGGCTGCAAACCGTTCTTCTCCAGCAGACCTTCCCCTTCACCGGCGGCCAGAAATACACCCTGGTTCTGGTGGATACCGCCTCCGGAGGGCTGGCCATGAGCCAGGTATCGGACTCGGGATGCAGCAATATGAACTACAACACCGGCTGTTACCGCGTGGCCAACATGTCCTACAGCGGCTCCGGCTATGATGTGATGCTCTACAGTCATGACGCCGTGTTCCGCAACGTGGATTTCAGGGAAGTGACCATCTACAAACAGGCCATGGCCGGCTCCTACCAGTTCTACATCACCAACGCCGGAACATTTTCTGTAATCCGTGAACTGCCCATGATCGTCATCGGCGCCGTCTCTGCCGGAAGTCTCACAGGCGAGCCTCTGGTGTCCTATCAGCTGAACATCTCCGCCGGCGCCCGCTATACCTCCTACCTCATCGGCAACAACTGGTCCGACATGGGCTTCCGGGCGCTGACAGTCACAGACTAGCGCCGCCCGCCGCTTCTCCGGGCCCGCGGCGGCGCAAAAATCCCGGATAGCGGTTTCCCTGCCGCTGTCCGGGATTCTTTTTACAGCCTCTCGATCTTCTTGGCCATCAGTTCGCTGTTGTTGCTGTAGATAATGGCGTCTTCTTTCGAGATAACCTTCTGCTGGTACATCTGTATCAGGCTGGCATCCATAGCCACCATGCCTTCCTTCTGGGAGGTGGCGATCACGTTGTCAATCTGATGGATCTTCGACTCCCGGATCATGTTTCGGATAGCGTTGTTGAAGAACATGATCTCGAAAGCCGGCTGTACCCCGCCGCTTAAGGTGGGAATCAGCTGCTGTGAGATGACTGCCTGCATAACCATGGATATCTGCACCCGGATCTGCTGCTGCTGTTCCGGCGGAAAGCTGTCGATAATGCGGTCCATGGTGTTGGCCGCTCCCACGGTGTGGAGAGTGGATATGACCAGATGGCCTGTCTCCGCCGCCGTCATAGCCGTCTTGATAGTCTCATGATCCCTCATCTCCCCCAGAAGAATCACGTCCGGAGCCTGTCTCAAGGCCGCTCTGAGCCCCGACACGTAGCTCTCTGTGTCCGTTCCGATCTCTCTCTGGGAAACCACGCTCTTATCGTGGCGGTGGAGATACTCGATAGGGTCCTCCAGGGTGATCACATGGGCATTTCTCGTCCTGTTGATCTCGTTGATGATACAGGCCAGGGTAGTGCTCTTGCCGCTTCCCGCAGGTCCTGTCACCAGCACCATCCCCTTGGTCATCTTCGCCACGTCGATGATGGTTCTGGGAAGATGAAGCTTCTCATAATCCGGCAGTTCAAAAGTGATAATACGGATAATCGCCGCCAGAGAGCCTCTCTGTCTGAACACATTGGCGCGGAAACGGGAGAGCTGGGGGAGGGCGAAAGAAAAATCGTCGTCGCCCGTCTCCTGAATCCTCATCATGCTCCGGTTCCCCGCCGTCTTATAGAGCTGGGTGACCATCTCGTCAATCTGATCCGGGAACAGTTTTTTATCCTCATAGTATTCGATCCTGCCTCCTACTTTGTAGGAGAGGGGCATGCCCGCAACCAGGAAAATATCTGACGCCTGCCTGTTCACCGCAGCGCCGAGCAATTCTACAATATCCATAACGCAGTTTCCTCCCTTGTCAACTTCCGCTCCAGACAGGCATAGACCTGTCAATCTCATAATCCTCTGACTGGTAGACATTCCATGCCAGAATTCTGTACCCTTTCTCCTCTTCCCGGCATAACTCCAGAGCCACATGAAGTTTCTGACCGTACAGCATCTCCAGGTCCGTCTCTATGGTGCCGGTCTCCTCATGATAGTACTGTCCCAGCCTTTCCTCTACAAGATGCCAGTACGCCTCCTCAGAAGAAGCTGCCTGCGCGCATTCCCAGAGCTGCTCCTCCACCATGGCCGTAAATTCCACCGCCTGGCCGTCCGCCTCATAATAGCCCTTGATTGACTGGGCGTTCTTCCTGGCCAGATTCCAGTCGCTGCCTGCGCTGCTTAAGGACAAGAGCCCGAAAATCGTCAGACACAATATTATAAAAATCAAGATCAGAGAGGATGTGCCGATGTTGGCCCTCCCGCCTGACTGCCTGTTGTCCATATTTAAATTTCCTTTCCTGCCGGGGCGGACATTACCGGGAAAGCCTCTTTGCCGTCAGCAAAAAGAGTTCTGTCCCATCCTCGGAACGCAGAACCTTTATCTGCGCCTCCTCCACAGCCCCTTTTACTTCCACCGTCACCTGGGCCAAAAATCCTGTCTGATTTCCATCCGCCGTCACATTCCACCGGGAATCCCAGCAGATAACCTGATGATCTCCTTCTTCCCGCATGCCAAACCGGGTTTTCAGCCCCTCTGCGTCTTCCGCCTTCCAGACCTCCGCGACGCTCTCAGCCGCCAGGGAAGCCTGGTTCGTGTCTCTTGCCAGACGGCTTAAATTATTGGCCTTGACAAACACCAGAATACAGATGCTGGCGCACAAAATAAAGAAACACACCACCGCGATCATCTCCATGAGAAACAGCGCGGTTCCCGAATCCCGCTTATTTTTCATCAGTCCTGCCTCCGCTTCTGATATTCAGCAGCAGCCTGGTGTCAGTCTGATCCGCCACCTGCACCTCCAGGATATCGCCTTCCCGGCGGAAGGTCAGCCCCTGGCTGTCAATGATCTCCAGCCCGTCCTCCAGCCCCAGGCCGCTTCCCGCGTTGGTAAACAGCTCCCTCACTGAGCCGTCCATATAGTAGATCCAGGTGACATAGCTGATGCCGTTGATCTCCTGGGCCAGCTCCAGCACCGCCGTGCCCTCGATGTCCCTGACGGCTATGCTGTCCGCCTTGTCATTCTGCCTCACTTTGTTTGCCACGTAGTTTAGGACCACCTGTCCGGAATAGTTCTCCTCCACACGGCTGTTGATGTTCTCATAGACTTTGCCGCCGATGAGAACCGTGAACAGCGCGCTGAGCACAAACACCAGAAACAACAGCATGGTAAAGAGAAGGTTCATGGTCTGTCTGTTATGCTGTGTCTGTTTTTTCAAACCGTTCTCCCCCTTTACTCTTCTATATTCCTGGAATTTACCGTGATGTTGGGCATAATGTTGGAGGCGAAGCCTTCATAAAACACATCAAACCGTTCCCGGTCAAGCCTGATGCCGTAATTCTCCTCCAGATACGCCACGGAAGGCGGATACCGTCCCTCGATGGCGTAGCACTGGACACAGGCCCGGGCGATGGCGCTCCGCAATGTCTCTGCCCCCTCCTTCTCCATGCGGTCGGACATGGACAGAACCCCCTGTAAAAACACGGCGATGACCGCGCCGAATACCACCAGGGACACCGCGTATCCTCTTATAATCTTCCAACTGTTTTTCAACTGTTTCACTTTGATCACCTGCTATCCTATCGCTGACAATATGCCCACCAGAGGCAGCATGACCGACAGCAGGACAAGACCGACAGACACGGCAAGAACAGCCACAATAGTGGGTTCCAGCCGGGATATGGTGTTGTCGATGGAAGCGTCCGCCTCCTCCTCGTACCCGGAAGAGATATCCTCCATCACCGTATCCAGCCTGCCGCTCCGGTTGCCCACCTTGATCATCTGGATCTGAAAGCCGTTAAACAGTCCGGAGTCCTTCATGGCCTCGTCGTATCCTTTTCCCACCTCCAGGCTTTCCCGGCAGGCTGTCAGGTATTCCTGCACCTTGCTGTTGCCCGCCAGCTCCTCCGCCAGCTCGATTCCCTTTTCCAGCTCCAGACCGCTCTTCAGCGTCAGGGCCAGAACCGAGCAGCAGCGCCGCTTCGCCACCAGGAGAGCCGTCTTGTTGGACCGCTTAAACTTTTCTGTCAGGTTCTCCACAATATGTACCTTCCGGCCCAGCTTCGACGCGATATACAGCCCCAGAACCGCCACAGCCAGCACGGCGGCAGCGGCCAGGGCCGCGCCGCTGAAAGCGCCGCCCAGCCGGATAGCCGTCTGGGACACAGGCGATATCTGTGCTCCCAGCTGCTCGTACACCTCTTCAAACACAGGCATAACCCTGGTGAACAGCACGAACAGCACCACCAGAAGCATAAGAACCATCATGACGGGATAAGTGACCGCATTGCGTATATTCCGTATCATGCGGTCCTCTTTGTCATAGTAAACGGAAAGGGCCTCCATCATCTGGTCCAGGGTTCCCGTCTGGTCGCCCAGTTTCGCCATCTTCACCACATAGTCGGGAAAGCTCTCCGTCTTCTCCAGGGCCTCAAAAACAGGGGCTCCCAGCTCAATCTCATCCGCCAGAAATATCAGTCTTTTTTTCTCGTCCTCATTTGCCGCATCCTCTGCCATAATCCGCAGTCCCTCGTCAAGAGGAACCGCCGCCTTCAGCAGAAGAGACACCTGAAGACAGAACGCAGAAAGTTCCTGGTATGTATATTTCTGCTCTGTTTTCTTGCTCATGAACGTTTCTCCTTTAATTAATAGCAGTATTTCTGCTGATAGTTGGCCCCGTTTCCGATGTACTGTTTGATAGAGTCGCTCTGTCCGCCGGTAGATGCAAAGGTCGGGTCTGCCAGAGACCAGTTGGTTCCGTCAAAATAGATATAGTTATCCAGCCAGCCCACACCGTCGATGTACACGTTCACCCACGCGTGGTAAACGCTTCCCGTATAACCGATGACCAGCTTGGAGGGAATGTCCTGGGATCGGAGCATGGATACCATCAGGGCGGCGTAGTCAAAACAGATACCTGTCCCCGATGCCAGAGTCTGGTCCACACTGGGGAGATAACCGCTCTGAACCGAGTTTGCCTTGGCCGTGTCATAGGTTGTATTGTTGATCACATAGTTATAGATATTATTTACCACGCCCAGGGCGTCCGCGGCGCCGGCCGCCACCTCTGCCGCTTTCGAAACCGCAGCGCTCCCCCCGGAGAAATTCACGTACTGGTTGGGGTATAAAAACGGCTCATACTCGCTGGCCAGGGACACATTCACGCTCTGGCTGAAAGCCTGGGAATAGCTGTTGCCCTGAACCTGTTCGAACACCTTCACCGAGTAGGTGCCGCTGCCCTCTGAAAGAGGAAATACCTCGTAGGCAGATCTGGCATTCAGATCATAGGTGTAGGTCAATCCGTCTTTTGCTATCTGCACCTTGATCTTCCCCACACTGCCGGAATACTTGACCATCACATATCCGTTCTGCGTGTTGGACGCATCCACTGTCACCGGACCGTTGGAATAGGTTACGGTTCCCGATGCCGTCGGGACACGCACAAGGCTCCCCTGGGGCTTGGAGTACAGCGGTACCAGGCCGTCCTCGATAACCGCAAGCTGCTGTCCCGCCGCTTCCTCTGCATCCGCGGCTGCCTTTTCCGCCCCGGACGCCTCCGGGGCCGCGGCGCTCTTCTCTCCCTGCGCCGCCGTCTCCAAAGCCGCCGTCATCTGCGAATCTGCCTGCCGGACCTCGGAGGAGGCGCAGCCTCCCATACCCAGGGCCGCTGCCGTGGCTGCCGCCCCCAACAATAAAGTCCATTGTCTTCTTCTCATACTGCTACCTCTGCTTTTCAAAATTTTACACTGTTTCAGCACCGCGTTCTTGTCTCTAAACCGCGGGAAACACCGTCATGCCCGGATCAGCCGCTGTCTTACGATCTCGTAGGCCAGAATCCCGGCAGCCACGGAGGCGTTGAGGGAATCTATATCTCCCCTCATGGGAATGGCGGCTGTCATATCGCAGTTCTCCTTCACCAGCCGGCTGACGCCGTCGCCTTCGCTTCCCACCACCAGGCCTATGGGCCCCTTTAAATCCAGGCTGTACATCGGCTGCCCGCCCATATCCGCGCACACAAACCAAAGCCCCTCCTTCTTCAGCTGCTCCATAACAGCCGTCATGTTGGTGACCTTCGCCACAGGCGTGTAGTTTAACGCGCCGGCAGATGTCTTCGCCACGGCGGCCGTAAGCCCAACCGCCCTGCGCTTCGGGATAATCACCCCGTGGGCTCCCGCCAAGTTGGCCGTTCGGATGATGGCTCCCAGATTATGCGGGTCCTCGATGCCGTCCAGCAAAATGATAAACGGCGGCTCTCCTCTCTCCCTGGCCCGGGCCAGAATATCTTCCACCTGGACATACCCGTAGGCAGAAGCCTGGGCCGCCACTCCCTGGTGGTTCCTGGTCTGGGCCAGCTGGTCCAGCCTCTCCTTCGACACAAAGTTCACTATGGTATCCTGCTTCTTCGCTTCCCTCAAGACAGTCTGCACCGGGCCGTCCTTGCAGCCCTCCAGCACAAACAGCTTATCGATGGTTTTCCCGGAGCGAAACGCCTCAATTACCGCGTTCCGCCCCACGATCAGTAAATTTTCCTCCTTCATTCCGCCTCCAGTTCTCCGATTTTCTTCAGGCCGCGGCTGATCAGTTCCAGAAGCCGATCAAACTGTTCTGTCAGATACAGATAGCCGGTCAGCGCCTCCAGCCCGGTAGCCATGCGGTAGTCAATGACAGAGGCGTTCTTGGCCATGGTCATGGACTTGGCATTCCTTCCCCGTCTGAACACTGCCCGCTCCTCCTCTGTCAGCTCCTCCTCCAGAAGTCTTATGATGTCCGCCTGAGCCTTTGCCTTGACCAGGCCGGAGGTTCTTCTGTTCATCTTGTTCACCTGCATGTTGCCCCGGTTCATCACCAGAGTCCGGATGACCAGCTCATACACGGCGTCTCCCAGATAAGCCAGCGCCAGCGGGGAATAGATGCCCGCGTCCTGTTTTTTAAGCCCCAGCTTTTCCCTGCAGGCCTCCGTAAATCCTGATGCCTCCCTTATGCCCTCTTCCATTTAACCCCTTCTCTCGTGTCCTCAAGAATAATTCCCATATCCAGAAGTTTCCGGCGTATCTCGTCGGCGAGGGCGAAATTTTTCTCTTTTCTCGCCTTCTGCCTGGCAGCAATCATCTCTTCCACCTGGGCATCTAAATCTTCCTTCTTCCTCTCCGTGACAATCCCCAGGATGCCGCAGAGCGTCTCCACGGTGCTCTTAAGAAAACGGACATAGTCCCTGCTGCTGTCCTCCCCCGCAGTGGAGTTGGCCAGCTTCACCAGCTCAAACACTGCCGACACCGCGTCTGCCGTGTTGAAATCGTCCTCCATGGCAGTCTCGTACTTTGCCGCCAGCTCCTCAGCCTCCAGACACAGCTTCTCCTCCGCCTCCCGGATGCCGCCGGCCTCCGCGCCGGCCTCCAGGTCTGTCAGCTTATCTACGCTGTTGAGGATTCTCTCAAGACCGCTTTTCGCGGCCTCCATCAGCTCCTCGCTGAAGTTCAGGGGGCTGCGGTAGTGGGCATTGCTCAACATAAAAAAGCGCAGCACCTGAAGGTCGAATTTCTCCCCGATCTCCCTGACAGTGAAAAAGTTCCCCAGGGATTTTGACATCTTTTTATTGTCAATATTCAAAAATCCGTTGTGCATCCAGTATCTCGCCAGCTCTTTCCCGCTTGCCGCCTCGCTCTGGGCAATCTCGTTCTCGTGATGTGGGAAGATCAGGTCTTCGCCGCCTCCGTGAATATCGATCTGCTCTCCCAGATACTTTTTCGACATGGCAGAGCACTCAATATGCCATCCCGGCCTTCCCTGGCACCAGGGGGACTCCCAGAACGGCTCGCCTTCTTTTTTAGGCTTCCACAGCACGAAATCGGAAGGCGACTCCTTGCCCTCCTCCCCGGTCACTTTAATCTCCCGGAAGCCTGACTGCAGCTCATCCAAGTTCTTGTGAGACAATTTACCGTATTCCTTGAAAGAATCTGTCCTGAAATACACGGTCCCATCCCCTGCCCTGTAGGCATGCCCTTTCTCCATCAGAGTCCCTATGAGATCGATCATCCCGTCAATCTCCTCCGTGGCCTTGGGGTGGACGGTGGCGGGCCTGACGTTCATGGCTGCCATGTCTGTCCTGCACTCCTGGATATAGCGCCGGGAGATCACAGACGAATCCACGCCCTCCTCCACGGCCTTCTTTATGATCTTGTCGTCCACGTCTGTAAAATTGGAGACAAAATTCACCTCATAGCCTTTATATTCCAGATAGCGGCGGACCGTGTCAAACACGATCATCGGTCTGGCATTGCCGATATGAATAAAATTATACACCGTGGGGCCGCAGACGTACATCCTCACCTTTCCCGGCTCTAAGGGGACAAATTCCTCTTTTCTTCCCGTGAGCGTATTAAAGATTTTCATGGTGTTCCTCCTCAACTTGAATATTTCCGCCTTCCTGTCTGCCGCAGCCTGGGCATCCGCCGCATCTGCCGGCTTCCATCCCGTAATCATAGCAGTAATCCCCCGGCGATGTCAACAAGGTGATGGCCTGGGCGCAAATCCCCTGACCCGTGCCTGTAAAGCCCAGGCCCTCCTCCGTGGTGGCCTTGACGCTGACCCGGTCCTCAGACAGCTTTAAGGCCGAGGCGATATTCTCGGCCATCCGCGGGCGGTAAGGCGCCAGCTTCGGACGCTGGGCGATGATGGTTGCGTCTATATTCTCTATAACATATCCTCTCTCCTCCAGAAGATCTCCCACCCGCTTTAGCAGCTCCAGGCTGGAAATCCCCTCGTAGGCCGGGTCCGTATCGGGAAAATGCTCTCCGATGTCGCCCAGCGCCGCCGCCCCCAACAGGGCGTCCATCACCGCATGGACCAGCACATCCGCGTCCGAGTGTCCCAAAAGCCCCTTCTCATAAGGAATATCCACACCGCCCAGTATCAGCTTTCTTCCGTCAGTCAGACGGTGCACGTCGTATCCCTGTCCTATTCTCATAAATGTTTCCTTTCCTTTTCCGTCTGTTTCCAACTGTGTCTGTCTATCTGTATAGCCTGCCCGCAGTCCTACACGATCATGCGCACCTTGCCGGGAATACATCTCAGCTGCAGTTCTCTCTGACACATACAGCTCTCCCCGTCGGCGTGCACCGCCATGGGCCGCTCCACGTGAATCTCCACTTCCTGACAATTATAGCACCGGACCCCCCTGTACTTCTTCTGGCATCCCACGATGGAGCTTACCAGAAAAGGAAACAGCCCGGCCTTTGCCCCATGGTGCACCACACAGAGAGTCAGACGGCCGTCACAGGGATCTGCCGACGGCGCGAACTTAAATCCTCCTCCCTCAAAAGGGTGGATATGGGCGGAGACAAAATAGATATGGTTCAGCTCCACCTTCTGAACTCTGTCCAGCAGCAGGTAGCCTTTTACGGGACAAGCCAGCAGAAGCTGTCTGATTCCCGCCACAATGTACCCCAGCTTTCCAAGCCTCATCCGGTTGAGCGCCTGCCTGATCCTTAAGTCCGCCAGTTCCCGGCACACCGCGCCGTCCATCCCCAGGCCCGCGCTCACCAGAAAGCGCCTGTGCTCCATGGGTTCCCCGTAGGACATCACACCGTAGTCCATGAGCTTGTGGTATCTGGGGTTGAGAATCTTTTTCAGGCATCTGGAAGGCCTCTTCGGAAGTCTCAGACTCTTTGCCAGATCATTGCCCGATCCGGCGGGAATATATCCCAGCGTCACAGACCCTCCGAAGGCCAGTCCGTCCAGCACCTCGTTCATGGTGCCGTCCCCGCCTACGGCGATGATAATCCTGGGCTCCCGGCACCCTTCTGTCAGGCCGGAGGCGTAACTTATGGCGTCCCCTCTCTTCTCCGTAATCAGCGCCTGATACTCTATGCCCTGTTGATTCAGCTGCTTCTCCACTTTTTTCCATATCTTGCCGCCCTGACCGCTTCCTGCGCTGGGGTTTACAATAAAATAGTACATGACAGCCTCCTCTCTCACTGCCCTACAGTATAGCATATTTTGTCATTGACCGCAAGGCTGGGGCTTTTCCGGACGGTTTCGATTTCTTTACGTATCCCTAAAATTTTTTTCAAAAAAATGTCAAAAAAGTGTTGACAATAAGAACAATATCAATTATACTAACAAAGCAGTCGCGAGAGCGGCCAGACGATATGGGGTCTTAGCTCAGCTGGGAGAGCATCTGCCTTACAAGCAGAGGGTCATAGGTTCGAGCCCTATAGGCCCCATACCACAATATAATATGGCGGAATAGCTCAGTTGGCTAGAGCATACGGTTCATACCCGTAGTGTCGAGAGTTCAAATCTCCCTTCCGCTACTTACAAAAAGAACACCGGCTGGTTGGCAGGTGTTCTTTTGCATTGGCCGGACTTTATTTGGTTTATTTCTGATAAAGGCAGTGATGCACAAAAGGCAGTACCAAGTCAAGGCCGGATTAGGAAAATTACTCCTAATCCGGCCAATCCTCTCCCGGTCATTCTCCCGTCGGACTACTCATCCTTTTCCGTCCGGGGCTTTGGCTTATACTGCTCCTCACCGGATCCGATGTAGAGAACAAAATCATTGATCTCCTTCTCGCTCCAGCCCGCCGCTCTCAAGCCCAGCAGCAATCTTGCAACCTCAGTCATATTCACGCGCTCTCCTCCTGCAGCTTCCGGATCGCCGCCACGGTCTGCTCATAGTCCTTCTTCACCTGCTCCGCAAGGCCCGGCGCCTCCGGGCTCAGTCCGTTCCTGAGGGCCTCTGTCAGCTGATGGCTGGACTGATACAGTTTTGTAAAGCTCAGATTCTGGCAGACACCCTTGATGGTGTGGGAGGCCCGGAAAGCCTCCTCATAATTCTCCGCCTCCAGGGAACTGCACAGCAGCTCATAGCTTTTGTCATTTAAAAATTTAAGAACAAACTTCTGTACCAGCTTCTCGCTCCGCAGCCGGCCCAGAACATCGTCAAAATCCCCTTCCAGAGACTGATAGCATTCCTGTAAAGTCATAAGTTATTCCCTCCGTTATTCATTCTTGTACCTTCTCTGTCCCGGACCATCTTTTTTCGCTTCCAGAAGAGCCCTGTCGGCTTTCATAAACAGCTCTCTGAAATCTTTTTTCCCGTTCCCGGCAGATACGATTCCCATGCACACCGAAATCTTAAATCCTTCCCACTCTCCCCGGAGAGCCGCCATAAGCCTGTCGGCAGTCTGTTCCCCGTCGGAATCAGATTTGGCAAAATACAAAAACTCGTCTCCGCTGACTCTTGCCGCGATATCACCCTCGCCTGTGTTCTGGCGCAGAATCTCCGCCACATGAGTAAGCACCTGATCTCCGAACAGCCTCCCCCGGCTGTCATTAGCTTCCTTAATATTATCCACATCCAGAAGCATCAGAACATATTCGCCGCCGGCGCTCAGGCGTTCTTCGATCCTTCTCTCGGCATAGTCAATGTTCAAAAGCCTGGTGAGTGTGTCATGGGAGGCCATCCTCTCCAGAGCATCCAGGCGCAGGCGGGCCTCATGAATATCCACGGCCTTGCCGATGGCTCCCGTGTACTTGGAAGTCTCCTCGAACGACCACATAGCCTGAGCGATGATCCGCATCCATCTGGACTCCCCGCCGGCATTCACTTTACAGTCATACTTTACCACCGGCTCCTTAGGGGAGGTGCTGCGCAGAATCTCTCCCAGTTTTTTCATGTCCTCCGCAGTCATGATGGAAACCGCCTTGTCATTCTCCTGCGGCTCCACGATAATTTCAGGAAGTCCCAGCTTCTGCGCTCCCCAGCCGGACAGGGTGAGCATAGCCGGATTCAGAGTGTATTCGAACTGGATCTCCTCCGACATGGACGCGTAGAAACTGCACTTCATGCGCTCATGCTCCAAAAGCTGCGCCGTGCGCTCAGAGGCGGAAAGCTCCTTCGGGTGCAGCTTCTCATCGAGAATATCCTGAAGCTCCTGGGCGTCTGTATGATTGGCTCCGGTATTGTTCAAGCTCTCCTGGAGTGTATCCGCGATATCCGTAAGGCACTTTAACAGCAGCGGGTTGAACGCCCCGCACTCTCCGCCGCAGATCATGCGGATAGCTTCCTCGTGGGCAAATGCCTTCTTATATACACGCTCGCTGGTCAGGGCGTCATAGACATCGGCCAGAGCCACGATCTGGGCGTGGATGGGGATCTCGTCTCCCTTCAGCCCGTCCGGGTATCCCCTGCCGTCATACCGCTCATGGTGCCACCGGCAGATGGCATAAGCCTCCTTGACGAGTGGCTCATCCTGATGAAACGACAGGTTCTCAAGCATCTCCGCCCCGATGGTGGTATGGGTCTTCATTATTTCAAACTCTTCTTTTGTCAGCCTCCCGGGCTTGTTCAGAATCTCTCCCGGCACGGATATCTTGCCGATATCATGGAGGGCCGAGGCAGTGCTGATCATGGAAATCTCTTCCCGGGAGAACTGATATTTGTCCGATATCTGAACCAGGTGCTCTAACAGCAGTTTCGTCAGGGCGCGGATATGAACCACGTGGAGACCGCTCTCGCCGTTCCTGAATTCCACAGTGTGGCTGAGGATATCGATCATCAGGCTGCTCTGTTTCTCTTTTTCCTGGATCTGCTCCATGACCAGCCCCGCCAGTTTCTTCTGCTTGGCGTAGAGGACGATGGTGTTCACCACTCTGCGGTGGACGATCAGCGCGTCGAAAGGTCTGCTGATATAGTCGGTAATTCCCAGCTGGTACGCCCGTTCCACATGGAAAGAACTGCTTTCTGACGATATCATAATGACAGGAATCTCGTCAATCCAGCGGCGCTTGTTCATCACTTCCAGCACACCGAACCCATCCATCTCAGGCATCACGATATCCAGCAAAATAAGCGAGAGCTCAGGGCCATACTTCTGGATAGCAGTGATTGCTTCAATCCCGTTTTCTGCCTCAATAATCTGATATTCACTTTCAAGCATTCCGATCAGAATCGACCGATTCATCTCGGAGTCGTCTGCAATCAGTATTTTTTGTTTAAACTCTTGTTCCTTGCTCATCTCAGTTCCTTCCTCAACAACTATGTAATTCTGACTACTTGCTTTCTATTATAAAGAAGAACGTCAAAAATTACAAGAGTATTCTGGTCATGGGGATATTTTTCCTCATTCTTTCTGCTATATTTGTTACTGTTAATAGGGGTCTCTTCTTGTCCGCCTGCGCCGGACAAGAAGCTGAGGAGTTCGCCCGAAGCGGAATCTGACGGGAATGTCTGCTTACAAGCAGGCCCGGCGTCCAACAACCATGCCGGATTCCCCGCCCCGTGAACCGTAACCTATATTTTATCCATCAGGAAAGAAAAGAGGGAATCGCTTATGAATACGTTCTTCACCAACCGTTTAAACGGAGTTTTCATTCTCAACACCCTTCTGGAACTGCCCCGCCCGGTGACAGTCCCCATGCTGACCGATATCATCAACCAGCGGTACTTCCACGTGACCGCTCCTCAGACCATGGTTTCTCCTGACACAGTCAAGCGGTTCCTCAACGATTTCTACCAGACCACCTGCGGAACCGACTACACCAGTTTCAAATTGATATGTTTTAAAAAGACCGATACCGGTTTTGTCCCCGCCCACGATATAGACGGCATCACCTTCTCCACCTACGTGGCCGCCTATCTCCAGCCATCTCCCCATATGAATATCAACAACGGAAAAAACGCGCCGGCAGCGCGTTTTTCTTGTTATCATGGATTCTTCTCTAAAAACCGATGGCTCTTCTGACCTTCTTTCCCTCCGTCTGCCGGTTCTCATATTCGGCCCGCTCCAGGGCAGTTCGGATATCTTCAAGAAAGCACTGTTTTACCTCGGTCTCGGCCACGGCTTTCTCATCCTCCCCGCCGCCCAATCCGCCCAGAACCCGTTTTGCCATCTGCACCGTAACCTTTTCAAAGAGCGCCCTGGCCTCACGGCCGTTTCCGAAATTATCGTCCTGAGTCCGCTTCTCAAAATACGCCTCCACCATCTCCTCATACCCTTCCGGCAAAAGATACTGGTTGAGCTGGGCATGCTTTGAAAAAATCTCCGTCATCTCTCTGGCACAGTAGGATTTAAAGTGAAAGGTGGAATTGATGCGGCTCTTGATGCCTGGGTTGCAGTCGATGAACTCCTTCATCTTGTTGTGTTTCTCCTCCACGTCGCTGCCGCCGTATCCCGCGAAGATCACCAGCTTGTCCATGGCGTGTTCCTCCAGCTCTATGACAAGCTGGGCCACAGCCTCACGGCTGAAGGAATCCGGCTCCCCTTCGTTCCCCGCCAGAGAATACGCCTCATCGATGACGATAATGTCGTTGTCCTCGAACAGCGCCTTCGTCTTGGGAGCCGAGTGCCCCACATACATTCCCTTGAGCTCCGCCCCGTTGACGCAGGCAAACTGTCTCCCCGGAAGAAGCTCCTCCTCTGCCATGATTTCCCCCATGATCCTGGCCACCGTAGTCTTGGCAGTCCCCGGAGCTCCCAGCATCATATGCACGTTGTGATACCCCTTTGTCTCCACCCCCATCTTCTGACGGATTCTGTTAAATTTCAGTATCTGGACAGTCTCCTCCACCTGTTCCTTCACCTGTTCGAGTCCCACCAGGTCTTCCCGAAGGCGCCGGAGCGCAGAGCGTGTCTCATCGGCTTCTTTCTCCGCAACCCTGCTCTTTCCCACAAACCTTTCCATAAAAGAAAAATCCGTCTCAGTCAGGACCGTCCCCTCTTTGCCCCGGATCGCGTATCTCAAAATCTTCTCCAGCTGCCCGTAAGAAAAATCCTGGTTCATCTTCTCTATGTCCTGCAGAAGAAGCTGTGCGCGGAAGCCCCTGCCCAGCCTGTAGCCATGTTCACGAACCATCTGCCTCCATACATTCTCATAGTACTGTGACACGGAACGCTTCTTCGGGATACACACCTCCTCCGCCGTGAATGTCAGAACCAGCTCATTGATGCTGTCCTGGGTAATGTCCTCCCACAAGAAGTCGCTGCCCCTCCATCCTCCCTTCGTCTTCACAATCAGCAGGTATACCTGGCGGTTGTCCTCAAAACTCTTGAGTGTATCTGCCATGGACACATTTCCCAGCTCTGAGTAGTTTATCCGGATACACACAGGCATCGTGCTCTGGGCCGTCCAGTAGGGCACATAATCGCTGTTGGTCTGCCTTCCTGCCTGGAACGTGTTTTCGAAGGGAAAGAACGTATCCTGTTCTTTCACAAAATAACTGCTGGCTTCCGCGTAATTAATCACCGGGATGCGCAGGCTGCTGTCCTCCCACTCACAGTCCCTGCCAAAGCCCGCGTCGCCGTTGTCCTCCCCCAGCTCTTCCATGTTCCTCTCGCCGTAAATTCCTGCCAGCAGGCTGACGGCAAGATACCCTTCCTCCTCCTTGTCAGCCGTCACTGTAATAAAATGAGGAGTCTGTTTCTTTTCCGCCAGCGCCGCCGTGTCCTGAAACTGCTCCCCTCCGTCCTTTAAAACCTGTCTCAGCCCCCTTTTTCCGAATCTGTCGGATATATAAAGATACCTCACCTGCTGGGGACATTCTCCTCTCATCATGGTCTGCTTCAATTCCGGTCTGATCAGCTTCCCGATTCTTCTTCCCATCTCTCGCCCTCCTCGCCTCTCTCCTGCTTGATGGACTCAGTATAAGGCAGCAAACCGGGCAAATTTGCCTTTGGGGAAAATAATTTCTTGTCAAATTTCCAGGACATGGGTATACTGGTAACAGTTCCTCAGACGGGATACATCCCTTCTGGACTTTCGCGAATACTATATGGGGAGGTACGTTTATGGCGGCCCGCGGCAATCAATTGATCTGTTTGTATATCTTCTGTATTTTGAGACTGGACGCTTCACCTGAGCAGCCCTTCTCCCCGCCCATGGTTCACCGGCGGCTGATGGAGCTTGGAATCCAGCTGGACCGGAAAACCGTTCTCAACCATATCAAGACTATGTCCGACCAGTTCCCCGCCCCCTGGGACTCTCATGACTCTTTCCTGGGCAGTTACCTGTGCTGCACCCTGCGCCGCTACCGCAGGGACAGCCGGATGCCTGACCGCTACATAGAACTGCTGCCGGAGGACGAAACGCCCGACGGCAGCATTCTGTACTACTATATTGAAGGAGATATTCTCCCCGAAGAGCTGGACCTACTCCAGAGCACCATCGAGATCAACCAGTATCTGTCCGCCGAGAAGACTCAGAAGATGATCACGGACATCGAACACTTGAAGCCCTTTGCCTTCCGGGGACAGTCCCTCTACACGGCTCTCTCCGGCCGGGAGCTTAAGAAATCCCCCACGGATATCTTCGGCAATCTCTCCGTGCTCAGAGACGCTATCCGCAGAAAGCAGAAAACGGCCATCCTCTATGGCCGCTACGATTCTGCCCTGAACTTAAGTCCCACCAGCCAGGAGCCCCGCACCGTCAACCCCTATGCGGTTATGTCCAGCAACGGATACTCCTACCTCATCGCCGGAAATCCAAAATACGACAACAATCTGACCAACTTCCGCATCGACCGGATTCTGGAGATCCGGATTCTGGGAGAAGGTCGGGACCCCATTCCCCAAAAGCTGGCTCCTTATTTCCAGAATGCCTCCCAGACCGTGTTCCAGGCCGGACAGTACCGCAACGATCATCCGGTTATGTACTCTGACGAGTCTGTGCGCATACACTTGAGCTGCAGCCCTTCCATCATCAACAACCTGCTGGATGACTTCGGATGGGGCATTCAGATCCGCAATATCCCGGACCCGGAGCACCCGGACTGGGTCCATGTGGCCACCAGGGCCAGCCTTCTGGGAGCAGCCGCTTTCTGCACCCAGTACTGCGCCTCCTGCCGGGTTCTCTCCCCCTCCTCCCTCCAGGCCAAGGTGGTGGAGAACCTGACGGCAGGACTGAAGCTCTACGAAACCAGCCTGCCTCCCGGGGGGGAAGCTCCCGGTTCCTCAACTGATTCCTCATCCATTTAAAAAGCCTTTTCCTATGATCTCGCTGGAGTTAGTCACCATCATGAACGCCGTGGGCTCCACGCTGCGGATATAGTTGCGCAGCCTCACTGCCTGGCTCCTCTTCATGGTGGTCATCACCACCGCCTTTTTGTGGTGGGTAAATGCCCCCTGGGCCTCGTATATGGTGGCGCTGCGGTTTAAATCGTTGATAATATAGTCGCAGATAGGCGCCGGGTCGTCGCAGATGATGTTAAAGCACTTGCACAGGTTGATGTTCTCAATGACGCCGTCCACCATCAGGGACTTTGCCATAAGGCCCAGGCTGGAGAACAGGCCTGTGGCAGGTCCGAAGATAAAAAAAGAGCACAGCACCGCGAAGAGATCCACCAGGAACAGGGCGGTTCCGATATTAAAGCTGGTATATTTTTTCAGCACCATGGCCACAATATCCGTCCCTCCGCTGGAGGCTCCGATGTTAAACAGCACCGCCGACCCTACCGCCGGGAGAAAGATGGCAAAGACCAGCTCCAGAACCGGCTCCGTGGTCAGAGGCCTGGTCATGGGATACAGCTTCTCCAGCGCCGCCAGAGCCGCCGACATCAGCACGCTGGCATACACGGTCTTCACCCCGAACTGACGGCCGACGAACACGAACCCTGCCAGAAGAAGCGCCATATTGGCCGCGAAGGTGAAGCCTCCCGCGGACCACCTGGTGACAGCGCTCACCACCGTGGAAAATCCGGTGACCCCTCCGAAAGCAAAATGGTTGGGAAATTTGAAAAAGTACACTCCCACCACCATAATCCAGATACTGACAGTGATCAGCCCGTACTCCCACAAAAGTTTCATCATCGGACTCTTAAATTCTCTTGTCATGACCTTTCAGCAGACACCGCGGCGAACCTCCGCGGTCTCCCTGCCGCCTCCTGTATTGTTAATTTTTTTCGGTTCCGCCTTAAAATTCTAAACTTTTCAGGCGCTTCCACTTTAAAAATAATATATCTCAGGAAAGCGACAATTGCAAACACCATTACTGTTGGAACAGCCACAACCCTTTTGCTGTGGCTCTTCTTTTTGCTGCGGCTCCTCTAATTAAACCCGAAAAACTTCTGGCTGATCTTATACCCTGCCTCGGAGACTTTTCTGCCTCCTTTTCCCGGCAGATTCATGCCCTGTCCCAGGAAACCGAATCTCAGCCTTAAGTACATCGCCAGGTTTTTCTTTCTGGCATACTGCCACAGCTCTTTCTTCTTGGCCATATTCTCCTCCGTCCCGGACCTGATAGCCAGTATGGAGGAGATCACCATCATAATCTCCAGATACCGGATCATATAATGGCGGAGTTTTCCCCACGGGAGCCTGGCTTCTGCAAAATAGTCTATCATCAGCTTGTTCACCCGGATCTGCTGGTCGATTCTTCCGATCATCACGGCCTCATTCACCGACTGGTCCTCCCTCCCGATAAAATACCGGTAGAAATTCACATCCAGGTAGTACATGGTCTTCACATGGGGCAAAGGCTGATAGACAAAAATATTGTCCACATAAAAGGTGTGTTTCGGCAGTTCCAGACCGCACTGGCGCAGAAGCTCCGTCCGGTAAATCACCGAGTGCATGAGAATGTACTGCCCCAGCATGAACACCTTCACATCATCCCACGTGAACACCTGGTTTTTCGGAAGGGCAGTCCGGTAGTTCATGACCTTCTTCCTCCTGGCCCCCTGCTTTTCATAGACGAAATTAGAGACCAGCATATCCACCGTCTCCGCGCCCTGGGCAAATTCCCTCAGAGCCTTCAGAATTTCCATATAGGCGTCTCTGTCCACCCAGTCGTCGCTGTCCACCACCTTAAAATAGATCCCGGAGGCGTTCCTGAGCCCGGCGTTCACCGCCTCCCCGTGTCCCCCGTTCTCCTGGTGGACAGCCCGGCAGATTCCCGGATATTTTTCCTGATACTCATCGGCAATCCCGGCCGTGTTGTCTTTTGTGGAACCGTCATCCACAATCAGGATCTCCACCTCGTCGCCTCCCTCAAGAAGGGATTCTATACAATGTCGCATGTAGGCCTCCGAGTTATAACACGGAATCGCCACTGATAGCAGCTTCACGTTGTCTCCTCCTTCTGTTTCTTTATGCCTTCGGCCTTCGCCGAACAACAGGATATACTCAATTTCTACCACATACCCCCAGCGCTGTCAATGCCACAGACACAAGATTTGCCACCATGTGCATGAGAATGGGGGCAAATATGGTATCATCCCTCTCCATGGCCCAGGAAAACACAAACCCCATACAGAATCCGTAGATCCCCTGGACCACATTGCCATGCCAGCAGGCGAACAGCGCCGACGACCAGAGAGCCGACGCAAAAAAACCCATCTTCTCTCTCATCCCCCTGAACCCAAGGCCTCTGAAAATCACTTCCTCGGCTGCGGGGATCACCACCCCCATGGCCCAGACCTGCAGCTTTAAGGAGGGGCCGTAAAAATCCCCTGATTTCATGGAAAATCCCGGAAATACAGCTGATATGCGGCTTATTTTAATCAGAGTATTCACTGTAAGGCAGGCGGCTATTCCTGACAAAATCAGGAATCCTGCCTCCTTTTTGCCGATCCGGAAAGGCGGGTTCTTCTTGTCGGTCTTCCTTGTGTACAGCCGCAGAAGAACAGGCAGCGCCGCCATGGCTCCCGCCCCGGTGCACGCCAGAGGTTCCCACTGTCTGAAAAACAGACAGCACAGATCCACGGCCAGGCCATAGACGAGCGCAGAACACACAAACGTCCAGATCACACTAATCACCTCCCTGCCTGTGTCTACTATATCACATTCTCTCTGAAAATGATGAATTTTATTTTAAAAAACAACAGATGGATTTTTATTTGATGTGATGTTAGAATGGAAGGGAACTTCACAACAAAACGAGGAGGATAAATCCATGACTATGGAGAAATTGTTTCATCTAAGAGAAAACCGTACCGATGTAAAGACAGAGGTTATGGCGGGAATAACCACATTTATGACCATGGCCTACATTCTGGCTGTGAATCCGGGCATTTTAGGCGCCGCGGGTATGGACAGCGGCGCCGTGTTTACAGCCACCGCCCTGGCTTCCATGATCGCCACGCTCTTCATGGCCGCCTTCGCCAACTATCCCTTTGTCCTGGCCCCCGGCATGGGCCTGAACGCCTACTTTGCCTACACGGTGGTGCTGCAGATGGAATATTCCTGGCAGACCGCGCTGGCGGCAGTGTTCATCGAGGGAGTCGTCTTCGTGGTTCTGTCCCTCACCAACGTCCGGGAAGCCATCTTCAATGCCATTCCCATGAATTTAAAGCATGCGGTATCTGTGGGAATCGGCCTTTTCATCGCCTTCATCGGCCTGCAGAACGCGAAAGTCGTGGTGGACAGCGCCACTCTGGTCTCCATCTACTCATTTAATGGTTCCGTGACAGCAGGCACATTCTTCAGCGAGGGCATCACCGTGGTGCTGGCCATAGCCGGTATTCTGATCACCGGCATTCTCCTGATCAAGAACATAAAAGGCAATATTTTGTGGGGAATTCTCATCACCTGGGGTCTTGGCATCATCTGCCAGATAACAGGGCTGTACCGCATCAACCCTGATCTGGGCTGCTACAGCCTGCTTCCTGACTTCTCCAACGGCATCTCTGTGCCCAGCCTGGCTCCCACCTTCATGCAGCTGGATTTTAAGGGAATCCTGTCTCTGGACTTTTTTGTGGTGATGTTCGCTTTTTTGTTCGTAGACTTGTTTGACACCCTGGGAACCCTCATCGGCGTGGCCTCTAAAGCGGACATGCTTGACGAAAAAGGCAGGCTCCCCCGCATCAAGGGAGCCCTGATGGCCGACGCCCTGGGAACTTCCGCCGGCGCCCTTTTAGGAACTTCCACCACCACCACCTTTGTGGAGAGCGCCTCCGGCGTGGCAGAAGGCGGACGGACGGGGCTGACTGCTGTGACTGCTGCCATCCTCTTTGGCCTGTCCCTGTTTCTGTCCCCCATATTCCTCGCTATCCCCTCCTTTGCCACTGCTCCGGCCCTGGTGATTGTGGGATTCCTCATGATGACCTCCATCACCAAAATTGATTTCGGCGATTACACCGAGGCAATACCGGCTTACATCGCCATCACAGCCATGCCTTTTATGTACAGCATCTCCGAGGGCATCGCCATGGGCGTCATCTCCTATGTGGTTATGAACTTGGTGACAGGCAGGGCCTCCGAGAAGAGGATCAGCCCGCTGATGTATGTCCTGGCGGTTCTGTTTGTATTCAAATATATTATGCTTTAGTTATATGCACGGCCTGTCTCACCGACACAGAGAGAATCCTGCCCGGCGGGGTTCTCTTTTTAACTGTTTTTCCCTGATTTTCATCACCATCTGCCCTATTTTCTAATATAATGGTAATAACCATTTTCCACGAGGATCTCCATATGAAAAGCAATGTACTTTTCAAGGCATCGCCCCTGCACGGCCAGCGGGTTGATGCCTGCGCCACGGAATCATCCAGCCACGGCCTTCTGCAGGTAAACGTGGTCTCCATAATCAACAATTTCCCCATCCAGAACGCCACCGTCCGCATCACCAGCGCTGATCGGCCGGACAACACAGTGGAAGAGCTCACCACCGACAGCTCCGGCCAAACGGAGCAGGTCTCTCTGGAGGCTCCGCCTGTGGAGTACAGCCTCTCCCCCGGCGACAACCGCCCCTACTCCGAGTATAACCTGGAGATCACAGCCCCCGGATTTAAACCTCAGACCATCTCCGGAACAGAGATTCTTCCCGGCTCCACCTCCATCCAGCCGGCAGCCCTGGAGCCGGAAGACGACCCTGTCCCTCTGGACCAGTCCATCGTCATACCGGATCACACCCTGTACGGCAATTACCCTCCCAAGATCGCGGAAGCCGAGGTAAAACCCGTGAGAGAGTCCGGGGAGATCGTCTTGAGCCGGGTGGTGGTTCCCCAGACCATAGTGGTTCACGACGGCCCCCCCACGGACTCTTCGGCGCAGAACTACTATGTCCCCTACCGCGACTACATCAAAAACGTGGCCTCCAGCGAGATCTACGCCACCTGGCCCCAGGCCACCATCACCGCCAACGTGCTGGCCATCATGTCCTTTACCCTGAACCGGGTATACACCGAATGGTACAGGAGCCAGGGGTACGACTTCACCATCACCTCCTCCACGGCCTACGACCACAAATGGATCTACGGGCGGAATATCTATGAGAGCATCTCCCTTGTGGTAGACGAAATTTTTGACAATTATCTCTCCAGACCTGATGTAAAACAGCCGATTCTGACCCAGTACTGCGACGGGAGGCAGGTGAGCTGTCCCAATTGGATGACACAATGGGGATCATGCTCCCTGGGAGAGCGCGGATACAGCCCTATCGAGATCCTCCGCCATTTCTACGGCTCCAGCATCTACATCAACACGGCGGAGCAGATCTCCGGGATTCCCGCCTCCTGGCCGGGGGAAAATCTGACCATCGGCTCCTCCGGGCAGAAGGTGCGCCAGCTCCAGGAACAGCTGGACGCCATCGCCACCATCTACTCCGCCATCCCCCGTGTAGCCCCGGACGGCTTCTACGGGCCCAACACCGCCGCCGCCGTCCAGGCATTTCAATCGGTCTTCGGCCTTCCCCAGACCGGCGTGACCGACTTTTCCACCTGGTATAAAATTTCCCACATCTACGTGGGGGTCACCAGAATCGCCGAGCTCTCCTGACACAGGAGACAACACAATGTTTGAAAGGAGATATAAAATTTGGCAGAAGCTGTAAAAGTGATTTTAGACCCGGGGCACGGCGGGGCGGAACCCGGAGCCACATACCTTGGAAGACAGGAGAAGAACGATACGCTGAACCTGGCCCTGGCCGTGGGCAATATTCTGGCGCGGCGCGGCATAGACGTGGTTTACACCCGGGTCTCCGATGTCTACGACACCCCCTACGAGAAAGCCCAGATCGCCAACCGCTCCGGCGCCGATTATTTTGTATCAATCCACCGCAACGCCATGCCTGTCCCCGGCTCCGCCTCCGGCGCCGAAACCCTTGTCTACCAGGACAGCGGCGCCCCCGCCCTCATGGCCAGGAACATCAACTCAGCCCTGGAATCTGCAGGGTTCACCGACTTAGGCGTCATCGAGCGCCCCGGCCTGGTGGTTCTGCGCCGCACCCAGATGCCTGCCGTCCTCGTGGAGGCGGGATTTATTGACAATGACTCCGACAACCGGTTTTTTGACCAGAACTTCAACGCCATCGCCCAGGCCATCGCAGACGGCATATTAAAAACCATCGAGGAGGAACAGAAAAACTGTCCGGAATACTACCAGGTTCAGACCGGCTCTTTCCAGAATCCCCAGGCAGCCCAGAGGCAGCTGGACCTTCTTCTCTCCCAGGGCTACCCCTCCTTCATTGTCCGCAGCGGAGACCTTCACAAGGTGCGCACCGGCGCCTTTTTGAATCTGGACAACGCTGCCCGCATGGAGCAGGAGCTTAAGAATTCCGGATATACTACTTTAATTGTCCGGGAAAGTGATGTATACTGTCCATATAACCAATAAGCCGGATTGATCTCCGGCTCTGGGCCTATTCACTTACTATATGGACCGCAGATGAAAGGATACTTATGAAAGACATTAAAGCAGTTATTTTTGACATGGACGGCGTGCTCATCGACAGCGAGCCCTGTTACCTTCAGTTTAATTTGGACTTCGCCCTGACGAAGAACCCCCGGGTCACCATCGACCAGCTCTACGGCATGGTAGGCGCCTCCAAAGAAGACGCCTGGACAGTCTTCGCCCAGGCCATCGACAACGGCCAGACCTGGGAGGAGCTTCGGGACGAATACCGGGCCTCCATAGACGCGTTTTCCCAGATGGACTACCGCGCCATCTTCCGGCACGAGGCTGTAGATGTCCTGAAGCTTCTCAAGGAGAGAGGGTATCCCCTGGCTCTCGCCTCCTCCACCCAGACCGACATCATCATGCGGGTGCTCAATGAAAATGACATCGCCTGCTATTTTGACCTTGTGGTGAGCGGAAGACAGTTTAAGCAGAGCAAGCCCAACCCTGAGATATACTTCTACACCGCCGGAAAACTTAAGGTATCTCCCGCTGAATGCCTGGTCATCGAGGATTCCACACTGGGCATTACCGCCGCCTCGAGAGCCGGCATGACCGTCGCCGCCCTCATAGACGACCGGTTCGGCTTCGACCGCTCCCTCGCCCACTATGAGATCAGGAACCTGGGGGAGATTCCGGGGCTTCCTCCGCTCTCTCTGAACTGACACGCAGCAAAGCCGCCATGCCGGCTTAGGAACCGGATACGGCGGCTTTTTAACTTACATCCTCTCTGCATTCACATCAGCCCGTCACTTTCCACATCCACGCCCCTGGGGCCCACATGGGTGGAGAACACGATCTGGGTGCTGGTCTTCCCGAACTTCTGCAGCTGCCCTATGAAGATATCCAGCTCCATGGTGCTCTGGAAGGCCACCTTCATCAGCATGGAGTATTCCCCTGTCACACAGTTGCACTCCAGCACATTGGGCATCTCCGCGGCATAGGCATAGAACTTGGGCTTGTCCTCCGGCACCACATCCAGGTTGATAAACGCGATAATATGGTATCCCAGCTTCATAGGGTCCACCAGGGCGTGATAGCCCGCTATAATCCCGTCTTTCTCCATTTTTTCGATCCTGGCTGATACGGCCGGGGAGGATAAAAATGTCTTCTCCGCAATAGTCTTCAGCGAAGTTCTCGCATTGTCCTGCAGAATTTTCAGTATCTTTCTGTCGATGTCATCCAAAACCTTCATCCCTCCTCTTATTCTCTCCTCAGCCTGCCGATCCTCTCAACAGCCTCCGCCGTATTCTCATATGTCCCAAAGGCAGTCAGCCGGAAATATCCCTCTCCGCTGGGCCCAAAGCCGCTGCCCGGCGTGCCCACCACGTTGGCGTTCTCCAAAAGCCAGTCAAAGAAATCCCATGAACTCATGCCCTCCGGCGCTTTCAGCCAGATATAGGGCGCGTTCACTCCTCCGTAGACCTCATAGCCCGCTTTCTTCAGCCCCTCATAGATCACCCGCGCATTGTCCATATAGCAGGCCACCTGGTTCTTCAGTTGAGCCTTTCCCTCCTCAGAGTACACTGCCATAGCCGCCTTCTGCACAATATAAGGCGCGCCGTTGAACTTTGTCCCGTGGCGTCTGGCCCAGAGTCCGTGGAGCCTGACGCCGTCACGCTCAAGGTCTTTGGGAATCACCGTAAATCCCAGCCTCACCCCTGTAAAACCGGCATTTTTGGAAAACGAGCGAAACTCGATGGCGCAGGTTCGGGCTCCTTCAATCTCATAGATGCTGTGGGGCACATCGGCCTGGGCGATATACGCCTCGTAGGCCGCGTCGTACAAAATCACCGCCCCGGTCCGGTTGGCATAGTCCACCCACACCTTCAGCTGGTCTCTGGTCAGGGTCGTCCCGGTGGGGTTGTTGGGGTTGCACAGATAGATCAGGTCCGGACACTCCTTTGGAAGCTCCGGCACAAACTGGTTGGCGGCAGTGCAGGGCATGTAGATCACGTTGCTCCACACTTCTTTTTCCCTATGGTACTCTCCGGTTCTCCCCGCCATTACATTTGAATCCACGTACACCGGATACACGGGATCGCAGACCGCCACCCGGCTGTCCCGGGAAAAAATTTCCTGAATATTTCCGCAGTCGCTTTTGGCTCCGTCGGACACGAATATCTCATCCGCTTCGATCCGGCAGCCCCGTGCCTGATAGTCCTGTCTGGCTATCTCCTCCCGCAGAAATCCGTACCCCAGGTCCGGCGCGTAGCCCCGGAAGGTCTCGGCCTTCCCCATCTCGTCCACAGCCTCATGCATGGCCGCTATAATAGCCGGCGCAAGGGGCTGGGTCACGTCTCCGATTCCCAGACGTATCACCCTCCTGTCCGGGTTTGCAGCCTCGTAGGCCGCCACCTTTTTCCCGATGGTGGAAAACAGGTAACTCCCCGGCAGCTTCAGATAATTCTCGTTCACTTTTGTCATCTCTCGTCCACTCCTCTTTCCAAGTCTCCTCTTACCATATTATGATGTTGGGGGCAAAAGGTTTTTTGCCCCCTGATGCCTGCGGATTGCTCCGCATTTCACGCTCCCGCAATCCTAAAAACATTCAAAATCCGCCCTATCGGGCTGCTTTTTCATGTTTTTTCGGGCCCCAAAGTCATGTATTGACATGCAGGCATGTCAGACATGACCCTTTGACCCTGGCATCATATTATTTGACTTCTATGTCCCCATGGAACACTTCCACCGCAGGCCCTGCCATAAACACATGGCCCGTCTCCCGATTCCATGTTATCACCAGATCGCCTCCCCGCAGGGACACCGTCACCTGGCTGTCCGTATAGCCTCTCAATATGGAGGCCACCGTGCCGGCCGTGGCTCCCGTGCCGCAGGCAAGAGTCTCTCCGCTCCCACGCTCCCACACTCTCATGCGGATATGCCCCCGGTCCACGACCTGGACAAATTCCGAGTTGACCCGCCCCGGAAAGCGGCTGTGATTCTCATAGTACGGGCCGATCTCCTCCAGCTTCAGTGAATCGATATCCTGACAAAAATACACCGCATGAGGATTTCCAACGGAGATTCCCACAAACTCCTTGTTCTCCCCACAGACTTCTATGGGTTCCGGAACTCCGGAGGTCACCTCCGGTATGCCCATATCCACACATGCCCAGGTCACTCTGCCGTTCTCTGTCTCCATGTCCAGGCGCTTGATTCCCCCCAGGGTTTCCACGGTGATGCTGGTGTCTGACACCAGGCCGTGGTCGTAAGCGTATTTGCCCACGCACCGGATAGCATTGCCGCACATGGCTCCCTCCGACCCGTCCGTATTGAACATGCGCATCTTCACATCCGCCGTCTCCGACGGGCAGATCAGCACCAGGCCGTCCGCTCCCACGCCCAGGTGCCTGTCGCTCACATATATGGCCGCCGCCTGGGGGTCCAAAACCGTCTCCTCGAAGCAGTTGACATACACATAGTCGTTGCCCGCCCCCTGCATTTTCGTAAATTTCATCTCTGCGCTCCTTTGTCCTATATCATCGTCATAGATCAATCAGGCTGATCACCATACGGGCAGTCTCCACCAAGTTGGTCCCGTTGTCCATACTGCACTTCTGAATATATCGGTGAGCCTCCGTCTCGGTCATATTGTTGCGGTCCATGAGAAGTTCCTTTGCCTTGGCGATCACCCTGGTGTCCTCCTCGCTCCTCTCCGCCGGCTGCTGCCTCAGCCTCCGCTTCCTCTGAACCTGGGTCCGGCACATCATCTCCACCGTGTTCACCAGGTCATGAACCTTCAGCGGCATGGGGAGACACACCATATCGTCAGGCATCCCCCCGCCGAATCTGCCCGGAGACGCCACCAGAAGCATCTCGAAGCCGCGGGGCATATCCTCGCGGATACCCTGATACAGCATATCCGCAAACCGGTAGCCGCTGATTATGATTCCCCCGTTTAAGTCTTCCATGCTGTTGAGAACCTGAGCGCCTGATGTGCAGATCGCCACCACCTGAAAACCGTTGCGCGTGAGAATATTCTTAATGCTTTTTGCATCCTCCTGCTTGGAAAATGCCACGATGATGTTGGTCACACACTTCACCTCCAGGCAAATACATGATCAAAATTTATACAGGTACTCCTCGATCTCCCAGTCAGTCACCTGGGACCGGAACTGATCCCACTCTTCCTTCTTGGCTGTCAGATACTTGGTATAAATATGCCTGCCCAGGACTTCCCGCAAAAAGCCGTCATTTTCAAATGCCTCGATAGCCTCGCCCAGAGTCTCCGGCAGCTGGCTGATGCCCCAGTCCTTTATCTCCTCCTCAGTCATGGCAGACACGTTCCGCCTGATGGGTTCCGGGGAAGCCATCTCCCGCTTGATGCCGTCCAGCCCCGCCGCCAGACAGGCAGCCAGAGCCAGATAGGGATTCATAGCCGAATCCGGGCTCCTCAGCTCGATCCTGGTGTTGGAGCCTCTGGAGGAGGGAATCCTGATCAGCTGCCCCCTGTTGGACGCCGTGGACCAGGCGATATAGGTGGGGGCGTCATAGCCCGGAATCAGCCTTTTATAAGAGTTGACCAGAGGATTGGTCAAAATCGTCATGGACTTTATGTGATGAAGAATGCCGGCCAGAAACTGATATGCCAGCCTGCTCAGGCCCATCTCGTCGGAAGCGTCGGCAAACAGGTTCTTCCCCGCCAGATCTTCCAGGGACATGTTGATGTGCATGCCCGAGCCGTTGACTCCCGCCTTTGGCTTCGGCATAAACGTGGCGTGAAGCCCGTGACGCTTGGCGATGGTCTTCACTGCCATCTTGAAGGTGAGAATATTGTCCGCCGCCTTAAGCCCCGTCTCGTACTGAAAATCCACCTCGTGCTGGGCCGGCGCGATCTCGTGGTGGGAGGACTCGATGTCAAACCCCATATCCTCCAGATTCAGCACAATATCCCGGCGCACATTCTCGGCCAGGTCGATAGGCCCCACGTCAAAATATCCCGCCATCTCGTGGGTGGTGGTGGTGGGAAGCCCCTGTTCATCGGTGTGGAACAGGAAAAACTCACACTCCGGCCCTACGTTAAACCGATAGCCCATGGACTCGGCCTCCTTGAGCACCTTCTTCAACACATATCTTGGATCGCCCTCAAAGGGGCTGCCGTCCGGGCAGTGGACATCGCAGATGAGCCTGGCCACCTTTCCCTGCTGCGGCCTCCACGGAAATATTTCAAAAGTATCCAGATCCGGATACAGGTACATGTCGGTCTCTTCCATCCTGACAAAGCCTTCGATGGCAGACCCGTCAAACATGCAGCGGTTGTCCAGCGCTTTTCCCAGCTGCCCGGCAGTGATGGCTACATTTTTCAACATTCCGAAGATATCGGTGAACTGAAGCCTGATGAATTCCACGTCTTCCTCTTCTACCATACGGATAATATCTTCCCTGGTGTATCTTCCCATGTCTCCACTCTCCTTCTAATTCTGTACCTTACCGCCCGGCACGGACCAAACGACAAAGTAATTATACCTTAAATTCCCATATCCGGCAAGTCAGACTGCGCCTCAGCCCAGCCCTCTGCCGAAAAAAAAGACGTTACAAGAGCCATTGACCCCAATGACCGACTTGTAACGCCCTCGTTACGATTCTTCTTTTTTATACTAACCGTTTACGGGAGGTTTGTCAACAAGAAACCTGAAGCCCTTCCTGCAAAAGATTGTCAAAGGTCTCCCAGGACACATATTGTCCCCCCATATGTTCCAGATGATCTGTGTGAAACTGACAGTCGATAAAGAGAAACTTCCTCTGTTCCAGAAAACGGGACAGGGCGATCAAAGCCACCTTGGACCCGTTTTTCTTCTCAGAGAACATGCTCTCTCCAAAAAAACATCTCCCTATAGCCACGCCGTAAAGTCCGCCGGCCAGTTCCCCTTCCTCATACACCTCCACACTGACAGCATACCCTTCCTTGTGCAGTTCCAGGTATGCCTCCTCCATCTCGTCGCTGATCCAGGTCCCCTCCTCAAACTCCCGCTTCATCCGGCAGTGGTGCATGGTATCCTGGAAATCCCTGTTTAAAAATATCCGATATGTGTGTTTCCTGATATATTTTTTCATAGAGCGGGATATGTGGATGGCCTCGGGGTATATAAGAAAGCGCTCCTTCGGACACCACCACAGAATCTCCTCCCCCGGATTGTACCATGGGAAAATTCCGTGTGTGTAGGCCAAAAGCAGCCGGTCCACGCTCAAGTCCCCGCCCACGGCCAGAAGACCGTCGTCTCTGGCAAGTGTAGGGGTTGGAAAACTGATCTCGTTCTGTCTCAAACGGTATACGGGCATAATCAAATCATCCTCTTTTCGCTATCGCGGTCGCCGTCATGGCGATCTGATGTCAATGTGCTGTCTGCTGTAAAGTTGTCTTAATCTCTTCGGAACAAATCTCTTGTGTACACTTTTTCGCTCACGTCGTCCAGGGCGCTGTCATACCGGTTGGCGATGATGCAGTCGCACATGGACTTAAACTTCTCTAAGTCGTTAATCACCTGGCTTCCGAAAAATGTGCTTCCATCCTCCAGGGTGGGCTCGTGAACCACAACCACTGCCCCCTTGGCCTTGATTCTCTTCATCACTCCCTGGATAGAGGACTGGCGGAAATTGTCGGAGTTGCTCTTCATGGTCAGGCGGTAGACGCCTACGATACAGGTGCGCTCCTTCTCCTGGTCATAATCGTTCCTGCTGTAGTAATCATAATATCCCGCCGTGGTCAGCACGCGGTCCGCGATAAAGTCTTTTCTGGTCCGATTGCTCTCGACGATGGCCCCAATCAGGTTCTCCGGCACGTCGGAGTAATTAGCCAGAAGCTGCTTGGTATCCTTAGGCAGGCAGTAGCCGCCGTAGCCGAAGGATGGGTTGTTGTAGTGGGAGCCGATTCTCGGGTCCAGGCAGACACCCTCGATGATGGACCGGGTGTCCAGGCCCTTCATCTCGGCGTAGGTGTCCAGCTCGTTAAAATAGGACACTCTCAGAGCCAGGTAGGTGTTGGCGAACAGCTTCACCGCTTCCGCCTCCGTGAATCCCATAAACAGGGTGTCGATCTGCTCCTTGAGAGCCCCTTCCCTGAGAAGGCCGGCAAATGTCCTGGCAGCCTTGGCAAGGCTCTCATCTCCCTCGTCAACCCCCACGATGATTCTGCTGGGATACAGGTTATCGTACAAGGCTTTTGACTCCCGCAAAAACTCCGGGCTGAACAGAATCCTGGAGGTGTTGTACTTCTTCCTCACGGACTCGGTGTAACCTACCGGAACCGTGGACTTGATCACCATCACAGCTTCCGGGTTGGACTCCATCACCAGCTCAATGACCTCCTCCACTGCGGAGGTGTCAAAAAAATTCTTCCGGCTGTCATAGTTGGTAGGGGCGGCGATGATCACAAAGTCCGCCTCCCTGTAGGCCTTTGCCCCGTCTAAGGTGGCTGTCAGATCCAGCTGCCTGTCTCTCAGATACTCCTCTATCTCCGCGTCCTGTATAGGCGATATTCTGCTGTTGATCTTTTCCACCTTCTCCGGCACGATATCCACTGCGTATACTCTGTGATTCTGGGACAGCAGCACGGCCAGGGATAACCCCACGTAACCTGTTCCCGCCACGGCTACCGTGAGCTGCCGCCTGGAAACGGGCGTTTCATTTGCGCTTGTGTTCATAACAATCGTCTCCTCTGTGTTCTTTCTGTTGCATTAATAACGCTTTCTTCTATTATATATGTTATAAAGGGAATATACAAGTGAATTCGAAAACTCTTTCTTCACCTGGGTCCATGACAGTTACTGTTCAGGCAGGTCAGCGCACTGGCTGCGCTGACCGTATGATAACCTGGGCGGGCGGACAAAAATCCCATCAACCCAGGCGATTTTCATGGATTTTTGCTGGTTGCTGTGACATGTGAACAGTAACCCGTGGCAGATTACTGTCAGCAGGTGTCCTGTGAACACAGGCACCATATGCCTTGGCTCCATAACTATGCCGGCCGGCTCACGCGCTTGTAACTTAGTGTCCGGACCGCATTGAGAATCGCCAGAACGGACACTCCCACGTCGCCGAACACCGCCGCCCACATAGACGCCATCCCGCAGGCCACCAAAAGCAGCACCAGCACCTTCACCCCGATGGCGAACAGGATATTCTGACGGACGATTGCTACAGTTTTTCTGGCAATGCGGATTCCGTCCACGATCTTGGAGGGCTCATCGTTCATGATCACCACATCTGCCGCCTCCACCGCCGCGTCAGACCCGATGCCTCCCATGGCGATTCCCACATCTGCCCTGGCCAGCACCGGGGCGTCGTTGATGCCGTCCCCCACGAAAGCGAGAGTCCTGTCAGCCGCCTTATCGCTGAGAAAGCTTTCCACCTTCTGCACCTTGTCCCCCGGCAGAAGCCCGCCGAACACCTTGTCAAGTCCCAGCCGTTCTCCCACTGCCTTTCCCACAGATTCCTTGTCGCCTGTCAGCATCACCAGGTTCCTGACTCCCTCTCTCCTGAGCAGCCCTAAAGTCTCGGGCACATCCTCCCGCACCGTATCCGAGATGACTATACGCCCCAGGTACTCTTTTCTGTCGGCAACATACAGAGCGGTCCCCAGCCCGTCGTCCCTGACGGGAACCTGTATCCCCTGGCGCTCCATCAGCTTCTCGTTGCCGATGTACAGTTCCCTGCCGCCAGGTTCTCCGCTGCCGGTTTCCTGGCTTTCGGTTCCCACGCTTATGACCTCCGCCGCCCCGGTCCCCGCGCTGCCGGCCTCCGCCGCCCCGCGGATACTCCCCAGTTTCACATGCATTCCGTGGCCGGCAATCTCCTCCACCGACAGTATCCTGTCTCCCAGGAGCCGCCGCCCCCCGGCTTCTCTCTCGAAGGCCTCTTTTACCGACAGGGCGATGGGATGATTGGAACGGTACTCCCCGTATGCCGCCAGCTCCAGTAGTTCCTCCCTGGTACAGGAGCCCGCCGTCTCCACCTCTGTCACCTGGAATTTTCCTGTGGTCAGCGTCCCCGTCTTGTCAAACACCACCGTGTCCAGGGTTCCCATAGCCTCCAGGTAGTTGCTCCCCTTCACCAGAATTCCCTGTTTCGAGGCGGCTCCAAGCCCTCCGAAGAAGCTTAAAGGAACAGAGATCACCAAAGCGCAGGGGCAGGACACTACGAGAAAGCTGCATGCCCTGTACACCCACACAGACCAGGGCTGTCTCAAAAGCACAGGTGGCGCCAGAGCCAAAATCAGCGCCAGAATCACCACAATAGGGGTGTAGACCCTGGCAAATCTTGTGATGAAGTTCTCCGCTCTGGCTTTTCTGGAGCTGGCATTCTCCACCAGCTCCAGTATCTTCGCCACCGTGGAGTCGTCGAACAGTTTCGTCACCTGCACCTCCAACACGCCGTTTAAGTTGATAGAACCGCTGACAACGTCTTTCCCCTCTGTCACCTCCACAGGGACGCTCTCCCCTGTCAGAGCCTTGGTGTCCAGGCTGGAACTGCCCTTGACCACGATTCCGTCCAGGGGAACCTTCTCTCCCGGCTTTATCAGAATCACTTCCCCGATCTCCACCTCGTCAGGCTCCACCTGCTCTTCCTTCCCGCCTCTCAGCACGTTGGCATAATCCGGGTTGATGTCCATCAGCTCCGTGATGGACTTTCTGGAACGGTTTACCGCATAGTCGCTGAACAGCTCCCCCACCTGATAAAACAGCATCACCGCCACAGCCTCTTCCAGCTCGCCCACGCCGATAGCTCCTGCCGTAGCCACTGTCATGAGAAAATTCTCGTCAAACACCTGCCCGTTGCGGATATTTCTCAGAGCCTTCAGAGGAATGTCATATCCAGCCGCCAGGTAGGATACGATAAACAAAATCCAGTCTGCCGGGTGAATCCCCTCGGTCACGATTCCGCCGATTAAGAACACGGCGCTCACGCTCAGACGCAGGATCATTTTTTTCTGTTTCTTCGTCATGGTCTTCATCATCTTCTCTCCCCCTCTACTCGCTGATATGCTCCATTCCCTGGGCCAGTATGGTCTGGATGTGGCTGTCTGACAGGGAATAGAACACGGTCTTCCCGTCTCTGCGGAACTTCACCAGCCGCATCTGTTTCAGCACCCTGAGCTGGTGGGAGATGGCCGACTGCCCCATCTGCAGCAGCTTGGCAATATCACAGACACACATCTCCGACTGACTCAGCACATACAGAATCTTGATTCTGGTGGAATCCCCGAACACCTTAAAAAACTCCGACAGCTCCAAAAGCTGCTGCTCGTCGGGCATCACCTTCTCCACTTTATCCACAATCTCTTCATGGACATACATAAATTCACAGACACATTCTCTCACTTCCTGTTCAATTCTCTCCTGCTCTGTCATAGTTACCTTCCTCTCTATTCATATGAACACTTATTCATGTGTTTATATTACCATTTTTTTGAAAAATGTCAACTATTTTTCATGAGAGGCCCTCCCTGATCCTGCAAAACGAAAAGCTGCCATGACCTTCTTTTCAGAAAAGTCATGACAGCTAAAGTATGCCCCCGGGGACGTGTCCTGATGCATGCTTATGAGGGCGCTATGTCTTGTGTCCCCGGCAGGGCGGAGGTTCTGCCCCCGGCAGACCGGCATAAGACTGGCTACGACAGCCCCAAAACCACGGCCAGAACCATGGTAACCGACGCGCACACAACCAGCACCGCCTGGAACCTGATCTGGAACTTGGCCCATTTTCCCCAGTCCAGCTTTGCCGCCGCCAAGGCTCCCAGAAGACATCCGGAGGTGGGAACGATGAAGTTGGTGAACGCGTCTCCCAGCTGGAAAGCCACCACAGCCGCCTGCCGCTCCACACCTACCAGATCCGCCAGCGGCGCCATCACCGGCATGGTCAGAGCCGCCTGTCCGGAACCGGACACCACGAAGAAGTTGAACACAGACTGGAACACGTACATCAGCCACGCGGAGATAACCGGAGGGAACCCCTGCATGCCCTGGCTGATACTGTGGAGAATGGTGTTGAGCACCGTGCCGTCTGTGGCGCTGGTTCCGCCCAGAATAATGATAATGCCCTGGGCCATTCCCACGCACATGGCAGCACCCAGAAGGTCCGCAGCACCCCGCTCAAAGGATGTGGCAATATCGTTAAGTTTCATGTCATTTAAGCGGAATAACACGCCGATGACGCCGGCCGCCAGACCCATGACGAAGAACTGGGAGGCGATCTCCGGAATATAGTATCCCTGATCCACCACGCCCCAGACAGTCCACACCATGCAGGCGGCGATGGTCAGCAGCACCAGCTTGTGCCCAATGGTAAAGGGCGGCATTTCACTGCCTTTCTTCGTAAACTCCCTGCGGTATCCTTCATCGGACTCGTAAGCCACGGAGCTCTCGGGATTCTTCTTTATCTTCATGGCGTACCGCATGGTAAACACGATGGTAAGGCCTGTAAAAAAGATCCACATGGGGATGCGGAACCACGCGCCTGACATAACCGGAAGCCCGGACACGCCCTGGGCCACCGCAAGGCTGAAGGGGTTCTGCCAGGAGGAACCAAAACCGATCTGGGTGGACACATAGGAACACATGATTCCCACAACCGCGTCGTAGCCCATAGCGATGAACATGGGCACCAGAATCATGACAAAGGGAATCGCTTCCTCCCCCATGCCGAACACCGCTCCTCCCAGGGAAAACAGAACTACCAGAATGGGGATCAGCAGGATCTCCTTGCCGTTGGTCATGGCGATGACCCGCATAATGCCGCTCTCCACGGCCCCCGTCCTGATGACGATGCCGAAGGCGCCTCCCACTATGAGGATAAATGCGATGATGCCCACGGCAGTTCCGTTTTTATCTCCCACGGTCATGCCCTCAAACACATAGTTTAAGATTCCCTGGCCGCCAAAATCCTCTGTTCCGAACAGGGGGGCGATCTTTGTGACCTTGTTGCCGTTCTCGTCCAGAACATAGCGGAAACTGTCCGGGTCCAGAACTGTCCGGGTCTTCTCCGCCCCGTTCTGCATATAGGTGACTTCCTTCGTGTCATACTGTCCCAGGGGAATAAACATGGTCAGCAGGGCCGCAAACAGAATGACCCCGAAAATGATGATAAATGTGTGGGGCATCTGAAAAGATCGTTTCTTTTTCTCCATGATATGGTATCTCCTCTTCGATTGTATCTCTATATTCCTCAGCCTTCAAAAGTTCCTCTCGCTGCAATCTGTCCTTCCTTCACCATCACCGCGCCTTTCGCCATGACCATGTGAATGTCCAAAGTCCTCTTGTCCGCCAGCACCAGGTCCGCGTCGGCGCCTTCTTCGACTCTCCCCTTCTTCGGGAGCTTCAGCAGAGATGCCGGGTTCTGGGTCACTGCCTTCAAGGCGTCGGTCAGGGACACTCCGTCGGTCAGCACCGCGTCTCTCATCTCCCGGTAGAGGGAGGATACCTTTCCCACCCCCAGCCCCAGGAATTCTCCGTCAGGGCCGAACACCGGGAGGCTGCCCTGGCCGTCAGAGGAAAAGGTCACATGGTCCGCCGGCACCCCGGCATCCAGGGCCATCTTTAAGCCCGCGCTGGCCTTCACCTCATCCGGGTCCAGAAAATCCGGGTCGGAGCTGGTGGTCAGGTCAATATATCCTCCCAGCTGCAGAACATAGTCAATGCCATCCTCCATCAGGCCGCGGCTGCGGTTGATGTGGGTGGGCAGCATATTGGAAGCCGGAATCTCCGTCTTCTTCAGCACATACCGGAGAAATTTCAGACGGTTCTCCCCGTCTCCCATATGGATATTCACAAGCCCCGCCTTGCCTGACAGGATTCCGCCCACTCTCGTGTCCGCCACGATCCTGGCGAACTCCTTTTTGTCAGGCTGGGAAGACCGGTGGTCCGATATGGCGATCTCCCCGGTTCCCACCACCTTCTCAAGAAGGATTATATCGTCCATGATCTTCCCCGTCAGAGTCCTCACCGGCACCTGATAAGAGCCTGTATACACGTAGGTTGTAATGCCCTCCTCCTCCAGCCCTTTGGCCTTGGCAAGAAGATTGCTCATGGTCCTGGTGCATCCGTCAGTGCCCAGACAGCCCACCACTGTGGTCACTCCGCCGCTGACAATCTGCGACAGCATAATCTCCGGGGTTCTGGTCCTGGCTCCCCCCTCGCCGCCTCCGCCCAGAATGTGGACATGGGCGTCGATCAGTCCGGGCATCAGAACCATGCCCTCCCCGTCTATGACCTCCACGCCGTAGGCCGCCTCCGCCGGAAGGTCCTTCCCCGTCTTGAGAATCTGCCCGCCGCCTGTAAGCACGTCCACCGTTCCCAGATTCTCAGGAGAGTAAACTTCCGCATGTTTAATCAGATACATTATCACACCTCCAGGTTTTCTGTTCTTTCACTATGGACAGTTTACCACACTTTTTCTAAATAGTCTCGCATAAAATTACATTTTAGGGATTTTTTATTCGTCACACCCCTGCTGTCGCGACGCCTTCAGACGGCTGACAGCTTTTTGCCAAAACAAAAGAAAAGAAGCGGCAATGGCTTCTCAGTAAAAAGCCTCCGCTCCGTTCTCCCCAGTCACAGAATCCGCATAATATCCCGGTACAGCACCGTGTGTCTGTCATCGATCCGCCTGTCCATGTGATAATGGCCGAAAAACCAGTGGATGTACCGGCACCTGCGCCGGATCTCCTCCAGGTAGCCGGTCAGCGGGTCAGGCTTAAAGTCTCCGAGAGAAAACACCGCCTGGACACTGGAAGGCGCGCAGTGGCTGATGATGTAATCACACTTCCACCCATGTTCTTCCATACACCCAAGGCCCTCCCGGCGCTGGGCCTCGTCGGGCATCTCCTCCTTCCACCAGGACAGATGATTGATCCGGTACAGAGCCCCCACCCTCTCCAGCTCCCTCTTCTTCTCCTTAAGTCCGGGGTCATCCTGCTCCTTAGACCGGTCCCAGTAGCCGAAGTCCCCTGCCACGACCACCAGGTCGCCTCTGTCCATCTCCTTCTGTATCCCAAAAACCTTTGCGGAAAATCTTCCGTACTCCCCGTGGCAGTCCCCTGTCACAAAAACCATGGCGCTCTCCCCCCATCCTCATTCCTTGTATCTTCGGTTGGCCTCCACCATCTCCTCAAAGGCGGCAGGCCGGTATCCCACCACCATCGCCCCGCAGTTGAGCATCCGCTCCTCGCCCCGGATGAACTCGTAGACTCTGGTGTCCTTCCTCCCGTGGATATGGCCGAACACATGCCAGCTCCCCCTGTAGTACCCGTTCCACTCCGCTATCGGATAGTGGCACAGCACCACCCGCCTGCCCTCATCCACAATCTCCGTCGACTTATCCACCGACTCAAAATACAAAAGCGCTGACCGGTCTTCCATGAGAAGCCTGTCATGATTTCCCAGAATCAGGTGTTTTCTGCCCTTTAGCTGCCCCAGATACCACTGGACATGGCGGGGCGCCCGGTAAGTGAAATCTCCCAGAATCCACACATCATCGTCATCGGCCACAGTACTGTTCCAGAATTCGATCATGCCCCTATCCATGTCATCCACATTGTCCCAGGGTCTCTGGTCGGCCTTCAGTATATTCTTGTGGCCAAAATGCAGGTCGCTGATGTAACGGTTCATATTTCATGCCCCCTGTCTGAAAAATTACAAATTCTTTTAAAGAAATCAGAAATAAAATTCCTCTCCATCCTCCAGCCGCAGCACTCCCAGACAGCCCCTGCCGTCTCTCATGGCGCAGCCGCAGTCGATACATGTAAAATCAGGATTCTCTCCATAGTAGATTTTCGGTTTTCCCCCGTCCCAGCTGTTCCGCCCCGAACTTTCCCGGAACATGTTCTCAAAAAAACGGGTGGTGATCGTGTGGCCGAAGATCACCTTCCGCTCCATCTTCTTTAAGGTGTCCAGCCTCTTTAACTTACCTATCTCTCCGCGGCGGAGCATGCGGTCTGCCCGGCTCCACATCATGTCATAGAACCGTTTCGGCCCACCCTCCTCCCTCATGATCCGGGAAAAAGACACAGATTCCTCAAGATAATTCAGGTCCGGAAACGCGTGAACCAGATAATAGTGATTTTCTCCCACCGCAAGGTCGGGCATCACGGCCCAGGACTGCTCCAGAAATTCTAAAAGCCCATCCTGCTCTTCCCGGTTCAGATTTACAAAATCTTCTATCGTCTTCTTCCCGCCGTTGAGAAGCCATGTATCCATCCACTCCTCATCTGCCATGCAGATGGAATTATAGAGAATCATCTCGTGGTTTCCAAGGAAAAACGTCATGTTCGGCTGGTCCTTTATGTGCTGCAAAATGCGGATTCCGCTGTCTCCCCGGTCGATGACATCTCCCAGAATATACAGACGGTCATCCCCTGAAAGCTTCAGCCCCTCCACCATAGCCTCATACCGCTCCCATCTCCCGTGAATATCCGAACATACATAGTGCATGGCGTGTCTCCCCTCAGATCAGCATTTTTTGTTACGCGTTTTATAGGTCAGGCTTTTCTCCCCTTCGCCTCATAGAACATCTTTCTCAGGGTGCATATATCTTTTGGCACGCTGTCAATGTCCTCAGCATCGTGGAGTGTTCTCACCCATCCGTAGAATTCATTGGCCAGGGCGGTGGTCAGCGCCGAGGTCTTTCTGATGTATCCGTTTCTGACTGCCTCGTGGGCCACGCTTCTCATAAATTTCCAGAACTTGTAGTAGGACAGTTTCAGCTTGGTCATAAAACCGTCGCTGTCCTCGATGACAAAGCCTTCGATCTTTTCACCCTTATACTCGTAGTCCTCGTCCATAACCTGGTAATACCAGTCAAAAAATTCCTGCCAGTCCCCGATCTCGGCTGCCCTCTCCTTGCAGGTCAGCCCCATGCTCTCCGCCACCCGGAGCATATCCTGGTACTCGTATTTCACAAACTCCAGCCTGTTGGACACGATATCCAGGAGAACCAGCCGGCTCTCGGGATAATCGATGATATGGGGATCGTGAACCATGTCCACGCACTCGAACACAAAGGAAACCCGGTGCTCTTTTACAAAATTCTTCATCCTCTCCAGGTTCTCCGGCAGCACCTTCTCGTACAGCATATCCCTGAGCCACAAGGCAAACTGGCTGTCAATGGTGGACTTGCTGGCCACAAACAGGTCGTCTCTGTACTCATCATAGCTTACAATCCCCAGGAAACCGTTCTCCTTCACATAGGCGGTCACGGGAAACTTAAGCTTATGCTGGAGCATGTTAAACTTGGTCTCCGGCCGCTCGTTCACGTTGAAAAATTTGTCATAGGCCCTGGCCGCCACCTTTCCCTTCACGGTGTCAAGGTACAGCCCTCTGGCCTTGGTGGTCTGCTCATCCCACGCTCTGTCATAAAAGGCCTTGTCTGTAAAGTTGAAGGAGGAGATATTATCAAACTTTTTCTCACGTATATACCGGTTGGCCCGCAGAGCCGCGATAGTGTCCATCACCGAGGCGTCCGCCGGACCGCCTGCCTCCTCTTCCTGCACACCCAGCGGCTTCTTAAACACCGGGTTTGAAGTCTCGAAGACATGAATTCCCTCCTGGTCTACCTGGATGCACCTTAAGCAGCCGCCGTACTCCACCTGCCCCTCAAGGTTGAACACCCTGTCGTTGACCTGCACGGGAACCATCTTCGTGTTCCGGTGTCCGTGAATCTGATAATAATTGTCCGGCATGGTCCGGCAGAAAGTGTCCGCCACTTTCTCGGAATCGTCATAGTCTCCCACGCCTTTGATCATCTGCTCCGTTGCCACCAGGGACAGATTCTCCGGAATCCTGGAAATGCCCGCGTGAGTCACCAGGAATATATTCTCCCCGTATCTGTAGTAAGCGCACTGCCCGAATTTCCTGTACAGCTGCCTTATGTCTTTCTTGCTGACCTTCGCCTTGTCCAGCTCCCGCCTGGTGACCAGCTCAAACTCTCTGGACCGCCCCCTGGCGTCGCTGCCGTAGTACCACAGCCACCTCTCATGATTCCCCTCCAGCATGTACACATTTTTCCTGTCCTTGATGGAGATGAGGAAATTGACCACCTCCGCGTTCTCTATGCCCCGGTCGATGTAATCTCCTGTAAAAATATAGAATTCGTCGTCCTTCATCCCGCCGTTGTCAGACAGGTACTGCTGGAGCGCCGTGTTGCAGCCGTGGATATCCCCGATGTGGTGAACCTTTTTATACTGGGAAAAATCCCGGGGCGGGAACCAGATGGTGTCCAGCTCCTCCGGGCTGATAACCTTGACGCCGGAGGGAATCTTCTGGGTGGCAAACCTGGAGTACATCTTCTCGATGACCTGGTCACTCACCCTCTTCAACGGCTCCCTCCCTGCGTTTCTTCTCTTCACTTCCTCTATGGGAATACCGGTAAAATCCACGCAGTAGATGCGGTATCTGTAGGTGTCGCACATGTCCTTGTAACGGTTGATCTCGGAGGTTTTAGAGTTGGTGGCGTCGATTACCGTAAACTCCCCTTTCTCCATCCTCACCTCCAGCAGAGTAAACAGAATCTTCCACGCAGTCTTGTCATTGCTCTGACTGATGGACACTGTGCCGTCAGCCTGCATCACCGGGCTCTGGCACAGAAGCCGGAGGTCATCTGCCGACAGGGTATAGGGTTTCAGGCCGTGTTCCTCGATCCAGGTGGATTTGCCGCACCCGGCAGATCCCCTGAGCAATAATAATATTCTCATCTTTCCACCTCTCTTTCACTTTCCCCTACAGCTCTGCATCTGCGGGCTCATGGAAAAAGTATACTATATATCTCTATGACATGGCAGTACAAAAAATAAAAAAATAGTAATCCCGCCGGACACCTGCAGACAGATTTTCTGTTTCCTCGAACAGAATTATCATTTTTTTCTGATATTTGTCACGGTCTGGCCTCAACAGAAGAATAGAACAGGACCCCGCCTATGATTACCGCTCCTCCTATGACCTGAAGCAGCCCCGGCATCTCTCCAAAAAGCACGGCCGCGAATCCGGCCGCCACCACAGGCTCGCACAGCTTGGAAGCGGACACGAAGGCCGGCGACAAAAATTTTAAACACCAGCTGAAGATGCTGTGGCCCAAAATCGTGGAGAACACAGCGAGCAGAAGCCCTGCCACCGCCCCGCTGGCACCGTAACCTGTCAGAGAATACCCCTGCGCCCAAGCCAGGAGCAGCAAGGTTACGGCAGAAAAACTATATACAATGTATGTATAGACGACAGTGGACATCGTGGTTCTGGCCACCCGTCCTATGAGCGTGTAGCACGCCACAGCCACAGCCGCTGCCAAGGCAAGGAGATCCCCGTAAAGATGCGCCGTCCCCTCCCCTGAGTCGGAACAGGCGATGACCAGGCTCCCCGCCAGAGTCACGGCGATGGCAGCAGCAGCCTTTTTCCTAATCTTTCCCCCGAGAAACAGGCAGTACCCCAAAGCAACCCATATAACCTCTGTGCATACGATGGCTGTGGAGCTGGCCACGGCGGTGTGTTTCAGGGACTCAAACCAGGCCCAAAAGTGCAGCGCCAGAAAGATTCCGCTGGCGGCGCACAGCGCCCCGCTTCTTCTGTCCGTCCTCAGCAGCTCCTGCCGCCGCTCCTTAAAGCCCCAGACCACAGGGGACATAAGCCCCACGGTCCACACAAGCCGCCAGGCCGCCGTCACCACAGAAGGGGCCTTGGAATACTTCACGAAGATCGCCGACAAGGATATGCCCATGACCCCGATGATAATCATCACCATGGGGCGCTTTTCCATATTTACCGGCTTACATGTTGGTAAGGTCATAGGGCGTCTCCTGATACACATAAAAATTCAGCCAGTTGCTGTACAGCGTGTTGGACATATTCCGCCAGCACAGCACAGGCATGGAGAAGGGGTCGTTATCCTCGTAGTAGTTGCACGGCATCTCCGGGTTCAGCCCCTTGGCCACATCTCTGTGGTACTCGTTGTTCAGGGTCATCCTGTCATACTCCGGGTGTCCCTGTATAAAGATCTGGCTGCCGTCCTGCTTCATCATGAGAAACAGCCCTGCCTCCCTGGACTCTGCCAGAATCTGAAGTTCCGGACAGGCGGCCACGTCCTTTCTCCTCACCTCGGTGTACCGGGAATGAGGAGCCATGATGTAGTCGTCCAGCCCCCGCACCAGGGGCACCTTCCTGTCCAGAATCTGATGTCTGTATATGCCGGACAGCTTCTTCCCCCTCTTATACTTGGGAATCCCAAAATGATAATAGAGCCCCGCCTGGGCTCCCCAGCAGATGTGGAGGGTGGAAGTGACATGGGACTTGCTCCACTCCATGATCATGGACAGCTCCTCCCAGTAATTGACCTCCTCAAAGTCCATCATCTCCACCGGGGCTCCCGTGATAATCATGCCGTCGTATTTCAGCCCGCTGATGTCGGAAAACGGCACATAAAACTTATTCAGGTGGCTGGCGGACGTGTTCTTGGACTTGTGGGTGCTCAACATGAGAAATGTGCAGTCGATCTGAAGCGGCGTGTTGGACAGGGCTCTGAGAAGCTGGGTCTCCGTCTCCTCCTTCACCGGCATCAGGTTCAAAATCAGGATCTCCAAAGGGCGGATATCCTGTCTCATGGCCCGGTCCTCGTCCATGACAAAAATATTTTCAGATTCCAGAACCGCCTTTGCCGGCAGGTCCTTTTGGATTTTAATCGGCATGATATTCTCCTTCCAGGAGCTTTACAAAATCCTCCTCCGACAGGATGGGGATTCCCAGTTCCCTGGCTTTCTTATTCTTTGAGGACGCAGAGTTCACGTTGTTGTTGATCAGATAGGTAGTCTTGGAGGTAACCGTCCCCGTGGCCTTGCCGCCCTTGGACTCAATCAGGTTCTGCAGCTCTTTCCTGTTCTTAAAATGTTCCACCGAGCCGGTGATCACAAAGGTCATGCCGGCAAACTGACCGGATTCCTCCTCCTCCCCGGCGGGCTCGAAGGTGAGTTCCGCCAGGAGGTGATCCACTGTCTCCTGATTTTTCGGAACGGCGAAATAGCTGCACCAGGCATCTGCCAGAACCTGGCCGATGCCGTCCACCTCTGTCAGGGCTTCGCTGTCCGCCTCCCGCATAGCCTGGAAATCATATTGAAAGTGGCGGCACAGCATCCGGGCGTTGGCCAGCCCGATTCCCGCCACCCCCAGGCCGTAGACCATGCGGACCAATGTGGTGCGGGAGGCCGCCTCCGCCGCCTGAATCAGCTTGTCATAGGACTTCTGTCCGAACCCCTCCATGGATGTGATGGCCTCCTTGTGCCGGTCCAGATGGAAAATGTCCGCAAACTCCTTGATAAATCCCGCCCCGATAAATTTCTCCAGGGTTGCCTCGGACAGCCCGTCGATATTCAGGGCATCCCGGCTCACCAGCAGGGTAAAGCTCTTGATCTTCTTCGCCTGGCAGTCCGGGTTGGTGCAGTACAGGGACTTCACGTCGTTCACCTGGCGGATCTGTGTCTCCCCGCCGCACACGGGACATGTCCCGGGGATGTCCTTCACCCCGCTCCTGGTCAGATTGTCTGCTATCTGAGGGATGATCATATTGGCCTTGTACACGGTGATGGAGTCACCCTCCCCCAGCTCCAGAGCCTCCATAATGCTGATATTGTGGACGCTGGCGCGGCTCACCGTGGTTCCCTCCAGCTCCACCGGCTCAAACACCGCCACCGGATTGATGAGACCGGTTCTGGAGGGGCTCCACTGGATATAGGAGAGTGTGGTCTCCCGGATCTCGTCTGCCCACTTGAAGGCGATGGAGTTACGGGGAAATTTTGCCGTCCGCCCCAGAGACTCCCCGTAGGCGATATCGTCGAAGGTCAGCACCAGGCCGTCGCTTGGAATGTCATGGCCGGTTATGGCCTGGGCGAAATATGCCACCTTCTCAGGCATCGTCTCCCTGGTAACCATCTGATGCTCCACCACCTGAAATCCCTGCCGGGCAAGCCACTGGAACTGCCGGGCCCGTGAATTTTCAAAATCCACCCCCTCCGCCTGCACCAGGGCGAAAGCCATAAAGTTCACATGGCGCCGGGCCGTGATCTGGTTGTTCAGCTGGCGCACGGAGCCGGAACACAAGTTTCTCGGGTTCTTGTATCTGGCATCTACATCCTCGATCTCCTGATTCATTTTCTCGAAATCAGAATATTTGATCACCGCCTCGCCCCTGAGCACCAGGGTTCCCTTGAACGGGATCTTCAGGGGAATGTTCTCAAATACCCTGGCATTGTTGGTGATAACCTCCCCGATCTCCCCGTTTCCCCTGGTCACCGCCTTTGCAAGCTCTCCGTCCTCGTAGGTGAGCACGATGGTGAGACCATCCAGCTTCCAGGAGAGAAGGCCTGTCTGCTCCCCCAGCCATTCCTGGAGCGCCTCCACCTCTTTCGTCTTGTCCAGCGACAGCATAGCCGACGGATGGGGCTCCTTGGGGAGCTCGCCCAGCACCTCATAGCCTACCTTCTGAGTAGGGCTTCCCGCCAAAACCGTCCCTGTCTCCTCCTCCAGGGCACACAGTTCATCATAAAGCCGGTCATATTCAAAATTGCTCATAATCTCCCGGTCTTCATCGTAGTAAGCGGCCGCGGCCGCTCCCAGTATCCCCGCCAGTTCCTTCATTCTCTCCAGTTTCTGCTCCATGTCACTCCTCCTGATTCATCGGCGCAGAGGCCTGTCTTTTCGATTTCCCAGCCTGTTGCCGGTTTCCCGGCCTGTCTTCCTGGTTTCCCGGCCTGCCTGCCCGGTTCTCCAACCTGCCTGCCCGGTTCTCCGGCTTGCCATCCCGGTTTCCCGGTGTCTCCCCCAGCATATCTGTTAATGTCTCATACTCCTCACGGGTCACTTGTCTCCAGGTTCCCAACCTCAAATCTCCCAGTTCCACGTTCATGATCCGAATGCGGCGAAGCCCTCTGACATGGTAGCCGAAGGTCTCGCACATACGGCGTATCTGCCGGTTCAGTCCCTGGGTGAGAATGATGCGGAACTGCCTGCTCCCTGTAACCGTGACTTTACAGGGCCTGGTAGTCACCCCCAGTTCCTCCAGACAGACACCCGCCTCCATCTTTTTGACAAAATCCTTGGTCAGCGGTTTATCTACCCATACCACATACTCTTTCTCGTGGCCGTTGGCGCCCCGCATCATCTGATTCACCAGTTCTCCCTGGTTGGTGAGAAAAATGAGCCCTTCCGAGTCTTTGTCAAGCCTCCCTGCCGGATAAACCCGGACAGGATAATTCACCATCTCCACAATATTCTCGGCGCGGTCCTTGTCCGAAGTGGTACACACCACCCCCCTGGGCTTGTTCACCGCCAGAAGCACTCTCGGCGGCCTGGCTCCGTCTCCGTCTGCGGAGTCAGCGCTCTCCCCCGTTCCCATCTCCGCCCTCACCGTCTTTACATCACAGATTACCTTCTCATTACCGCAGACCTTCATGCCCATGACAGCCCTTTTTCCGTCAACCAGAACCTTTCCCGCCTGGATCAGCCGGTCCGCCTCCCTCCGGGAACAGACGCCTATATCGCTTAAATACTTATTTAAACGAAGCTCTTCCATAATAACCTTCTTTCACATAATCAGCATGGCATCGCCGAAACTGAAAAATCTGTACTTCTCTCTGACAGCCTCCTGGTAAGCGTGGAGGACATGCTCCCGCCCCGCCAGAGCCGACACCAGCATCACCAGAGTGGACTCAGGCAGATGAAAATTCGTCACCAGACAGTCAAGGACTTTGAACTTATATCCAGGATAAATAAAAATGTCCGTCCACCCGCTTCCGGCTTTCAAAATCCCGTCCTCATCCGACGCGGATTCCACCGTGCGGCAGCTGGTCGTCCCCACGCAGACCACACGTCCCCCCTCTCTCCTGGCCCTGTTGACCTTCTCCGCCTCTTCCTCCTCCACCATGTAGAACTCCGAGTGCATATGGTGGTCCAGGATATTCTCCACCTTCACCGGCCGGAAGGTTCCGAGCCCTACGTGGAGCGTCACATGGGCGATGGTCACCCCCATATCCTCGATCTCCTTAAGCAGTTCCTCCGTAAAATGAAGCCCCGCCGTAGGCGCCGCCGCCGAGCCGTCATGTCTGGCATAGACTGTCTGATACCGGTTTTTATCCCTCAGCTCATGGGTAATATAAGGCGGCAGAGGCATCTGACCCAGTCTGTCCAGAATCTCCTCAAAAATTCCCTGATAAGAAAACCGGATCAGCCGGTTTCCCTCCTCCGCCACTTCCGTCACCTCTCCCCTCAAAAGCCCCTCTCCGAAAGAGATCACCGTGCCGGGCCGCGCCTTCTTTCCCGGCTTTACCAGAGTCTCCCACACATCCTTTTCTTTTCTCTTAAGGAGAAGCACCTCAATGCGCGCCCCTGTCTCCTCCTTCACCCCGTAGAGACGGGCCGGTATCACTTTCGTGTCATTGATTACAAGGCAGTCTCCCGCTCTCAAAAAAGACAAAAGATCCCTGAATCCTCTGTGCCGAATCTCTCCTGTCTCCTTGTCCAGCACCAACAGTCTGGAAGAAGATCGGTCCTCCAGGGGGTCCTGGGCAATCAGTTCCTGGGGCAAATCAAAATTAAACTCAGATACGTTCATTGGCTCCTCCACATTTCCTGTCATCACTTATGATATCCATTGATATACCTATTTATATACGCGCCTGTTCTGCAAGAGATCCGTATCTTCTCCCCCGCGAACATATTCTCAGCCTCCTACACCGCCGATGATCACTTCCGACGCCCCCGTGCTGCCATAGATCTTCTCCAAAACCTGGTCCGCGGCAATCGCCTCCTGCTGCCGCTCCTGAATCTGCGCCTTCACTGCCTTCACCTCTGCCTTCTCGCCCACTTTCCTGATATAGTCGTTCACCGACGGGTCTGCCTCCTGGACCATATAGTATCTCCCGCTTTCGTCTTTCTTCGCATACCCCCAGCTGAACGCCGGCATCAGCGTCTCTGTCTCCCGGTAGCGGATCTCATAATACGGAAAAATCACATAGGAGTCCTGTTCCGGCCCCTGAATCGAATAGCAGGAAATATTCTCATAGCCTTTCACGCTGGCCTTCACCAGCTCCATCCTGGCCCGCTCATCCTCCTTCTCCTCCTCTGACCAGTCATCTATGCCGAACACCCACGCCAGAAGCTCCGGGTCACACTCCTCTTTCGCCTGGCAGTAGGATTGGACAAGGCCTGTCAGCTCCAGCATGACGTCCTGCTGCAGGGGAAACTGAGACGGGTCCGCCGCAGCCGCAGCCTCGCCGGCCTCGCTGTCGTCCCCATCCCCCTGCCCGTCACCATCTGTCCGCCCGTCGCCGGCCGCATCCGGATCACCGCCTGCCGGCAGCGCTTCCCCGCCGTCCTCACCGGTTTCCCCCGGGTCTCCCCTCTCCCCGGACTCCGCGTTCTCTCCTGTTCCCTCTGTTGTCTCCAGCTTTCCCTTGTCCGCGTACTGCACATCCAGGTAGGAGTCGTCTCCTCCCGTCTCTTTCCCCTTGTCCAGCTGGACAATGACTATAATCAATATAATCACAACCGCGGGAATGATCCCAAACCGCAGCAGTCTCACAAGCGCGCCCTCAGCCTGGTCTCCTCTCCCCGGCCTTCTCCGATTTACCATGTTTTTGTACCTCCCGGCCTTTAAGTCTTGCTCTATTCTAGCAAAAAAGAGGGAAAAAATCAATTTTTTACTTGCATCTTTTTCAATATTGTAGTATGATAACAGTAATGCGTCTGTAGCTCAGTGGATAGAGCAGTGGCCTCCGGAGCCGCGTGCGGAGGTTCGATTCCTCTCAGACGCATTATTTTTGCGCCTTCAGCCCGGGGCTGAGAATGCTGAAATCCCTGATTTTACAGTGTTTTTTCAATTTTTCCCATGTTCAGGAATCGTTGATGTCAGCCCACAGCTAGAGACCTTTATATCTCCTGCTGCGTGCCTGTTAATATTCATGTCGCCTTATGTATAATCAATATTATCCCGTCTGGTAGGTTGTATGAATTTCTAAATCTTCTGCATCTTCATCACAGATGCCTCCAACTGTCCGTGGAGTATATGGATATACTTCTTTTAGGTTATATTGATATCTGAATGTCCTAACAACTTATGACACAGAGAATATTTCTTATGATTTAATATTTTGTTGAAAAACAAAAAGCCGAAAATCCCCTGATTCTGATTTTCGGCATTCCGGTCTATCTGGAGCATGGACCCCAGGAACCACTTGATAACTCTTTGATTTAAGTTTTATGTATATCACCCCTCTATCTCTCCTCACAAACCTGAAATATATAAAATTTCAGATAGTAAGACGAGTCCGCCGCCCAGAGGATGGGATGGTCTGCCGCCTGAGTCCTGTATTCCACCTGGCGCAGCCTCCTATGCACTCCCGCAGCCGCCTCTCTGACAGTCTTGGCAAACAGTTCCGGGTCCATGAAATGGGAACAGGAACAGGTGGCCAGATAACCGCCGTCCTTCACCAGCTTCAGCCCTCTCACATTAATCTCCCGGTAGCCTTTTACAGCATTTTTCACAGAATTCCGGGACTTTGTAAAGGCCGGAGGGTCCAGAATCACCACGTCAAACCGTTCTCCCTCTCTCTCCAGCCTGGGCAGCAGCTCAAACACGTCGGCGCACACGAACTTCACCCTGTCTTCCAGCCCGTTGAGCCTGGCGTTCTCCCGTGCCTGCTCTACCCCCAGCTCCGACGCGTCCACCCCCAGCACCGACTCTGCCCCCGCCCTCCCGGCATTCAAAGCGAAAGAACCTGTGTGGGTAAAGCAGTCCAGCACCTTCTTTCCGGCGCACAGCCGTCCTACGGCCTGGCGGTTGTATTTCTGATCCAGGAAAAATCCCGTCTTCTGGCCGTCCTCCACGTCCACCACATACTTAACTCCGTTTTCGGAAATCTCGACCCTGGTGTCAAAAGGCTCCCCTATAAATCCCTTAAACCGCTCCATCCCCTCCTGGAGGCGCACCTTGGCGTCGCTCCTCTCGTAGACCCCGCGGACAGAGATTTTGTCTTCCTCAAGAACCTTTTTCAGTTTTTCCACAATCACAGGTTTCCACCGGTCGATTCCAAGAGCCAGGGATTCCACCACCAGAACGTCGGAGAACTTGTCGATGACGATCCCAGGCAGAAAGTCCGCTTCCCCGAAGATGATCCGGCAGCTGGAAGTATCCACCGTGTCCTTCCGGTAGTTCCACGCGTCGCGGACTCTCATCTCAATGAAATCCCCGTCCACCACCGCGTCCTTTTTCCTGGTCATCATGCGGACTGTGATAGTGGACTTAGTGTTGATAAACCCCTGTCCCATGGGATACCCGTCGAAGTCTTCCACCCGGACCATGTCCCCGTCAGAAAAATCCCCCTGAATCCGGTCAATCTCATTGTCATAGATCCAGGCGCCTCCTGCTTTCAGACTGCGCCCCTGGCCTTTTTTCAATATCACCACAGCCGTTCCCATCTGCATTCTAACCTCTTTTCTCCAGGATTTACACTGTCACTGCCCTCATTCCCGCAGCTCCTCTTCGATATAGTGTACCTTCGAGACAATCCAGTATTTGTCGTATCTCCTGATATTGCTGTTGTCAAAATTCAGCTGGTACAGCCTGAATGTAACCATGGTATTCTTAGGCTGCCACTGCTCTTCATAGGTATACTCATACTGCATGCCCAGCTTCCTCATCACGTCTCCGCTGTGAGGGTTCTCCACATCATGGGTGGCGGTAAGGTAGGGAAATCCGTCTCTCTTCACCTGCCCGATCACCGCCTTCGCCGCCTCCGTCATCAGACCCCGGCGCCAGAATTCCTTTCTCAGCCCATAGCCCAGGTCAAAGCTGTCATCCGTCCCCACATGCACATATCCCACAGGCACGTTTTCGCCCTTCAGACACACCGCGTAGCGGTATCCCCTGGGCTGATTGTATATGTGGGCATAGTGCTCTTCAAACACTTCCCTGGCCTCCTCCATAGTCTTTACCGGGAACCAGGGCAGGAATCTGTTGACCTCCTGGTCACTGTAAATGTCATAAATAGCCTGTATGTCATCTTCTGTAAATTTTCTCAGTATAAGTCGTTCTGTCTCCAATGTAGGTGTATTGTTCAGTTTCATTCTTCCTCTTTCAGCCGCTGAATCTTTTTCTCCATATTTTTGTACATCTCAAAGCCTGCCGCCAGGCCCACCTCAAAGTAGACCTCCTCAAAGGTTTTCGCAAAATTGACTATGGCATCCATCAGTTCGTCGTTGTCCGGGTCAGCAGACGGGATAACCGCCTTCAGCTGCTGAAACAGCGTCTCATATGCCTGGCTGACTCTTTTCTCCACACGCTCCTCATTTTTGTCTTCCGCCTGACTTACATCATACAGCAGATGCGCCGTCAGGTTATCACTGTTCACTCGTCTCATGACATCACTATATATACCCATATCCCGTATCCTTTCTACTCAAGAGCTGCAATGGCAGCCTGAAGCTGATTATCCTCACTCTTCTCTACTACTGCTTTGGTTCTCAATTCCTCATCCAGTTCCACTTCTATATCCGGAGCCAGCCCCTCCCCATGAAGGTCCACTCCCGCCGGTGTATAATAGTGGGCCGTGGTCAGCTTGATGGCTGTCCCATCCCCCAGAGGAAGCACGCTCTGGACGATTCCCTTGCCGAATGTCTGGGTTCCCACTACAATGCCTGCGCCGTAATCCAGGATCGCCCCTGTGAACACTTCGGAAGCGCTGGCCGAATTTCCGTTGACCAGCACCGCCAGAGGCACCTCCACCTCATGTCCGTCCTCCTTCGGGTAATCGCTGCCGCTGGGGCCATAATCGCTTTCATACTTAAGCTTTCCGTCCTGGCAGAAGAAGCGCTCTCCCTTTCCGTCTTTATCTTCCGTGTAAACAAGCATGCCGTCCAGCTTATCTTCCGGAAGCACATAGGCCATCATCTCCACAACCGCGTCCAGGACACCTCCCGGATTGTCCCTGAGATCGATGATCAGCTTTTCCATACCCTGTTCTTCCAGATCGTCGACGGCGTTTTTAAACTGCTGGCTGGTGACGGTGTCGAACTGCAATACTTCAATGTATCCCACATTATTCTCCAGCATCTCATGCTCTACCGTGGGAACTTCTATCCTGCGCCGCTCTATAGTAAGCTCCACCTCCTCGTTGGCATCTCCTCTGAGCACCACAATCGATACCTTACTGCCCTCCTCGCCTCTGATATAGTTGCTGACCAGCAGGTCAAGCTCCATGCCTGCCACTTCCTCTCCTTCCACCTTGTAGATGATATCTCCCGGCAGAAGCCCTGCCTCAAAGGAAGGGGAATTCTCAAACACCCTCATCACCGTGGAAATTCCCGTGGCAAGGCTCTGGGAAACCATAGCGCCGATGCCGCAGTACTCTCCTGCGGTATCCTCCATAAGAGATAAGTAGTCCTCTTCATTGTAGTAGACAGAATAGGGATCGTCAAGTCCATACATCAAACCCGTGTAGATCCCGTCTTCCACCAGTTTTTCGTCTTCTTCGAACAGATAGTAATTCTCCACGATCTCCTGGATATATCCCATCTTCTCCAGAATCCGGCCAAATTCCAGTTTCCCATCCGGCAATTCCGCAGGGCTGTTCTCCTCCACAATCTGAACCGGATTATCCATCACTGCTTTTCCTATAAGAAAGATTCCCGCCGACACCCCCACAATCAACAATCCGGCGAACGCCATCACCAGGGCTCCAGCCAAAAAACCTTTCCAGAATTTATTTTTCGTCTCCATCTCTGACTCCTCTCACGGCGGCACCTTCTCTGCCATGATTACTCATATAAAGTTAATATTCCCAAATTCATGTCATAATATACCCTCCAGTTCACAGGGAGTATGCTCTTACACCTTCAGATGCTTTCTTATGGTGAAGAAGCTGGCAAAAAATCCGATTCCCAGTCCCAGCAGCACGGCCACAACCGTCATGTAGGGAAAAATCCGGCTCAACGGAAGGAACTGGAAGATCCTGGAAAGAATCTGAAACTTCGCTGTCAGATATCCCACAGACTCCAGATACAAAAAATACATACCCACAAGCGGAAAAAACGCGCCCATAAGGCCGATGACAATTCCTTCCACCACAAAAGGCGCCCGGATCATGTAGTTGGTGGCTCCGATGTAGCGCATAATCTCATTTTCATTTTTGCGGAAAGACGCCGCCACGTTGATGGTGTTGCTGATCAGGAACACGGACACCGCCAGAAGAACACCGATGATCACCAGGGACAATATCCCGATCACGGCGTTGAAGCTGCTCAACCCTGCCGCCGCGCTGTTGGAATAGTTCACCTGGCGCACTCCCGAAAGCTGATAGAGATACTCCACCATCTGGTCCTGGAACACAATATCCGTGAGAAAAATCTGGTATGACGCCGAGCCTGCCAGCGGGTTGTCGTCGGCGAACCCCTCCGCCAGCTCCTCGTGCCCCGCAAAATAGTCATTCTTCATGGACTCCCATGCCTCCTGGGCAGAGGTAAACTCCATGTTGCTGACCTCCGGCCTGCTCCTGATCTCCGCCCCGATGGCGTGAATCTCCTCCTCCGACAGCTCCTCGTCAAAGAAAACGGTGATGCCGATAGTCCCCTCCACATTCTTCACCACATGCTGTATGTTGACAATGATGCTGAAGAAGAGGCAAAACAAAAAAATACACGCAGAAATCGTCGCCACCGATGCCAGGGAAAACCAGACATTTCTGCATATATTTTTGACACCCTCCTTCAGACAATACCAAAATGTACTAATTCTCATGAACCACTCCGCCTTCTTCATCGCTTACGATACAGCCCCGGTCCATGGTTATGACCCGGCGCCGCATCAGATTGACTATTTCATTGCTGTGGGTTACAACAACCACGGTTGTGCCCATCTTGTTGATCTTATCCAACAGCTTCATGATCTCTATGGCGTTGTGGTGATCCAGATTTCCCGTAGGCTCGTCGGCCAGCAGGACCTCCGGGCGGTTGATCAGCGCCCTGGCGATGGCCACCCGCTGCTGTTCGCCTCCGGACAGCTGCTGGGGATAAGACTTATATTTGGAGGACAGGCCCACCATCTGCAGCATGGAGGGCACCCTCTCCCGGATTTTTCTGGGAGAGGCGCCGATAACCCTCTGAGCAAATGCTACATTCTCATAGACATTCCGGTCCCGCAGAAGCCGGAAATCCTGGAATACTACCCCCAGTCTTCTGCGGTACTTAGGGACATATCTTCTCGGCATCTTGCCCAGATTCATGTCATTGACCACGATCTTCCCCGAAGTGGGTTCTACCTCCTTCAGCAGAAGCTTCAGCAGGGTGGACTTCCCGGAGCCGCTGCGCCCGATTATAAATACGAATTCCCCGTCCTCGATGGTAATATTGATGTTTCTCAGCGCCTTGTTCCCTGTATCGTAGGTTTTATATATATTTGTAATTTCAATCATGTTCCCTCTCTGGTCCTTTAAAAATCTGAATTTTCCATGTATTTCATATACTTGACTACCATCAGGGCAATCTTGAACGTGATGGCGTCCTCAAAGATCCTCAGATCCAGGCCGGTGCTCTTCTGCAGTTTGTCCAGACGGTACACCAGGGTATTTCTGTGGATATACAGCTGTCTGGAAGTCTCCGACACGTTCAGGCTGTTCTCAAAAAACTTGTTGATGGTGGCCAGAGTCTCGTCGTCAAACTCGTCAGGGGACTTGCCGTCGAAGATCTCCCTGATAAACATCTTGCACAGAGGGATGGGCAGCTGGTAGATCAGGCGGCCGATGCCCAGCTTGTTGTAGGCGATCACATTCTTGTCACTGTAGAAAATCTTGCCCACATCCAGGGCCATCTTTGCCTCCTTGTAGGACCGGGACACCTCCTTGATCTCCCCCACCACGGTTCCGAAAGCCACATGCACCTTCGTCATCGCCTCCGTGTTCAGCATATCCAGAACCATGTTGGCCGTCTTCTCCAGATCGTCGTAGGTCTCTGTGGGCTTCACTTCCTTCACAAGGATAATATTCTTCTCATCCACGGCTGTGATAAAGTCCTTCGTCTTGCTGGCGAACAGGCTCCGCACGGTCTCCAGGGCATTGACATCCTTCTCGTGCTTTGTCTCAATAATATACACCACCCGCTTCACGCTGGTCTCAATGTGAAGTTTCTTCGCCCGGTTGTAGATGTCCACCAGCAGCAGATTGTCGAGAAGCAGATTTTTAATGAAATTATCCTTGTCAAACCGTTCCTTGTAGGCCACCAAAAGATTTTGAATCTGAAATGCCGCCAGTTTTCCTACCATATATGCGTCGTCACTGCCGCCCTTGGCCAGCAGAATATATTCCAGCTGATGTTCGTCGAAAACCTTAAAAAATTGATAACCCTGAATAACCTGGCTGTCCGCCGGCGAATCTACAAAAGCGAGGATAGAGCTTTCGTACTCTTCTGCGTCGGGAAACGTGGTGGCCAAAACCTTGCCCTCTGTCTCACAGACACAGAGATCTATTCTTGTAATGCCTTTCAGCCCGTCGATGGTCGTCTGAAGTATCTGATTTGAAATCATAGTGCACTCTCCTTTTTTGTAAATTTACCCATATCTTATATTAAAGCATAAAACGGAAAAAAGCAAGCAAGTATGAATAATTGCTAAAAGAAACAAAGGCACCTCCCGATACCGGGCGGTGCCTTAAAAACTCTTTATATTAGTTAACGATAATCTGCTCTGTGTCTTTGTCAAATACATGAATCTTGCTGAGATCCAAAGCCAGTCTTACGCTGTCGCCAACCCTGGCGGAAGTGCGGGGATTAACTCTGGCGGTAAAGTTGGCATCCTCAACATCGAAGTACAGGAACACTTCTGCGCCCAGCAGCTCATATACACGCACGACTGCATCGATGATGCTCTTCGGAGAAGCCTCCAGCCAAGCCTTGTCATCATGAAGATCTTCAGGACGGATACCAAGGGTAACGGTCTTTCCGATGTAGTTCTTTGCCTCCAGAACTTTGCCTTTCTCAGACGGCAGGGAGATGGTGTGGTTGCCGAAAGTCAATGTAACATCAGAGCCTTCCTTGCCTACCTTGGCATCTACCATGTTCATCTGGGGTGCTCCGATGAATCCGGCAACGAACTTGTTGCACGGCTTGTCGTACAGATTCTGGGGAGAATCAACCTGCTGAACAACACCGTCCTTCATAACTACGATTCTCGTACCAAGAGTCATAGCCTCGGTCTGGTCGTGGGTTACGTAGATGATGGTTGCCTGCAGTCTCTGATGCAGCTTGGAAATCTCGATACGCATCTGTCCTCTCAGCTTGGCATCCAGGTTGGACAGAGGCTCATCCATGAGGAACACCTTAGGATTACGCACGATGGCACGTCCCATGGCAACACGCTGTCTCTGACCACCGGACAGAGCTTTGGGCTTGCGGTCTAACAGATGCTCCAGGTCAAGGATTCTGGCAGCCTCGTGAACCAGCTTGTCGATCTCCTCCTTGGGAGTCTTTCTCAGCTTCAGACCAAATGCCATGTTATCATATACAGACATATGGGGATACAGAGCGTAGTTCTGGAATACCATGGCGATATCTCTGTCTTTAGGCTCTACATCGTTAACCAGCTTGCCGTCAATATACAGCTCACCGGAGGAGATATCCTCCAGACCTGCAACCATACGAAGTGTAGTGGATTTACCGCAGCCGGATGGTCCTACGAAGATGACGAACTCCTTATCAGCGATCTCCAGGTTAAAATCTTTTACTGCTACAAATCCGTTAGGATATGACTTTGTTACGTTCTTTAATGACAAACTAGCCATTCTTAAATCCTCCTGTTTTTTAAATAGAGTCTACAGAATCCTTCTCATAATGGAAGTTCCTTGTGTTATTAACTGTATCATACACGAAAGCGGCTTTTTATACCATATTGTAATTTACCAAAATGATTTTTTTTATTTGGCTAATCTGCATATTGATTTTTTTTCCTTCCTGAAAATACAAAAGAATGCACAGATTTTAATTCCTTTTATGTTAATATTCGATAAAACCTTCCCCGAACACTTCTCTCACATCGGTCACAATAAGAAAGGCTTTTCTGTCAAATTCTTCCACTATTTCCCTCAATACTACAATTTCCTTTTTAGAAACCACGCAGAACAGCATCTTCTTATTCTGTCCCGAATACATTCCCGTAGCGTCCACAGCCGTAACCCCCCGCTCCATGCGGGTCATAACCGCCCCGGCGATCTCCTGATAGCGGTCGGAGATAATATACGCCTGTTTTGAAAATTTTAAACCTTCCAAAAAACCGTCGGAAACTTTCGCCACCGCATAGATGGCAATCAGGGCATACAGAGCGTATCTGATCCCGAACACCGCCGCTCCGGCAACCACCACCAGGGCGTCGAGGACCTGCATAATCTGGGCTATGGAGTAGTGGCGGAGCTTTCTCTGAAGAAGGGCCGCCAGCATATCCGTGCCGCCGGTGGTGGCCTGAAAGAGAAACACCAGCCCGGTTCCCAGGCCGCTTATGACTCCGCCAAAAAGAGAAGTCAGCAGAAGATCCTCCATCAAAAAAGGCATCTCCGGAATTATATAGAGCGAAAAAGAAAGCGCCGCCGTAGCCGTCATGGTTCTCTTGATAAACCGCCAGCCCTTGATCTTCCACGCCGCCAGAAACAGAGGGATATTGCATGCCGTGTTGGTGACCCACAGCGGAATGCCGGCAATACTTTTGAGAATAATCGCCACGCCGGACACTCCCCCCGTAACAAGGCTGATGGGATCATACATATTTTTGATGGCAAATCCCATAATAAACGCGCCTGCGATTATCAACATGTACTGGGTAAAAGCCGAATACTTTTTCATCTTTCTGATTCCTTTCTCACAGGTCTGACCAGAACGTTTTCCGAGACAGAAAGCGGCGGCGCTTTAACATGCGCCGCCGTCAGATCAACGTTTTCTTGCCAGCAAATTAACCCACACGGTGTCCGGATGGCTGGACCGCACATCATCGGTCTCCCATGTCTTGATTATCTCAAAAAGGCCTGTCCTGGATATCATAGAGATAAGGCTGTCCGCGGTGTAATCGGTGAAATACCTCTCGCCCCTGAACCCTTCGAAATCGCCTTTCCGAACGGACATGTACAGCACTCCTTTGTCGCAGAGGGCGTCGTGGAGCCGTCCCAGAATCTCCGGCATCTCGTTTCTGGGGACATGAACCAGGGCGCCGCAGGCCCAGATACCGTCAAACACGTCTTCAAACTCCATCTCGTCAAAAGTCATCTGAAGCACGTCCAGACCAGTATGTATCTCCGCCAGCTTGCACATCTCCTCCGACGCGTCCAGAGGCGTCACGTCGTACCCCATCTCGTACATGGCCAGAGTGTCCCTCCCCGAGCCGCAGGCCAGGTCCAGAATGGTATCTCCCTCCTCCAGAAGTTTCAGAAACTCTCCCATAATCTCGCTCATATCCACGTCCACGGTATCCTCATACACCTTGGCGGCGTATTTATTATAATATTCTATCGAGTCCAAGACAAACCTCCTATATCCTCTCTATGGTCTTTTCCGTGATCTTGATCTTACCTTCTTTTAACAGATGTCCCACGGCTCTCTTAAAAGCGTTTTTGCTCATGGCAAACTCTCTCTTAATCAGCTCCGGCGCCGCCTTGTCGTTAAACGGGAGGACCCCGCCCTTCTCTTCCATGGCTTCCAGAACCAGCCGGGCATCCATGTCTATCTGGACATAAGCCTTCTCCCTGGGACTCAAATCCAGCTTCCCGTCTTCCCGCACCTTCACCACTCTGGCTTCTATCACGTCCCCCACGGTGATTCCCCCAAAAATCTCCCTGGCGGGAATCAGACCATAGTACTTGTTGTCCACCGCCACAAACGCGCCCAGATTCTCTTTTATCTCGTAAACAGTCCCTGTCACCTTGTCATCTTTCTTGTAAGGCGACTCGCTGCTCATATACGGATAGACATTCATGGTGGCGGCCAGACGGTTGCTCTTGTCCACATACAGGGCCACCAGGCACTCTTCGCCTGCCTTCACCCTCCGGTTCTGCTCCCTGAAAGGAAGCAGCAGATCCTTCTCCAGCCCCATATCCAGAAACGCGCCTATCTTTCCCACTTCCTTGACCTTTAAAACAGCGGCCTCGCCTGCCTGCAGCTTGGCTTCGCCTGTGGTGGCGATAAACCGGTCCTCCGAATCTTTGTAAATATAAACTTCCAGCTTGTCCCCGATCTCTGTCCCCTGGGGAACCTGCTTCTTGGGAAGCAGCACGCCGGCGGCGTCCTCCGGCCCCTCTCCCAGATAGACCCCGAATTCTTTCTTTCGGACAACCTCCAGAAGCTGTCTCTTTCCTAATTCAATCATTGTTTTTCCTCACTCCGCAGCCAAACAACCGCATGGGGGCCGCCCTGGGGATCACACAGGGCCGTCACATATCCCTGCTGAATCCTGCTGACCCTGGGCGTTATATAGTCTCCCAGAACCGCGGCCTTTTTATACTCCACCCGAAGTTCTTTCACACGAAAATCCTCAGGCAGAAGTTCTCTTGCCATCTCCACATACCGGGCATTGTTCACATGATGATTCGTGTCAAGGTGGTGCCTTGCCACCAAAAATGTATCCTTCTCTTCGTACTCTTTTGGAAGGCATATCTTCCTGGGCGCGTAATCCATGACTAACCTGGGCTCCGGCCCGCCGTAGCCCCTGATATCCGCCTCCTGTATCCTGGCCGGCTTCTGATTTCTGGTATCATAGAAAAACCACAGGGAATTGGCCCTGGCCACATACTCTCCCTTTCCGTCCGAGATGGCGAAATTGCGGTATCCGTAGATCCCCTTAAAATCATAAGGCCATGTGCTGACCCGGATCTTCTCCCCCAGCGCCGGATATCTGTCAATGACAATCTGCCAGGAAGTCAGCCACCACGCCCGGTCTTGATCTTTCAGATACTGTATCCCCATCCCCAGGTCTTCTGACTGGAAAGTGGAACAGTCCTGAAAATAATTCAGAATGCCGGTCAGGGACAGCTGCCCCTGCTCATCGGTCTCGCTGTACCGCACTCTGCTTTCAAACTGATACATTTCTCCTGCTCCCTCTCAAACCAAAATCAGTACCATTATATAGTATTTTATCCCGATTGTCCATAGCTGTTTGGGAAAACTTCCGCGCCTGAAAACTTCCGCGCCGCCCCCGTCTGCGGCTGCTGTTCACAGTGTCCCGGAAACGCAGCGGCATATGCCCGTTACGTATAAAACCGGAGGCTGCTGTAAAACAGCCGGCCTGTGCCGGATTTTACAACAGCCTCTTTAAAAAGAATTTCGTTCTTACATTATGGACACTACTCCGTTTACCACCTACTGTCCCTCTGCGTTGAGAGTATAGCCTTCAACTACAGTGTCTCTCAGCCTCCTTCCTCTCGTCCCGTCAGAGGCGGGATTGAGGTAATAATAATTCCCGTCAGTATTCAGATACCAGCCCGTCAGCATATTGCCGGCGGCATCGAAGAAAAACCAGTCAAAAGCGGACTGACCCGCGGCAGTATTGGCATACGGGTTACTCACTGCCGCCCATCTGTTCCTGTAGAGCTGGCCGGACGCGTCTGCAAACTGCCACGTTCCGTTGGCCTCAGTCCAAGTTCCGCTGACCACATCGTCCGGAAGAGAAGCCGACTGGCCGATATTGCCTCCTGCAGGTCCGCCGCTGCCTGCTTTTAACTGATACGTTTTTCCCGCATTCATATCCAGCCGGGTGTTATCCAGGCTGATACTCTCAACTGCCTTTTTGACAGTCACCCTGCAGACTGCCTCCTTATCCTCCAGAGAGGCGGCGATAGTGACTGTGCCCTCTTTTTTGCCCGGCACAGCGCCATCACTAACTCCGCCAACCCCCATTCCATTCTCCATGCGTTTCCTGTAATATCTGTAGCTAGATATGAGAAATATATAATTAACTTATTAAATTTTAACGCTACAAATAATATTATGCAACAAGAATATCGTTACACTTGGACTACTTGCAATCTACGAGACGGGCAGGCGCCACGGCTTACCATTCGATTGAGTTACACTTGTTCTTTTCTATTTTTACCATTTATTTTGTGGGTTAAAAAAAGAGCCTCAAAACCCGATAAAATCAGGATTTGACGCTCTTCTTCTGCACTGGGCTACAAGGATTCGAACCTTGAAATGACGGAGTCAGAGTCCGTTGCCTTACCATTTGGCGATAGCCCAATTTTATCTCGCCGCTCTGTTATCTCAGCGACGATATATATATTACCACATGTCCCGGAATACGTCAACCCTTTTTTTCAATTTTTTTACTTTTTTTGTAACAGTTCGTAACAGTTCAGACACCCCCAAAAAAACATGCTGAATTTTTGGGGTTTATATCTGTCTTCGTTGTGGATAACCAGCCCAGAACCAGCATGGTCCCCGGGCATTGTGGATAGCCAGCCCCTAAAACGGGATAAATATCCATGTTTTGTTCTGGATTCCGTGTTTTATTCCTCTCTCCAGTCTGTTCTGTCCACATTTTCTCTTTCTGAATGCTCTCTTTCCACAGTCAAAATGACGGAAGTGTGTTGCGGCGGGATTGGCATTTTTCAGATATTTCTGGTATACTGGCTATAAGAAAGCACAGGAGGGAGGGATTCTGCGTGGGCGGCAATTATACAAAAAGCGTTTATAACCAGCTGGTGGAAGTCATGGAACGGCTGGATTCCATGGAAACAGAACACTGAAAAGACCGCAGGGAGATGTTATGTTCTTTTCCCAGCCGGGCAATCTCCACATAATCTTCAAGCACTTTATATTCCGCCTCCTGTGAATTCTATTTGACATTATCCGGAAGCAAATTTTCAGAAAAAGAGACTTAAGTCATGTCAGCCGAACTTCCCTCCACCGGAGAACTTCAGAACCTTCTGCTGGGAACCCGCTCCCCAAAAGGCCTGAATGATTACCTTGAACAGCACACGGTGCCTGACTCCAAGTTTTCCTTTTCCCAGACTTTCCAGACACTTTTAGAACAGCATCAGCTCTCCAAAGCAGAGGTGATCCACGGCTCCAATTTGGACCGCACCTACGGATACCAGATTTTAAACGGCTCCAGAGCTCCCGGCCGCGACAAGATTCTGGCTCTGGGCATCTCCGCCGGCTTTTCCGTGAAAGAAATCCGACGTCTTTTAGAGTGCGCCAGGACAGGGATTCTCTACTCCCCCTCTTCACGCGACGCTGTGATCATCTACGGGATCGAGAATCATCTGGGGCTCATGCGCATCAACGAGATGCTGTCTGATATAGGCGAAAAAATCATAGAATAGTCACATCCCAATCATGTCAAACTGCTCAGCAGGCTTGAACTTTGTTAATCCTCCAATAACACACGCTTTCTCTCTATCATTTCCCCGATTCTTTCAATATACTGGGAAACGTCTTTCACGTTCTCCGCCCGCTCAATCCGGTTCTCGGCCCGGTACAGCGCCTTGGTGGTGGTTCCTGCACCGCAGGCCACAATCGTCTGCTGTTCCTCCATGATCGCCACGTTGTACAGGCATGCCTTCCCCTCCCTGGCGTAGCCCACGTTCTCAAAATTCCCCGCCATATTTTTCTGCCTGTATAGGTAGTAGGGCTCCATGCCCATAGCCGCCGCGTACCGGGCTGTCAAGTCGATCATCTCCTGGGTTCCCACGATCTTTAAGTCCTTGTACACTTCTTTCATGGTGTTCAGTCTGGCGGCCCGCTTGATGGCCAGGGAATGGACGGTGACGCTGTCCGGGTCCAGAAAGCGTATCTGCTCCATAGTGTCCCTCACGTCTTCCAGCCCCTCCTCCGGCAGCCCCACGATCAGGTCCATGTTGATATTGTCAAATCCCATGTCTCTTGCCATGTGAAAGCACTCTTTCACCCTGTCCGTGGTGTGGCGCCGCCCGATCAAATCCAGGGTTCTCTGCTGCATGGTCTGAGGGTTGATGGAGATTCTGGTCACATGATGGTTGATAAGCGCCTCAAGCTTCTCCCTGGTGATGCTGTCCGGCCTCCCTGCCTCCACCGTCAGCTCTCTTGCCCTGCTCACCTGGAAAATGTCTTCAAGGGCCGACAGCAGCCTGTCAAGATCCTGAGCCGTCAGGGAGGTGGGGGTTCCGCCGCCTATGTACACGCTGTCCAAGGTTCTCCCTCTCATCATCCCCGCCGCCGCCCTCATCTCGGCGAACAGAGCCTCCAGGTAAAGTCCTGTGCGGTCTTTCCAGCTGCCGATGGGGTAGGAGGTAAAAGAGCAGTACAGGCAGGTGGTGGGACAGAAAGGGATGCCGATGTACAGGCTGTAACCTCTGTCACGGTCCATAGGTTTCAAAAGCTCCCTCTCATGGACGGCGGTTTTCAACGCCAGGCGGATCTTCTCGTCGCTGGTGTAGTATGTCTTTTTCATGTACCTGGCCGTCTCCGCCTCGGACAGCCCTTCATCAAGCTTGGTCATAACGATCTTGGTGGGGCGAATCCCCGTGAGGGTCCCCCAGGGAAGCAGACGCCCTGTCCGGAGAACCAGGAGCACATAGAGCCGCCTCTTGATCCGGCTCTTGGTCTGGGCCCGGTTGCCGTAATCCACGGCTATAGGCTCCTGGATGCGGGACAGCTCCTCTTCCAGCTCTTTCTCCAGCTCCTCCCCGGCGTCCGCCGGAAATTCCGCCCACTCCTGACGGTCCTGGCTGATGATCTTCAGGGAAAATTCCTTTCTCTGTCTGTCCACCAGCCCCTCCACGGAGAACGCCGCCCCTTTCTCTGGCTCATAGACAAACGTTTCACCCGGATAAAACGCCATCAAAAGCTCCCGGATATCCTGCTCGTACGCTCTGTCATTTAACAAAATCTCTATCATGATTGTCCCTATCGCCTGTGACGGCATATTACATTATATTTTTTCTCGTGGCCGATGGTGGTGTCGCTGTCGTGTCCCGGATACACCCTGGTGTCCTCCGGAAGCACAAACAATTTGCCCACAACAGAATCGATGATATCCACAGAACTGGCCGTGGGAAGGTCGGTTCTCCCCACCGACTGGTAAAACAAGGTGTCTCCGCTGAACAGCGCGCCCTCCTCCTCCACATAGAAGCACACGCATCCCGCCGTGTGCCCCGGAGTGTGAAGCACCCTCCACCTGCGCCCAATCAGCTCCAGAACCTGGCCGTCCCTGAGCCATCTGTCCGCTGTCAGGGATATGTCGCCGCCGTAAGAGCTTGTCAGGTTCAAATCCGGCTCTTCCAAAAGCCCCATCTCATCCTCGCCTGCCATAATGGGGATATGGAACGCCCGCCGGATATCCTCCGCCGCCAGTATGTGGTCAAAATGTCCGTGGGTCAGCAGGACGGCTTCCGGCCGGACCCTCAGCTCCCGGCACCGGTTGAGAATAAACGTGGCGTTATCGCCGGGGTCGACGATGACCCCGGGCCTCAGGCCCTCCTTCCCATTTTCCTCCTCTGCTTTCCTGTACACGATATAACAGTTGGTGCTGACCATCCCCAGCACACATTTCTCGATCCTGAAATCCCTCATGCCGCCTGCTCCTTTCTGACGCTCTGTATCCACGTTCTATATCCATATTCCCGATTCCCAGACTCTCCGGGACTCTGCCTTTCTCTCTGTGAAAAAATGCCGCCTCTACTGCTCACCCGCCTCCCCGGCAGTCCCAGGACTTTGCCTGGCCGGAGGGAAAACAGCCCCCATTTCCCGGCAGCCGCCGGGGCTTTCATAAAAAGAGAGAAAGCAGGCCTGATTACCCTGCTGTTCTCTCTATATCCAACACGCCTTCTATCTGTCTTAATTTGTCTGTCACCTTTGTCAGCTCTTCTTTGCCGTGGATGTCGAAGGTCATGATGATGGTGGCCTTGCCCTGCTTGCTGGTGCGCACGTTCATGGACGTGATGTCGATCTGGCGCTCCGTAAAGACCTTGGAGATATCCACAAACATCCCGATCCGGTTGTTGGCGTATATCTGAATCTCCGTAGAGTACCGCTCCCTGTTCTCCGCTCCCTCCGGCTGCTGCCACTCCGCGTCGATCAGGCGGACCCGCTCCTCCTCGGGAAGGTTGATGACATTGATGCAGTCCGTGCGGTGGATGGACACGCCTCTTCCCCTGGTGACAAACCCCACGATCTCATCGCCCGGCACCGGGCTGCAGCACCGGGAAAAGCGGACTGCCACGTCGTGGATTCCCCTGACCACAATCCCGCTCTTTGACTTTTTGGCGGCGGGAACCTTGCTGGTCATCTCCCCGATGCCGTCCAGGATGTTGGCGTCAGTCACCTCGTTCTTTAACTTCTTCTCCCTGGCCTCCACCATCTTGTTGATGACCTGGCCTTCCTTCAGGCCGCCGTGGCCTATGGAAGCCAGAACCGAATCCCAGTCCTTAAAGGCATACCGCTTTAAGACCTTCTCCATGTATTCCGGCTTGTTCAAATCGGAATAGTTGATTCCCTTGGCCTTGCAGTACCGGTCGATCATGTCCTTGCCCCGGAGAATATTGTCCTCCTTGAGTTCTGTCTTAAACCACTGGTTGATCTTGTTTTTCGCCTGAGTGCTCTTCACCAGCTTCAGCCAGTCCCTGCTGGGCCCCTTGGAATTCTGGGAGGTGATGACCTCGATGCGGTCGCCGTTCTGTATCACGTAATCAATGTTCACCAGCTTCCCGTTGACTCTGGCTCCCACCATCTTGTTGCCCACGGCGCTGTGGATGGCGTAGGCGAAATCGATGGGCGTGGAGCCGCTGGGAAGGGCCTTCACATCTCCTGTGGGGGTAAAGCAGTACACGCTGTCGGAAAACAGGTCTAAATCGCTTTTGATGAGGTTTAAAAATTCCTTGTTGTCCGACATGTCCCTCTGCCACTCCAGAATCTGGCGCAGCCAGGAAAGCTTCGCCTCCTCGTCCCCCGCCGCCACCTGCCCGCTGCCGCTCTCCTTGTACTTCCAGTGGGCCGCGATTCCGTACTCCGCGGTGCGGTGCATCTCGTAGGTGCGGATCTGAATCTCAAAAGGCTGTCCGTTGCTGCCTATGAGGGTGGTGTGCAGGGACTGGTACATGTTGGGCTTGGGCATGGCGATGTAATCCTTAAACCTGCCCGGAATCGGTTTGTACAGCTCGTGGATCACTCCCAGGGCCCCGTAACAGTCCTTCACCGACTCCACGATGATGCGCACGGCAAACACGTCATAGATCTGCTCCAGCGTCTTATCCTGCTTCACCATCTTTTTATAAATACTGAAGAAATGCTTCACCCTGCCGTCCACTGCGGCCTGGATTCCGCCCTCCTCCATGTGATTCTTCACTTCCGCCACAATGCCGTTGACAAAGTCCCGCCTTGCCTCCTTGCTGAAGGCGATCTTCTCCTCCAGGTCACTGTAGACTTCCGGCTTCAGATACTTTAAGGACAGGTCGTCCAGCTCCACTTTAATCTTGGAGATACCCAGCCTGTGGGCGATGGGGGCATAGATATCCATGGTCTCCCTCGCCTTCTCCCTCTGCTTCTCCGGCCTCATAAACTGCAGAGTCCGCATGTTGTGAAGCCGGTCCGCCAGCTTGATAAGGATCACCCGTATATCCTTGGCCATAGCCAGAAACATCTTCCTCAAGTTCTCCGCCTGAATCTCCACCTTGTCCATGGACCACGACAGCTGGGTCAGCTTGGTGACGCCGTCCACCAGGAGGGCCACCTCCGGCCCGAAATCTTTTGTGATCTCATCCAGCGTCATCACCGTGTCTTCCACCACGTCGTGGAGAATGCCGGCAATGATGCTCTCTTTATCCAACTCCAGATCTGCCAGGATAATGGCAACGCAAAGGGGGTGAATGATGTAGGGCTCACCCGATTTTCTCTTCTGGTCCTTATGGGCATCTCTGGCAATCTTATACGCCTTCTCCACCATAGAGATGTCATCAGATGGATGATATTTGCGGATGCTGCGAACCAGATCTTCATATAAAACTTCTGGACTGGTAAAAGAAGCCGGGGCTTCCAGTTCCTGTTCCAGCCTTTCCTCAAAATGTTCTTGCGCCATGAAATCACCTTCTTACGTGCGTAATTATTAGACCATTATAAGTTTTCTTATTGAAAAATGCAAGACTTTTTCAATCTGCCCCTCTTGTGCTATACTTAATACAGGCAGCCGTTGGCAGGGCGGGGAATCCGGCATGAAATCCGGGCGTCAAACCCGCTTGTGAGGCAGCCACGCCGGATTCCATGTCAGATTCCCCACAGGGTGGACATTCCCGGCTTTTGTCCGATACAGGCGGACAGGAGGGCGCCCTGTCCCAACGGCCAGGCCCACAAAGTCAGTATTTACCTAATAAAATGTTATCATGCCAGGGTCAAAAAGATAACCCTGTCAGACAAGGAGCCGATTCTCATGCATTTTCTCAACCGCAACAATCCCTGCTGGTGCGGCAGCGGGGTCAAGTACAAAAAATGTCACTATGATTTCGACCAGAAGCTGGCCCGCTGCCGCCTGCAGGGCTGCATAATTCCCGCGCGGAACATGATCAAAACCCCCTCCCAGATTGAGGCTATCCGGGAAAGCGCCAAGGTCAACATCGCCGTCCTGGACTATGTGGCAGAGCACATCAGGGCCGGAGTCACCACGGAGGAGATCGACCAGTGGGTCTGCCGGCAGACAGCCCGGCATCATGCCGTCCCCGCTCCCCTGCACTACGAGGGCTTTCCCAAAAGCGTGTGCACCTCCATCAACGAAGTCGTCTGCCACGGCATCCCCTCCCCCGACGTGGTCTTAAAGGATGGGGACATTGTCAATGTGGACTGCTCTACTAATTTAAACGGGTATTACTCCGATTCTTCCCGCATGTTCTGCATCGGAGACGTGTCTCCGGAAAAGAAAAAGCTGGTGGAGGTGACAAAAGAATGTATGGAACTGGGGCTTAAGGAGGTAAAGCCCTGGGCATTCATGGGAGATATGTCCCAGGCGGTCAACGACCATGCCAGAGCCCACGGATACCGGGTGGTCAGGGATATCGGCGGGCACGGGGTGGGCCTGGAATTCCACGAGGAGCCGTGGGTCAGCTATGTGGCGCCCAGGGGCACGGAGATGATCCTGGCCCCCGGCATGATGTTCACCATCGAACCCATGATCAACATGGGCACCGAGGAGGTGTATGTGGACGAAGATGACAACTGGACCGTGTACACCGAAGACGGAAAACCCTCCGCCCAGTGGGAGATCCAGGTGCTGGTGACTGAGGACGGGTGCGAAGTGATCTCCTACTAAGCCGGAACGGCGGCGCGGCGGAACATCTGCCTGGAGGACGGCTGATTCCGGCCCCAGGCCCGCCGCCTACAGAATTTTCTTCTTCCATTTTCCCAGGCGGTAGCAGAAGACGGTGAGCGCCGCTCCCAGCACCCAGGAGATCAACAGGGAGATCCAGATGCACTGATACCGCCCCTGGGGAAGCTCAGGAGTTCTGGTGGCCCAGGCGATGCCGTAGGCAAGAGGCACCCGGATAGCCACGGTAGTGACCATGGAGATCCACATGGGAGTCACCGTGTCCCCCGCCCCTCTCATGACTCCCGACAGGCTCTGGGTCACTGCCATGGCGATGTAGCCCGCCGCCAGGATGGACATCATGTCGGCGCTGAGAATCACCAGCTCCGAGGTGTTGGTGAAGATGGCCATGAGATTCCTGCCGAAGAGAAGAATCAGAGCCGTGATGACGGCGGAGGTTCCCGCAGCGATAAACGTTCCCTGCCTTGCCCCCTCCTTCACCCGATCCAGTTTCCTGGCGCCCACGTTCTGACCGGCATAGGTGGTCATGGCGGTGCCGAAGGAGAAATTAGGCATCATGGCAAAACCGTCCACCCTCATGATGATGACGTTGGCCGCGATGACCATCTCACCGAAGCTGTTGGTGAGAGACTGAACGATGACCATGGCCAGGGAAAAGATGGCCTGGGTGACACCGGAGGGCAGCCCCAGCCGCATGACCGTCATAATATTTTCCCTGTGGGGCTTTATATACTTCATCTCCATGTCAAAGAGGTGGGTCATCCTCCGCAGCTTCAGAAAGCAGAGCACAGCGGAAACCATCTGGGCAATAACCGTGGCAAGAGCCACCCCGGCCACCCCCAGCCTCAGTCCTGTCACAAACCACACATCCAGAATGATATTGAGCACCGTGGCAACCAGAAGGTACACCAGAGCCGACAAGGAATCCCCCAACCCTCTGAGGACTCCGCAGAGAATATTGTAATAAGCCGAGCCCCCGATACCCATGAGCCAGATAAGCAGATAGGAGGCGCACCAGTCCAGGATGGAATCCGGCGTGTTCAGCATATGGAGCACCGGGCGGATAAGCACGGAGCAGAACACCATGAGAAACAGGGTTGCCGCCGCTGTCAAGGTGATGGTGCTTCCGATGGTGCGGGACAGGTTCTCCCGGTCTCTCGATCCGAAATACTGGGATACCATAATGCTTGCCCCCATGGAAATACCTACAAACAACACCAGCAGCAGGTTCAGTATGGGGCTGGCGCTGCCCACGGCCGCCAGGGCATTATCCCCCACATACCGGCCTACCACGATGCTGTCCACGGTGTTATAAAGCTGCTGGGCAATATTTCCGATGAGCATGGGAATCGTGAATACCACGATCTTCTCCCACGGCCTTCCCTCGGTCATGTCCACCTGGGCAAAAAGTTGTTTCAGCTTTTCTAGCATGTTCTATTCCTCTTTCCGTAATATAATTCCGCAAAACCCGCCGCAGCCTCCCCATACGTGGTAATCAAATAGGGAGACCCTGTAAAAAGGCATCTCCCTGAACTGCCGGTCCGGCGGCTGTCTGCAGCGCAAATTCTTATTTAAGCATACTGTATGCCATGGGGAATGTCAACTGGTTTTTACTCCCGGCCGGAGAGAGAGCGATATTGCTTCTTCCCCTTTTTGTTGTATCGCATAATTTAAGAATCCGCGTAAAAAAGCTGCTGTGTCATCATATTTTTATTGACACAACAGCTTCTTTATTTAGCTGTATTATCTGCTCTGCGGCACTCCGTTCACGGTCCACTGACCTTCCTGGTTAATTGTGTAGCCTTCTACCACTGTGTTGCTCATCATTTTTCCTCTGGTTCCGTCAGAGACAGGATTCAGATAATAACATTTGTTCACGCCTGCCGCGTCGGGAATCCACACCCATCCGGTCATCATCCTTCCCCTGGTTCCGTCAGAAGCAGGATTTAAGTAGTAGTAATTCCCGTCGACGTCCAGATGCCACCCGGTCTGCATATTTCCGTCGGCATCAAAGAAGAACCAGTCAAAGCCATCCTGGCCTGCCGCCGTGTTGGCATAGGGATTGACCACCGCGGCCCATCTGTTTTTATAAAGCAGACCGGAATCATCCGTGAACTGCCACATTCCATTTATCTGACTCCAGGTTCCCCTGATCACATAAGATGGAAGGGAGGTGTTTCCCGGCAGGGCCGACAGCCCATTTGTGTTGGAACTGCCCTTACCTGAACTTCCGCCTCCGGGACCGCCGCTGCCGCTGCCTCCTCCGGAACCGCCGCTGCCTCCCCCGGAACCGCCGCTGCCGCTGCCTCCTCCGGAACCGCTGCTGCCGCTGCCGGAGCTTCCTTTTTTAACAGTTACCAGACACATGGCTGTCTTGCTGTCCACCTCTGCCGTGATGGTCGCAATGCCCACGCTTACCGCCCGCACCTCTCCCTTCTCGTCCACAGTCGCTACTCTGCTGTTGGAGCTGGACCACTTTACGTTCTCCGCGGGAACCTTTGAACCGTCTGGCTGCACGGTGAACGCCTTCAGCGTAAATCTCGAGTTCACGGTCACTTCCTTTTTCTCCGCGTCCAATACAATACTTTCCGGTGCTTCCATATCCATGGAAAAGAAATTGACCGAGTACTCCACAGGAAGCTCATTTCCATAAGCGTCTTTAAGGCCTGTGATCTTTACATCGACCTTATCGCCTGCATGAAACTCAATATCAGGCTTAAAAATTACAGCCGGACCCAGGCCAGTCTCTGTGGGACTGAAGCTAAAATATTTTCCCCCAATGTCCTTGTTGCTTTCACTCAGAACATACTCTTTACCCTGGTATGTCATGGTGACACTTATGTTTTCTGTCATCTTGGAATTGTAAACCAGCCTGTTCAGACACACAGACCAGGGGCCCTCAAAATATTCCACAGGCATATATTGACCCGGCCATGGGATAAATGTGTAGCCTGACGTACTCGCCTGGTCATTTTCGGGTTTGGTGTACATAGCCGTATAATCTCCGGCATGGCCGAAGCCGGTCTCTTTCATATAAGGGTTTAAACACCATCTGCGGTGTCCCACGCCAGCGATATTCTCCGTGGTTCCATCGTCCATCCAGCCGGAGATTACAGCATTTACAAGGCTCCTATATCCAAGGGCCAGATTAGAGGAACCTGTACCTATATACCCCCTCTGGTAGAACTCCTCTGACACGCCGGCAGGCTTTTGGGGAGTATGTGTCAGTTCCTCTTTGCCCACCTCCTTTCCGCGCTGCATCAAAACAGCCGCTCCTGTCTGTGACAGTTCTTCAAATTTTTCGCTGTTTTCCACATCGGCAGGTATTCCCGCCACGTAGCGGACAAAATTCAAAGAATTTAGAGCGTTCTCCACAGTCGACGCGTTGAGCTTTCCGGCTACGTCCTGAGTCGGGACAGGCTCAATGTCCCATGTATCCCGCTGCTGATCCCCATCTCGGAAGGGGTTAGCCCTGAAGAATTCCCGAATATCCTCTTCTGTCCTCACGGCCACCTTGACGAAAGGCCGACCGAAAATCCTCAGTACACAGTCATTATTATACTCCGTATACATCTGACCCTTCATAGATATAGGAATATCAATCTGAAACTCTTCCTCTGACGGCTTCAGACGGAATTTTACGGTCTTACCCTGCAGCGTCGGCTCCTGGTCAAAATACTTCTTCAGCTCATCGGGAAGTGGTTTCAGTTCCAGAGACTCAGGCTCCTTTCCCTCTTCAAAATAATTCCTTTCTGTCAACGCGTCTTTTCCCGTGAGCGTGATGACTTTTTCATAGCCGTCTGCCGTTATTCTGACCTCCAGGGGATGAGCCTCTATGACCCTTATCACACCCTCGGCATACACTTGGCCAAGCTGCGCCCTGATGACAGAAGACCCCGGCTTTTTGGTGGTTACACGTCCGTTCTGATCTACCTCCGCTACCTCCTCGTTATTGCTTGACCACCGGATGTCTTTCATCACTGCTTCGGACATATCCTCAGGCTCCACTGTCACAGTCATCTGGTATACTCTGCCCGCGTTAAAGTCTGTTTCCACCGCTTTCAGGCTGATGCGCTGAACCGTCTTTTTGACAGTCACTTTACAGACTGCCTCCAGCCCCTGCAATTTCGCGGTAATCACCGCGGTACCCGCCGCCAGACCGGTCACCGTGCCATTCTCTACAAATGCTGTCTTGTCGTCAGAGCTCTCCCAGACAATCTGGCTTTCATCTGCCTTGCCTGTTATCACAGGCTCCAGCGCAATGCTCTCTCCCTCATACACAGATACCTCTTTCTGCTTCAGATCAAAGCCTTCCAGAGTACTCTCCTTAATCACCGGGCGGGCATATTCATTATCCTCAACGCTGATGCTGTCGCACTGATCCGACCGCATCTCTTTGATTACATATATATCTGTTCCTGCCATCTTCTCACAGACAGCAGTGACATTCGTGAGAGCCAGCCCACTCACAGACACACCGTCAGCGGCCTTTACCAGGTCATATTGATCGTAAAAAATCCTATCTATTGACAGGATTTCCTGATAATAGACATCTGTGAAGACTTTCTTGGTCAGACAGATCGTCATAGACGGAATTTTTTTCACCTCCACAGAAATCGGGGTACCGTAGACCTTGTCCTCATCATAGTAATCTACCAGGCTGATCTCATAAACACCTGCTATCGGAAAGAACCTTCCCTCCTCTATTCTGACTGTGCATTCCTGGTTTCCCTTCACACTCCCGCAGGGAGAAGTCTTTACAGTTCCAGCCGGAGAAGCCACCTTAAGGCTCAGATCCAACTCGCTGCTGCCGTGGTTCCGAATCCGTGCCTCAAATTCCCCTCCGCAAAAAATCGTTTTCTTATAGTCTTCCCATGTAATCTCGCTGTCAGCCCTGCCGCTGTCAAACGTCACATCCGTATAAACAATCTCCTGCCACGCGTCAGAAGGGGAGGCCGTATCCTCTGCTCTCATTTCTCTCTCCCCGCCGGCGGCTGGCTCCGGCGTCTTCGCTGTCGCCCACATGGCGTTTGACAGGCTCAGGACTCCCGCAAGGACAAACGCGAGAAACTTTTTCATTTTCATAAATATCCCCCATCTCCTAATCTTATTTTGTTTCCGATTATCTTTATTCCTACTTAACAGCAAAATCCACAAGCATGGCGTTCTGGTTCGATATCTCGGGCCATGTCATGACACTGTATGAAACGCGGACGTCCGTTTTTTTGTAAGAGAAGATCACATATGGACCGCTGTAACTTACATACAGCATTTTCACATCATCGCCATTTTTCCTGGCATTAAAGAAATGCTCATTAAATCTGTACCATTTCTTCTGATCCAGATCGTAAAGCCGATATAAATTATCTTCTGTCTGGATTAGAACGCGGTTATCTGTCATCTTTCCAATAATCTGGAAATGTCCCCCGCTCACCAGAGTGTAAACCATGGTGTCCAGATTAAGGGTGTAAAATCCAGAGAAATCAATGTTGTAGAGGACGTTTTTATAGACAAACGACGAGTCCTTAACCACAAATCTCATGCCCGGAACGCCGGTGGAGGCATCAATAAGACTCACATGTTCGATATCCTGTACACATTCTAAGGGAAATCGGAACATACAGTTCTGCATCCCAAAATATACTGTGTAGATATAGCCCTTATAAAAAAATGCCTCAACTGTATACATCTCATTGAACCCATTTTTCCATGAATCAAATTCCGAATGCATAGGAGGAAGGGGAACCTGCTCCTTTGACACAACCCCGGTATCCATATTAAAACTCAGCCATTGACCATTCCGTCCCATTACGCGGATCTGTTCTCCCCGGACGATCGCCGTGTGAATCAAATCATCTGACAGCCCTGACACTCCCTCTGCCCCGAAGGTTTCAAGTACTATCGCCGCTCCCTCTCTTCGGCATATGACAAAAAACTCCTGGCATTTCCCGTTTTTTCTGCCCTCCGCGAAAAAGCATACGTTTCCGTAAACCGTCATAAGCGGCGATGTTTGAACATATTCAGCGCCTCTGACAAGTCCCTCTTTCTTTTCTATCACATGCCAGACTCCGTCTTCCTCGTAGACGCAGTTGATCTTAAAACGGTTCTCCGCCCTCTTTCCACTTGTATTAAAGGCCCAGAATTCACTGCCTGATGATACGACGGCTGTGTCTTTCATCAGCTGAAGAGGAGATATCCCGCCCGTTCTGGCTATGGCAGCCACAGGAATTCTTCCTGCTTTCGGCCCTGTGCCTGTCTCTGCCTGATTTTTCCTGCCGGGCTTTTTCAGGCGCTGCTCATATTGATCTTTAACTTCCTGGGACAGTTCCTCCTTAAACCAGGTCTTTCTGAGAGGAGGTGATTTCCATTTTGTCAGCTGGTACTGTTCCTCGCCGAGGGCCTCAAGATCTAAAAACAGATATCCCCCCGATACGGTGAACTGGTCACAGGCACCATGTCCGCTTTCATTCCACTTCATACGTCTTCCCCGCTCGTCGGCGGAATCAAAGATATAATATGAGTCGGACTGATAAAAATGCTCTCCGTCAAAATATTCTCTGGACCAGCGTCCGTCGTCTATCCACAGCTTACCACTCATGTTCCACACAGGCATGCCGGAAACCGCGGAGTTTCTGCCTCCCCATATCGGCCTGGGTTCCCAAATCAAATCCCCCCCGGAAGTTTTCCTCTCCGTCCAGAGTATGTTCCTGTTCGGATCACAGTAGACGATCTCTTCCCCTGAATCATTTCCGCCATAACCTCCGCTCAGACAGTTCACCCTTCCTCCGGACCGATCCATAACCATCCAGACCTTATCGTCATAGGGATACCCGCGCCTGGAGCCTTTATACATTGCCCTGAAAATAATACAGTTTTCCGCCACGCACAGTCTGTCCGCCTCAGACGCTTCCGAGTACACCGTGGTGATAGTCCCGCCGGTCATGTCCATACACCGGATCTCCGCGGCACCCGGAACCTTTTTCACATAGTAAATCTTGTCTCCGTAAATGTAGACATAACTGATGCGGCCTTTTTCCTTTACCTCCAACACCGAACTTCCGTCAAATCCTATACGCTTCACATCCAGGTACGTATTAGTGCTGCCCCGTTTATAAAGATAGATGCCGGTGGGATTGACATGTATGTACGCGTTTTTGTACCGTTTCTCTCCTGTTATGATCCGGATATCTCCTCCGTCTGTGTCCGAATAACAAAGATACTCGGAATTCATATAATAAATTTTTTCATCATAGACGCACACATAAAAATCTGCATCCGCTTTGTAAAACTCTTTCCCGTGAGAATATATATTTCTCTTCACGCTGTCCATTATGAAAAATCCCCCTTCGATTTTTTCCGCTATAGCAGGTGTATTCGAAGATCCTTCTCCCTCCTATGGTAACTTCTCATCACTATTCGCTTTACTATACCCCCTCCTCTTTCCTGTCTTCCAGTATACCATATATTTGCTCTTTTCTTGTGAGTTGTAAGTTATCAATAAAAAAATAACCCTTCCATATGGTTTTATGGTATCCTATAAGTTGCCAAACTAAAAAAGGATAAAACCACCAGAAGAGTTATTTCAATTATGAGTTCACCATACTTTCTGGCGGATAACCATACGACTATTTTAAATATTCGCCTACAAGTGAAGTTATATTGCCGTTAAATTACATGCCCGGCTCAGTGACGACACAGATAATCTAATCGTCCCGCTCATGGCATGTATGGGAAAAACATAATTCGGCTCTCTCTGACAGACGATGGCTCTCTATCTCACAGCACTGCCAGGCACGGCAGCCGCAGGTATATGGCTCTTCGGCAGCCACCAGGCACGCATACAGGCACATTTGCCCCGGCGCACTGCCTGGCATCTGATTCGCCCGCTCGCTGCCGGCAGGAATCA
>CAJTOT010000002.1:137605-137827 GCA_910577935.1 uncultured Hungatella sp. | reverse complement strand
CCTCCAATTGAAAAGGCCCAGGAAAGCTCCCAGGCCCAAATACTGTGCAGCTCCGGACGAGCTAACAATTCATCAAAATAGTTTCCGCCTCCGAGATTCTTAAGCCGATCATCATCTAATGCGAACCCTTTTTTCATATATTCCTTCAAAATAGAAGTAGCCCATATTCTAAACTGTGTTCCTCTCAGGGATTTTACCCGATAACCAACGGAAATAATAACA
>CAJTOT010000002.1:132458-137595 GCA_910577935.1 uncultured Hungatella sp. | reverse complement strand
GTGTAGGCAAATTTTGCCCAAACTGCTTCTTTTTCCAATTCTCCTTCTTTAAAAATATTTCTTACATGTTTTCCAATTACGCTTTTATCCCGTTGAAATAATTCGGCCATTTGATCTATAGAAAGCCAAACTGTATCATGGTCAAATGTAACTTCTATTTTTATGACTCCATCTTCTGTAGTGTACATGATGATATTTGATTGCGTCATTATGTCCTCCAAATCTTAGATATTTATCGCCGCCTAAAGTTCAGGAATAAAGAGCCAATAATTTAATCTTATCGAATATTCCCTTAAAACGAACATTAATCTTATATCAAATGGGATGCAAGCGCAGTATACTTCCAAATACGATTCCTCATGTTGTCTTTTTCTTGAGTGACGATGCCATTCGAACTCAACAAGTGCAGGGCATTTGAGATTGAATTGAACGAACTTCCCAACTGTGTGGCGGCATGGGAAATGCTAGTCACAGGAAAAAGCTTAAGATAATCATATACACGCCAAACACTTTTGGGTAGCAACTGTATATCTTCTAATTGTTTTATATCTTTTTCTACAATATCTTCATACTGTATCAGTAACTGAGCTGACCGTTTTGCAGTTTCATTTATAGCATTTACACAAAATTTGATCCACCGAATATAACCACCACTGTATTGAGTAGTTTGAAGCAAGTCGAAGTATTCATTCTTGTTGTGATACAAATACTCGGACAGACATATTAGCGGTCTTGCTTCTCCAACGATATTGCACAATATCGTTGGAACAATGATTCGTCCTACAATCCCGTTATATCTCTCAAATGGATGTATCATCTCAAACTGATAATGCACTAATGCAGCCTTAATTAACGGATCAGTGTCTTTGTCATTATATAGATAAGCAGAAATATCGGCCAGCGCTGGCAAAACTGCGTCAGGGGCTGTAGGGTTGTAAGATATAAGGTTCGTCCTGACACCCAATAAAAAAGTCTGTTTGTCCCTAATATCAATTGGCTTGCTAACTACATCACCATATAATGCAATTCCGCAAAGTTCACTTAGAACTGGAGCTGAAATTGTCCTATCTATCGCTTTCTTGTATGCCAGTTTGAGATTAGTAATTGATGCAATATCGTTTTTACCACTCCCGCGACTGGCAAGTACCTCGTGAAAAGTGAGAGTATCGTAATCAATCATTCGGGAATATGTGCATTCTTTTAATAGCATTAATTCGACGAACGCTTCTCTATTTGGGGCATACTTAAAAAGTCCCTTTAAAAATCCAATATTTCGATGAACTTCAATTAGCAAGGCAGATAGTTCATCGTCCATTTTATACATATCCCCATGCATCAGAGGACGTGGGGTAAATGTGTAATATTTAAAATTATTTATGCTACCATCAATATGTTCAATGTAATCTCCAGTATAAGGAATCATCTCATATACCTCAATAGTAAAAATCTATTTTCAGTATATCATTAATATTGAAATAAATGAAGTGCAATTTATTGAGTTTATTTCAAAAATCAAAGAAATAGTGCAATATAAATTCAAAAGCAAGTTTCATGACTTAGGCATTACGCCGCCAGTATCATGCACGCCATTGGAGTCCCCGGTCAGTATATCCTGGAACGCGGGGGATGGGCGAGCGACAATGTGATGAAGACCGTGTATAGAAATACGATAAGCATCGAAACCATCCGGCAGACCCAAAAAATCAATGAACACTTCTAGAAAATATCATGTAATATCGTGTGATATATCGTGTGATACTTTGCCTCATTATGTGGGAAATAAGTTTTCGTACAGTGCATAATTATTTTCATAAAAAATCCCTGAAACACTTATTGTTAGCGACAATCTAAGTATTTTCAGGGATTTTCTGACAGCGGAGACGATGGGATTCGAACCCATGTGCCGGGATGAACCGACAAACGCATTTCGAGTGCGCCGCGTTACGGCCGCTTCGCTACGTCTCCAAAGATTAGTTTCAACCACATATTATATCGGCTGCCTGTTCATTATACACGATAAAATGGTTTTTGACCAGTAGCTGGCGCAATTTTTTTTATTTTTGTGAATATTGTGCTACTGTTCAGGCCAATGGTATACTTAATCTTACGGAAGGAGATCTCGATCCCCGCCTGGAAAAATAAAGGCGTTTGATGTCTTCCGTAGAGAATTCATCTATTGGAAGGTTGGTCATAAGGCATTCGTAAGAGCCGTCATCGAACGGGAGCCTCACAACCCGGACAGGAATCGTATAGGTATCCATGGAACCATATGGCAAAAAATCAAAGGCGGATGCCGCATCGACAAAGGTGATATAATCGCCGGATGCCATGACTTTTTTGGAATGGGAACGTTTAATGGCGATATCAAGGCACAGGTCAAAAGCCCCTTCCTTAGGAACTGGCAGGTGCCCGGCCATGCCGCGTACGTTCACGTCTTTGGAGCGGAACAGGAAAAACTGCTTTTTTTCCAGGACATGCGCCATGTTATTATATGAGAGCATCCTTATGCGTATGGGTATCAAGGTCATAGAGCGCGTTGAGGCGGGCGCTGTAAAAGCCCTTTGCGGAATGGCCTTGGGAAACGAAATAGTCGTCAGAGGCCCATTGCAGCCTGCTGAAAAAGGAGAAGGAAGAGCCGTCAACAGCGAGGCGCCTGTAGTTAGAAGGTGCCTCCAGGGTGGAAAGGGAACGGTTGAGTTGTCGGAAGACTTCTTCCAGAGCCTGCGGCCTAAGCTTGTCCCGTTGCTGGTTGAGAGGGGAGAGAGAGGGAGGGGGAATCCGGTTGGAAGTCAAAGAAATCGTCCAACTCATTACAGGCGCTGGAAGCCCCTTGGGAGACAAGGAAGGAGATAAGCATCTCCGGGGGAATCTTTCTGCGCCTGGTGAAATTCTTATCCGGGTTGACCAGATAAGGGGAGATGTGGGATGCGACATGGAAGAGAGCATCCTGGAACAAATATTTGATCTGGTTAAAAAACATGGCATACACCTCCTTGGATTAGAATGAAATGACTGATTCTAATACCAAGGGCCGCTCTCGCTGCCTCTTAAAATACAATCAGCAGCGAGAGCGGCCGCACATTTTAGGCTTTATGTCAATTTTTTTGAAAAAAATATGGTTAGACCTCATATAATGAAATCTAACCATATAAATATTGATTTTAACTAAATGACATTGCCCCATAAACTGTAACATATTGCGGCTACTGACCAAAATACCGATTGATTCCGTCTAAAAGCCCGCCGGCCAGCTTGTCCAGGGCCGCGTCTGAGTGGTCGGACGCCTTGTCTCCCAGCTCGATATCAATGGAGGGAACCGTGGAGTAGGAGGTCTGGGTCAGGTCCATCTCCATGGAACCGCCGGAAAAAATCTTCACTCCCGCATCCCGAAGTCCTGCCACCAGGCTCTCTCCCAGGGCGTTGTGCTTCTCCCAGTTGGATTTCACCGGCTCCATGGCCCGGTAGGAGGATACATTGGGCACGCTCATATAAAAGGCCCCCTTGTCGCTGGCTGTGGAATCCCAGTGAAGGGCAATGTGGCAGTCAGCCCCATTGTTGGCGATCACGGTTCTGGCCACGTTGTCAAGCTGTACGTCGTCGCTCTCCCTGATCATCAGCACATCGTATCCCGCGTCCAGAAGCCTGGCCTTCAGCTTCACGGCCATGGCAAGAGTCACCTTTGCCTCCGCCGTCCCGTCGGAAAATGTCATTCCGCTGGAGACAGCCACCGCCGATGTGGCCCCCGCCCCTGTGGTTCCCCCTGTGACCTTGGGCGTTCCGTCCGGGTGGCACAGAGTCTTGACGCTGGAGCCCCCGCTTGTGCCGTGGCCGGCGTTGACACAGACGGTGATGCCTTTGCGGTTGTCTCCTTCTGCCTTGTATAGCACCGCTGCGCCGGAATTGATCTTGGAAAATTCCGCGTACGTCCACGAGGCGTTCAGGGCGACAGACGTTCCGCCTGTCACCTGGGAAGAGACGGCAGCCGCCCCGGTCTTGGGCTGTTCCGGCTGGGTGACAGACACATATCTGCTGGCAATGTAACATACGGCTCCGTTGTATTCCACCTTGCTCCAGGTGTCCGTATAGCCGGTGCGAAGCAGTTTTTCTCCCATCTGGAGCACTGCCATAACCTGGGAGGAGGTGCTTGCGGACGCTCTTAAGTTGACTTCGCTTCCTGTCACATAGACCGTCTCGTTCCTGTCTTCCATGGCCGGGATAGGGTCTCCCACCAGCACCTGTTCCCGGCTGCTGCTCTCAACCGCCGCCCCTGGGGTCCCGCCGCCATTTTCTACACCGCTATTTCCCGGCTCGTAATTTCCTGCTTCTCCATTTACCGTGTTCTTATCTCCCGGCTTTTCATCTTCCGTGATTATCTCGATAACATTTTTTTCATCATATTCCTGCCGGACCGATGACGATTCCGCTGCCGTGCCCGCCTCTCTCTGACAGCCTGATACGGCTGCCATGAGCGCCAAAGCCATGAGACAGGCTGCTGTTTCTCTTTTCATCCTATAACTCCTCCTCCTACCACATAGTCCCCGTCATAAAACACGACCGCCTGCCCTGGGGTTATGGCCCGCTGGGGCTCCTCGAACCGGCACTCAACCATGTCCTGGCCTGCCTCTCTGATCACGCACCTGGCGCCTTTGTGGCTGTATCGGATCTTTGCGGTCACTTCCATCTCCCTGCCGTGGAGGCCGTCCACGGACATCCAGTTAAGTCCTCTGCACACAAGGCGGTCAGAGAGCACATCATCCGCCCCGCCGATGACCACCTCGTTGGTATCCGGGCGTATCTCCGCCACGAATACAGGCCGTCCCATGGAAAGATTCAGCCCCTTCCTCTGGCCTACCGTATAGCGGGTGATACCCCTGTGGCGCCCCAGGACATGTCCTTCCATGTCCACAAAGTTGCCTTCCGGCACCCGAACCGGGCTGTTTTCTTCTATAAATCCCGCGTAATCATTGTCCGGGATAAAGCAAATCTCCTGGCTGTCCGGCTTGCCTGCCACCTGGAGGCCGATGTCCTCCGCGATGCGGCGGATTTCCTCCTTGCTGTACCTGCCCACCGGCATGAGGGTGCGGGAAAGCTGGTCCTGAGTCAGACTGTACAGGGCATAAGTCTGGTCCTTGGCCGC
>CAJTOT010000002.1:122823-132272 GCA_910577935.1 uncultured Hungatella sp. | reverse complement strand
ATCGATGACATGATCTTGGAATTCCCGCCGGAAATTCATGACATAGTAGGGTATCCCCAAGTCCCACGCCACTCTTCTCGCGTCTTCCACCGCGCTTAAGCCGCAGCAGCCCCCGCTCTCCTCCAGGACAGCCTGCTCCTGCCGCCATATTTCCATGGTGACGCCTATGACATCGTACCCCTGTTCCTTCAAAAGGTACGCCGCCACAGACGAATCCACGCCGCCGGACATACCCACCACCACTTTTTCTCTGCTCATCTTCTGACGCACAGGACTGTCCCCGCATACCAGGACAGTCCTATGGATTGTGCTTCCTCTCTCAATACTCCTCATCCTCATCGTGTTCGCTGATGTCGGATTTAGGTTTCTCCAAGCCTTCGATGGTGATGCCGTTCTTCTCGGCATAATCCCACAGGGCCGCGTGGATCGCCTCCTCAGCCAGCAGAGAACAGTGAACCTTCACCGGCGGCAGCCCGTCAAGGGCCTCCATCACTGCCTTGTTGGTGACCTCCATGGCCTCCTGTACAGTCTTTCCTTTCACCATCTCTGTGGCCATGCTGCTGGTGGCCACCGCCGCCCCGCAGCCGAAGGTCTTAAATTTTACATCCCTGATCACCTGGTTCTCGTCAATATCCAGGTAGATTCTCATAATATCGCCGCACTTGGCGTTTCCCACAGTTCCCGTACCGCTGGCATTTTCAATCTCCCCCACATTTCTGGGATTCTGAAAATGGTCCATCACTTTTTCTGTATACATAGCAGTCTCCTCTTTCTCAGATGTTTCTACACTCTCCCGGCTTTACGCCTGGTTATTTTTCATAAAATCCTCGTACAGCGGGGACATGGACCTGAGCCGGTCCACGACCTCCTTGATCTTCTCCACCACATAGTCCATCTCTTCCTTGGTGTTCTCCTCGCTCAAAGTCAGCCGAAGGGAGCCGTGGGCGATCTCGTGGGGAAGGCCGATGGCCAGAAGCACATGAGACGGGTCCAGGGAGCCGGAGGTGCACGCTGAACCGCTGGAACCGCAGATACCGTTCATGTCCAGCATGATCAGCATGGACTCGCCTTCGATAAACTGAAACGCGAAGTTGGTGTTGTTGGCAAGCCGGCAGGTTCTGTGGCCGTTCAGCCGGACAAAGGGCACCTCCGCCGTGACCCTCCCGATAAGATAATCCCTGAGTTCCCTCTCTTTCCCGGCTCTCTCATCCATAGTTGCCACGGCAAGCTCCACCGCTTTTCCCAGGCCCACGATGCCGGGGACATTCTCCGTGCCGCCCCGGCGCTTTCTCTCCTGGGCGCCGCCGTGGACGAAGGAGCGGAGCTTGAGGCCGGTTCGGATGTATAAAAATCCTATGCCCTTGGGGCCGTTCAGCTTGTGGCCGCTGGCGCTGAGCATGTCGATATGATATTCATCTACATTGATGGGAATATGACAGTACGCCTGGACCGCGTCGGTGTGGAACAGGACTCCCCGCTCTCTGGCGATCTCCCCTATCTCTTTGATCGGTTCTATAGTTCCTATCTCGTTGTTGGCAAACATGATGGAGATCAGGATGGTGTCGGGCCTGATGGCTTTTTTCAGCTCCTCTATCTTCACGACCCCATTCTCGTCCACATCCAGATATGTGACCTCGAACCCCAGCTTTTCCAGATACTCGCAGGTGTGAAGCACCGCGTGGTGCTCGATCTTGCTGGTGATAATGTGCTTCCCCTTGGCCTGGTACGCCTCCGCCGCAGCCTTGATGGCCCAGTTGTCAGACTCTGTGCCTCCTGCCGTGAAATAGATCTCATTTGCCTTTGCCCCCAGACTCTTCGCTATGGTCTCCCGGGAACGGGCGATCGCCTGCTTGCAGGGAGCCGCAAACTCGTATACCGATGAGGGGTTGCCGTAATGTTCCGTAAAAAACGGCATCATGGCATCAGCCACTTCCGGCCGCGTCCTGGTCGTGGCCGCGTTGTCCAGATAAATTACTTGATTCATGTGTGAAATCCGCCTTTCTTGTAGTATTAAAGTTAAAAGCTTCATCTACGTTCTCTATTATATAGTATATCCTGATGATTGCAATATGGAATTATTTTCATTTAAAGATTTTGTCAGATCTGTCTGCCGTTCCAGGTCTCTATTTCCGTTCTACCGGACCGTCTTTTTACATAAATTGTACCAATACCTTTTTCTCCGGAGTTCTCATGACCGATTTTTTCAAAAAACACACTCTGATTACCGGGACCCTCCTTCTGACCGCAACCGGCTTCGCCACCAGGGTTCTGGGATTTTTCTACCGGATCTTCCTGTCCCGGACCATCGGCGCCGAAGGCTTAGGCATCTACAACATGGTGCACCCTGTCTACGGAATCTGCTTCGCCCTCTGCGCCGGCTCCATCCAGACTGCCATATCCCGTTTCGTCGCCGCCAATACCCAGCGGAGCAAAGAGATTTTCCGCACCGGGCTTGTTATATCACTGTCCCTGGGCCTGGGCCTTGCCGCCCTCATCATCCGTTTCTCGGCGCCGCTGTCCCACTACATACTCATGGAGGACCGGTGCGCCCCCCTCCTTCCCTTCATGGCTGTCTCCGTGCCCTTCTCCGCGATTCACGCCTGTGTCAACGGTTATTATTATGGTGTAAAGAGGACAAAAGTTCCTGCCGTATCCCAGATCGCGGAGCAGACTGTCCGAATGGCGGCAGTATTTCTCATAGCCGATATCCTGACGGAAGGCGGCCGCTCCATCACCGTAGAACTGGCGGTCATCGGACATCTGATGGGGGAACTGGCTGCCTGTCTTTTCTCCGTGTTCTGCTTCTGTCTGTTCACCCCGAAAGACAGCCGGAAACCGTCTTCTCCAGGGAAGGAAAAATCCCTTCCCCCTCTCCTGTCCTCCTTCCGGCAAACTGCCGTCCCTCTCATGGCCCTGGCCCTTCCCCTTATGGGAAACCGCCTGGTTTTAAACGTGCTCTCCAGCGCCGAGGCCATCTGGATTCCCAGCCGCCTCTCCTCATACGGCCTTTCCTCGGCGGAGGCCCTTAGCATCTACGGCGTGCTGACGGGGATGGCGATGCCTTTTATCATGTTCCCCTCCGCCATCACCAACTCCATGGCCGTCCTTCTTCTTCCCACCGTGGCGGAGGCCCAGGCGGACGGCAATGAAGCCCGCATCGCCCGGACCATCTCCATGTCTCTCCGCTACAGCCTCTATATGGGAATTCTGTGCATCGGGGTATTCACTTTATTCGGCGCGGAGTTGGGCGTCGGTGTGTTCCAGAATCCCACCGCCGGTATTTTCATGCAAATTCTGGCATGGCTGTGCCCCTTCCTCTACCTTGCCACCACCATGGGAAGCATCCTCAACGGCCTGGGAAAAACCACCACCACCTTTTTGCAGAACACAGCCGCCCTGGTTCTCCGCCTGGCCTTCGTTCTGGCGGGCATCCCCCGGCTGGGTATCATGGCTTATCTGTGGGGCATACTCACCAGTGAGGTTGTGCTGGCCATCCTCCACCTGATTTCCCTGAAAAAGCTGGTGGTTTTCTCCTGGAACGCAGCGGAGATGATTCTCAAACCGGCACTTCTGCTGATTATTTCTGTAGGAATTTACTATGCTGTCTTTTCTTTTTGGGACGGATTTGACCGTCTTGGGCTTTTTGCGTCCACCGCCCTGCATATTGGAGTTCTGTGTTTGTGTTATGGGGGACTTTTGACCGTGTTTCATCTGGCCAAGCGGAAGTGAGGCCGAAAAAAATTTTCCGGTTCATTAACTAAAAATCGCTGTGAACCTTTTGTTTATAAGTATCACAGCGATCCTTCCCAAACAACTAATGCACTGACACATTCATAATTTGACTAATGACTTGCCTAAATTCCCATCTGCCGCGTTGTCGGCGGTCAACGATGCCACCGCATCGCCTCCCTTCTCCGCCCTGCAGAATAAAAATTTATTCTGTGCCATTAGTTCAAAAATAAACGTGTCAGCGCACTAGAATCTTTTCTAAATATGGCCGCAGTCTCCGTTTCTTCTGCAATCCTCAGCATTTCTCCCCGGCCTGTATGCTCCGGGAAAAACTCCGTACAGTTCCCGTCACTTATCAAGTCCGTGTCAGACCTGCACCCTCTTCTCCCACCCGCTGAACCTGTAATAGATCATAAACAGGGAAGAGCACATGATCCAGCCTGCGGGATAGCCGAAGCCCACCACATAGATGTTGTTCACAATATGGGTGGCCACGAACAGATACAGCTGGCGGAACAGCACGAAGGAGAAAATCATGATGAACATAGGCGCCTTGGCGTCCCCTACGCCTCTCAGGGCTCCCGACAGCACCTGGTTGAAGCAGCAGCAGGTGATGAACAGCATGCAGAACCGCACAAAGAACACTCCGTAGTAGATCACGGAAGGGTCCTGGCTGAACATGCCCATGGCGGCTTCCGCGAAAATCCACAGAGGGATAACGCCGCAGATGGTGATGACAATGGCCATGCCCAGCCCTGTGTATGTACCCTTCTTCGCCCGCTCCGTGTCCCCGGCGCCGGTGTTCTGTCCCACAAAGGTGGTGACGGCCATACCCATGCTCTGCATGGGCAGAAAGACAAACTGGTCGATTTTCGCATAGCAGCTCCACCCTGCCATGCAGCTTGCCCCGAAGCCGTTGATATACGCCTGAACCACCACGTTGGAAAAGCAGGTGATGGCCGACTGGATGCCTGTGGGAAGCCCGATGGCGAGAATCTGATTGAGAATTCTCCTGTTGAGGTTCATATCTCTTAAAGTAAACCGGTAAATATCCTTTGTGCGTGTTAAATATGTCAACACCAGGCAGGCTGACACAAACTGGGAGATAATGGTGGCATAGGCGACGCCGGCTATTCCCTTGCCGAAGGCGATGACGAACACTAAGTCCAGCACAATGTTCATAAGGCTGGACAGGCACAAAAACATCAGGGGCCGCTTCGTGTCTCCCACCGCCCGGAGAATTCCGCTCCCCATATTGTAGATGAGAAGACCGGAAATTCCCGAAAAATAGATGCGCAGATACACGGAGGCGGACTCAAATACATCATCCGGTGTGGACATAAGCCGGAGCATAAAAGGAACCATGGAGACTCCGATTATGGTGAACAGCACGCTGAAAAACAGCGTCACCGCCATGGTGGTCTCCACGGCCTGGTGTACATTTTCCTCATCGTGAGCTCCAAAATAGTGGCTGATCACCACACCGGCCCCGATGGACACGCCGTTGAAAAACAGCACCAGCATGTTGATAATGCTGGCCACAGAACCCACAGCCGCAAGGGCTTCCTTTCCCACAAAATTTCCCACCACCAGAACATCTACCGTGTTGTAGAGCTGCTGGAACAGATTTCCCAAAAGCAGAGGGAGGGCAAACAGGAGCAGAAGTTTTATGATGGAGCCCTGGGTCATATCCATGGCCGTGGTTTTCTTCGGCGCTTTGACAACATGTGTGTGGTTCATAATTCTTTTTTCCTTCTTTCAATTAACTCTACCGTATCTGGTCCAGAGCCCTGGGGTTCACCCCTTCAGGGATAGGAATATACTTCTGATCCTCAAAATCCTCCTCGAACATCTGTCTGGCTTCTGCCAGAAGTTCCCGGTTCTCCATAAGGGTCATGGCGGCCAGGGCCAGGCTTTTTCCCGCAAACATCATTCCCTTGTGGGCCGTGGAGGACTTGCCCTGGGCCACCGCCTGCCAGGAATGTCCCGGTGTGCCAGGCGCCCATGTGGCAGCGTAAATCTGCGCCGTGGGACACATAAAGCTCACGTCTCCCACGTCAGTGGACCCCCCTCCCGCGGCCACCTGGTGAATCTCCTCATAGGGGACAATAAAATCATAGAGACGGCGGTTTTTCCTGTCCTTTAAAAATTTCACGTTCTCGGGAATCATGTGGTCCGCCGTCAGCTTGTTGAAGGCGGCGGCGCCTGCCTCGGGGACCGTGGCCGTGTACTCGGCGGCCAGCCTGTACTCCTCCTCCGTGTACCGGGGAACTCCCACCGCCTTCATGGCCTGGTACAGCACCTTCTCCAGAACCCGGTTGGAGACCATGTTGGCGCAGGATTTGATAAATTCATGTTCTCCCCTGGTCTCGGTCATCAGCGCCGCTCCCTGGGCGATCTTGTGAACCCTCTCCATAAGCTCATATGCCTGCCCCGCCTTCGGCGCCCGGATGAGATAGATGGCCTTTGCCTGGTCCTGGACCACATTGGGGGAATATCCTCCGGTGTCCGTGATGGCATAGTGCACCCTCGCCTCGTCTATCATGTGCTCGCGCAGGAAATTGCAGCCGATGTTCATAAGCTCCAGGGCGTCCAGGGCGCTCCGTCCCATCTCGGGACAGCCGGCGGCATGGGCGCTGATTCCGTGAAACTGATACAGAATCTGAAAATTCGCCAGAGAGCTGTCCTTGTACACCTCATTTAACGTGGACGGATGCCAGGTTAGGGCGGCGTCCAGATCCCGAAACGCCCCGTCTCTCGCCATGAACGCCTTGCCGGACCCCCCTTCTTCTCCGGGACATCCGTAGAAAATCACCGTCCCTTCATGTCCGTCCTCCAGATACTTTTTCACCGCCAGGGCTGCCGCTGCCGCCCCCGCTCCCAGAAGATTGTGTCCGCATCCGTGGCCGCAGGCCCCGGGAACTGCCGCCTCCTTCTCCACCACTCCTGCCTTCTGGCTCAGGCCAGAGAGGGCGTCAAATTCTCCAAGGACCCCGATTCTGGGAGAGCCGCTGCCGAACTCTGCCGTAAAAGCAGTGTCCACCCCGTAGACCTTCTCATTTACCGCAAAGCCTTCGCTTTTGAAAAACTCCACCAGAGCTGCCTCCGACTGAAACTCCCCGAAGGCCGTCTCCGGACATTCCCAGATCCTATCGCTGAGACCGCAGATTTTCTCCTGTTTTCTGTCGATCTCCTCCAGATATTTTTTTAATTCCTGCTCAGACGCGCTCATCACTCACCTCTCCTTTTCCCTTTTATGTACTTTCAGACACGCCGCGCTCGCAGAGTCTGATATCTATTCTACCACACTTACGACATGAGTGATAAACAAAAATGAAATATTTTTGTTTATCTGCGCCTTTTGCCTGACACTTTTCCCTTTCTTTTTAGCGCCACGCAGACCCCCTCGTCTCCGGGCAGGCGTGAAGATAGGGGCTTAGGCTCCATCTTCTCCACCGTTCATAGGAAGGAGAGGTGGACCGCGTCGTTCTCCGGGTCCTCCAGCAGACTGTCCGGCTCCCTGTTCGGGCTTTCACAAAAGCGGCGGGTGATGTTCCCGGCCCCAAAATTCCCCATCGAATCATCTTGTCCGCCTCCTCTATACGCCAAAATCAATTCCCGCCTGCCGTCTCGCCTTGTCCAGAATCTCCATCACATCCAGGGTGTGCCGGTTGTACTCCCTTGCCTCCTGGCCGTTTCCCCTTGTCACCAGGTCCGTGAAGACTCTCAGCTCATAGTACAGCCGGGGCATCCCCTGGTTCAGGGCGATGGTCCGGGGCTCGCCGCCGTTGTGGGCGAAGGTGAACGAGCCGTACACGTTGGCCGGGTCGTCGCTGTGGACATATCCTTTGTCGCCCTGGACATTGATGGACACAGGGGCCTTGCAGTCCTTGGCGCCTACGCAGACACATTTAAAGCCGGGATACTCCATGGTCAGAATGCCCGATGTGTCGATTCCGCGCTCTATATTGGCAATATAGCGGATATTGTCCGGTTTTCCGAAAAGACCTGTCACATAGTGAATATTGTACACATTCAGGTCCATCAGGGCGCCGCCGGATTTCTTCGGATCAAACACAGGGAGGGTGGTTCCCTCCTTAAAAAGGTCGTATCTCCTGGAATACTGAGAATAATTCAGCTGGACGATCTTGATGTCCCCCAGCTCCTTCACAAGCTCCCTGGTCTTCTGATAATTGGGCATGTACTGGTTGGAGATGGCCTCAAAAACCACCACCTGGTTCTGCCCCGCGATGCGGACCAGTTCCTCCGCCTGGCCGTAGGTGCTGGCAAAAGGCTTTTCCACAATGACGTGCTTCTTATTTTCCACCGCCTTTTTGGCAAATGTGTAGTGGAGATGATTGGGAAGAGCCACGTACACTGCTTCCACCTGGGGATCTTTAAGCAGCTGGTCATAGTCATGATAGATCTTCTCGATTCCGTACTGTCTCTGAAACTCCCTCATCCTTGCCAGGGAGCTCTCCCGTCCGAAGATAGCACAGACCTCCAGCTCCTCTATCTTATCTGCCGCCTGGAGAAAATCCGGTATAATCGTTCCTGCTCCCAATACAGCTGTCTTCATAGTCTCTCCTCCTGAATATTTTAAATTTTTCTCTTTTTTTTGGACGCGGTGGCCTCAAAACTCAGGCCGATCAGATCACAGATTTTGTCCTCGCTCACCGTCTTGTCCAGAAGCACCGTGATCCAGTGCTCTTTGCTCATGTGATAGGCCGGGTAGATGCCAGGCTCCCGGACCAGCATGTCTTTCAGCATTCTGTCCGGGATTTTCAGATTGATCACATCCACATACCCTTCCCCGGACAGCCCCAGCTTCTCCCTGGCCACACTCATCACCAGGGCAAACCACTTTCGGTTGTCTCTGTGGCGGAAGACGGCGTTGTCGTCATACTTGATCCAGGGGTAGTCCGGGGAGATGTTGTATTTCTTCTTCATATATGCAAATATAGTCTCGCGCATAAGTTTACCTCTTAATATTTCTAATTACCGTTCAGTGGCTGGCTTAAAACAAATTAGCCGATGGTATGTAGAAACCATCGGCCCGGGCGAATAGGTTCTCTTTCTCTGCTTGTCACATCATAATCAGCATGTTCTTGCATTCGCACAAATGCTCTATATTCTCGAAGTTTCGGAATGACGCTGCCCTGCTGTTGTTTTCTCTTATATTTCCTAAGGTACCCGAATGTCAATCCCAGGCCCCAGAACTCTCCATGAAATCCTAACCGCTATGGTTTCATACTCAGCGCTCGATCAATCTTCAGTGTCCCCAAAGCCGGCTGTCACCGCTGCAAAATCTCCAGCAGTTCTTCTTTGGTGGCAAGGCTGTCCCTGATGCTTCCCTCGGAGATAATGTCGTCGGACAGCTGCGCCTTTTTCTCCTGCAGCTTCTGTATCTTCTCCTCCAGGGTGTCCTTGGTCAGCAGCTTGTAGACAGTCACCACCTGCTTCTGCCCGATTCTGTGGGCACGGTCCGTGGCCTGGTTCTGGGCTGCCATGTTCCACCACGGGTCAAAATGGATGACCATGGAGGCCGCGGTCAGATTCAGGCCTGTCCCTCCTGCTTTCAAAGAAATCAAAAACACCTGGGTATCGTCCTGATTAAAGTCCGTCACCAGCCTGGCCCTCTTCTCCTTGGAGGTGGCGCCGGTGAGCACATAATAGGAAATCCCCTCTCTGACCAGCCTCTCCCCGATGCGCTCCAGGGC
>CAJTOT010000002.1:118301-122709 GCA_910577935.1 uncultured Hungatella sp. | reverse complement strand
AGACGGATCGCAGCAAAGCTGGCGCAGTCTGGTCAGTTCCGCCAGAATCTGCAGCTTTCCCGTCCGGAATTCCTCGGCGCTCTGTTTGCTTAACGAGGCGAGAAGCTTCTGCAGATTGGCTTCGTAGAGTCCTTTCTGCGTTTCCTCCATCTGAGAATATACCACCTTCTCGATCTTGTCAGGCAGTTCCCTGAGCACTTCTGATTTGACCCTTCTGAGAATGTAGGGACGGATCATCTTCCTTAAGCGGGCTGCCGCCCTCTCGTCCCCGGCTGCCACAGGCTGCTCGTACCTGGAGCGAAAATGCTTGTTGGAATTTAAAATGCCGGGCATGAGGAAGTCAAAGATACTCCACAGTTCGCTTAGGGAATTCTCAATGGGCGTCCCTGTCAGGGCAAAACGCTGGACACTGTTTACAGTCTTCACCGCCTTTGCCGCCTGGGTGGTGTAGTTCTTAATATTCTGGGCCTCGTCGATGATTGTATTTTGGAACAAAATATCCTGATACCACTCCACATCCCGCTTCAGCAGGTCGTAAGAGGTCAACAGTATATCTCCCTCCCCCTCTCTGATCTTCTGGCGGCGGACAGCGGCAGTCCCGGTCACAGTCACCACCGACAGGGCCGGGGCAAATGTTTGAATCTCGCTCTCCCAGTTGTAGACAAGGGAGGCGGGACAGACGATCAGGCCCAGATACTGTCTTTTTCCCGTCTCACAAGGCAGGGCGGCCTCCCCGATCCCCTGCTTCTGAGCCAGAAGACAGGCGATGGCCTGAATGGTTTTGCCCAGTCCCATATCATCGGCCAGAATCCCTCCGAACCCCAGTTTCCCCAGAGTCATCATCCACCGGTATCCGAACTTCTGGTAGGGCCTCAGCTGGGCCATAAGTCCCTCCGGCTCCTCAAAATCACTGTCCTCCACATTTTTCATGTCACGCAGAAGAGCCTTAAACGCCCTGCCTCGGCAGATCTCCATGTCATTTTCATTTTCGCGGAGAATCTGGTCTAAGTAAAAGGAGCGGTATCCCGGAATCTGGAGATGGCCCTCCGCCAGCTGTCTGCCTCCCAGTTCCAGTCCCTCCGCCAGCTCTGCCACCGCGGACAGCCCGTTGTTCTCCAGCTGGAGAAACGAGCCGTCGGGCAGGCGGAAAAACTTCCTCTTTCTGCGGTATCCCTCAAGAATCCCCTCCAGCTCCTCCAAAGGCAGCTGGTCTGCCCTGATATCCACGTCCAGAAGCCCGGCCCTCATGGTGACCCCCACCCGGACGCGTGGAGGCTGCATAATCTGAACCCGTTTCAGCCTGTCGGAGACAAAGACCTGTCCAATCTGCTGAAAGCAGCCTATCCCCTGGCTGACCAGAGCATAGACCGTCTCCTCTTCCTTCTCCGGAATAAAAAACACCTGGTTCTTCAAGTCCTTGTGAGGAAAGAACCTTTCCGCCAGCTCTGCCAGCACATGTTCTTTCTCAAAATCCCGGTACATCTCGCTCACCGTGACAGGCTCTATAATGTTGTACCGGGTCTCGCCGTACACACAGAGAGCCTTCCCGGTGATTTGCTGGTCGTCCCGGTCAAAATACACCTGAATCCGGCAGGGCTGGGGCTCGTACTGTTCCAGCTCCTTGTCCACCTCACAGCTGGTATGCTCCTTCAGGACAGGCAGCACCGATGTGCAGAACGCCGGGGCGTCCTTGGGATGGATGGCATACTCCCGCTTCTTCCCCCGGAACAGGCCGCCGGCAATATGAAAATGCCTGGAAAACTCCGGCTCACATATGTAGACTATGTCATTTACCAGGATACACACCTGGTTTCTCCCCCGGAAGACCTCCGCCGCCGGGACCGACAGCCTGTATCCCCCATCCTGCTCCGCCCTCACCCATGTCTCAAGCAGTGGGTTGCCTTTCTTAAAAATAAGGGTGACCATTTTATCATTTATCTCCGCGTCAACCCTCTCCCCCTCCAGAATCCCGGCGAAACGGACCATCCAATCGTCGGTGAGGTTGAGCTTCCTCTTGGTCAGAGTCTCCGTGTAATCGCCGCCGTAATAATACCCCCCATAATAAAAACCATTCCGCCGGTTATATACCTGCATGACTTCCTTCTCGTGGCGGATATACTGCTCCAAAAGATTTAAGATCTCCCGGCTTCTGGGGGTGAGCACGCTTCTCTCGTGGTAGAAGGACAGCTTTTTTCCGTATGTCACCTGCTCATTGCGGTCCATGGCCTCCACCAGCTGGCGGATATTCTTCACAACGTATTTGTGAGCCGCCCCCACCTTGAACTCCACGGACCACATCTCCCCTTCCTTCTTAAAATAAGGAACCAGCTCCACATGGCCGGTTAAATCCGGCTGGAGAAACCTGGCTTTTTCTCTCATAGAGCTGGCATAGATAATATCAGACAGTTCTCTGTCCGTCTCTCTCGCCCCAATGGCCGGGGAGGGGGGCTGGGACAGGGGCATGGAAATCTGCCCGCCGGCATCCTTGGAGTAGAACTCCGCCAGAGCCGTGGCCACACAGTGTTTGCACATCCCGGAATAGGTCATCCACGCCTCGCACTCACAGATATAATCCTCAAAGCGCTCCCCGTCTTTATCGTACTCCAGGTGCACACGGTACTGATTGTCATAAGAGCCTTCCACACTCGCCCACAATTCGATGGACTTCTTGTCTTCTGTCCTCTGAAAATCCAGAACCTTTCCCTGTTTATAGACCTGGTTTCCCCGTGTGTATGACGCCGAATTGGCCGCTGTCCGTATAGCCTTTAATGTTACCATGGATTTTCCTCGCTGATATGACTTATCATGACCTGTTCAAGCCCCGGAACATGTCTCTGCGGGGCAGTGAATTTTCACTTTTTTAGTTTAACATACAGGAAGGAATATTGGCAAGACTCTGTATCACTTTAAAGTAAATCAATTTACTGCTCACAGGCGCCCTGCGAACATAACAGCATATGCCTTAGCTCCGCAACTGTATTTACAGCACCACCGCAATCGCCCCCACGATACAGCATATGCTGATGAGAATGGACATGGAATTCACTGCGCTTGACAGTCCGATATCCCCCTTCAGGTCCCCGGTAAACGCGGGAGCCGCCGATGCCACCGGCGCGAACACGAGAATCGCCAGAGTCTGGCGGTACTCCAAAGGCAGGGGGAGAAGAAAATAAAACACACAGGACAAGACGGCTGCCACGCCGTATCTTATCCCGAGAATCTTTGCCATGGCGCCCAGCTGCGACTTGTCCCCGGACAGCTTAAATCCCACCCCGATCATCAACATAGCCATGAACGCGTTGCCGTCGGCGATAATCCCGGCAAAAGATACCGCCTGGGAAGGAAGACGAATCCCCAGAAGGCACAGAACCGTCATGATCATATATGTATCAAAGGGCACCGACTTTGCCAACGTCTTTAGAATCTGCGCCGCAGGCATCCCCTTCCCTTCCCCTTTTGCCATGGCCGCCGCGCTGTAGGCGCCCCCAAGGCAGACCACAGCGTTCCCGGTGTCAAAAAGGCTGGTGACCACCACACCTGCAGGCCCCAGAAAACTCTGCACAAAAGGCAGTGTAAAATTTCCGATGTTATATCCGGACAGATTAAGAATCCCGAAAGCCTTCTGATCTCCGGAAGCCCTGGTATTCATGAGAAATCCTATGCCGATATAGATCAGGCCGGCTCCCAGCCCCAGAAGACTCAGCACCAGCATGGACACATCGATCTCCTTGTCCGCAAAGCTGAATACTATAGCTGCCGGGAGGGTGATCTTCAGCACAATCTTGGACAGCACATGGAAATCTTCCTCCTTAAAAAATCCAATCCGCCTCAAACCGTATCCCAGCAAAATAACGCCGATAAAGCACGCCGCCCTGGACAAAACTGCCGTCATTCCCATAATCTGCCACTCTCCTCTGATGTATTTTTCATAATCCCATTCTTCCGTACAGGGCAGTATTGCCTGCCCCTGTGTTTTTATCTTTGCTTCTATATATTACCACATAATCCCTTATTTTCCATAAAAATGCGGCAATCCCCTCACTGCTGCGAACTGCCACATTGCCGTCTCCCTCATCTGTTTTATCTTACACGATGCCGGCGCCCCATTCAAATCATTTGCTGCCTGCTGCCCGTTCCAGCGCAACCGCCTCAAAGGGCCGCAAGACTATCTTCTCGCCGTCTCTCCTCACTCCATCCCCATCTGCCAGTCTGCAAAAAGCTGTTTTAATTTTCTCCTGTCCGCCTCCGTCAGCGCCCATTTGTCCCCGTCCTTGTAATCCACCTTGAGGTGGTGATTATTAAAACACATAGACAGCTCTTTTTCAGCCGGCTTGGAGATGAGATTCACCACGTCGCAAACGGAAGCCCCTGACTCCCTTCTCTTTCCAAAACAGCACCACCTTTTTGA
>CAJTOT010000002.1:69291-118247 GCA_910577935.1 uncultured Hungatella sp. | reverse complement strand
CCGCACAAAAAAGCCCCTCCGGGCCGGCCTTGCAGTTGTCCGCCGCGCTGCCATCCCGGAGAGGCCCAAAGACATGATTCCTCAGTCCGTACACACCACATTCATCTCCGAAACAAAGGCTTCTGTCCCGATATCTACAAATATCCCCACAGAACCATGGCTCCCTCTGCCGTGTTTCATATCACTGACAACGAGAACCGGCTTCTCCTCCCCGTTAATATAAAACCGGGCCCGCTCATCTTCGATCACCGCCTTCAGAGTGATCCACTCATGGAGGGCGATATTCACGGGAGCTTCATATTCTGTGATCCCATATTCCCGAAAATAATCAAATGTATAGCCCGGATAGGAAAAATACTGACATCCGTGGGACTTTCTCACCGGGTCCTGACACTCCCGCCCGTTGGTGGGCCTTACATAGAATGATTCAAATTCACAGTCCTCCGGGTTGGCTCTGTAGACAATGCCTATAAAGCCTCTGGCAAAATCCGGCGCGTCAGGCAAAAGACGGCTGAACAGTTTCACTTCAATGATTCCGTTGTGAAATTTAAGGTCTTTCACTTTGGCGTATGTGTTCTCATCATATCTGTGGATCTTCTCTTTTTTTACCACCCTCAGAGCCGGCGCGCCGTCCAGCGCCCTGTCCTCCACCCACGTGTTCACCGCTGTAAAATTATCTGCCGTCATAGGAATCTGCATCCTCATCTTGTCTCCTTCCGCTTTTTTCTGTACAGTCTGTCCGCATCCCCCTCCTGGCTGTCACTGGCCGAGAATACTGGCCCCGTTGGTGCTGATGACTTCTTTATACCAGTGGTAAGATTTCTTCTTGGATCTCTTGTAGGTGCCTTTGCCGTAGTCGTCCACATCTACGTAGATAAACCCGTACCTCTTGGACATCTGGTTGGTGGAGTTGGAGATCAGGTCGATGGGAGCCCAGGTGGTGTAGCCCATGAGCTCAACCCCATCCTCCTCGATGGCCTTGTGCATCTGCTGGATATGCTGCCGCAGATAGTCGATGCGGTAATCATCATTGATGCTTCCGTCCGCTTCCACCACGTCCTTGGCGCCCAGTCCGTTTTCCACCACAAAAAGGGGCTTGCGGTAGCGGTCATACAAGTCTACCAGGGAGATGCGCAGGCCGACGGGGTCAATCTGCCACCCCCACTCGGAACTTGGAATGTAGGGGTTTTTAATAGCGGTCACGGTGTTGGCAGCCGTCATCTCGGCACCGCCGGCATTTTTTGCCACGCAGCTTGACGAATAGTAGCTGAATGAAATAAAGTCCACCGGGTATGCCTTCATGATCTCTAAGTCTTCCTCTGTCATCTTGATGTCCATGTTCTTGTTCTTATAGCGGGCCAGCAGATAGGCGGGATACTCCCCGTGAACCTGGGTGTCGGAAAAACAGTAGATGGAACGCATGCGCTGCTGCTGTTCCAGCACATCCTCCGGCTTGCAGGTGTAGGCGTAGTAGGTCAGCTTGGTCAGCATGCAGCCCACCTTGCAGTCAGGAATGTTCTCGTGGGCGATCTTCACCGCCAGGGCGGAGGCCACAAACTGATGGTGCATGGCCTGGAAGCACACCTCCTCAAATTTCTCCGGCGCAAACCTGGACTCGATGAGGCCGCCGGTCATAAACGGGTGGCGGATGATGGAGTCGATCTCGTTAAAGGTCAGCCACAGCTTTACCTTATCCTTGTAGCGCTTCGTGATCACATCCACATAATTTGTGAAAAAGCCGATGGCGCGGCGGTCATACCAGCCATTGTATTCCATGGCCAGGGCCAGAGGCGGCTCATAGTGAGAGATCGTCACCAGGGGCTCCATCCCGTATTTGCGGCACTCGTCAAAAACCGCGTCGTAAAACGCCAGCCCCTCCTCGTTAGGCTCCTTCTCGTCGCCTCTCGGGAAAATGCGGGACCAGGCGATGGACATGCGGTAAACCGTAAATCCCATGCCGGCCAGCAGCGCGATGTCCTCTTTGTAATGGTGATAAAAATCAATTCCGTGGCGCTTGGGATAATACACCTCGTCGTCTGTCTCCAGGGCCGCCTTGATCATATCGTCATTGATATCGCAGTTTCCGTGGACATCCAACAGCTCCTTCATGGATTTGGGATCTTTAAAAAGCGCTACATCTGAGACAGATATGCCTTTTCCTCCCTCTTTCCAGCCCCCTTCGAACTGATTGGCAGCAGTGGCGCCTCCCCACAAAAAACCTTTGGGAAATTGTTTCATACTCATGGTCTCCTTTCGGTGTTCTTTTGGGTATAGTATATAATACTTGTACAAAAATATCAATACGAGGAGGCGGTTCAGGCGCAGGGAATCAGGCAATCTTTCCTGTTGTTTTTGTCAGTCTGCCTGATGTTCTGCGGCCCTTTGCCCCTTGCTGAAAAGGAATCTCCCCCGTCTTCTTATCCTCAGCAGACAGTTCCATAAGGCCATTCCCATGAAAGACAGCCTCCTTTTCATCTGCCCGGCGCAGCTTTGTTTTCTGCTCATATCTGTTTTTACCAGATTTTATTCCGCTGCCCAAGAATCCTGAGAACCTTTGAAACGCCGTTTACATATTTTCCTCCCGCCCCATGCTTTCTTTAAAACAGGATTTACAGATGCCAATCTGCGCCAACAGTGGTATAATTCATTTGCACAGGCATTAAGCGAAATAAACATAGCGGAGACAAATGAACATGGAACAGAAAGAACTTCAGTGGGATAAGCAGTTGAAAATAAAGACAGCCGGGCGGGACGATTCAAACTCGGACCAGCACCACTACCCGTACGAGCCGACCCCCTACTGTGTCCTGGAACTGCTGGCTGACAGCGGTTACATCGGAAAGAAGAATACCCTTCTTGACTACGGCACAGGCAAAGGCCGTGTCTGCTTTTATCTGTCTTACCAGACAAGATGCAGGTCCATCGGCATCGAATATGACCAGCGCATTTACGCAAGGGCCGCGGACAATCAGAAAACCGCGGTCTCCGGCCCGCGGACAGAGTTTGCGCTGGCCTGCGCCGGGCAGTACCAGGTCCCGGCAGATGTGGACCTATGCTACTTTTTCAACCCCTTCTCCCCGGAGCTGCTGAAGGCGGCCCTGGCAAGGCTTTTAGAGTCCTATTACCATAATCCCCGGACAATCCGGCTGTTCTTCTACTATCCGTCAGACGAGTATGTGGGATATCTGATGACACAAGAGGAACTGATGTTTGTAGATGAGATAGACTGCAGGGACTTATTTCCCGGCAATGATCCCCGTGAGAAAATTTTAATATTTGAAATCATTTGATGAGGGGGCCGGTATCCGCGCCGCTGCCCGGCCGTCCACAGCCCCCTCCGCCGCATATTCCACAGCCCCCTCCGCCGCATATTCCGCGGCTCCTCCACGGAGGAAAGGGGGCTGCGCCGGCTGTCTCTCAGCGCCGGCCGGTTACTCTCTCAGGCATTTCCCGTTGGTCGCGATGACATTCTTGTACCAGAAGAAGCTCTTCTTGCGGCTGCGGTTCAGTGTTCCCTTGCCCTCGTCATCCTTGTCCACATAGATGAATCCATAGCGCTTGCGCATCTCTCCTGTCCCTGCGCTCACAAGGTCGATGCAGCCCCAGGGCGTGTATCCCATCAGGTCCACATGGTCAAGCTCCACCGCGTCCATCAGCGCCTTGATATGCTCCTCCAGATATTCGATGCGGTAATCGTCGTCGATGGAGCCGTCCTCCTTCACCGTATCCAGGGCTCCCATGCCGTTCTCCACGATAAACAGAGGCTTCTGATACCGGTCATACAGATAGTTTAAGGACGTCCTCAAGCCTATGGGATCAATCTGCCACCCCCATGCCGTGGCCTTTAAGTAGGGATTCTTGCCGCCGGAGGCCACATTTCCCTGGACAATCTCCAGATTCTTTCCCTCGATGGAAGAGAAATAGTAGCTGAATGACACAAAATCCACTGTGCCTTTCTTTAAGATCTCCTCATCCCCAGGCTCCATCTCCGGCTTCGCCCCCATCTCATCCCACAGCGCCGCGCAGATATTGGTATAGTATCCCCGACAGTGCACATCTCCGAAATAGTAGGTCTTGTTAAGCTTTTTCATGGCTGTGATCTGATCCTCCGGGCTGCAGGTGGCCGCGTATGAGAGAGGGTAGATGAGCATGCAGCCGATCTGATTGTCCGGGTCCGTCTCGTGTCCGATCTGGACGGCCCTGGCGCTGGCCAGAAGCATGTGGTGGGCCGCGTTCAGGATCGTCCGGCTTCTGTCCTCCCCTTCCCTGTAGATGATGCCCGCCTGATGGTAAGGGCGGTCTGACATGAGCATGGCGTTGATCTCGTTGTGGGTCAGCCAGTAGCGGACACGCCCTTTATAGCGCTTGAAAATCACCTTGCAGTAGCGCTCAAAGAACTCCACCAGCCTCCTGTCTCTCCAGGCACCGTATTCCTGAACAAGGTGCAGGGGCATCTCATAATGGTTGATCGTCACCAGGGGCTGGATGTTGTGCTTCTTCAGCTCATCGATGACGCGGTCATAGAACTCCAGCCCCGCCTCATTGGGTTCCGTCTCATCCCCGTTGGGGAAAATGCGGCTCCACGCGATGGAGAAACGGAAGCACTTGAATCCCATCTCCGCGAACAGCGCGATGTCCTCTTTATAGTGATGATAGAAATCCACCGCCTCATGGCTGGGATAATAGGCATCTGGGTGAACATAATCGTGGATCTCCCGCTTCACTCCGTGCCTGGCCCCTTTCTCCACATCGTTGATGGAAAGGCCCCGTCCCCCCTCCTGGTAGCCTCCCTCGTACTGGTTGGCAGCGGTGGCGCCGCCCCACAGGAAATCATTTCTCAACTCCATAAATACATTCTCCTCGCTTTCCTTTTAATGATCATGAACAGCCTAGACGGGACATCTTCTTGCCCGTCTGAACGAGCGCAGCCCCTCAGATACCCCTTGAACGGTTACGCGATAATATCATTGTAATTCATGTTTCCTTGACGCACAATACTTCCTGTCCGGCGTAGCCGGACAAGAAGATACCCCCGTGTACAGTAACCTATTTATTCTCAGATAGATAAGCCGGATAACTGTCGGGATATAAAAAGAGCTCCGGGCGACTCCGCTTGCCGATATCCGCCGCGGACAGATCCCCCGCCAGTCCCGCCGCCGGCCCGTCATCTAACCGGCACGCATATATCCATTTCCATATACAAGGTGTCGCCGTCCGCCACATGATATATGTCAAACACGCTCCTGGCCGTGTCGATCTCATAGCCTGTCCGGGGCAGCCACACCAGGAAGATCGTCTGGTACGCGGCATAGATGTGCTTGGCATGGCCTTTAAACCGGTACACCGCGCATCTTCCTCCCTGTATGGTGACAAGATTCTCCAGCGGGCAGTCTTCCCCCACGCTCATGCAGATATCGTAAAGACAATTGTCCGCCTTCGTCACCGCCGGGTCATCATAGGTCCGCTCCAGAAAAATTGTCTGAGCCGTGGAGTATTCCCTGTATTTTTCCACAAAGCTGTTCCACTGTCTGCTGAGACTCTCGTAGCTGCCAAACCGCCTTTCGTAGATCACCCGCCAGTCCGGCACGTCCTTCACCACAATCTTTTTGCCGCACTCTTCAAAGGTCTCCGCACTCCAGTTCTCATGGTGAAAAAAAGGGTGCTTCATGGACTTTTCCCGGCTCGTCTTCCGGAAGCTCACCGGAGTCATATGGTAGCGGGTTCTGAAGGCAGAGCTGTAGTTGGAAGGACTGTAGCCATAATCGGCGCCGATCTCCGTTATGGGCCGCCCCTTCTCCACCTTGAGGCGGAAGGCGCTCTGCTCCAGCCTGACCCGCCTGATAAAGCTCCAGACGCTCTCCCCGGTCTGAGCCTTGAACAGCCGGCAAAAATAATATTTGGAAAAATGGCAGTGCTCCGCCACATCCTCCAGACTCAGTTCCTCTTCTATATGCTGCAGGATGTAGTCGATCGCCTGATTGACAGACTCGCTGGTGATCATCTCTTCACTCCTTTGCCGGTCATCTGCTTCCCGGAAACCTGTGCCCCCAGTCGGGGAAATCCTGGAACAAACGCCCCGCGGCGCTCCCGGACCAGCTTCCCCGTGACTTCCCGCGGAGGCCTTCATACAGTATACCTGGAAACAGAAGAAAATACAAGATTTGTGACGCTTTCCCCCTGCTAGGCCGTCCAGACACGTGACTGTTCACATGCAAAAATCCATGAAAATCGCCTGGGTTCATGGGATTTTTGCCCGCCCAGGTTATCATACGGTCAGCGCAGCCAGTGCGCAGACCTACCTGAACAGCAACCCAGACACAACAGCTCAGATACCTCCTGTTCCGTTCCGCGGCTGCGGTTTAGGGGACCGCTGTGGCATATTTCCTTTATCCCTGCTCAGAAATACCGCCGTGACCCCCAGAGTCGCCAGCTCCGTCACCGGCGCTGCCAGCCACACTCCCGTCATCCCAAACAGCGCCGGCAGCGTGAAGATGGAGATCAGAAGAAGCACCAGCCCTCTGGAGCCGGAGATGACCGCCGATTCAAAAGCTTTTCCGATAGCCGTGAAGTAAAAAGACGTGATGGAATTTATCCCGGAGAAGAAAAAGGAGACCATAAAAATAAGCATTCCTGATTCCGCCACAGCCTTCACCTGTTCATTCCTCACAAAAATCCCGGTGTACCATCTGGAAATCACCGCCATGGCCAGGAACACCGCCGTCCCTGCCAGCAGCACATATCCGTTGGCCTTTCTCCTGATGTCCGCTGCCGTCTCCTTCTCCCCGGCCCCATAGCAGAAACTGATGAGAGGGCTGGAGCCCTGTCCGAACCCGACAATGACCATGGTGAACATATATGACACATACCCCACAATGGTAAACGCCGCCACCCCGTCCGCCCCGAACCTTCTCATAATCACGAAATTGTAGGCAAACATGGCGATTCCCGTGGACATCTCCCCGATGAACTCCGAGCTCCCGTTGAGAATTCCCCTGACGCACACCTCCCATGAAAATCGGAAGCCTCCCAGGCGGTATATCTCTGCCTTCTTCCCAAAATAGTACAAGCTGCACGCCAGAGAGACCAGGGCAGATATGAGGGACGCCGCGGCGATTCCCGCCGCCCCCATGCCAAGCCTGCCTGCCAGCCCATAGTCGAGAAGGATATTCAGCGCCACATTCAAAACAGTCACTTTCAGGTAGAACTCCGGGTTCCCCTCCCCTCGGATAAACATTCCAAGCGAAGAATTTACCACCATGACAGGAAGTTCCAGCAGCATGATGCGGTAATACTCCCTGAAATACTCTGCCGCCGTACCGTCGGCCCCCAGAACGGCAAGCATGGGTCCAAAGGAACATGCCGCGGCGCAGCTTATGGCCAGAGAGACGACGGCGGCAGTGGCGACCGTCTGCCGGAATACCTGGCTGCTTTGTTCCCTGTCCCCGGAGCCAAGGGCCATGCCCGCTATAGACACCCCTCCGATGGAGACCATCAGCCCTGCCCCCAGGTACAGATACACTATCGGCAGTCCCAGATTCACCGCCGCGATCCCCTCTTTTCCCACGTAATTCCCCATGAAAAAACCGTCCGCAACAGTGATCAGGGCAGTCAGCACCATGGAGACGATGGCCGGGACAGAAAACTGCAGTATCTTCTTTGTCTTGTTCCCCTTGATATCTTCTAAATTCATAAAATCCCTCCTTACGATGAATCTGTCTGGCAAACATATTCATTATAAAAAGGGATGGCAATATATACTTCTGAATTCTTGCCCTCCTGACCGTAACCGCCAGCGGGCACATAATTGATAAAAGGCTAAGAATGCGGACGAAAAGATGGAACTGTACATCTCCGCCCCACATCAATCCCAGCGGTCGATTTTGTAGAGGGCGGCGCCGACATCAGTAACCACCCGGAGCTTGACAGAAAGGTTTTTACTGCTGCTCTGGATGAGCAGGCCGCAGGCGTCTGCGTCCTCTTTTCCCGAAATCTCTGTACAGTTGGAGTATGCCTCCATGGTTGCCCGGACTTCACGGAGCTCTCCTCTCAGGAAATTTGGAAACAGGCAGGCGGATGGCGCCCCATTCCGGTCTCTCGCCCCTTTCAGAACGAACATGGCGCCGCTGCCGGCATACCCGCAGGGGCGGCTGCTCCACATATTCGGCTGGAGAACCACTGCCGTCACCTCATTCCAGCCCGGAGACAGGTTCCAGCGTTCACAGGAACTGCCGTTGGTGTAGAGATACCAGGAAAAGGGATTCCTCTCCTCCTCCCAATCCCACCGGAGGATAGGCGGCGCGTCGAAATAAGCGGCAGTCACAAGCGCGGCATAGGAATCATTATGGCTGCTCACCAGCAGTTCTATCTTCTCCGCGCCGGCGAGAACCGTGCGGCGGAACTTTTCAAAGGTTATGACTGTCTCCGGGGCCTCCGCCTGGCTCCTGGCCCCTCTCTCCTTCTTTTTCACGGGGATGCCGGCAAACACGCCGCCGACGGCAGAAGCTTTCTCTCGGACAGGTTTCCAGATGGCCGGCGTCTCCTCCAGACGGGCGTAGCGGCGCTTCAGAGACTTCTCCAGGCCCAGTTTCGCCACGATCTCCTCCGCCTGCTGGACGTTTCCGGCAGCCGGGGCGGCCTGAGGGCGCTGATACCGGAGAGGATGCATCTTCTCATTGAACCTCTCCCTGATAACAGAGACATCGTACCCCTCCGCAATGTCATCCAGCAGAGCGCCCACCATGCCGGCCGGGATATGGCAGAATCCGCCAGGTGCAGAGGCGGCCCTGTGCCAGAGGAGGTTTTCCTCCTCCGTCCTGCCGTGAACCAGCTTCACGGTTTCCAGAAACCACTCCGCCATCCTCAGAATCTGCTCTCCCCGATAGAAGGCGTCGGAGCGCAGGAGGTTCACTGCCGTCTCCACATCCTTCTGCTGATATTTTAAAATGCTGGACCGGAGAACCTTGTAGTCCTCCTCTTTCCTGGCCGCTTCCTGGAATGCGGTTCTGATTCGCCCTCTATAGACCATTCTCTCCGGCACATTGACGGCCATATGTGTCCAAATGCCGGTCTGGGCGCTGCCAAGCTCTCTCTTATCCGTGATGAAAACGCCTGTGATTCTGGCAGTCTCCACTTTTGCCTTAACGGCTGCCACAGCCTGCCGGAAGAACTCCGGTATCTGGCCGTTCCACATAATCCCGGTCTGCTTTCCGCTCTCCCCGTCGACGCTGACCAGCCGTCCGTACCGGTTGACAAAGCGGCGGCAGGCGCTGCAGTTGTAACACTGCCGGGCCTCCCGGGGAAGATTCTCCAGGAACAAGGCATATAAATCCGCCGCATCGGTGATGAACAGAAGCCCAGCCTCATCCTCCGCCGCCTGAGCAAAGCTCCGGCGCATGCCGGAAAGCAGGGTTTCATATCCGTCCGTCTCCCGTATGTCTTCGATGCTGTCTATGTAAAGTCTGTTCTCCATTATTTGACCTCCCCTGTATACAAAACCGTGTTTTCTCTTTGCTGAGCCTGGAATTGTGTCTCATCCATTCTTTATTTGCCTAATACGTCTTTCTTAAAAATAACTCGAACATCTCAACTGCCACTATTATAACAATCCGGCAGAAATTTGTACAGCCTGGCATCAGGTTTTATCGGTTAAAGTTAAAAACCTTTTAAATCCCATCGCCTCAGGCGATTTTCATGGTTTTTTGCTGGTTGCTGCAAACGCATGTAAACAGTAACCATAACAGAAAAAAGCAGCCGCAAAATGGCTGCTCTTCTCCGCTCTTCATAAACAGTATTTCACCTTCATCTCTTCCCACTTCCGCTCCATGTCCTCCACCAGCGCCAGCTGGGTTCTGGCCCGGTCTAAGTTATGGTCGGGCCTGTGGATGCGGAAATAGTGGTCTCCCTCCAGATAATCCGTCAAAAACCGCATGCCGCACTCCAGAGTCATCAGCCTGGCGCCCCAGGGAAGCATCTCCAGCTCCGCCGCTGTCAAGCTTCCCCCGCAGCCTGCCAGAAAGCCCCTTGTGTACGTTTCATAGAGGGAAAGGGACAGGGATACCTTGCTCAGATCCGTCTCATCCTCCGCCGCCGTGTTGGCGCCGAAGCGGATGGAATCTCCGAAATCAAAGACGGCGGTTCCCGGCATGATAGTGTCTAAGTCGATGACACAGAGGGCTTCCTTGGTCCGGTCGTCAAGCAGAATATTGTTCAGCTTGGTGTCGTTGTGCGTGACACGGCAGGGGATCTCGCCCCTTTTCAGCTTATCCGTCACCACTGCCATATCCTTTTCCCTGTCCATGACAAAGGCAATCTCCGCTCTCACCTTATCTGCCCGGCCCATGGCGTCCTCCCTCACTGCCCTGACAAACGCCTCAAACCTCTTGGGCGTATTGTGGAAATCAGGGATGGTCTCTGTCAGCTTCTCCACAGGATATTGGTCCAAGAGCCTCTGGAAATGTCCGAACGCCTTGGCGCTCTGATAAAAATCTTCCTCCCGCTCCACCGCGTCGTAGCCTGTGGCGTCGGCGATGAACAGGTACATTCTCCACCATGATCCTATGCTGTCCACATAGTAGTCCAGTCCGTCCTCGGTCTTTACAAGAGTCAGGGTCTCCCGGTCAGGATTTCCCCCGGACTTTATAATCTGTTCTCTGAGATACTTCGTGACGCCGGACACGTTCCCCATAAGCCCCTTCGGATCTTTAAACACATCGGTGTTCATCCTCTGGAGAATATAGCGGCCCCGCTCCTCTCCGGCTTCTCCCGTGCACAGCAGAAACGTGTCGTTGATATGGCCGTTTCCATAGCGCCTGCACTCCTGCGGCTCCCCGTTCACCAAAAACCGGCTTACCGCCTCTTCTATCTTCTCACACGCGCCCTGGGCGACTGTCTGATAATCCATCATCTTTCCTCCCACAGCTTTTTAGGATACAGGCCCTCTCTCTTAAACTGGCTGATGGCCTTCACCACTTTTTCCTTGTCCTCCTTATAGGTGACACCGTACCAGCTGTCCCCGGAGCGGAGCACCGCCACATCCGCCTTTCCCTCCTTCAGCAGCTCATCTACCACAAAAGGCAGGAAGTACTCGCATTTCAGGGGATTGGCATCCAGATTGGCGTCGAGAAACGCCCCGAACCGGCTGTCCAGCTCCTTTAAAATGCTGGGCGTAAAGCCCCACAGATTCATGGACACCACCGTGTCCTGAGACAGCGGCTCCCAGCTGGCCCCGCCGTCCTCGGTGAACTCCGCCTGCTCCCCGTGTCTCTCGATCCTGGTCCTCTCCACGATATCCTCCAGCATGCCCCCCTTGAGAGAGCACACGCCTCTTGCCACATGGCCGTGGTCCGTCAGGGTTTTGTACAGATCATAGCCCACCATGGCATAGTGATATTTATCATCATCCTCCATGCGGGAAAGCTGGTCATATATGGCCTTGAATGCGGACTTCCCGTAATAGTCGTCCGCATTGATCACCGCAAAGGGGGCATCCCCCAGCTCCTCCCGGCAGCACAAAACCGCATGTCCGGTTCCCCACGGCTTTACCCGCTCCCCGGGACATTGATACCCCTCCGGCATCTTATCCAGCTCCTGATACACATAGGCGACCTGGGCGTGTTTTTCCATGCGCCGGCCGATATGCTCCTTAAAATCTTCTTCTATGGCTTTCTTAATTATAAAAACGATCTTCTCAAAACCTGCTTCCACAGCATCATAGATGGAAAAGTCAATGATCAGGTTTCCCTGCTCATCTACCGGGTCGATCTGCTTTAAGCCGCCGTACCGGCTCCCCATCCCCGCCGCCATGATTACAAGTACCGGTTTTTTCTTCATCCTTCTACCTCTTTACTCTCATCTCGTTACTGTCTGCCCTCCGCGCTTACCACTGCAGGACAGTCATGCGCTCCGGCTTTTTGCCCAAATCACACACCATGGTTCTCCCAAGGCCGCACACACCATGGATGCCGTTGTAATCCACGCCGTTGCCCGCCTCGTGGTGCAGAAATACCATCCCCGTCTTCCTGTCCCCGGCTGTTATCACATACCCTTCTGCCTCCCGGGGGTTCAGCTCACGGCCGCTGACTGCCGGGCGGACCTTCTCCGGCGCAATCTCCACGTTCCCGCCTTCGCCGCCCCGGCATTTTACAAAAAAGGTGGTCAGAGTCCTGGCGCCCTCTCCGCTGACAGTCACACACGCCGTCTGCCCCAGCTGGTTGTAGTGCCGGGAGATCATGGCTGTGCCCTGTTCCGAAGCCGCCTCTTTCCCGTCGGCGAAGGACATCATCACAAAGCTTGTCTTCTCGCCCTCTCCCACCGTCCTGGCTCCTGCCGCTGACAGGCGGATAGTCTCTCCAAAGTGGAACATCTGGGCGATGTCTCCGGATACATTTCCGAGAAATGTGTCGCTGACTGCCAGAATATCAAAGGACACGGCCACGATCCGCCGCCGCGCCACGACTCCCCGGTCCCCGTAGCCGCCGTGGGCGCCCTCGATAAACAGATATTCTCCTTTGCGGAGCGCCCGGTTGGGGAAGCACTGAGGCAGCGCCTGGTAGGTCCAGGTGTCTGTGCTCTCGGCATATTCCACTCCCTTGATCACAGGCACATTGTGGGCGTGGGCGGCTTTCAGCTCGTATCTCCTGGGCACGTCCGTATAAGTGAAGCGCCCGCTGTCCGCCAGCACTTCCTCACCGTCCAGCCACAGCCCTATATGCAGTTTGTCCTGATGTCCGTGTCCGCCGCCCAGAGGACCGTTTATAAAATACAGCCAGTTTGATTTCTCTCCCCATCCGTCGCGGCACACCACCTGGCCGGAACACGGAAACTCCATAAGACCTGTCTCAAGCGCCTGGGACTCCAAGTTCTGGTATTCTTCAAACCCTTCAGGCCCCCACAGCCAGATGCTCTCATAGTCCAGCTGCCTCGTGGCTCCCGTTTTCAGCTGTCCGTTTTTCAGAAGCAGCGCCGCCTGGCTTAAAAGATCCCTCACGTCGGTGTCGTCGGAATCCCCTGTCATGGGCTGGCAGCCTGACGGTGTCTTCAGCCCCAGCGTCGCCTGGGCCATGCTCTCGATGATTCCCAGTTCTTCTCCGTCAAATGGCCGGTCGCCCCAGATGTCCCCCACCCTCATGACTTCAAGGTACGCCATGAGAACTTCGTTGTGGTACATGGGAGACGCCTCCCAGTGCATGCCGTCGTCCATGACCTGGGTGTGCAGGCCGCCTTTTAAGTATTGGCGGGCTCTCTCCACATGCTCCTGGTTCTCCAGGATAAATCCCAGAAGGTACAGTCCGGCATACTCCATGACTCCCCAGTTGCTCTTTTGGGAAAAACCTGTATTGGGATTCTCAAAAAGCCGCTTTCCGTGGAGCTTAAGCCCCTCCAGAAAACGCTCCGCCACCTCCTCGGTCACCGCCGGGCTGCCGGCGCACAGGGCCATGGCCCGAACCCAGTAGTCCGCCCTGAGTCCTGCCTCCAGGGTCCGCCAGGTAAGCTTTTCGCTCTCCTTCACCCAGGGTACGTTCTCTGTCCAGTCCAGAAGCTGTCCTGCCAGCTCTGCGGCGTACTTTTCGTCGCCTGTCAGGCAGTACGCCTGTCCCAGGCAGATCCAGTACCGGTGGCGGTTCATCTGATACGCGAACTCCGGGTCATCATGGAGAATGTAATTCCAGTCGAGCTCCTCCGGAAAATGTACCGGCTCCTGGGTCTGCTCCATATCCCAGGGCAGCTGGAACAAAAATGTGTGCTCCAGCACTTCATCGGCTGTTTTCATCGTCCGCCTGCAGTCGTCAGGCCAGTATTCCCGGCACAGCCGGGCGCACTGCCCCCTCGCCGGCCCGTCCAGCCCCATCTTTTCACGAAACTGATTCCACTGCCTTTTTAATTTTTCGTCCAATTCCCTTCCCCTCTCTTCGTCTCGGCCGCCGTCCCCCCGGCTGCCCCCTGTTCTTCTCTCACAGCCGTTCCTTCTCCCACAAAAACGGGTCGTCCAGCATGGACAAATATCCCTTCAGCAGTTCCCTGAACTTGAGCACCTTCGGGTCGCGGCAGTCCCTTGAAACCGCCTGGGGCTTGAGCTGCCAGGGATCGTTGACATCATCGTAGAGATACTCTTCCTGCTTTTCTTCCGGCATGTAGCCGTTGGTTATCACATATGTATGCTCCCTGGTCTTGATTCCCCTCCAGCCGTGGGCCTTGTGGGTCAGCCCCAGCCTGGCGAACGCCGACACGCTCTCCGCCGAGCCCGGATAAGAACAGAGGAACATGTGATCCGGGGCCTGCTCCTCTTCTCCCAGCACCGAAGCCCTGTGGCTGATTCCCTCACAGGTGTCCGGCACCGGCAGCCCCAGAACCTCCAGCAGTGTGGGCATGTGATCCGGACTGGCAAACATGACTCCGCTCTTCCCCGGCCGTATCCTGTTTTTCTGCCTCATGAGCAGGGGGATATGTATGGACTCCTCATACCAGACATTTTTGCTCATCAGGCCGTGGGAGCCCATCATCTCCCCGTGGTCTGCCGACAGCACCACCAGGGTGTTCTCCTCCATCCCTTTCTCCCGGAGGAACCGGAGGATGCGCCCAAACTGTTCATCAATTCCGTGGACGGCGGCAAAATACTGTCTGGCTTTGACCTCCATCTCCGGCGCGCGCATCTCCTCCGGCACGTTCGCCCTCCATGCAACAGGGAGATCTTTAAATCTGTCGTAATACCGCTCCGGCACCAGCTCATAGGGCAGATGAGGCGGATTGTAGGACACAAAGAGGGCGAAAGGCCTCTCCCCCTCCCTGTGCTCTTCCAGATACTCCAGAGCCTTATCCGTCTCATACTCCGCCGACCATTTCCCCGGACGGATCTGCCGGGGGGAGTCCGCCCAGTAGTGGGGATTCAGGTGATCGTCAAAGGCTCCGTAGGACAGCCAGTGCTGAAACCCCTGTCTCCGCTCCCCCGGCGGTGTGTAGGCATCCCAGTTCTCCGCCCCTGACTCCGGGTGCTTTGTAAAGTTCTGCTCCGACGCGTCCAGATGCCACTTCCCGATGTATCCCGTCTCATATCCCCCGTCCTGGAGCACGTTCCCGATACAAGTCTCCTGGGGCCTCAGCATCAGCTTCTCCTCCAGCCCGATTTTACAGTTGGTCCACAGTCCGATAGAGAGAGGATATTTCCCCGTCATCAGACTTCCTCTGTGAGGCGTGCACAGGGGAAAGGTGCTGTAGGCGTTGTCAAAGCACAGACTCTCCCCGGCAAACTCATCTATGTTGGGCGTGACCACCTGGTCGCCGCCCACATGGCCCATGGCGTGATATCTCCACTGATCGGCAAAAATATATATCAGATTCGTCTTCATATCCTGTCCTTTCCCGGTCTACCAGTACATCTTCCAGTCTGAGAGAACTCTGGTGAGCGCCTCCATATAGAAGTAGTCTCCCCAGGTGTTGCACTCGTCCACCCCCCGGTTGGTGCAGGTGTTCTCCCTGGAATCCCTGGCGTAGGTCCCGTGGAGCAGAAGGCCGTCGGACTTCTCTGTATCCGTGTTGGCGCACTCCTTGATCAGCGCGTACAGGATTCTGTAAGCCGCATCCCTATACTTTGCAGCCCGCGCTTTGTCAAGGTATTTCACCATCTCAAGCATGCCGCACACGGCGATGGCCGCCGCGGAGGAATCCCTGGGTTCAGCGCTCCCTGTGTCGAAATCAAAATCCCAGTAGGGAATCAGATCCTCCGGCAGATGTCTGATGAAAAAGTCCGTCACCCTGACAAACAGGTCGATGTAAGACTCGTCTTTCAGGTAATGGCAGCTGAGGGCTATGCCGTAGATTCCCCACGCCTGGCCCCTGGCCCACGCGGAGTTGTTCCGGTTCCCCTGGTGGGTGACCCCGTAGGCCGGCTCCCCCGTCTCCATGTCGATAAAATATGTATGGTAGGTGGAATCATCTTCCCGCAGGACACATTTCATGGCCGTCCTGATGTGATTGGCCGCCATCTGGGCGTACCGCTTCTCCCCGGTTGTTTCACTGGCCCAATAGAGGATTGGAAGATTCAGAAGACAGTCGATGATCAGCCTGTACTCCGAGGCCTCCCCCACGTTTCCCCATGCCTGAAGAAACTTTCCTTTTTCCCGATACCGCTCTGCAAGATGGTCCGCGGCCAGAAGAGCCGCTTCTTTGCCCTTCTCACTGCCGGTGAGCTTATAGGCCGCCACACAGGAGAGGCTGAACAAGAAGCCCATATCGTGGTGATTCACGTCAATCTTATTCTTGATCCGCTCAAGGAAACTGTCCACCTGAATCCCGGCAGCCTCCTTAAAGGCCTCATCCCTGGTATATTCATAGGCCAGCCAGATCACTCCGGTCCAGAACCCTGTGGTCCACTCCACATTCTCTGTGGCCTCGTAAAACCCGTCAAAGCTGTTGGACGACGGAAACTTCTTTGTAAACTTTCCCAGGTCCTCCCGGACAACGCCCACCGCGCCCTCCATCGCCTTCCTGGCCAGCTCTTCGTCCACCGCCGGATATTTCATAATCGATTCAAATGTCTGCGCCATAGTACCCTCACTTTCTAGCCCTTGATGCCGCTTGCCGCCACGCCTTCCACGAAGAATCTCTGGCAGCTCAGGAACACGATCACAATGGGAATCAGGGAGCACACGGAGGCAGCCATAATCCAGGCATAGTCCGCGCCGTACTGGGAGATGAACATTCGGATTCCCAGCTGCACGGTTTTCAGCTCCTTGGTCTTTAAGTAAATCAGAGGACCCATAAAGTCATTCCACACATTGGTGAACGTGAAGATGGTCAGGGTAGCCATGGCCGGTTTCCCAAGAGGGAATACGATTTTCCGGAAAATCCCGAACTCGTTCAGCCCGTCGATCCGGGCCGCCTCGCACAGTTCATCCGGAATGCTGATGTAGAACTGGCGGATAAGGAACACGCCGAAAGCCGAAAATGCCTGCATCAGAATCAGTCCGATGTGGGTGTCGTTGAGACCCATCTTGGACACCAGGATAAACTGGGGAACCATGTACACCTGCCACGGAACCGCTATGGTGGTCACATACATGAGGAAGATTAAGTCCCTTCCCACAAATTTACACTTTGTAAAACCGTATGCCGCGAAACAGCTGGTGCACAGCTGGACGATGGTGGTGATGATGGTCAGCTTGGCGGTATTCTTAAAAAAAGTCACCAGCGGCAGCTTCTTCCAGATCACGCTGTAGTTTTCCGGGTGCATGGTTTCCGGCCACCATCTCATGGGGATGGAAAATACGTCCTTATTCAGCTTCAGGGAGGAGATCACCATCCAGTAAAAGGGAATCATCATGGTTATTCCCAGACAGATCAGAAGAACATACAGGATTATCTTTGTTACTTTTCTCTTTGCGCTCATGACATCTCTCCTCCTATAAGTCTTTGGACCACTTCTTCTCACCGCTGAACTGGATCAAAGTGATGGCTAACACGATGGCAAACAGCACGATGGCTCCCGCGCTGGCAGGGCCGAATTCCCAGCTGGTAAATGCTTTTTCATAGATATAGTTGACCAGAGTCTTTGTGGCGTTTCCCGGTCCTCCGCCTGTCATGACGTACACCAGGTCAAAGACCTTAAAGCACTGAATCGTCAGCATGATCAGCACGAAAAATGTGGTTGGAGTCAGCATGGGGACGGTGATGTATATAAGCTTCTGCCATCCGTTGGCCCCGTCGATGCTGGCCGCCTCGTACAGGGAGGTGGAAATTCCCTGAAGCGCTGCCAGGTACACGATCATGTAGTAGCCCATGTACTTCCAGACGCTCACGATAGACACCGCCACCATTGCCCAGTCTTTGTCCACCACCCATCTGGGAGGATTTTTCATACCGAAAAACTTTAAGATCTCATTGACAGGACCGAAATCCGGCTGGAACAGCATGTTCCACACGGCGCCCACAGCTACGATGGAGGCGATATAGGGGAAGTAAAACGCTGTCCGGAAGACAGCCACGCCTTTAATCTTATTGTTTAAGAGCACTGCCAGCAGCAGGGCCAGGATCAGCGTCGGCACGACGGTCATCAGGGCGTAGCTCACAGTGTGCACCAGGGTTCCCCGGAAGATCTTATCCCCGAAGATGTCAACAAAATTCGCCAGCCCCACAAATTCCATGGGCCTCTGTGAGCCGTCCCAGCTCATGACACTCAACACGAATGAGAAAATAACCGGTATGAAGACAAATATGGTATATCCCACCAGGTTGGGAATGATAAATGCGTAGCCTGTCATATTGTTCCGGATCTTCCTTCTCTGCTTGGAAGTAAGAAAAGTCGTCTTTTCTCCGCTCATATGCAACCTCCTTAGATTGTAATATACTCTCGGAATCTCTTTATTTGCCAGAAGGATTCCGAGAGTATTCTCTGTTAACGGGTATTTGACTTAATTCCAGCCTTTGATTTCCGCAACTCGCTCAGTCAGTTCCGCAAGTCCCTCATCCACGCTGTAGGAGTGGATCATGATCATCTCGTGTACCTCGTTGAGCACGGTGCGGATCTCCTCGATCTGGGGGTCCAGAGGACGGTCAAAAGAATAATGCACGTATTTCAGTGCCTCAACGTTGCTCTCTCCCTCCGGGAAAAGCTCTGCAGACGCGATGGTCTTGATAGCTGCGTCAGAAGGAATACCGGTAAATACACCCTGCTCGGCCAGAATCTCGGCAGCTTCCTCAGAAGACGCGAACTTGACAAAATCCCACGCCAGGTCGGGCTGGTCGGTAAACGCGCTGATGGCGATGGGGGTAAGCGCTCCTACAGTGTAGCCTGTCTCCGTGTCAGAGGGATGAGGAATCGTCGCTACACCCCAGTTAAAGTCGGTTTCGCCTTCCTGCTGTGACTGCATCATGGTCGCGATAAACCAGGTGCCCATAGGCATCATGGCGCACTGCTGATTTTTAAATACAGAGGAATAGTGAATATTCGCCGTCTTCAATGTGGAGTAGTCCTGTATGTAGCCGCCATCCTGAAGGGCCAGGGCCTCCTCATACCAATGCTTCATAAAGCTGTAGTCTTTTTCCACAACTGTGTGCTTTCCGTCCTGTACCGCCCAGTTGGTCACCAGGGCCTGCCATGTGTGGTTGTGTGTTCCGTATACCTTGCTGCTGCCCTCGCCGCTGGTCACTTTGGCTGCCAGCTCATAATACTCTTCCCAGGTCATGTCGTTGGAAGGATACTCCACACCTGCGGCGTCAAACAGATCCTTATTATAATAGAGAACATACCAGTCGTTTCTGTAGGGGAGAGCGTAGGCCTTTCCGTTGTACATCAGCTGCTCCGCCGCCCCTTTATAGATGGACATGTCGAAATTGTCCTTGGCGATAAAGTCATCGATGGGCATCAGCTGCTCTTTGTCTGCCATCTGGAGCATGGAGCCCATGTCCTTCACCCAGATCACATCCGGGTCCGGCTGGGCCGCGGAAAGACTGATTCCCAGGGAGTTGTTGTACTCGTCTGCGGAAGTGTCGATAATTTTAATCTCTACATTAGGATTTTTTTCCTCGTAAGCGTCAATCACTGCCTGAAACTGGGGTGATGACTCGTTGTCCCAGGTGGTCACGGACAGCACCTGCTTGCCCTCCGGGGCGCTTCCGCTTTCACTGTTTCCTCCCGCGCTCTGTCCCTGGCCTGAAGAGGCAGCCGTGGTCTGCCCCCCGTCCTGATTCTGTGCCGAACTGTCTCCGCCGCCGCACCCTGCAAGCGCGCCGCAGGTTACTACTCCTGCCATCAATGCTGCAATCAATTGTCTTTTTCTCATGATAGCTTCCTCCTCTTATGGTCTGTTCAACCTTTGTTGTACCTAGTTTAGCAAAAATTCCCCTCTTTCTGAATCCATAATTTTCGGATTAATTTTTCTTTTTTTATGGTATCTCTTTTTTGGCTTTTAAAAAAATGTACTATTTTCATTTTCTGTTACTTTTTATATATTTTGCATAATTTTATATTGTAAGATGCCCTTTTTTTGTGTATGATAATCTGAGAAGGGGGACGTTTCATGAAAAAAATACCAATTACTTTCCGAAAAAGACTGATATTATACAACCTTTTGATTATCATGTGTATCGCGTTCACCATCAGCGTCTACACCTATTCTTCTTATAAGAAGGATATGATCTCCAACGAAACCGCCAGCTCCGTCAACCGGCTCCACTCGCTCTCTTTTCGGCTGGAGATCGCCTGCGACGAGATGATCAACATCGTCCAGAACTGCGCCGGCCGGAAGTCCCTGTTCCTCGCCTCCATCCTCTCCGGCAGCGATACCCGCCTCACCAAACAGTCGGGAATCTACGCCGCCGATGTGCTCAGGGATATGTGCGCCATCTCCGGATATAATGAGTACATCTACAAAATCACAGTGTACGAAAAGAATTCTCTTTTTATCCAGGCAGGAACCTCCTCCGGCAGCTACAACGACGCCGACTGCATCATGGCGGCTCCCTGGTTTGACGAGCTTCTCACAAAAGACATGCGTGAATACGCCCTGACCTTAAAAGACAACCCGTTTACGGTGAACACCATAGCCACCCCAAAGCTTCTTCCCCTCATCCGTCCTCTCCAGTATTCCAAAAAGGAACTGCCCCACGACGCCTGGGTGTGCCTTACCATCTCACCAAAATTATTCCGGGATGCCCTGGAACTCCTGCCCCAGGACAAATCCATTTTTGTCATGACTGACGACTTTTCTCTTGTGGAGAGCATGAACATGGACCCCTTTTCCACGGCAGATATCCAGGCTCTCCTCGCCTCCCTCCCGGACCAGGCCGGCAGCATGCGGACCCGCCTTTTTGATATGGACTGCATCCTCGTCTGGGAACGCCAGCCGGTCAGCGGCCTGATTCTCTGCGAGGTGCTGCCCTTAAAAAATATGTCACTCAACCCCAGAGCCATACGGGCCACTGTGGGGCTGGTTTTTCTCTCCAGTATTTTTATCGGGTTTATCCTGTCCCTGCTGTTCAGCCGCTACCTGACCAACCCGATTATGCGTCTGGGCCAGCACATGGAAGTCATCGCCTCCGGGGATTTCAGGAAAAACCCGGATATTGAATCCGACGACGAGCTGGGGATGATCGGACGGCAGATCAATCAGATGTCCTCCCAGGTCTCCATCCTGATGGAAAACCGCATCCGGGATGAACAGGAGAAGATGGGGCTGGAGATCAAGATGCTCCAGGCCCAGATCAATCCCCACTTTCTCTACAACACCCTGGATTCCATCAAGTGGATCGCCACGCTCCAGCACAACTCAGGAATTGTAAAAGTGGTTTCCGCCCTGTCTTCTCTGCTCAAAAACATGGCCAAGGGTTTTAACGAAAAAGTGACGGTCCGGCAGGAGCTGGACTTTCTAGACAGCTATGTCACCATCGAAAAAATCCGCTATATCGAGCTTTTTGATGTGGAGATAACCGTGGATGACCCGTCCCTCTACGACGCCAGGATCATCAAGCTGACTCTGCAGCCCATCGTGGAAAACAGCATTTTTTCCGGCATTGAACCCAGTGGAAAGCCGGGACTTATCCAGATCCATGTCTTCACCCGGGAGCAGGTGCTGTATATCAGTGTCCGCGACAACGGCGTGGGCATATCGGAGGAAAATATCGCCCGGATGCTGACCGATACCTCCCGTGTGACGAAGCATTACATGAGCGGCATCGGCCTGCCCAACGTGGACCGCCGGATCAAGTTGGTATATGGAGAGCAGTACGGTCTTCATATAGAGAGCCAGGTGGGCTTTTACACCTGTGTGACCGTATCCCTTCCCCTGGAATTTTCCCCTATGGATTCCCTTTAAAGAACAGGAGTTTTTTATGTACCGAGTAATTCTCATTGACGATGAACCTTTGATTCTGGCCGGCATCGCCTCCCTCATATGCTGGGAGGAATATGACTGCTCCATCGTAGGCAAAGCCACCAACGGCCACAGCGCCGTGGATCTGATTCTGGAGATGAAGCCGGATATTGTCATCACCGACATCCGCATGCCGGTGATGAACGGGCTGGAGCTTATCGAGGCCTGCAAGGAGAAGAACTGCGAGTTCGCTTTTATCTTCCTCACTAATCTGGAAGATTTTCAGCTGGCGAAACAGGCTCTCCGTCTGGGAGCCGTCGATTACTTAGTCAAACTGGATTTACAGCCTGAGTCCCTTGTCCAGGCCCTGGACAAGGCGAAGGAATACTGCTCCCGCATGGAGAGCCACCACAACAAGGAATTGTATACTCTTCTCATCAAGGACAATCAGAAACAGCTGGAGAACAACTATTTTTCCCAGCTGATCTTAAGCGCTTCGGAGGCCAGGCCGCCTGTCAGTCCGGAGATCGCCGCCGGCTATCCGACCGTGTACCTGATTCTGTTCCAGATGAAGCCGGAGCAGATTCTGTTCGGGCAGACGAAGGTTTATGACTTCCAGTTCATCAGCAGTCAGCTTCAGGATGTGGTCTCCGGGATCGCCGCGCGGTATTTTGGCAGATACACACTGCTGACGCTCCAGAAGGACACCATGCTCCTTGTCGTCTCCCCCAAGCCTGATAATGACAGCGAAAAATCTCTCTCTGACTTCTGCACCAAGATCAATGTGGCCCTGAGCACTTACTTTGCCCTCACCGCCCTGTTCGGCATCAGCAAAAAACGGAGGGATCTGGCAGAGCTTCCCCAGGCATTCGCGGAGGCCCGTCTCGCCCTCAACCGCTGTTATTATGACTCGGTGTCCAGCATTGTCATCTACAGGAACCAGGAGACTCTGGAAGAAGATTCCAGGGGACGGGAATTCAATATCAATTTCCTCAAAAAGTCTATGTTCACCGCTGTGCAGGAGAACGACAGCCTGGTCTTAAAGGAGATATTCCGCGAGCTCACCGACCTGTTCTCCCAGTACAAGCCAGGCAAAACCCAGGCTGTCAGCGCCTGCATCAACATCTACACATACCTTCATGACCTGCTGCTGAACGAGATTGCCGAGGAGGGAGACTTCCCCTACAGCATGAGCATCGCCAGGGAGCTGTCCCAGCTGGGCAGCCTGGAGGATATCCTGATCTGGCTGGACAGCTTCTGCGAAAAGGTCTGTGCTCTTTTGACGGACCGGAAAGAAAAGCGTTCCGACAAGCTGGTCTACATGGCAAAACGCTACATCCACGAACACTACAGAGAGAAGCTGATGCTGTCCGACATCGCCGACCATCTAAAGATCAGTTCCGGGTATCTCAGCACCACCTTCAGCCGCTATATGAACCAGACTGTCTCCGACTATATCGCTGAAGTAAAGATCCAACATGCCAAGGAGCTTATCAGCTCCGGGCAGTATCTCATCTACGAGATCGCCGACCAGCTGGGCTTTGAGAGCGCCTACTATTTCAGCAAAGTCTTTAAAAAGGTAACAGGCATGTCCCCGAAAGACTACAAATATTCCCAAAAGGAGATTTATTCTAATGAACAAAAAAGTGATTCTGATCATGACTGACACAACCCGCGCCGACATGCTTGGCTGCTACGGCAGCCCGGACATGCACACTCCCAACCTGGACCGCCTGGCGGCAGAGGGCATCCGCTTTGACCAGGCTTACACCACCCAGCCGGTATGCCAGCCTGCCCGCTCCGCCATCTTCACCGGAAGCTACCCCCATTCCTGCGCCGGCTGGTCCAACTGTATGGGGCTGTCGGACAACGTGCAGAATATCGGGCGGCGCCTCACCGACCACGGCATCCACAGTGCATACATCGGAAAATGGCACCTGGACGGCGGGGATTACTTCGGCCTCGGACGGTGCGCAGACGGATGGGATTCTGATTACTGGTATGACATGCGCAATTATCTGGAAGAGTTAACCCCCGAAGAGCGCCGCCTGTCCCGGCAGGCCGGCGCCATGGAACAACAGGACATCGGTGAAGAATTCACATACGGCCACCGGTGCTCCGACCGGGCCATCGACTTTTTAAAGAAACATGAGAACTCCGGCGAAGATTATTTTCTGGTAGTCTCCTATGATGAGCCTCACGACCCATGCCTCTGTCCGAAAGAGTTCTGGTCCAGATATGAAAACCACCAGTTCCGCCGGAAAAAGAATCTTCTGGATACCCTTGAGGGAAAACCGGAGCACCACAGGATATGGGCGGGAGATAATTACATGAAAGCCGCCTCCTCCGATTTCTCCATGAACTTCAAATACTTTTTGGGCTGCAACAGTTTTGCCGACTATGAGATCGGGCGCGTGCTGGACGCCGTCGACCGGTATGCCGGCGACGCGGTGGTCATCTACACCTCCGACCATGGCGATATGCTTTACTCTCACTCCCTGACCCAGAAAGGGCCTGCCATGTACGAGGAGATCACCCGCATCCCCCTGATCATACGGGGCTTCGGCAAAAACCGGACGGATTCCAACCCTGTATCCCATATAAACCTGGCGCCTACCATATTCGACATCTTCCAGGTGCCTCAGCCAAAGGTCTTTGAAGGAAAAAGCATCTACGAAGAGCTGAAGACCGGACAGCGGGTCAATGATTATGTATTTATGGAATTCGGACGGTATGAGGTCGACCACGACGGCTTCGGAGGATACCAGCCCATCCGGTGTGTCTTCGACGGACGATACAAGCTGGTCATCAATCTGATGACTTCCGATGAATTGTATGACTTACAAGAGGACCCTGAAGAAATGCGCAACCTGATTCTTGATGACACGCTGGCAGAAGAAAAGCAGCGCCTCCACAAAGCGCTGCTGGACAACATGTATGACACCCGCGATCCCTTCCGCGGATACTACTGGGAAAACCGCCCCTGGAACGGCTATCCCCTGGAACGGACCTGGGACAGCCGCCTGATGACCAGGCAGCGGGAAAACGAGGAATATGAACCCCGCCAGCTGGACTACGGCACCGGCCTCCCCATAGAGGCAGCCTTCCGCAAAAAGGGGCAGTGCACTTCTCAGTGAGACCGCCGGCGGCATTTCGCCGGCAACATTTCGGAAGCCGCCGCCGGCAGCTGTCCCCGGCGGCATCGCTCTGCCGCATGTAAAAAAACAGAGCCGTACTCCCTGCAGTCTGCCCCAAGGCGTCCGGCCCTTATGAACCGGCTTATTTATCGCTCCGCAATTTTCCTATAACCACCTTCGCCATGATTGCAAACTGTTTTCTCTTGATCTTGTTGTCCGTGGTATCTGTCTCCAGATACCCCCTGTCATCATAGTTAAACAGCATATCCGTGATGACCATTCGCCAGACCCTCTCATTTGACGTGGGGGTATCCTTTACAAGATCATAGAAATCTTCACAAAATGAATCAAACACCTCCGCCTTTACCCTGGGATTGTAAAATTCAAACACCTGAGTGAACATCTTTTTGATACCCTCCAGGTCAAACTCGCCGAACGTGACATTGCTCCTGTTGATTTCCTTGCTGTAAGAATAACTATCCATACCCTTCCGCTCCTTTTTCCAAGCCTGCCGGCTGTATTTAAACGCCGGATTTACTCTTTGATTTCATCGATATCCGTGAGATTCACTCCCAAACTGGTCAGCAGCGCTTTCAAAAGAAGATACTTCTTTTTTAGCATACTGTAAGTTTCGCGGCATTTTCTTCTCTTGCGGCAGCCATATATTCCTGGATTTCCTTAAATTCATCCATAGCGTTCTTCATAATCCCGGCTCCGTTTATCTTCCCACCTCCTTTCGGCCCCCTTGTGCCCTTTTTGCTATCTCTCCAGAGATTCCTCCTGCAGTGTGTCCAGCTGCTCCATACACTGGTCCACCGTGGCGCCGCCGAGCAGTTCCCTCACAAGGAGGCAGACATTTCCCCACTGCTCCATCTTCATGCCGGCGTTGCTGGCAAGCACGTAGGAACCCTCCTTGATCCTGTCATTGAGGGGCTTTAAGGCGGACCCGCACTCCACCTCAATGTTTTTCGACGGAGAAATCACACGGTTGATCTCCGTGTACACCTGGAGGGCCTCGTCGGACAAAATAATATCCAGGGTATCCAGAGTCTCTTCCATATGTTCTGCCGAGACAGAGACACCGTATCCGCTCAGAGCCAGGACGGGCATCTGGCCCAGGCTGCTGGGGAATCCGATGACCTGAAGTTCAAAATCCGTGTTCCCGTAGGCAGTGGCCGTGTTAGCCGCTCCCCAGTACGCCATGACTATAGGCGTCTTCTGGGCGAGGAAATCCGGTCCCTCTCCTTCAATAGCCTCATAGGTGTAGGCGGCCTGTGCATCGATATAGCCTCTGTCCATCATCTCTTTAAGATACTCGAATCCCGGACGCAGGTAATCGCTGTATTTTGCCTCTCCACTGTTGAGAGCCTCGATCATCGCTTCTGTATTCCCTCCGTTGTACATATCCGCGTACGCCTGGGCGAAGACAATACATTCCAGCCACCAGCGGTTGGCCCCGATGGGAGTCTGGATTCCGTTTTCCTTAAACACCCGGCAGCACTCCATCAGCTCCTCCGGCGTCTCGGGAAATTCCAGGTGGTATGTTTCAAACATATCCTTATTGACAAACAGGCCATAAGCCACTACCTCCTGGGGAATAGCCACCAGCTTGCCGTCGATGGTGTTGGCCATCTTTACCACGTCTCTTAAGTTTTTTACACATTCAAGCCCCGACAGGTCTAAAAGCAGCCCCTCCTCCCCCAGAATCCTGATGGTATCCGGATTCAGGAGATACACATCATCCATCCCGTTGCGCACCCTGTCAAGCACCACCTCGTCATAGGTCTTCTCCATATAATTTTCTGCCGTGTAAGTTCTGTACTCCACAGTCAGATTCAGCTTTTCCTCCGCCTTCATCACTGTCATGTCAAAGGCGTTCCTCGATGTGTTCTCCGCTGCGTCCGGGTTGGATTTTTCCATGGATCCGAAGAGATTCACGGTCCTTTTGGCTTCTGTCTCGTTGGCCACCAGATTATTGCTCAGAGGCGCCTTGGCCATACATGCCGTCATGGCAAGAACCGCCGCTCCCGCCAGACAGGCAGCACTCAGTCTTCTCATCTATCGCCACCTCTCTTCCCTGCCCCGTTATTGTTTCATTCTTCACTGTTTCATGCTCCGTATGCACTGGTTGACTGTCTTTTTTAACAATTTCATATCAATGGGCTTGGATACATGCTCGTTCATGCCTGCGTCCAGAGCATCCTTGACATCTTCCGCGAAAGCGTTGGCCGTCATGGCGATAATAGGTATATGCCTGGCTTCCTCTCTGTCCAGGCCCCGGATGGCTCTTGAGGCCTGATATCCGTTCATCACCGGCATCTGGACATCCATCAGGATCGCGTCAAACTCTCCTTCACCGGAGGCCTCAAAACGCTCCACTGCCAATCGGCCGTTCTCTACAATCTCACAGGAGGCTTCCTCTATGTCCAGAAGCTCCGACAGAATCTCCGCGTTGATCTCGTTGTCCTCCGCCACAAGGAAATGCATCCCTTTCAGGCTTAAGTCTTCCTCAGCCGTCTCCGTGCTCTCCGGAGTCTTTCCAAGCCCTATCTTCATGATTTTCTCTTTAAAGGCAGATACAAAGAAAGGTTTCGCCAGCACTCCCGAATACCCTACGTGGAGAGCTTCGTCCTCCACCTCGTCGCCGTCGTAAGCCGTCAGAAACAATATCGGCACCGGATCGGGTATAATTTCCCTGATTCTGTTGGCTGTCTCAAAACCGTCCATCTCCGGCATCTTCCAGTCCAGCAAAATCATGTGGTAATTCTCTTTCCTGTTCCAGGCATCCTGAATAAGGCAAAGAGCCTTCTTTCCTCCGCCTGCCGTGTCCACCGCAACTCCCGTATCTTTCATAAGCTGCTGGATGGTGCTGCATATCTCAGGGTCGTCATCAACCGCCAGAATACGTGAAATTCCGCTCTGTCTCCAGAACTCCCCGTCGTCCTGGCTGTCCGGTATGCGCAGCTCCAGTTCCACCGTAAAACAGCTGCCCTTCCCCGGCTCGCTGGTGACCGCTATGGTTCCGCCCATAAGCTCGACGATATTTTTCGTGATGGCCATGCCAAGGCCGGTTCCCTGAACCTTGTTGGTGGTGCTGTTCTCCGCCCTGGTAAACGCCTCGAAAATAGTCTCCAGATACTCCGGCGTCATGCCGTATCCGTCGTCCTCCACCTCGATCCTGATATACTCGTACTGGGCGGAGCGCTGCTTTTGCCCGATGATTCTGAACCAGATGTTGCCCCTGTTAGGAGTGTATTTTACCGCGTTGGACAAAAGGTTGATCAAAATCTGGTTGATTCTCGTCTCATCCCCCACCAGGTATTCGTGCTTGATGTCCGTCACCGACACGTCAAAGTTCTGCTCTTTCGCCCTGGCCATAGGACGGATGATAGCGTCCACAGAGGACACCAGGCTGTTCAGAGTAAACTCCCCTATAGTCAGAACCACTTTGCCGCTCTCGATCTTGGAGACATCCAACACATCGTTGATCAGACTGAGCAGATGCTGTCCTGACGCCGTGATCTTCTTGGTGTACTCTCTCACTTTCGCCGGATTGTCCGCATCCTTGGCCAGAAGGGTGGTAAAGCCCAGTATCGCGTTCATAGGCGTGCGGATGTCGTGGGACATGTTGGACAGAAAGGTGGTCTTTGACTTGCTGGCGATCTGGGCCGCCTGCAGGGCCTCCGCCAGCTGTTTATTGTAGACCTCCCTCTCTGCCTCCCGCTCTTTCCTGACCCGGTTCTGCTCCCTCTGGCTCAGATAGAACAGGGCGCAGCAGATAATGAAAGCCGCCAGCATCACGGCTACCACGAGAAGAATATTCTGATTAACCGTCCTCCCCTCCTGCTGTATGGCCTCAACAGGCACATAGCCGATGAGATAGACGGAGCCTTCGTTCACCGCCCACATATATATCAGGGAATCTTTGTTGCGGATATCGTGATAAAACATAATATTCTTCCCGGTAGTTATGCACTGGGACACCTCTTCTTGGAGATCCGGGTCCAGAATCCTGTTGGCGCGGTAAAAATCCTCCAGGTTCAGATGCCCGGCATTCCTTTCGCCCATGCCCTTGGGATTCAGCACAAGCCTCTCGCTCTTGGCATCCATGATATAAAGCAGGGCGTTGCCGTTATAGAGTCCTTCGGGAATCGCCTCCTCAATGGACTCATAAATATATTCTACGTAGAGAGTGGCGATTTCTCTCCCGTCTTTCATGACAGGACATTTCATCGTATATGCCCAGGTCCCTATGGTGTTCAGATAAGACAGAGAAACCGGCAGCCCGTTCACTGTCTTTCCCGTGGAGAAATCCAATCCCTCCGCCGTAAACACTTCGCCTGTGTTGGAAATACCCTCTTCCTTCCCCGCCCCGATCAGGGAAATCTTCACCATTGTCCGGTTTCTGTTGTATGAGAGAATAAATTCTTCCGGTTCTTCCACGACAGCGAGTTCCTGAGCGATCAGGCTCTGGAACTCCGCCTCCTTCGTCAGAATCGCCTCGATTGTGCCTTTGATCAGTTCCAGACTTTCGCTCAGATTGTGTATGGCTGAGGAGGACATCTCCGCGGACAGCTTCCTCGCCACGGAAAAAACCACTGCTCCTAAAATGCAAAAAACCAGTACAATCGAAAGAAGCAACGAAACCTCTCCGGTTGTTCTGGTTCTTTTTTTTGTTCCAAGTTCCTCCATGCCTGCTCCCCTATAAAACATAATTCTATGCTGTTTAACATCATGCTTTATTATACTATTCCTATTATTTTCTTGTCAATATTTTTCGGGGAGATAACACGACATCACATTTCACGGGACCGGGCAAGAAGATGCCCCCCGTGAAAAGCAGCAGCATGACAAGATTATTATTCGCTCAAAAAGCAGGAAACAAAATGTCCCGGCCTGATCTCCTTAAGCTGAGGCTCTCCTCCTCTGCACCGGTCCGTGGCATGGGGACACCGGTTGGCGAACCTGCAGGCCGCCGGCGGCTCAATGGGGGAGGTGATCTCGCCCTTTAAGAGGATGCGCTCTCTGCGTTTGTCCAGAGACGGTATGGGTATCGCCGACAGAAGAGCCTGGGTGTACGGGTGGGTCGGATTGGCGAACAGCTCCTCCGACGGGGCCTTCTCGATGAGCTTTCCCAGATACATAACAGCGATATCGTCAGAGAAATGGTTGACGACCGACAGATCATGGGTGATGAACATGTAGGTCAGCCCCATCTTTTTCTGAAGTTCCTTCATCAGGTTCAGAATCTGCGCCTGGATAGAGACATCCAGGGCCGAAACCGGCTCGTCGCAGACGATGAACTTGGGATTCAGGGCCAGGGCCCTGGCGATGCCGATTCTCTGGCGGCGGCCGCCGTCCAGCTCATGTGGGTAAGTGTTGATCAGACGGTCAGCAAGACCCACGATCTCCATCAGTTCCCGCACCCGCTCCAGCTGTTTGGCCGGGTTGGTAATGATCTTGTTGATCTTGAGAGGGTCCGCGATGATCTGGCTCACGGTCTTACGGGGATTCAGGCTGGAAAACGGGTCCTGAAAGATGATCTGCATCTCCGTGCGCTTTTTGCGCATCTCCTCCTTGGACAGGGCTACCACATCCTGGCCCTCGAACAGCACCTGGCCGGAAGTGGGCTCAAGAAGTCTTAAGATGGCCCGCCCTGTGGTGGACTTTCCGCATCCGGACTCACCCACCACGCCAAGAGTTTTTCCTTTCTCAATGGTGAAGGTCACATCATCGACGGCGTGCAGCATTCCTCTGGGCGTGCTGAAATACTTCTTTAAATTTCTAACGTCAAGAAGCGGCTGTGTACTCATCGGCTTTTCACCTTCCCTTCCTGAATATTGTCCTGGTTGTACAGATGACATTCCACGTAGTGGGTATCATTGCGGTAGGTACGGCCCGGCTTCTGGGTCTGGCAGATATCCATGGCATAATCACAGCGGGGGCAGAACGCGCATCCCTTGGGCAGGTTGCTTGGGTCAGGCATCAGTCCCTTGATGGGCTTTAACTCTGCCTGGCGGTCTTCCAGGTTGGGAAGAGAATTGAACAGTCCTTCCGTGTAGGGATGGCGGGTATTCTTGAAAATATCCTCCAGGGTTCCGTGCTCGATGACATGGCCGGCATAGATGACCGAAACCTTGTCGCAGATCTCGGCGACAATGCCCAGGTCATGGGTGATCATCAGCATGGAGGTGTTGTACTTCTCCCGAAGGCCCTTCATCATCTCCAGAACCTGGGCCTGGATGGTCACGTCGAGAGCCGTGGTGGGCTCGTCGGCGATGAGAAGCTCAGGGTTGCAGGCCAGAGCCATGGCGATGACCACCCGCTGCTTCATGCCGCCGGAGAACTGGTGAGGATACTCGTTGCCCCGGCTGCCGGGAATGCCCACAAGCTCAAGCATCTCCCGCGCCCTTTTCAGAGCCTCGGCCTGCCCGCCCTCCTCGTGGAGCTTGATAACCTCGGCAATCTGCTGTTCCACGGTCATAACCGGGTCCAGGGATGTCATGGGGTCCTGGAAGATCATGGCCACGGTCTTGCCGCGGATAGCCTGCATCTCCTTGTCGCCCATGGAGAGAATATCCTTTCCGTCAAGCTTGATGGAGCCTGAGACGATGACTCCCGGCGGGTTGGGAATCAGGCGCAGCAGGGATAGGCCGGTGGTGGTCTTTCCCGCGCCGGTCTCGCCCACCAGGCCCAGAGTCTTCCCGCGCTCGATCTCCAGCTCCAGGCCGTTTAACGCCTGAACCACACCGTAATCCGTGCGGAACTCGACAACCAGGTCCTTGATCTCGGCAGTTAAATCTTTTTTAATAACATCTTCACTCATCTTGACACCTCCTTAACGCAGTCTGGGATCGAGCGCGTCACGCAGGCCGTCGCCCAAAAGGTTCAGGGAAAGGATGGTGATCATGATCGCAAGTCCCGGGAACAGACACATGTAACTGTAGTCGCGGATATAAGCGCGGGAAGCGGAGAGCATGGCGCCCCACTCCGGCCGCGGAGCCGGGATACCCAGGCCGATAAAGGAAAGTCCGGCGATAGAGAGGATAACCGAGGCTACCTCCAGCGTGGTCTGAACGATAATCGGAGCCAGACTGTTGGGAAGAACATCGCGGAAGATGATGGTCGTATCCTTCGCACCGATGGCCCGCGCCGCCTCCACGTACTCGGAATCGCGGACCGTCATCACCGCGCCCCGGACCACCCTGGCAAACTTAGGCGTGGCAGCCACTGCCTGGGCGATTACCAGGTTCATGATGGAGTTGCCCAGAGACGCCACGATGCAGATTGCCAGAAGCGTCCCAGGAATGGCGAGGAAAATATCCATGATACGCATGATGATCATGTCCACCTTGCCGCCGAAATACCCGGCTGCAGACCCCAGCACCAGTCCGATGGCCAGCGCCACGATAACCGTGACAACACCGATGGAGAGAGATGTCGAAGTAGCGTACAGGGTGCGAATCAGGATGTCGCGCCCCAGCTCGTCCGTGCCGAAGGGATGGGCCGCTGACGGGGCCTGAAGAGTATTGGAATAATCGGTCTTGATCACCTGCGTCTCATAATCAAAGATGATAGGAGAGAGGATGCCGATGAGAACCAGCAGGACGACGATCACAAGCCCCAGAAGGGCGGTTTTATTGCGGCAGAGCCGCTTCCAGATGTCGGCGAGCTGGCTTTTTTTCTTCACAGAGATCTGTTCATTTTCTTTTGCAGCAGAAACATTGCTCATTATTTCTCCTCCTTCCTATTTGTACTGTGCTTTGATACGCGGATCGATAAAGCCGTAAATCAGATCCACAAGCAGGTTGATAAGCGCGAAGCCGATGGCAAAGATGATGATGCAGCCCATAACCGAAGGGATGTCGCGGCCCTGGATGGACTGGATCATATACCGGCCGATTCCCGGCCATGCGAATACGCTCTCCGTGAGGACGGAACCACCCAGCATCTGTCCGATCTGCAGGCCGATCACGGTGGTGGTGGGAATCAGAGCGTTGCGGAGCGCGTGGTCTGTGATAATCTCATGCTCCGGAAGGCCCTTGGCGCGCACCGTGCGGATATAATCCTGGCGGATAGTCTCCAGCATGGAACTTCGGGTCGTGCGGGCGATGGCCGCCATATGCATGAAACCGAGAGCGATGGAAGGCAGCACCAGGCTCTTGATGCCCTGGTCGGCGCCGGCCACCGGAAACCATCCCAGCTTCACGGAGAAGAAAAGAATCAATAAAAGTCCCATCCAGAAGACCGGCATCGATATTCCCAGCAGCGATATGAACATGCTGATGCCGTCAAACCAGGTATTCTGTTTGATGGCGGCGATAATTCCTAATGGCAGGGCAAGAAGGATAGAGACGACCGTGGAAGTCAGCGCCAGTGTGACAGTGTTTGGAAGACGGGCCCATACCTCCTCTCCCACCGGGTCCCTGGTCTTGTAGGAAGTTCCCAGGTCGCCCTGAACCAGATCGAACATATAGCGTCCATAGCGAACGATAAACGGATCGTCCAGTCCCATCTCCTCCCGCAGCGCGGCGATATCTTCCGGGCGCGCCTGCTCGCCGAGAATGGTCTTGGCGGGATCGCCGGGAGCCAGGTCAAGGATAAAAAATACCAGCAAGGTGACACCGAGCAGAACAGGAATCAGCGCCACCAGACGTTTGACAATAAACTTGATCATGCTGTGTGATCCCCTCCTTTCTTAAGTTTAAAAAACAGGAACCGGTCCCGCCAGGGGCCGATCCCTGTCTAAATGCAGGTTAGAAACTATTCATTAATTTCCCCAGCTCATCCAGTCATAGTATGTGTTGCCGCCTGCGTTCAGGTTGAAACCGGCAAGACCGGAGTTGTAAGCGCGGACGTTGTTGCGCATATACAGCGGAACCTGGGGGCACAGCTCGTTGATAGCCAAGTTGAACTCCGTGACCAGCTTCTCGTTCTCCGCCTGGTCAACGGTAGCCTGAATCTTCTCGATCATGGCGTCGATCTCCGGCTCGTTGGTGCGGGTCTTGTTGGAAGATCCGATGGAAGCGGAGTGGTACACGCCCTGAGCGTAAGACAGAAGGGAGTTGGAGGTATATCCGCCGATAGCGGCGTCATAGTCTCCGGTGGCAGTCACGTCAAGATAGGTGGCAAGGTCCATGGACTCCAGTGTGATGTCGATTCCCAGATTCTCCTTTAAGCTGCTCTGGATAACCTGTCCCACACGAAGCTTGGTATCATCGGAGCAGATCAGAGCGAAACCGCAGTCGGCGGGATTCAGTCCGGACTCCGCGAAGTAAGCCTTGGCCTGCTCCACGTCATAGGTGGGAGCTCCCTCGTTGGTGGTGCCCGGGAAGCAGTCCGGAACCATGGAGTCGGCGACGCTGCCGGCGCCGTTTAAAGCCACCTGGATAATCGCGTTCTTGTCGATGGCGGCAGCGATGGCGCGGCGGAAGTTGATGTTGTCAAAAGGAGCTCTCTCGTTGTTGATCATCATGAAGTTATGGGCAGTGGAGCTCTCGTTGAAAACAGTCACGCTGGAATTGTCCGTCAGACGGCTAAGGTCGGTGTTCTCAACCTCGACAATCAGGTCGGCCTCCCCTGCCTCAAGAGCCATGGTGCGGGATGAACCTTCCGGAATTATCTTCCAGATTACCTTCTTGATAGGCGGCTCGCCCTTGAAGTAATCGGAGAACGCCTCGAATTCAAGGCTCTCGCCCTTGTTCCACGCGGTCAGCTTATATGGGCCTGTTCCGATGGGCTCTTTGTTGAAGTCATGTCCGCTCTCGATGAGGGCCGCCGGAAGGATGGCGTTGCCGTGATGGCAGAGGTCAATCAGAAGTCCTGACTGGGGGCCGTCTGTTGTGATCTTCACGGTGTAGTCATCGATCACCTCGATGGTGCCGGTAGACTGTCCATACTGGGATACCTCAGGAGATGTCTTGCACAGCTCCAGGGAGGCCTTGACATCCGCTGCTTTCAGCTCCTCGCCGTTGTGGAACTTCACGCCCTGTTTCAGCTTGAAGACCCACTCGGTGTCGCTGGGATTCTCGTAGCTCTCAACCAGATCAGGCTGCACAGCCATATCCTCGTCCATATAGAACAGACAGTTGTGGGTCATCCTGTTTAAATAGTCGCCGGCCACCGCGTTGTGAAGATTCGTGGTAACGCTGGGCGTCTCGTTGGCGGTTACGATGACCAGGGTATCCTTGCCGGAAACGTCCCCTGAGCCGCCTGCAGAAGCCGTGCTCTCAGCCGTCCCTCCTCCCTGGGAAGAACCGGAATTCCCCTGATTGTTTCCTGAACCGCAGCCCGCGAACAGACCGGCGGTAAGGGAAAGGACCATTGCGGTGGCAAAAACCCGCAGTGTTTTTCTTTTCATAATGCTCTCACCTCTTAATTTTATTTGCACGGCCGCAAGGCCGGATGCATCGATAAATATTATGATGTTGGGGCAAAAGGTTTTTCGGGTCCCAAAGTCATGTATCGACATGCAAGCATGTCATACATAACCTTTTGCCCCTGGCATCATATTATTCCCTAAAGTTATTTAGTTAATATATCATAAATTTAAGGGTAAATCAATAAGAAATACTCTAAATCTGACGTTAATCCCATAAATAACCGGATTTCAGAAAACCAAACCGATCCAAATCCCGCCTAAAACTTAAAAAAATTTACCGGCTATCGCTTTTTACGATAACCGGCCATCACTTCGCGGCAGACTTAAAATATCCTGGATATCTTCTCCGTATCTCTTCCTCGTCAACCTGATACCGCTTCAGATGTCTCTCCATCAATGTCCTGGCAACCATCGGGTCCCTGCCCCGCACCGCCTCCAGGATCTTCTCGTGATCTTCCACCAGGCTCCTGTCCTTGATGGTTCCCAGGGCCATGTTCCGAACCCGGTCAAAATGGATCATCATGCCTTTCATCATCTGGTACGCCTGCATCTTCCCTGCAGTTTTAAACATCAGCCTGTGAAATTCATCGTCCAGCTCCAGCAGTTTCTCCGTCACCCGCTCCTTAAGATAGAACCACTGCAGCTTCACATTGCCCTCCAGCTCTTCCAGGGAGGCCTCCGTGGCTTTCCCGCACACCACCTCCACCACAGCCGTCTCCAGCACGCTGCGGACAAAGCAGGCCTCCTCCACCAGGTCATAGTCTATGAGGGACACCGTGCTTCCCCGCTGGGGATAGATGTCCACGGCCTTCGCCTTCGCCAGCTCCAGAAGCGCCTCCCGCACCGGGGTTCTGGACAGGGACAAGCTGGCAGCCACCTCCCGGTCGCTGATGCTGCTGCCCGGCTCCAGTTCCAGACGGATAATATTCTCCTTTATGACCCGGAGCGCGTAGTCCCGCCCGTTCTCCCTTCCCATCTGCTCTGGTATATACATGGTCCGTCCTTCCTGTCTTGCAGCGGATCTGTCCTGTTGCAGGACCGTGACGCGGCAGATGTTTTCTCTTCCTCTTTCAGGGAATGCCCAAACGGGCATTCCCCGATGATCATCACAAGCTGCTAAACATATTTTTTTAATTCCGCCCTCACGGCGCCCGGACCGGCCAGCATCTCCCGGAACATTCCTTCTACTTTCTCCGCCAGACCGGCTTCATATAAGTTTACACCAAATACCGCCGGATTGCAAAGGATTTCTTTCAGCTGGCCCTTGTAGGAATCCGGCTCCCCTGCCTTCACGCCTGCAAGCTGCTGCTGAAGCCGGGTGAGCATGGGGTCCGCGCTGACGGCCATGGCCTCTCCCCTGTCGTCCACGCCCAGAAGATACCGAAGCCACCCTGCCAGTGCCAGGGGGATGCATGTCAGATTTTTCACATCCAGGCTGTCGCTGGCCATGTAGGACTTGATGGTCTCCCCGAAGCGGATAGCCACCTTCTGGCTGGTATCCGTGGCGATTCTCTGGGGCGTGTCGGGGATAAAGGGGTTAGGAAGCCTCTGGTCGATGACCTCGTGGATAAAGTCCATGGGGCTTAAAATCCCCGGATCTGTCACCACCGGCATGCCCTCGTCGTACCCGATGCGCTCCACAAGCCTCTTCAGCTGGGCGTCCTCCATCTCCTGGGCGATGCTGGTATATCCCAGAAGGCAGCCGTAGACTGCAAGGGCGGTGTGGAGGGGATTTAAACATGTGGTGACTTTCATGCGCTCCGTCATGTTCACCGTGTCCCTGGTGGTCATGTAGACCCCTGCCTTCTCAAGACTGGGGCGGCCGTTGGGGAAACGGTCCTCCACCACAAGATACTGGGGGATTTCCGCGTTGACAAAGGGGGCGATATAAGTGTTCCTGCTGGTGATCACAGGCGCCATGTCCTCGATCCCCGCCTCCGACAGCTGCTTTTCTATAATCTCCGCCGGCCGGGGAGTGATCTTGTCGATCATGCTCCACGGGAAAGACACCCTGGCCTCGTCCTCCATGTACGCCTCAAACTCTCCCGGCACCAGCTCTCTCTCCCTCCACGCCTTCACCATGGCAAGGACGCTGCTCTTGAGCTTCTCGCCGTTGTGGCTGCAGTTGTCCATGCTCACCAGGGCTATGGGGGCCGCGCCTGCCAAATAGCGGGCGTACATGAGAGCCGCCACCACACTCATGGCGTGTCTGGCCTTGGCAGGTCCCTGCTCCATATCCTCTTCCACCACCTTCATCAGATTTCCCTGAATGTCCCTGATGGCATACCCCTTCTCGGTGATGGTAAAGCTGGCCATCTGGAGAGACGGATTCTCGAACACGTTCTTCAAAGCCGTCCACTGCTGTGAGTCAGAACTGTCCGCCTTGATGCCCTCCGCGATGGAAGCGATGACCTCTTTCTGGGTGCTCCCGTCAGGCTTTAAGCTGACCATGAGGGTCATGCTGTCGTGGGGCCTGTATATCTTGTCGATGATATCATAATCAAATGTCTCCGCCGCCACGATTCCTCTGTCTGCCAGCTGTTGGTTCAGCAGCCTCTGCTGCAGTCCGGCGATAAATCCCCTGAATATATTCCCCGCGCCGAAATGCACCCACACGGGAGACTCCATGGTTCTCTCCTTCATGGTTTTCCAGTCATACTCTGGCAGCGCCACTCCGGCGCCCTTCCAGCCTTCCTGTTCCTTAAGTCCCTCATAACTTAATTTCATGTTCAATCACCGCTCCTTCGTCATCACTTTATAAATCCGCCGCCGAATAGGCGGCATACATTCAGGTATGCCAAATGCGCACCCAGACTTTCATGGGTAGTGGCACATTCGCCCTCCGGGCGCATGAAGGTTCACTTTTTAGACAGCTTGTCCACGGCCTCCCACAGTCCGTTGAGGTAGGTAGCTCCCAGGGCCCGGTCGTAGAGCCCGTATCCAGGTCTGCCGGACTCGTCCCAGATCATTCTCCCGTGGTCGGGGCGGACATACACGTCTGCCGGGCATGTGTCATAGACAGCCTTCACGATCTCAAACATGTCCAGGTCTCCGGCGGAGGAGAGGTGGGCAGCCTCCCTGAAACGGCGGTATCCCAGATATTTTACATTGCGGATGTGAAGACAGGCGATGCGGTCCTTCTCTCCGAAATGGCGGATGATGGCGGGAATGTCGTTGTCCGGGTTGGACCCCAAAGAGCCGGTGCACAGGCACAGGGCGTTGGCCGGCGAATCGTGGAGAGCCACGATCTTGTCAAAGTCCTCCTGGCTGTGGGAGATACGGGGGAGTCCGAAGATAGGCCACGCCGGGTCGTCGGGGTGAACCGCCATCTTGATTCCCACCTCCTCGCACACTGGGATAATAGCATCCAGAAAATACTTGTAATTCTCCCTGAGCATATCCGGAGTGATGCTCTCATACTGCTTCAGAGTCTTCTCAAGCTCCGCCAGGCGCTCCGGCTCCCACCCAGGGAGGGTAAACCCGTTGCTGTCCTGGGCAGTCTTTCTCACGATCTCCACAGGAGTCATGCTTCCCAGCTCCTCCTCGTCAAAGTACAGGCTGTTGGAGCCGTCCTCCTCGATGACCCGCGCCAGGTCTGTCCTGAGCCAGTCCAGCACCGGCATGAAATTGTATACGATCACCTTGATCCCGTACTTTGCCAGGTTGCGGATGGTGGTGATATAGTTGGCGATATACTCGTCTCTGGTGGGAAGCCCCATCTTGATGTCCTCGTGGACATTGACGCTCTCGATGACCTCGCACTCCAGCCCGGCGGCGTGAACTTCGTCCACATAGGCCTTGATCTCTTCCTCGGTCCACACCTCCCCTGCAGCCTTGTAGTCCAGAACCCCCATAAGCCCGCTCATCCCGGGAATCTGCCTGATCTGCTTCAATGTGATGGAATCACTGTCGGACCCATACCAGCGGAATGTCATTTTCATAATTCCTCTTCTCCTTTTTTCTCCTGAACACCCCAGGTTTTTTGATATTCATATTATAGTACTTTTTATCTTTCTGGTCAACTAATATATTAGACTTATAGTATTTTTTTCATTTTCACCTGAATATCCAGCAATTGCCTTCTGTTTTTGTCAAATTACCACAGAATATGGAGACAGATATAAATGATACATGCCGATGGTTTAATATGCGCAGAAACTTTCGGATATATTCCATCAACACAGACTGCCCAAGTTTGGGTGCCTCCGGGCCAGAAGCCGGGCGCGCACCATCTCTGCGGCGGCCTCTCCTTCCAGGATCTTGGCCTCCTCCAACTCTCCGCTCCACTGAGCATCGTCTTCCAGATACTCGCAGAAACAGTCGTAGGCCTCCCCGTCCATCTCCCCGGCTGCCTGCTCCTCCATAAGCTCCACGGCGGCATATCTTAAGTTTTCTCCCCCGTCCTCTGCCGGCACCGCCGCCTCCCACTCCTGCTCCACCTGGAAATGCTCCGCCATATGCTCCGGAAGTGTGACATACACCTGATACACGTCCTCATCTCTCGTAAAGCAGCCCCGGATTTTCTTCCTATTCATAATTGATACCTCCTTGATAGTTTATCTCACTATAGCAGAAAAAAGTCAGGCTTTTAAATACACAACAGGAAAAAAATATCAGTTTGCCCTGTCTCCGCCCGCTTCCCCGGAAAAATGGTTTCCATTTTTTTAATCTCTTTGTCTCGCCAAGCCACGCCTTCATTACTGGCTCCATAACCGTACTGGCTGCGCTGACCGTATGATAACCTGGGCGGGCGGGCAAAAATCCCATCGCCCCAGGGGATTTTCATGGATTTTTGCTGGTTGCTGTGAACCCATGTGAACAGTAACATTACTGTTCACAGAAGGAGGATTTCTCCGTCTCCCGTATTGCTTTCAAAAGAAGGTTGTGATACCATAAAACCATCACGCGAAAGGAGGCCTTACCCCAAAGCCCATGAAAACCGGAAAGCCCAAGAAAAAGAAAAATCCCGCCACAGCCCTGGAATGCTGGAGACTGCAGCGGAACATCACCCAGGAAGACCTGGCCCAAAAGGCAGGCCTCACCAGGCAGATTGTCTGTGATGCCTGCAACTACGGTCCCCTGGAATCCCATCTTCCCGCCCTGGCATCTGCCCTCCATGTAGGCACGGCGGACATCGGCCCGGACCGGGAACCGTCAGAGGCCGCAAGACAGTGCGGCGCATTTTCAAAAACCGTCGGAATCATCATGGACCAGCTGAACACTCTGCCGCCTCAGCCCCTGGCAAAAAAGGCAGACGCCGTCATATCCCTCCTCGCCATGGAAGACTTCACCCCGGCTTATCAGACGGCTCTCCGGTGTATACTGGCCACATGCAACGGCGTCGCCCTCTCCTACGCCGCCCACCATATAAGCAGCGCCTTTCCGGCCCCGCATTCCGCCGGTCCCATGCCCTCCCCCGCCCCCTGCTCCTGCAATCGCCTGGATCAATACATGAAATTGCGGGATATCAATGTGAATGAGCTGGCAGACAGAACGGGCCTCTCCCGCCAGACTATCTCCCTGGCAAAGAAAGACCCTGCAAAACTCCGGGGAATGAAAAAAGAAAATATTGAAAAGATCGCCGCCAAACTGACTGTACAGGTTGCTGACCTGATTCCCGACGGGGAGAATTTCCCTGTCATAGATGTGCGCAAAATACTGAAAGCGATCCGCGAAGCCGCGGACCGGTGCCTTCCCGGCCAGCTGGAGGAGAAGGCCGCCTTTATCAGCCTCTGCATAGAAGCCGCCAGTCCCTATAAGGACCTGCTGGTCAATGACCTGCTTCAAACCTCCGACGCCCCCAAGGCAGAAAGCCTCCTCAGGTTTCTCCCCTCCGTGGCGGAATTCTCCTTTTTTCAAAAGGACCATGAACAGGAGATTCAGATCGGTTATTATCTAACAGAGGACAAATCCGCCTATATGGCATTTGTTCTGTTTGAGCCCTGGGTCTACAAGATGTTCGGCCTGACGGCGCCTTTCTCCGACAGCCAGGAACTGCTGTCGTACCTGCCGGACTTTCCCCTGGCCATACCCGCCGGCGGCCAGGACCCTGATTATGACCCTGAACCGGATATCTTCAATCAGGTCGACGACTATCTCTGGACCGACGAGCTGAACTCCATCCCTGATTTCGATCTCTGCCTGAAAAATGTGTTCGCGGATTTCCTTGAGGAAAATCTGCCCCGCGCCTCCATGTGCCGGTACGAGTTTGAAGATATAGAACAGGAACTTCCCGCGCGCCTCTATATGCGGGAACAGCAGTACAGGGAACTGGCCTCCAAGGTGATGGCGCCCGCCTCACTCACCCAGAGACAGCTGACCGCCCTGGCCAAAGTCTTCAGCCGCCTGAGAGAAGATCCGGCTTCGGAAAACCGGATTCTCTCTATGTACGGCGTCAGCAATTTTTATTGTTGATGCGTTTTATCTGTTCAGGGTCGAATTTGTACTTGTGGTCACAGTCCAGCAGCCCGTTTGTCTCCTGCTCCACATCCGTGAGCTGAGTGTAACAGTACCCCTGGATCAGATCCGAATCATAGATGGCGTCCATGACCCGCTCGTACTCCTCAAGAAACCCTTCTGCCTCAACCCTTGTGTATCCCCAGTTTTCTCCCTGTCCCTCCTCCGAGGCGTCTCCCTGTCCGCTGCAGTCCACGGAGATTCCGCCGAACTCCGTGAGCGCCACCGGCTGGCCCTCATATTCGAAGCCCTTGGCGAAGGGCAGTTTTTCCACGATCCTCGCCAGACCGGACACGGATTTCAGGCCCTCCCGGAACAGCTCCTGCTGTCTCACGTCGTCTTTCTCCCCGTGCTTATAGCTGTGGACGGCGCAGATGTCTGTGTCCACCGCCTCCCAGCCGTCGTTGGAGATCACCAGCCTGGTGGCGTCAAGGCTGCGGGCCAGATAGTAGAGAGATTTGGCGAAACTCTGCTGCTGCGGGTTGCTGTAGATCCGCTGGACTCCCCAGCTCTCGTTGAGCATCCCCCACACCACGATGGAGGGATGGTTGTAATCTCTGCGAATCACGTCTATCCATTCCTTCACAAAAGCCGCCGCGCCTTCCGGGGTGTAGAACCAGAAGCTGGCCATGGCCTCCCACACCAGAAATCCCAGCTTGTCGGCCCAGTATAAGAATCTGGGGTCCTCCACCTTCTCATGCTTTCTGCACCCGTTAAAGCCCATGGCCTTGGCCATCTGGATATCCCGGACATACGCATCATCGGAAGGGGCCGTGACCAGGCTGTCCTTCCAGTACCCCTGGTCCAGAACCAGCTTCTGATAGTACGGCTGGTTGTTCAGGTAAAGCCGCCCGTTTTCGATGTGGATCTTCCGCATGCCGAAGTAGGTCTGTACCGTGTCGAAGATTTCCTCCTCCCCCGCCAGGCCGGCAGCCACCTGGTAGAGCACAGGATTCTCCGGCGACCAGTAATTTCCCGTAAAATGGAAAGCCCCCGCCAGGGCCTTTTTCTGAAACACGTCGATGGTGACAGTATTCCGCAGGCCCCCGCACTCCATGGTTCCACGGTAAACCGTCTGTCCCTCCAGGGAGATATGGAATTCCGCCTGGCAGGCCGGCCTGCTTCCCTCTGCCAGCACAAAGTCCACAGTCACCGTCCCCTCATCGATATCCGGGGTAAACCAGATTCTCTCGAAGCGGGTCCTGCTCACAGGCTCCAGCCACACGCTCTGCCAGATTCCCGTGCTGGGAGTGTACCAGATAAACTCCGATTTTTCTTTCCAGTACTGTTTTCCCCGCGGGATCGTCTCATCCGCCAGCGGGTCCCACACTTCCACCCGAATCTGTTCCTCCTGCCAGTTCAGGCAGGGAGTGATATTCCAGGAGAAAGGAGTCTGCCCTCCCACATGCTCTCCCACAAAATGCCGGTTCACAAAGACGCGGCACCGATAATCCACTGCTCCGAAATTAATCAGAATCTCTTTTCCCCTCCACGCCTCCGGAACTGCGAAGGACCGCTCATATGCCACGTAATCCTCTTTAATTCTTCTTCCTATCCCGCTTAGTTGGGACTGGCACGCATAGGGCACCTGAATCCGGGAAGGTATTGTCTCTTCTCCTTCATAAAAATTCCATGTTCCGTTTAGACTCATCCACAGCTGTCTTTCAAATTCTGGACGAGGATACTCATTTCTCATCTCCATCCTCCTCAGTTGATTACTTGATTCCCGAACGGGTAAATCCTCTCACAATATATTTGTTGGCAAACATAAAGACCGTCAAAACAGGCAGAACCGCCACGGTGGTGGCCGCCATCATCAGCCCCGGCCGGTTGTCGTTTTCTCCCAGAGTCAGGGTGGCAAGTCCCAGGGTCACCGTCTGCATCTTCGTCTGGTTCACCACCAAAGACGACCACAGAAAGTTGTTGTACAGCCCCAGGAAGGTGATAAAGCCCTGGGTCACCAGCACCGGACGTATGGAGGGCAGGACAATGTAGCGCAGAATCTTCATAATGGACGCCCCGTCCAAGTACGCCGCCTCCTCCAGTTCCATGGGGAAGTCCTGCAAAAACGTATAGATATAGTAGATCACCATGACGCCGGAGCCTGAAGGCAGGATCAGCGGCCAGTAGGTGTTGATCATCCCGATCTGTTTAAAGATATAGAACAGAGGGAACAGGGTGACGATCTCCGGGATAGCCATGCCCCACACCAGACCGCCGACAATCAGTTTCTTTCCCGGCACATCCAGACGGGAGAGAGCGTAGGCGGCGGTGGTGCTGACGGTCAGTCTCAGAGCCGTGCCTGTCACCGTCACCAGGATGGTGTTGGCCAGCCACCGCACAACCGGGGAACTGTTGGTGTTCTGAAACAGCTCCCCATAGTTCTGAAGGGTCCAGCGCTTGGGAAACAGGGATGTGGCCGTGAGAGAGTCCTCCAGCTCCTTAAAACTGGTGAACACCATAAAGATAAAGGGAAGCAGAAACAGGTAGGCGATCACGGACGCCGCAAAAACCAATATGACAGTGCTCAGTCTCTTTTTACTCATCATGTCCTCGTCCTCCTATAGATTTTCCCGCTCTCTTGTAAGCCAGTTCTGCCCCAGGGTACACAAAAGTATCACCAATCCCATGAGAATCGCCATGGCGGTTCCTATTCCCAGATTGTTGTTGGTCAATATGGTGGAATTGATCACCATGATGACGGATTTGGTGGACTCTCCAGGTCCGCCCTGGGTAATCAGCCTTGTCTGTCCGTAGACGTTGAAGGAGGCGATCACCGTAGTCATCAGGATAAAATAAAAGGTGGATTTGATGTTCGGCAGGGTGATGTAAATCAGGGTCTTCCAGTATCCCCCGCCGTCCACTCTTGCCGCCTCGTACATCTGCTCGTCAATCTCGTTGAGAGCGCTGATGTAGAGCATCATGTTGTAGCCCACCGTCCACCAGATGGTGGCCACCGTCAGGGTGATCCACACAAACGGCTCCTTCTCCAGCCAGTATATGGGGCTGTCGATGAGACCCATCTTGATCATCAGGTTGTTCAGATACCCGCCGTTTCCCTTCATCAGCCACACGAAGGTGGAGGCAACCGCGGTTACGGACACGGAATAGGAAGCAAAATAGATGGCGCGGTAATATTTTTTAATTTTCTCCGGAAGTTCGTTGACAATCAGCGCCAGCGCCAGACTTCCCAGCACCAGAATGGGCACCGTGCAGATGACGAACTTGATGGTGTTGCCCATGCCCAGGCAGAAGGCTTCCTTGTGGATGGAATCACCCACCAGGATTCTGGCGTAATTCTTCAGGCCTGCAAATTCCTGTCTGCCCACGGCAAAGCTGTATTTGTGCAGGCTGATATACAGTCCATAAACAAAAGGCATTACCCAAAATGCCGCGAAAAAGACCAGAAATGGAACTACAAACGCAAATGCCGTACTCTTCTTAACTTTCACAAGATCCCTCCGTTTGATTTGCCTGTGTAAACTGTATGATTCTCTTTTTGGACTGCCGGTCCTGGTAACAGGAATACGGACGGAACCGGTCGCAAATCCGATCCATTTCCCCATCTCGTCGGTGAGTGCCCTGGGCTGGCGGTGTATTCCCCGTAAACAGAGAGCCTCTGCACGGCGCCAGTGAACGGCAAAGCCCGCACAGCCCATAGGGCGCGCGGACTTACCCTGCCCCTTCATTTCACAGACTTCATAAACTCGGCAATGCCGTCCAGAACCGCCTGATCTTCACATGCCGCGGATACAGCGAAGTTGTGGCCGGAGCCGTTGACCGCCTGATGGCTGCCGAACACGGGAACCGGAGCGATGCCCAGGTCATCACCCAGAACCGCCGCGAAGTTGCTGTAATCCCACGGGCCTGTGAGGGAGAGGGCCATCTGCATGGTGTTGGCATCCGCAGTGGTTATGAACAGGTTGCAGTGGTCGTCAACACCCAGATTGGCCGGGCTGATCCCGTCTTCGTAGATCCACTTGTGCACGTTCATGAGAATATCGGCCGCCTCGGGACTGTTGAAGTCCACATATCCGTCTCCCATATAATCGTAGTCGTACTGCGCCAGAAGGCTCATAAGGGTCCACTGGGTCTCGCCTGCCAGAGGCATGCCCACGGCCCACACGTTGGTGTTGGCCGAATCCAGCTTTTCTGACAAAGCCTTCAGCTCTTCATAGTTGGAAGGAGGGGTGTCCACATACTTCTTATTATAAAACATCACATACCCGAAGTTATCCAGGGGAAATGCCCACAACTGTCCGTCCATCCGGACATAGCTCTTGGTAACTTCCGCCCAGTCGTCGATGCTCAAACCCGCCTTCTCATACAGGTCATCCACAGGGCGGAGCAGCCCGTCGGGAATATAGGTGCTCAACCAGTCAGCGTGCATGATAACCAGATCAAACTTGTCTGACTTAAACTTGGTATAGTGGTCATCGGTGATAAGCTGATCTACAAAATACCGGGACTGGGACTCGTTGAACCCATCCACGATCTTGGTCATAAAGCCGCCGTCTCCGCCTGTAAATCCATTGACAAACTTGATGGTGACCCTGTCTCCCGGATTCTCCGTCTTCGCCGCCTCCGAGTCTGCGCCTGCCGCCGCGGCCGCCCCGCCTCCTGCTGCTCCCGCCGCCGTCCCTCCGCCGGAAGAAGATTCTCCGCCCCCGCATCCGCTCAGAGCACCTGCCAGTAAAGCCGCCGCCAGCAACAGTGAAATACGTTTTTTCATGATGTCCTCTCCTTTTTTATTTGTGTTTTCCTTCTTAATATTACAATATTTTTGTAATATAATACTTTACATCGCCATATTTATCGTGGATTTGTGGAATAAATATTTTTATTACATAATTATCATAACATATAATTATAAATTTTGCACTATTTATTTTTATATTTTTCGTATTTTTGTCATAAATATATAAATATTTGACCTGTTTTTTATCTATCTTTTTATTTCAATGCATTTTTTATGTAATTAATGTCATATTTTTAGACTCTGCCATCTGGAATTCTGCGCTAAAGGCCTGTTTTTCCTTGACCCCCGCCGCCTCGTCCACTATAATAAGCTTATGTCAAGATGATGTTGGGGGCAAAGGTATTCTGACTCCGGCATCATGTTAATCCCGCGGCATGGGTCCGGCGCCAGCGCCGGTCTCACGGTCCGCGAACATAAACGGAGGAGAATATGATGAAGAAAAAATTCTTTTCTGCCGGACTTTGTCTGGCCATGGCTGTAAACCTGGCCGGCTGTTCTTCCGGTGCCGGCGATACCGCTCAGACCCCATCCTCTCAGGCTGAACTTCAGTCCCAGCCTTCTGACGGCGCCCCTGCCCCTGAAACCGTCGCGCCGCCCTCGCCCAACGCCGGAATCTCAGGCACATTTACCGGCACCGCCCGGGGCATGCAGGGACCTGTCACTGTGGAACTGACCGTCAAAGACGGTGTCATCACCGGCGCCGCGGTGACAGAGCATCACGAGACTGCCGGCGTTGCCGACGTGGCTCTCTCAAGAATCCCCAATGAGATCGTGAACCACCAGACCACCACCTTGGACGCTGTCACAGGCGCCACCTTTGCCAGCCGCGCCGTCATGACGGCCGCTGAGAATGCCGCCAAAGAGGCCGGCTTTGACATGGACGTTCTGAAAGCCAACGCGTACAGCGCCCAGCCCGGCGTCAACCAGATCTGGAGCACGGATGTTCTGGTGATCGGAGGAGGAGGGGCGGGCTTAAGCTCTGCTGCCACCGCCGCCCAGAACGGCTCCAGAGTCATCCTCATCGAGAAGAGTTCTTTCCTGGGCGGCAACACCATGATGGCCGGCGGCGCCTACAACGCGGTGGACACGGCGGCCCAGGAGACATCTATACTCACGGAAGCCCAAAAGAACACCTTAGACTCCTATCTGGCCCTGGACCCGACGGACGAATCCCTGAAGCTGGACGAATTTCCCCAGTGGCAGGAAGTCCTTGTCCGGCTCCAGAGCGACATAGCCGGCTTCTATGCAGCCAACGACGGAAAAACTCCCGGGGTTGACATGCCCGGTTTCGATTCTGTCGCCCTGCATATGTGGCACATCTACACCGGCGGTCTCCGGCAGCTCAACGACGGGACATGGATCGCCTCCGACATCGATCTGGCCAGAACTCTGACCGAGAACTCTTTAGAGACCTTTCAGTGGCTGAACACTCTGGGACTGGACGTGGAAAGCGGCTCCGGGGCGCCTCTGTTCACCGTGCTGGGCGCCATGTGGCCCAGAACCCATCCCTTCCCCGCCGGTGTCTCTCTCATCGATTCCCTGAAAAGCGCAGCCGCGGCCCAGGGAGTGGACATCTATACCGAGACAGCGGCCGTATCCCTGCTCACAGACGACACAGGGCGGGTCACCGGGGCCCAGGCACTGCAGGCTGACGGCACCAACGTCACCATCAATGCCTCCCAGGGCGTGATTCTGGCCTGCGGCGGCTACTGCGCCAACGCGCCCATGGTCAAGGAATACGACAGGTACTGGGGAGACAGCCTGTCCGATCACACCCTGACCACCAACGTGGGAACCAACACCGGAGACGGCATCCTCATGGCCTCCCAGATAGGCGCCGCCACCACAGGCCTGGAGATCTCCCAGATGATGCCCTCCTCCTCCGCCTTAAAAGGAACCATGACCGACGGTCTGTGGGGGGATGCCTCCCAGCAGATCTGGATCGATGCCTCCGGCAGCCGGTTTGTAAACGAGTATGCGGAGAGGGATGTTCTGACCCTGGCCTCCCTGCAGCAGGAAAACGGCATTTTCTACATCATCTACGCAGGTCCCGCCGACGAGAACGGCGTGTGCAAGGGCGCTCCCTATGATGAGGCCGCCACTTTCGGCGCCGTTCCCTCCGCTCTTGTGGAGGGGGGCCACATCTGGTACGGCTCCACCCTGGCAGAACTGGCCGAGGCCACTAAAACCTCCGCCGGCGGCGCCGCTCCCGCTTTCACCGAGGAAGCTCTCCGCGCCGCCATCGAGACCTACAACGGTTACGTCCAGGCCCAGAAAGATGACGACTTCGGCAAGGAAGTTCTGTCCGGAGCCATCGACCTGGAGGCCATAGAAACCGATGACACTGTGGGCATCTGTATTTCCCCCAGAAAGGCCTCCCTCCACCACACCATGGGCGGAGTGGCCATCAACTCCCAGGCAGC
>CAJTOT010000002.1:61170-69177 GCA_910577935.1 uncultured Hungatella sp. | reverse complement strand
TTTCGGCCGCATCGCCGGGCAGAACGCCTCGGCGGCGGGAAAATAGTCTCCCGGCTTTCCAATCAAAAAAATCCCCGCCGGAAGCAAGGTTTCTGTCTCCTCTGCTTCCGGCGGGGATTTTTGATAATTGATAATTGCTTTTATTGTCTTTATTCCTTCTCTTTTGTCTCTTCTTTTTCTTCTTTTTCGTCTTTCCCTTCGTTCTCTTCTTTTTCCTCGGGCTCGGGGAGTCCCTTGCACTCCCGGAAAATCTTCATAAATTCCTTGCCCGTGATAGTCTCTTTCTCGATGAGGAACTCCGCGATCTTATCCATGACCTCCCGGTTCTCTCCCAGGAGCCTCTTGGCCTCCTCGTAGGAATCCTTCAGCATCTTCATAACTTCCTGGTCGATCTCCGCCGCAGTGGCCTCGCCGCAGTTGAGCACCATTCGGCCGCTTAAGTACTGGTCCTCCTGGGTAGCCAGCCCCATGAGCCCGAAGCGCTCAGACATGCCGTACTGGGTCACCATAGCTCTGGCGATCCTGGTGGCCTTCTCAATGTCATTGGCAGCGCCTGTGGTCACCGTCTCAAACACCAGTTCCTCCGCGGCCCGCCCGCCCAGGCAGCCCACCAGCATGGCCCGGAGCTCCTTTTCCGTGTTGAGGAACTTTTCCTCCTCCGGAACCTGCATCACGTATCCCAGGGCCCCCATGGTTCTGGGAACGATGGTGATCTTCTGAACCGGCTCCGCGTCCTTCTGGAGAGCGCTCACCAGGGCGTGGCCCACCTCGTGGTAGGACACGATGCGGCGCTCCTCCTTGCTGAGAACCCTGTCCTTCTTCTCCTTGCCCACGAGAACCACTTCCACTGCCTCAAACAGATCCTTCTGGTTCACAGCCGTCCTGCCGTTCTTCACCGCCAGGATAGCGGCCTCGTTGATCATGTTGGCCAGATCCGACCCCACTGCCCCCGATGTGGCCAGAGCGATGGCCTCCAGGTCCACCGTCTCGTCAAGGGCCACGTTCTTGGCGTGGACTTTCAGAATATTCACCCGGCCCTTCAGATCCGGCTTATCCACGATGATGCGCCGGTCAAACCGCCCCGGACGCAGAAGCGCCGGGTCCAGAATCTCCGGGCGGTTGGTCGCCGCCAGCACCAGAAGCCCCTTAGAAGAATCAAATCCATCCATCTCCGAGAGCAGCTGGTTCAAGGTCTGTTCTCTCTCGTCGTTGCCGCCGCCGTAGCGGGAGTCCCGGCTCTTTCCGATGGCATCCACCTCATCGATAAAAATGATGCAGGGAGCGCTGTCCTGGGCCTGCTTAAACAGATCCCTGACACGGGAAGCGCCCACGCCCACAAACATTTCCACAAAATCCGAGCCGGACAGGGAGTAGAAAGGCACATGGGCCTCCCCTGCCACGGCCTTGGCCAGAAGCGTCTTTCCCGTTCCCGGAGGCCCCACCAGAAGGGCGCCCTTGGGAAGCTTGGCTCCGATATGAGTGTATTTGCCGGGATTGTGAAGGAAATCCACGATCTCAACCAGGGACTCCTTTGCCTCATCCTCCCCCGCCACATCCATGAACGTGACGCCTGTTTCCTTCTGCATGTGCATCTTGGCTGTGCTCTTGCCCACTCCCATGATTCCGCCGCCGCCCATGCGCTTCATCATAAAATTCATGAAAAAGATCAAAAAGCCGAACATCAGCGCGAAACTGATCAGGTTCTCCAGCCACACACTGTTGCCGGAACTCTCCTGGCGGCCTTCCACCCCGGCCTCCATCAGACGCCTGGTCAGCTGGTCTCCGCCTTCCATCCTCACAGAAGTATACTCTATGCCGGGCCTGTATCCGTCCGCGTCAGCCGTGGTTCTGAAATACACCTGGGAACTGGAAACCCGGACCGATTCCACATATCCGTCCTCCAAAGCCTGGACAAACTCGCTGTAGGGAACCTCCTGGGTCGTCTTCTTCCCCAGATAATCCCCCATCTTAAAAATGCCGATAAATGTGATCAATGCAGCGACCAGTATAATCAGCAGAGTCTGCCCCTGCCCTGAATTCCTGCCGTCGCCCTTGTTGTTATGATTCTCCATAATTTTACAGTTCTCCTATCTCGAAAAAAGGTACACCCTTTCTATTATAGTGTCACTCTCCCCATAAATCAAGAACAGTGTCCTAAAAAAATTATAAAATTTACTTTCTCAACAATATTAAAAAAAGCTGGATTTCTCCGGAATCTGGTTGTATAATGGGGAAGTTATTTTTTCATCCGCTTATTACGAAGAGGAGGTCAATACCATGTCAGTAAAATATGTGTTTGTCACCGGGGGAGTCGTCTCCGGGCTGGGAAAAGGCATCACCGCGGCTTCCCTTGGCCGTCTGTTAAAGGCCCGGGGCTACAAAGTGACCATGCAGAAATTCGATCCCTACATCAACATCGACCCCGGCACCATGAACCCGGTTCAGCACGGTGAAGTGTTCGTGACCGACGACGGCGCGGAGACGGACTTGGACCTGGGCCACTACGAGCGCTTTATCGACGAAAGCCTCACCCGCAACTCCAACGTCACCGCCGGCAAAGTCTACTGGTCGGTTCTGTCCAGAGAACGACGCGGCGATTACGGCGGAGGCACGGTCCAGGTTATCCCCCACATCACCGACGAAATCAAAAGCCGCTTTCACCGCAGCTGTTCTGACACCCCCACGGAGATCGCCATCATCGAGGTTGGCGGAACCGTAGGTGACATCGAAAGTCAGCCTTTTCTCGAGGCTATCCGCCAGTTCCAGCACGATGTCGGCCCCGACAACGCCATCCTTATTCACGTGACCCTTATCCCCTATCTGAAAGCTTCCGGAGAACTGAAAACCAAGCCCACCCAGGCCAGTGTAAAGAACCTTCAGGGTATGGGAATTCAGCCGGACATCATCGTCTGCCGGACAGAACATCCCTTAGACGACCATATCCGCGGCAAAATCGCCCTCTTCTGCAATGTCCCCAAAACCCACGTTCTCCAGAACCTTGACGTGGAACTTTTATACGAGGCGCCTCTGGCGATGGAAGAAGAGCAGCTGGCCCAGGTGACGTGTGAGAGCCTGAAGCTGCCCTGCCCGGAGCCTGACTTAAAGGACTGGAAATCCATGATCTACGCATGGAAACATCCCCGCGCCCAGGTCACCGTGGCCCTGGTGGGCAAATACATCCAGCTTCACGACGCCTACATCTCCGTGGCGGAAGCCCTGAAGCACGGGGGCGTGGCCAACCAGGCAAGGGTGGACATCAAATGGGTCGATTCGGAAACAGTAACCCCCTGCAGCGTGGAGAATCTTTTAGGGGACGTAGGCGGAATCCTTGTCCCCGGCGGCTTCGGAAACCGGGGCATCGACGGCAAGCTGCTGGCTATCCGCTATGCCAGGGAACACAATGTCCCCTATCTGGGCCTCTGTCTGGGAATGCAGCTGGCCATCGTGGAGTTTGCCAGAAATGTCCTGGGCTACGCCGACGCCCACAGCGTAGAACTGGAGCCCTCCACCAGCCACCCGGTCATCCACCTCATGCCTGAACAGGACGGCGTCGAAGACATCGGCGGCACCTTGAGGCTGGGCTCCTACCCCTGCGTCCTGAATCCCTCCTCAAAAGCCCGTGAACTTTACGGTCAGGAGACCATCTGGGAACGGCATCGGCACCGGTATGAGGTGAACAACGATTTCCGCAGCGCCCTGGCTGACAGAGGCATGCTGCTGTCCGGCCTCTCCCCCGACGGCCGCATTGTGGAGATGATCGAACTCCCCTGCCACCCCTGGTTTGTGGCGACCCAGGCCCACCCGGAACTGAAATCCCGCCCCAACAAGCCCCATCCCCTGTTCCGCGGCTTCGTCGAAGCGGCTCTTGGGCGTCAGGGCTGACGGATCTGTCATGATGTCATGAATGAAACAATTCGTTTTTGCTCATAATAACCTGCAACAGTTCAGACAGCAGAAAGACACCCTGTCCGAACTGCCAAAATAATCCCGAGGTGAGCAAAATGAATATTTTTCAAGACGAAGACGACGATCTTCTCGACACTCCGGCAGTGTCCTCCATGGAATGCACCGGGCTGATTCCCGCCCTTCCTGAGACAGACGCCGAACTGGAAGCATACGAAGATATGTTTCCCTATATCACGCCGCCTTCCCACAAGGACCCAGACGTAACCTGACGCTGATGTGGTCTGGCGCTGATCCCCCGTCAGAAAAATATTTTTCCACAGAAGAAGCACAAGACGGCGGAAGGCGGCGCAGACCGCCAAAACGGCCCGGACGCCCGCAAAGTGGGTCCGAGCCGCTTTCTTCTATAATTTTATTTACACAGACACTGTACTTACACAAACACTCTCTGCGCCAGAACCATATACAGCACAGTCCCCACGCCGATGCTCAACAGAGAATTCCCCTTCCGCCAGTGGAGAATCACCATAGCCATAATGGAGATCAATTCCGGCAACCCGTGAAAATCCGACGCCAGACTGATATCCTTTAAGCAGTACACCACCAAAAGCCCCATGGCTGCGCTCGGCAGCGTCTTTCCCAGATACTCTACATATTCCGGTATCTTTTTCCCCGGCGGAAATAAAAGGAACGGAAAAAAGCGGGTGATCATCGTGGCCGCCGCCAGCGCCGCCACAATCCCGATGCCCCTGATCATCATCCCATCAGCCAACGCTCCGCGCCTCCTTCCTCTTCTTTCCTATATATCCCAGGCTCAAAGCCGCGAGTATCAGCCCCATGGCCGGAATGATAAATCCCCCGGAGCCAAACAGCTTCACGCAGACCACGGAACCGATGAGCCCGGTGAGAGCCGGCCTGTGATTCTTCTGATTCTTCCACTGGTCCGTGAAAATCACCACGAACAAAGCCGTCAGGGCAAAGTCCAGCCCTTTGGTGTCAAAACTGATAAAGCTCCCCAGGATGCTTCCCATAAGACTTCCGGCCACCCAGTAAAACTGGTCCAGAAGGGAGATCCACAGATACACCCACTCCCTGTCCAGCCGTGGTGGAACCTTCTCATTGCAGATCACGGAAAATGTCTCATCCGTCAAAGCGAAGATGAGATATGTCCTGAATCTTTTTAAGTTCCGGTATCTTCCCAGCATGGAGATTCCGTAAAACAGGTGGCGGGCGTTGATCATCAGCCCCATCAGAAAACCATAAAGCGGGCTCGCCATGGATGCCAGCAGCGTGACCCCCACATACTGCAGACTGCCGGCGTACACAAACACGCTCATGGCCAGAGCCCAGCCAAAACCAAAGCCGTTGACTTTCATCAAAATCCCGTAGGCCGCTCCCAGAAACAGGTAGCCCACCATCACCGGCGCCGTCTTGGGAAAGGCGTACCGGAGAGCAGCCTTTTTCACTTTATCCATCTCCCACAATCCTCTGTTTCCTCTTGCATTTTGTTTCTTTTTCATATACCATAGACAGCAAATATTGTAGTCTTTTTCTCATGGTTTGTCAATGAAAGGAAGGTGGACTTTGTGAGTATCCATCATACAGCTTACGACTGCTGCCGGCTGTGTCCCCGCCAGTGTCTCGCGGACCGCAGCCGCCGGGCCGGTTTCTGCCGGAGCGGGACAAAAGCCAAAGTGGCCAGAGCCGCCCTCCACCACTGGGAGGAACCCTCCATAAGCGGCCGGAGAGGAAGCGGCGCCGTGTTTTTCAGCGGCTGTTCTCTGAACTGCTGCTTCTGCCAAAACCACCAGATCAGTCATGAGGGCTTCGGAAAAGAGGTGACCGTCCGGGAACTCCGGGATATCTTTCTGAGACTCCAGGACCAGGGAGCCCACAACATCAACCTTGTCACCGCCACCCACTACCTTCCCTCTGTGGTCGAGGCCCTGGACATGGCAGGAACTTCGCTGTCCATCCCGGTAGTCTACAACTGCGGCGGCTACGAACGCCCCCAGGTCGTCCAAGCTCTGAAACCCTATGTGGACATCTGGCTTCCTGACTTAAAATACTGGTCCCCGGAGCTTTCTTCCCGCTATTCCGGGGCAGGCGACTATTTCTCCTGGGCCTCCCGGGCTGTCGCCCAGATGGTTCTCCAGACCGGCCCGCCGGTGTTTGACGAGGACGGCATCATGAAATCCGGCGTGATCATCCGCCATATGATCCTGCCCGGAGCCAGACGGGATTCCCTGAAACTTCTGCTCTGGATGCATGATTCCCTCCCCCAGGGAGGATATCTTGTCAGTCTCCTGAGCCAGTACACCCCCTTTCATCTGGCGAGGGACACAGAAGACTATCCTGAGCTAAATAGGAGGATCACCTCTTATGAGTATGAAAAAATCGTGGACGCTGCCGTGGAACTTGGCCTGTCAGAAGGTTACATGCAAAAAAGAAGCAGCGCCAGAGAAGAATACACGCCGCCGTTTAATCTGGAAGGTATAGATTCATAGACAGTACAGACACATAAATCAAAGGCGAGTACCGATCTCATTCTCATCGATACTCGCCTTCATGCTATGTCGTCCACTGGACTATACCTCTCTTTCTGCGAATTCTTAAAGACTTTCTTTCTCATCTCGTCTTTAAGTTTCTCTATATTTAATTGTTTCCTTCCCTATATCTCCTGCATCCCTTCTATGTATCTCTCAATCGTCCTGACATCTTCTTCCGAAAATCTATGTTGCACCAGCAATACTTTCTCGTCATATCACCAAACAACCATCTTCTTCCGCGGCCTTCTCACAATCCAGAATCCATATTCATCAAGGTATGCCGATATAGTTCGGGAGGGGTCCTGGTCTCATCCGCCGCCTCCGGATTCATATCCTTTCTATGACAGATGAAACAAATCTTAACTGTTCGGTGGTCCGTACCTCCTTCTTTCATATTTGCCGGTTCTTTAATACCTGTATCGTATTGTCTCCGGCTTGGTGTTTCTTGTTGTCTTTATTATAGATGAACGGCCCCTATTTGTCAAGTCTTTTTTTGAAATTAAGCAAAATATTTTTTTAATTCCAAAATTGTATCTATTGATTGAAACAATTTCAACTATATTAATTTTTTATGCCATATTTTTGTCTCTCTTCGATTTATAGTCAGAATATTTCTCTTTTTACACAAAATTATATCGCGATATACCCACGGTCTGTTGACTGAGCTGCTGACATACATCTGCTGCCCCTTGGGGACTGCCAAACTTTCCGTCCCCAAGGGGCGCTGCTCCACGGCTTCCGCCGCTCCGGCAAATGGCCGGGCCGGCCCTATATCTTCTCGAACCGCTCCACGTCTGTCACAAAGATCGTGGCTCCGCCCAGCTCCACGGTCATGGGCATCATCATATAGCCTGCGGATATGGAGGAGATGTTGGGCGCCGGCACATTGCAGGTGATCTTCTGTCTCTTGCCGCAGGTCTCCTGGATCAGTTCTATGGCATGATCCACCTTCTCCGCCTCCGTACCGATCATCAGCGTGCAGTTCCCCTTCTTCAGGAATCCGCCGGTAGTTGCCAGCTTGGTCACCATGTACTGATGCTCGTTGAGTACTTCCGTAACCCGGTTTCCGTCATCAGAGCTCACAATCGCATAAATAATCTTCATTCTCAGCACCTCACTTTTTCTTTCTATTATGCTTTTATTATGTCGCTTTTACCTATTTAGAATAGTTGGTTACACGGCGCTCTCCCGAGCCGGTGGTCTCATAGTAAATCTGTATCTTCTCTCCCGGCTCCAGATCCGGGGTGTTGTCTCCCCAGACAAACTGGTAGCTGGTTCCGTCGCTGGTCTGAATGGTAACTCCCGACGGATTCAGGGCAGTCACGCTGCCTGTCACGGAATTGCCCCCTGAAGACCCGCTTCCGGGAGCGGAGGCAGCCCCGCCCGGAGTATTCCCCGCCCCCGGAGCCGATCCGGAATTACCGCCCGGTCCGGTGGTGCTGCCTGCCGCCGGGGAGTTCTCTGAATTACCGCCTGCTCCCGGTCCTGTCTTGCCGCCGGATGTGGTGCTTCCGGCGCCGGCAGACGGGCCCGCAGCATTGCCCCCCGCGGTTCC
>CAJTOT010000002.1:58331-61155 GCA_910577935.1 uncultured Hungatella sp. | reverse complement strand
TGTGGTTCCGGCAGCAGTTCCCGATCCCGGAGCCGTTCCCTGGGAAGAGCCTCCTGCCGTCGATGTATTCGATGAATTACTGCTTCCCGTGCCCGAAGCATTCCCTTTACCGGACGAGCCGGTTCCTCCTGTGTTCTGTCCCGCGGAGGTCTGGGAAGTGGTCTGAGGAGCTTTCTCTGTCAGGTAGCTTTTCGAGACATAACCCACATTTCCTTTATAGCTGACGCGCATCCAGCCGTTCTCCGACTCTCCTGTAACCTCCACCTTCTCGCCTTCCGCCAAGGCCGCCAGTACATCGGAGCTGGTGGAATAGCTTGCCCGGACCCGCACCGACGCCGTGGCATACATAGTCTTCTTTGTGTCAGTCACCTTGTAGGTCCTGGCCGCAGTAGTCTCCGGGACTGCCGCGCCGGCAGACGCAGAGGACGCAGCCGCAGTGCTTGCAGCGGTCGCGGCCGTTTCCGGCACATAAGCCGTGGTCTCGGGCTGAGAAGCCGGCTGGCTGTAGCTCTCCTCCGGCGGGGCAGCCGTCTCCTCGGCAGAAGATGTCTCGCCTGTAATGATCTCGATCTTGGTTCCGCTCCCTGCCGCCTGGGCAGCGCTCTCGGTTGATTCTCCCTGGTCGCTCCCGGCTTCCATGGCAGTCGTCCCGTTGATCACGATCCCGTCGCCGCTTCCGCAGGCCGTGATGCCGAGGGCCGCCATGGCCGCCACAAAAAACATCCACTGTTTTTTCATAATTTCCTCCATTCCGTGCACGTTCCACAGCGCGAGCAGGCGCGCAGATGAACTCACCCTTCTTCTTCCATGGTCTGTTACACTGTTTATCATTGATTATACACCAGTTACGCAGCTTTTGCTATTTAAGTTTTTATAACGAAATACGAATGTTTGACTTTTGATATTTTTACTGGCATGCTCCCGCAATCCGCAGGCATCAGGGGGCAAAAAACCTTTTGACCCCAACATCATGGTATAGCGCATCTGTTTAAAACCGCCTGGAGGCGCGCCAATTATGTTCTTTAAAGTCTTTTTCCGGGATGAGCGCGGCGGCGGTGATCAGTCCCATGCCCATCACGTTTTAGGGCTTTTTGCCTATGGGACCGTGGGAATCGCGCCGGCAGGCACAGTGTTACTGTTCAGGTAGCTGCGCACCGGCTGCGCTGACCGTATGATAGCCTGGGCAGGCGAGCAAAAATCCCATCGCCGCAGGCGATTTTCATGGATTTTTGCCGGTTGCTGTGAACGCATGTGAACAGTAACGGCACAGTAATCATTCTCTAACTAAAAAATATTTTAGGCTTGTAATTTTATTGCACATTTATTATAATAAACATGCAGAATTTATCTGCATGTTTATTTAGTTATTAGACAATTTGACCGACAGACTTTTTTGACTTATGAGAAACAGCACTGGAAAGGAGAACTTATGACCCGCAAAGCAAAAGCACCTGTAAAGATCATCGGAGAAAGAGACATCGAACTGCGCTTAAGCAACACGGACCACCACGATCAGATAGCAAAAATCGGTAAAGCCCTGTCCTCCCCTATCCGCCTGAACATTTTAAACCTCCTTAAAAATACAGCCCTTTCTCTCCAGGAAATCGCGAATCTTCTCCACATACCTGTTTCTTCCACTGCCCTTCACATCAAGACCCTTGAAGAGGCACGGCTGATCGTCACGGAAACCCAGCCCGGACTCCACGGTTCCATGCGGGTCTGCATCTGCAGCATGCAGTCTTTCCACTTAGAGACCTTTGACGCAGATGCCGACGTGGCTGACAACACCATCACCCTGGACATGCCTGTGGGCAACTACCATGAGATCGATATAGAGCCCACCTGCGGCCTGGCCGACGAAAACGGAATTCTGGATGCCTACGACACAATCCGCTCCTTCTACTCCCCCCTGCGCACCAAAGCCCAGCTCATGTGGTTTCAGCAGGGATACGTAGAATACCGCTTTCCCAACCTCGCCAACCCTCTTCTGGAGCTCCATGAGCTCAGTTTCCAGATGGAGATCTGCTCGGAAGCGCCGGGCTTTCTGGAGGACTGGCCCTCTGACATCACCGTCTCTGTCAACGGTCATAAGATAGCTACATACTGCTCACCGGGGGACTTCGGCGCCCGCCGGGGACGGCTCACTCCCGCCTCCTGGCCTAACGGCAGAACCCAGTACGGCCTCCTGAAAACCTTCTCCGTCCGGGAGAACGGAGGATACTTGGACGGACAGCCTGTCAATCCCCATGTGGCCCTCAATGATCTGGATATTCTCAGCAAGCCTTATATTACGCTGAAAATCGAGGTCAGAAAAGATGCCGTCCACGTGGGAGGGATCAATATTTTCGGCGAAAAATACGGGGATTATCCCCAGGGAATCGTCATGAGCCTTGTCTATTAAAAAAGAGGGGGGACTGCCGCAAAAATCAGCGGACAGCGCCCCCTCACAACATCTTCTCAAATTTTCTGGCCAGCTCCACCGTCCCGGCGGCAAATCCCCCATACAGTTCCTTCACCGGGTCGGAATCCTGATGGCTTGTGACCCAGGCCAGAAGCTGGAGCCGTCTGGCCATGATGAAGACGGGTATCTGGCGGATATCCCGGCCGCCCAGGACGCCCACGGTCCTGTATCCCTCCATCCATGCCTGAATCCAGTCCGTAACGAGAGGATGAGCTTCAAGAAAACTGACGGACGCCGCCAGGTCATACATATGCCAGCCAAACCCGCAGTCGTCAAAATCGATCACCTGCATGGTGTCTTCATCCTTCAGAAGATTGGCGGCCCGCAGATCCGAGTGGATAAGCCCGTAATTGTCGTCAGTCC
>CAJTOT010000002.1:56722-58056 GCA_910577935.1 uncultured Hungatella sp. | reverse complement strand
TCAAAGAGTACACATGTGTACTTCTGGCCCGCCTGTTCAGCCCCGGTGAGAAAGCTGCCCTGACAGTTCTTTATGGGGCGGACGGTCCTCACCTGGTTCTGGCGGCTCAAGCGCTCCAGCCATTCAATCTCCGCCTGTATCTCCCCGGCGGTGTGGTATCCTGCCCTGGAAACCCTCATCACCCGGCGCGGGCGGCTCTCGGAGAGCTCTGTCACAAGAAAGGTGGCATTTTCCGAAAGCCTCATAAGACTCAGCTTTACAGACGCCTTCCACGAATACTGACAGCAGGCGCGCGCTGCCGCTTTTTTATAGTTGTCCGGCTGCTCAAAATTCATAGGTTGCTCTTTTTTTCATAGGTTTCTTGTTCCTCTGCCCCGCTGCGGGGTACTCATCCCCTGCCTTTTTTCTTCAGTCATTCATCTGACTGTAAAAATACCGGATAATATCTTTCCTCGTGATAATCCCTATAAAATTCCCCTGGTCATCCACCACGGGCACAAAGTTCTGGTTGAGGGCCTTGTCGATCATGTCTTCCATGGTGGCGTCGATGGATACCGGGCTGTTGTCCGACTTTCTGGGTATGGTGGTCACGGGCATCTGCTCCGCCCCCTTGAAACTTAAATTATATTCATTTTTAATCCCCCACAGCATATCCCCCTCTGTAATGGTCCCTATGTATTTTCCCAGTTTATTGATTATGGGGATGGCGGTATAGCGGTGAAACTCCATGATCTCAAGGGCCTGGCGCAGAGTCTGGTCGTCATAGATAAATGCCACCTCGCTTTTTGGCTTTAAAAAAAACAATATGTTCATAAAATCTCCTTGTATGTAATTATCGGTTTTCCATAACAGTATAACCGACACCTCTGAAATGGGTGTGAACAAATTATTAGTTTTTTCTAAAGATTATAAACTTGACAAGAGGGCTGCTCTTTGCTATAATCTCGTTGTTCATCGGAGGGAAATATGCTTGTGAGAAAGTATTTTGCCGGATAAGATGGCAGGTCCGCAGGGCCTGCTGCCTTATCCGTTTTTTTGTCTTAAGCGTCAGCATCTTTGCCCCCGTAAGCCCGAAGCCGTAATCTGCGGTTCAAACTTTAAACAGTTTCTCTGCCAGGAGGTAATGATCATGAACAAAAGAAAACAACAGAATCTTCTCTTTACTGAAGGGCCTATCCTCGGCCCCCTGCTCCGCTTTGCCCTGCCGGTGCTGCTGGCCCTGCTTCTCCAGGCCATGTACGGAGGCACTGACCTGCTGATCGTGGGACAGTTCGCCTCTGCCGCCCACGTGTCCGCCGTGTCCACAGGCAGCCAGGTGATGCAGTCCGTGACCT
>CAJTOT010000002.1:4365-56683 GCA_910577935.1 uncultured Hungatella sp. | reverse complement strand
TGGGGCAGAGGCTGGGGCAGGGGCAGCAGCAGGAAGCCGGCGATGTCATCGGAAGCAGCGTCTGTCTCTTCGCCGTCCTGGCCGCGGTGAGCACCCCGGCCATGGCGGCAGGCGCCCCCGCCCTGGCCCGCGTGATGCACGCCCCCGAGGAGGCATTTCATGAGACAAGCGCCTACATCCGCATCTGCTCCGCCGGCTCCCTCTTTATCATCGCCTACAACCTGCTGGGCAGCATCTTCCGTGGAATCGGGGACTCCAAAACCCCTCTCCTGACCGTGGCCATAGCCTGTGTCTTCAACATCGCGGGAGACCTGTTCTTTGTGGCTGTCCTGGGCATGGCCTCCAGAGGGGCGGCGCTGGCCACGGTTCTCGCCCAGGGCATCAGCGTGGTCCTGTCCGTGCTCATCATCCGCCGCCGCCAGCTCCCCTTCGCCTTTTCCCGGGCAAACTTAAAATTTTCCAAAAAAATAGTACGGCAGACCCTGATTCTGGGCTTCCCCATCGCCCTCCAGGACTTTCTGGTGAGCGTCTCCTTCCTGGTGATCATCGCCATCATCAACGGGCTGGGGGTCATCGCCTCAGCCGGGGTGGGAGTGGCCGAGAAGCTGTGCACATTTATACTCATGATGCCTTCTGCCTTCAGCCAGTCCATGTCCGCCTTCGTGGCTCAGAACTTCGGAGCCGGTAAAATGAACCGGGCCCGCCGGGGAATGGTCTGCGGCATGGCGGTGTCCTTCGGTTTCGGTCTGATGCTGGCCTACGTCTCCTTCTTCCACGGGACCCTTCTCACCGGCCTCTTCGCCAAGGACGGGCAGATCATCCTGGCGGGGGCGGATTATCTCAAGGCCTACGCCATCGACACTCTGCTGGTGTCCTTCCTGTTCTGCTTCACCGGCTATTTCAACGGGTGCGGCCGGACCGCCTTCGTCATGCTCCAGGGAATCATGGGTGCATTCTGCGTCAGAATCCCCGTGTCCTACATTATGAGCCGGATACCGGGCTCCTCCCTGTTCCAGGTAGGTCTCGCCATCCCCATGTCCACGGTGGTCCAGATCCTGGTGTGCCTCTTGTATTTTGCAAAATCAGAAAAGGCCGGTCCTTTCAGGCAAAAGCCCTGACTGTCCTGCCCTGACCATCCTGTCCTACTGTTCTGCGTTCCGGGTATACCTGCATCTGGGATAATTGCCGCATCCGTAGAAAGGACCGTACCGTCCGTTCCTCTTCACCAGGTCTCCCCCGCACCGGGGACACTTATCCTCCGTCTTGGCCCCCGCTCCCCCCTGGTCCGGACGCCTGCCCATCTCTTCGTAGCATTTCTGATTCATCACACAGTCGTTGAGAGCCCGGTGGGCGCCTTCGGTGCTGATATGAAAGTGGACGGCCAGGTCCACCAGGCGGTGGCGCGGCAGCTCCTTCAGACAGCTTCTGGCCATATACAGGGTATCGATATAATCATTGCCCAGGCTTTTTTTATATAGTTCTTCCATGGCATGATTTAAGAACTTCACGTCAAAGCTGTGGATATTGTGCCCCACCAGAACGTCATTTCCGATGAAAATAAGAAAGCGCCCAAGGGCGTCCTTCAGTCCGGGCGCGTCCGCCACCATAGAATCTGTAATTCCGTTTACCCTGGAGGCCGCCGCCGGTATATGCCGTCCGGGATTTACAAGGGTGGAAAAGCTGTCTGTCACTTTCCCGCCTCTCACTTTCACCGCCGAGATCTCGATGATCCCGTCTGTCTCGGGACTCAGTCCCGTGGTCTCCAGATCAAACACCACATAATCCGGACGATATCCGGACAGGCGCCTTCCCCTCTTTTGTCCTTCCATATATTCCTCGCTTCCGCTGTCTTGTTGTAATTTCTGCCTGGACTATTCTCAGGATTTATTGTATGATGTTACCATTCTGTGATGCCGGGGCAGAACCCCAACATCATTGTATTGTATTTGGCAAAATGAGTCAAGAAAAATAACCCTCAGAAAGGGCAGAGCAAATGAATTCCATCTATGATTATCTGTCTTCCATCGCGGAGGACGCTCCTTTGAAGCTGGTCATAAGCAAGCCTGCGTCAAAAGATGAGACGTGCCGTAAAATTGTCATTGACCGGAAAGGAGAGTATTTTCAGCTGTCAAAATATACAGGTACCCAGGTGTTCCACGAAAATATCCCCTGCGGCCAGCTGATTACCAGATGCGCCGGTCTTCTGGACCATGACTATCTTCAGCTGAACGCCTGGAGCAAGGAGAAAGAATACTCCCTTTCCCTGTCTAAAAAGCGGAAAATCCTTTTCCGCGCAGTTCCGGTGAAAGAGCCTGCGCGCCTGGCCTGGAACCCGTCCCACAATCGGAAAAAACAGTACATCCTGGAGGAGGGACAGGTCATCGAGCCGCTGGTGGACATGGGCATTTTCACAAAAGACGGGAAGGTTGTCAGGTCCATGTACGACAAATACAGGCAGATCAACCGCTTTATCGAGCTCATCGACGATGTGGTGAAGAAGCAAAACCGCCGCCGTCTGAATATCATCGACTTCGGATGCGGCAAATCCTACCTGACCTTTGTCGTCTACTATTATCTCACGGCAGTGAGAAACATGGAGGTGAACATGGTCGGGCTTGATTTAAAAGAAGATGTGATCCGAAAATGCAGCGAGGCGGCAGAAAAATACGGGTACTCCAACTTAACCTTCCGCCTGGGAGACATAAACGGGTTCTCTTGTCCGTTTGACGTGGACATGGTCATCACGCTTCACGCCTGCGACACTGCCACGGATTACGCCCTCTTCAACGCGGTCACCTGGAACGCCGGCATGATCTTCTCCGTCCCCTGCTGCCAGCACGAGCTGAATCAGCAGATACACTCAGACAATTTTTCCCTGTTTACAAGGTACGGAATCGTGTCCGAGCGCTTCTGCGCCCTGATGACCGACGCCATGCGGGCCAATCTTTTAGAGTACTCCGGCTACAACACCCAGCTCCTGGAGTTTGTGGATTTTGAGCACACGCCGAAAAACATCCTGATCCGCGCTATCCGCAATCCCCAAAAGTCCGAAGGTTCCAGAAAGAAAGCCTTGGATGAGGTCCGGCGCGCAATGGAGGAATACCATGTCTCCCCCACACTGCACCGGCTCCTCTTCCCCGACTTGCCAGATGAGGCCTTTCCCCAGGGCAGGCCCTGATTCCTGCTCACCGCCGAAACGCAGAAACAGGCGTTTTTGCGTTTCGGCGGTGAGCATTCAGGAGGACCTTTAGCTGCCTCCTTCTGAATGTCAACGGTATCCGTGCTGTTCCTCATATTTCACAATCAGGTCTCTGTTGTACAGTTCATACTCATTCAACACGGTTTCCCTGAAATTCTCCGGCGCCACAGTCCCCGCATACCAGTCCTGTGAGTCAAAATACGCCTGCAGCTCCTCGTCGTTAAACCGCCTCCCGTGTCTTGCGTATATCTCGTTTCTCGCCAGACGGCACTGCTCTACCGTAAAATTCTCCAGTTCCCTCACGTCTATATATCGGGAATCGCTGCCGGGCAGGATAAACCGGGAATCTGACACGGCGGCCTGCCGGTTCTCTCCGGCAGTCTCCGGCTCTGTGCGGGGCTCCTCCAACGGACCGGTCTCAAGCCTGTCTCTCCACTCTGCGCCGGCTTCCTCCGCCGGCGCCCTATTCCCATCTGCCTTCTCTGCATCCGCCATCCCTGTTTCTGCCTTTCCTGCATCTTCCCTTTCTGCATCCGTCCCTTCGGACGCGCCCTGCCTCTCTCCGGCCGCTCTGTCCCTCTTCTCTCCGGCAGTCCCGCCTGCCGCCATGGCGGCGCCTGTGCCGGCGGCATCTTCAGTACCGGAAGCGTCCTCCTCTTTCTTCCCAGAGGTTTCCGGCTCCTGCCGCTGTGTCTCATAGGCAACCGTCATGCCTTTGTCTTTCTGATTTCTTCCCCCGCCAAACAGCATGTGCCGGCCAAAGGCGGCGGCTCCGGCGCCGATTCCCACAGCCAGCAAAACCCAGAGTATGGCCGGCGCCCCGGCTCCTCTTCCCCGGCCGCCTTTCCCTTTCTGGCTGGCAGCCTTCTGCTTTGTCCCCGTCCCGGCGGCTGTCACTCTTGTCCCGCATTTGCTGCAGTATCTGACCCCGTCCGGCAGCTCGTTTCCACAATTTTCGCAAAACATATTCTCCTCCTCGGCCACAGGTTTTTGTCATGACAAAAGAGCCGCCGTGGTGAAAGCGGCAGCTCTGCTTTTTACTGTTCCTCATTGGTCAAAAACTCATGGATTCCTCTGGCTCCTGCCCGCCCGGCCTCCATGGCGAGTATCACCGTGGCAGCGCCTGTCACCGCGTCTCCGCCGGCGTACACGCCTTCCTTGCTGGTCCTGCCCGTGGACTCCTCGGCAACGATGCATTTCCTCCTGTTCACCTCTAATCCCTTGGTGGTGCTGGAGATCAGCGGGTTGGGGGAGGTTCCCAGGGACATGATCACCGTGTCCACATCGATGGTGAATTCAGACCCCTCCACAGGCACCGGCCTTCTTCTTCCCGACGCGTCAGGCTCCCCCAGCTCCATGCGGATGCACTTCATGCCCTTGACCCAGCCGTTGTCATCCACAAGGATCTCCACCGGATTGGTGAGCAAATCAAAAATGATTCCTTCTTCTTTCGCGTGGTGCACTTCCTCCACCCTCGCCGGGAGTTCCGCCTCGCTTCTTCTGTACACGATATGCACGTCTGCCCCAAGACGCAGAGCCGTCCTGGCGGCGTCCATGGCCACGTTTCCGCCGCCGACCACCGCTACTTTTTTGCCTGCAACAATAGGGGTGTCATAGTCTTCCCGGAAGGCTTTCATCAGGTTGCTTCTGGTGAGATACTCGTTGGCGGAGAACACGCCGTTGGCGTTCTCCCCCGGAATTCCCATGAACATGGGCAGACCTGCCCCGGAGCCGATGAACACCGCGTCAAATCCCTCTTCCTCCAGAAGCTGGTCGATGGTCACGGACTTTCCGATGATCACGTTGGTCTCGATGGTGACTCCCAGTTTTTTCACATTCTCGATCTCCGGCTTCACCACGCCTTCCTTGGGAAGACGGAACTCGGGGATGCCGTAGAGCAGCACGCCGCCGGGCTCGTGGAGAGCCTCGAAGATCGTCACCTCATAGCCCAGCTTCGCCAGGTCTCCCGCGCAGGTCAGACCGGAAGGGCCGGAGCCGATGACGGCCACCTTCTTTCCGTTGGAGGACTCTGGAGACGCCGGGACAAAACCGTTCTCTCTGGACCAGTCGGCCACGAAGCGCTCCAGCTTTCCGATAGACACCGGTTCTCCCTTGATTCCCCTGATGCACTGTCCCTCGCACTGGCTTTCCTGGGGACACACACGTCCGCAGACGGCGGGGAGAGCCGAGGCCTGGGCGATAACCTTTGCCGCCTCCTCAAAATTTCCCGCCTTCACTTCACTTACAAAGCCCGGAATATTAATGGCCACGGGACATCCCTTTACACACTTGGCATTCTTGCAGTTCAGACACCGGGAGGCCTCTTCCATGGCCTCCTCTTTGTTATATCCCAGACAAACCTCTTCAAAATTCGCGGCTCTTACCTTTGGGTCCTGTTCACGGACCGGAACCTTCTTAAGCACGTCCATTATTTCCTCCATTCCGCGCGTGTTCTTAAACGCCTATCGATATGGGTGAAGCCCCGGCCTCATCCCTGGTTATCTGCACAATGTCCGCATCCGCCGTGGTGGGTGTCCCCCTCTTTCAGCTTCAGCATGGCGCGGCCCTCTTCTGTCCTGTACATCTGCTGTCTTTTCATGGCCTCGTCAAAATTCACCAGATGTCCGTCGAACTCCGGACCGTCTACACAGGCAAATTTCACCTGGTCACCCACGGTCAGACGGCAGGCGCCGCACATGCCGGTTCCGTCTACCATGACAGGGTTCATGCTGACAATCGTGGGAATGCCCAGCTCCTTTGTGAGGAGGCAGACAAACTTCATCATGATCATCGGTCCGATTGCCACGCACACGTCGTATCTCTTTCCCTGATTTTCCACCAGATCCTTCACCACGTCGGTCACCATGCCTTTTTGCACATAGGAACCGTCGTCTGTGGTGATGTAGAGGCTGCCTGCCACCGACCGCATCTGGTCCTCCAGAATCAGCATATCCTTCGTCTTGGCCCCCACAATCACATCCGCGTCAATGCCGCGGTTTCTCAGCCATTTGACCTGGGGGTACACCGGGGCCGTTCCCACGCCGCCTGCCACAAACAGCATCTTCTTGTTTTTCAGTGCCTCCAGATCCTCGCGGACAAACTCTGAAGGCCTTCCCAGAGGCCCTGCAAAATCCATGAAACTGTCCCCCGCCTTCAGAGATGCCATCTTCTGGGTGGAGGCGCCGACGATCTGAAACACGATGGTGACGAGCCCTGTCTCCCTGTCATAGTCGCAGATGGTCAGCGGAATCCTCTCCCCCGCCCGGTCCATCTTCACGATCACAAATTCTCCTGGTTCACAGGCCCCGGCCACTCTCGGAGCTTCTACATCCATGAGGTATATCTTGTCTGCCAGCTGCTCTGCTTTCACTATCTTATACATCTGAGTCCTCCTGGTCTTATGTATTCCAGAAGGCATCTTGGAATCCCTCTGGTCATGAATATTATCATAACACCTTCTTTTTGAACTGACAACATTTTCTCAAAAGAATCTTGGCGGCGGGAACATTTCCCGTTAAATGGGGCGGAGATATCGGTTGTTCCGGTACAGTAGCACTCACCGCAGACCCTGCAGACAAATCCAAAAAACAAGTTGACAGATGGCAGCTTTCTGACTATACTTAAGTTAATCTTCACCGGAGATTCCTTCTGGTAATGGTCGTTGCAGATTCTGCAGATGTTCCATGGATGATTGATTTACAAAAAGAAAATAGTTGAGATATGGCAGAATATTGCGTATAATGATAATAAGTTCAGCCCTGTATTCTGCTATACGGAAAGGGGCTGTATGATAATTTCAGCAAGATATGATTATGTTTTCAAAGAACTGTTCCGCAATCCCACAGTGCTCCGGTATTTTATCAGCGACATTCTCGGAATTCCTCAGCACAAGATCCGCACCGTGCGCCTGAGAAACACATTCCTCCGCAAAAGATTTCTGTGGCAGAAACTGGGAATTCTGGATGTGGCGATAGAATTAAACGATAACACGGTTATCAATATAGAATTGCAAGTCAAGATATACGACAGCTGGGACAAAAGGCAGCTGTTCTATCTGTCAAAGCTGTTTACAGAAGACCTTATGGCAGGACAGGATTATTCACGTCTGAAAAAATGCGTGGGAATCAGCATTCTGAATTTCAATTTGAGCAGCCGCAAACGGTATCACAGCATATACCGCCTCAAAGATCAGGATGGAAATGAACTGTCCGATATTATAGAGCTGCATGTGATTGAGTTAAAAAAGAAATTGACCGGTCAGGGCGAGGTGGATAACTGGATACGATTCTTTAACGCGAACACGGAGGAGGATTTAAATATGATCAAAACCAATAATCCGGGAATTGCAGAGGCTATCAACGAGCTTCGAAGGCTGAACCTGAGCAATCCCCTGCGCCTGATGTATGAAGCCCATCTGAAAAAGATACGTGACGAGCGGGCATGGAAAATCCATGTGTGGAAAAGTGCAATGTCAAAGGGAACTGCGAAAGGAAAAACCGAGGGCAGGATTGAAGGCAGAGTCGAAGGCAGAGTCGAAGGCAAAATTGAGGGCAAAATTGAGGGCAAAATTGAGGGCAGAGTCGAGGGCAAGGCTGATGATATATTAGACTTGCTTGGGCTCTGCGGAAATGTTCCAGAAGCCCTGAGGGTACAGATATCGTCTGAGAAAGATGAGGCAAAACTGCGTCAATGGTTAAGATTAGCTGCCAGAAGCCAGTCAGTTGAGGAGTTTCAGGAAAAGTCCTCCTCCTTAAAACAGTAATATGGCAAGCAGGAGGAACCCCCATGACCGACATCCGATCCAGCCGCCCACCGGCGGCATCTCTGATCCAGACCATAAAACAGAATATCGCCCAGGTCATCGTAGGCCGCGGGGACACTCTGGACCTGCTTCTGACTGCCCTCTTAGCCGACGGCCATGTGCTGCTGGAGGATGTTCCGGGCACAGGCAAGACCATGTTGGCAAAGGCGCTGTCCAAAAGCCTTGCCCTTGTCTTCTCCAGGATTCAGTTCACCCCTGACCTGCTGCCCTCAGATGTGACGGGACTCAACTATTTTGATCAGAAAGAAAGCCGGTTCGTGCTGCGGAAAGGCCCTGTCTTCACCCAGATTCTTCTGGCCGACGAGATCAACCGCGCCACCCCCAGAACCCAATCCAGCCTCCTTGAGGCCATGGAAGAGCGGCAGGTGACCATCGACGGGGACACTTATGTTTTAGAACAGCCCTTCTTTGTCATCGCCACCCAGAACCCGGTGGAAACCGCAGGCACCTACCCGCTCCCCGAAGCCCAGCTGGACCGATTTCTCATGGAAGTCTCCATGGGATATCCTGACAAGACGGAGGAGCTGGCCATCCTGGAACGCTTCGGCGCAGGCAATCCCCTTGCCGGCCTGTCCCCTGTGTGCGATCCCGAAGACCTGGCTGTTCTCCGTCAGGCGGCCGCCGGTGTCTATCTCCACCCGGCGCTTAAAAGTTACCTGGTGGACATCGTCCACGCCACAAGAAATGAACCTCAGATTTTAAACGGCGTCAGCCCCAGAGGCAGCCTGGCCTTCTTCCGGGCGGTCCGGGCCTTCGCCCTTGTGCGCGGGCGGGATTATGTGGTTCCCGAGGACATGAAGACCCTTGCAGTCCCGATCCTTGCTCACCGTCTGACCATGGCCCGAGGCTACGGCTCGCGGTCCCTGGGAAGAGATATCTTAGAGCAGATTCTGATGACAGTGCCCGTTCCCACAGAAGACTGGAGGCAGATGCCATGAAACTGTTTACCGCTGCCGCCTGCGCCCTGGTTTTGTGGATTCTCCAGGGCGTGGTGTTCCACCGTTTTTGGAGCCGCGGGCTCTCTGTCAGCCTGGCCTTTGACTGCCATGACAAGGTGGAGGGGGAGCGTGGAAGGCTCAAGGAAATTATCACCAACGCCAAGTCCCTCCCCCTCCCTATACTCCATGTAAAATTCCAGATGGGCCGGGAGCTGGTGTTCACCTCAGCCGGCAATTACAAGATCACGGACAATAATTACAGGAGCGACATATTTTCCTGTATGCCCTGGCAGGAGATCCGGCGAAGCCTGGAATTCGACTGCAGAAAACGGGGATATTATCGAATATCAAAGGTGCAGCTGGTCAGCTATGACCTGTTTTTTTCCGGCCATTTCGTCAGCGTCCTCCCCGCCTGCGCCTGTCTGTACGTGTACCCCAAGGAGGTTGACTTAGACAGGCTCTCCCTCCCGTTTTGCAGCCTCATGGGGCAGATTCCGGCAAAACGCGCTCTGCTTTTAGACCCCTTCGAGATCCAATCTGTCCGGCCTTACCAGTCCTATGACCCGTACCGCAGCGTCAACTGGAAGGCCACTGCCCGGACAGGAGACTTAAAAGTCAATGTGTACACTCCCACTGCCTCCTGGCAGGTGATGTTTCTGCTGGATGTGGATTCTGACCGCGTCTGGAAAGACGAGGCCCTGACAGAGGAGGCTGTCCGTCTGTGCGGCTCCTACTGCCGCCTGCTCATAAGAGAGGGCATTCCCGTGTCTGTCTGCACCAACGGTACAGACTGTCTCACAGGCCAGAAGGGATTTGTGGAAGCAGGGGCAGGCGGGGACCACATAACCGCCGTCATGGAACTCCTGGCAAGAATCCGGACAGACGACGGACCGCGCCTTTCCATGGAACAGGTCATGGAGGAGTTGGCATCTGCCCGCCCGCCTGGTTTTGGAGGCAGCGATTTTCTCACCTACATCTTGATTTCCCCCAGACAGCATTCCTCTCTGGCTCTCGCCTACGAGGAGCTGTGTCAATCGGCCCCGGATTCTCAGTGGATTCTGCCTGTCCGCCCGAAAAATGCCATCTCCTCCGGGGAAGAACGGTTTTCTCCAGATGAATTTCTCCGTTTCACAGTTTTCTTCTGGGAGGTAGCTTATGACTATTCGCAAGTTTCTTAATTACTGGTTTAAAAAGAAGCGCACAGGCTTCTACTTGTGGGCAGGCCTGGGAACAGGCTCCCTGTATTTTGCCGGGTTTTCCCTTCGCTCCTCCCTGTCTCCCAAGCTGTCCGCTCTGCTGCGCCACCTTGGATTCGCAGGTTTTCTTGCGGTGATCCTCCTGTTGTTTGTCCACTTAAACCTCCACCCCGCCCACTGGTTTTTGGAGCACTTCAAAGACACGGACCGCCTGCCCAGACGACAGATAGCCCTGGTAAATTCTTTCTGCATGACCCTGTTTTTGTTCCTGTGCCTCATAGTCCTGCCTGGGGCCGCCTGGGCTATGGAACCTGTATGGCAGGCCATAGGGGCGTGGCTCGCCGGCCGCACCAGCCTTGAAAAGGCCGTGTACCCGGCGCTCCACATGGAGACAGACCCTATGGACACGCCAGATCTCTCCCGGCTTCTGGGGGAGGCAGCGCCTGCTCCTCCCTGGGTTGCCATGTTGGACCAGCTTTTAAGAACAGCCGCCTCCATCCTTGTGGCCCTGCTCCTTATCCTGGCAGCCCGGGCCTTGGTGCGCCGTATATGGCGCTGGATCACCAGACCCAGACAATTTGACAGTGACGAAAGGATTTACCTGACTCCCACCTGGTCCCTCCTCTCCAAGGAGACAGAGAAGACGGAAATCCGCCCCCCGTTCAGGACTCGCTCCTACAGCGAGAAGATCCGCAGACAGTACAGGAAAAAAATTCTCCTTCTCTCCAGAAAGAGGAAGCTGATCCTCTCCGCCTCCTCAAGCCCCTCTGAACTGGAACAGACAGTCGGCCTGGAGCAGCCTGCTCTCCACCAGCTTTACGAGAAAGCCCGGTACAGCGGCCAGGAGTGCACCAGGGAGGACTGGGAGGCGGCGAAAGACTGACAACTGCCCCTCATGCCAAAAAAACATGCTGACAGATCCTCCACTGCCAGCATGCTGTTTACAAATACAGTTCATTATCTTTCCGCCCCGAACAGGCTTTTTTTAATTTCAGGGAGGCGCCCATAAGCAGCATCTTGTTCATGTGCCTTGCATGGTTGGGACAAATCCGCACGCACCTCATACAGGAAATACATCTGTCCCCGTTGATCTTCCTGGGATTTGACTTGGAGATCGCCCTCACAGGACACCGGACTGCGCACAAACCGCAGCCTGTGCAGGACTTATCGGTCTCCAGGCGTCATAGGTATGGTGCGGTATTCTCTGTAGGGATACCGTCCCGGCACAAAGAAGTCCTTCCACGACTCGGGCTTTAACAGCTTCTTTCTGATCTTCTCTGCCATGGCCTTAAGCTCCCGGCGGTCGCTGTCGTCCGGCCGTCCGGCGCCGTACTGGCGCATGATGGAATGCCGCGCCGCCGCCGCCACTGCCGCCACAACCCGAAAGCCTCGCTGCTCCATCGCCTTTCTCAGCTCCAGAAGCGCGTCCTCATAGGCCCTGTTTCCATAGGAGACCACCACCACCGCCGCCGCGCGGTTCGCCCGCACCTTTGACAGATTCTCCAGAGCCGTCCCGGGAACCCGGCCGCCAAAGGAGGGAACCCCTATAAAGCACACATCCCCCGGCTCAAACCGGTACATGCCGTAGTTTTTCCCCGGCAGAGAAAAATCCATCTCCGCCGGCTTCCCCAACTCTCCCGCCAGAATGTTAAGGATGCGCCTGGTTCCGCCTGTGGGGCTGAAACTCAACGTATATACATTCATCTTCTTCACCTGTATCTTTCCCGGCAGGCGCTTTGCGCGCCGGCACGTTCATCTGAGATTCGTGAACACGACTGACATTGATCCTCTCCGTGTTTATTTATTTTACCATCTTTTCAGAAAAATGTCACTGCCTTTATAAAAACATCGCTGCCTCAGATACCTGCGGCGGGACCGGCACAGGCAGCCGCGGCAGCCTCAGTCCCTGGCTGCTTCTCTCTGGTCCATCTTCCTGAATATGCTCAGGCAGATGCATAAGGACAGGACGATGGAGATAAAGTCAGCCACCGGCTGGGCATAGATGGCTCCCTCCAGCCCAAAAATCCCGTTGAGGATATAGATGGACGGAATAAAGATCAGACCCTGGCGGCAGACGGTGAGCACCAGAGAGGGGATGGCCTTTCCCATGCCCTGGATAGTGTTGATGCACAAAAACAAGATGCCCAGCACCGGCCCTGACAGCTGCAGGGCGATGACCATCTGGATGCCGTAGGCAATCACCTCCCCGTCGTTGATAAATGCCTGGATCACCGCTTGTCTCGCAATAACCATGATCACTGTCAGCGCGGTTCCCAGGGCCACGGCGCACATCCCCGTAAATCGGAACACCTGCATGAGGCGCTTCTTGTTTCTGGCTCCGTAGTTGTAGCCGATGAGAGGCTGAATCCCGGCGCACAGGCCGATCTGCAGAAGAACCACCAGCATGTTGGACTTCATCGCCACGCCCATGGCCGCCACCGGCGTGTCCCCATAGCCGATGAGCACCTGATTTAAGACGATGTTGGCACAGCTCATCAAGATGTTGTTCATAGATGCCGGGATGCCGATGGACATGACACTGGCTCCGATCCGCTGGCTGACCTTAAAATCCTTCAGGCGGATGGACAGGCTGGATTTCTTTCTGAGAAAATACAGGAGGTAGAAACCGCTGGCCGCCATGTTGCCGATAACCGTGGCCACGGCCGCCCCCACCACGCCCCAGCCAAACGCCAGAATCATAATGGGGTCCAGCACAATGTTGGTCACCGTGCCGATCATGTTGCCGATCATGGACTCTTTAGCGGCTCCCTCTCCTCTTAAAATGTTGCCGAAAGCCGTTCCGAACATGATAAACGGGCCGCCGAAGGCGATGTAAGTCAGGTAATCCCTGGCATAATCAATGGTATTCTCGCTGGCCCCGATGAGTTTCAGTATCCCGTTCATCCCCACCAGGAAAATAAGCGCCATGACGATTCCCAGTCCCAGAGAACCATAACAGCAGAAAGAAGAGATATTCCTGGCCCTCTCCGTCTTCTTCTCCCCCAGGGCTCTGGAGATGGCGGAACTGCCGCCGATTCCGAATAAGTTGCCCAGGGCCATGAACACCATAAACACCGGCGTGGCCAGTGAAACGGCGGCCACCTGCATAGGATCTCCTGTCTGTCCGATAAAAAATGTATCCGCCATATTGTAGATGACCACCACCAGCATGGAGATCATGGTGGGGACAGCCATCACTGCCACGGCCTTGGACACCGGCGCATGTTCAAATAGTTGTGTGTTGTCCTTCATAACTGTACCTCCTTATAATCGTTCGTATACTGACAAATTTTATCCCAAAAAGAATGCCAACCCACTCCCTGTTGGCATCTACTGGATATTCTGTTCAAAACGCCTGAGCATGGCAAAAAACGCGTCCAACTCCCCGTCGGTTATCCCGCTGCTCATGATAAGCTCAAATCTTCTCAGCCGGTCCGCCATCCTCCTCTGGGCCTGTCTACCCTTCTCCGTCAAAACGATCCGTTTCATCCTGGCGTCTTTGGGAACCGGAACCCTGGTGATGTACCCGTTGTTCTCCATCAGGGTCAGCATATGGCTGGCTGTGGAACGGCGGATAGAAAACTCCTTTTCTATATCCTTCTGCACGGTCTCCCGCTCTCCCTGACGCACCAGAAAACCCAGCACCCAGGCCTGGAGGGCGGTCAATGTCTCTTCTTCCTCCGTCACCATCTGGTTGATCTTCCGATGGATCAAATTAGACAGCACGCGAACCTCAAACCCTATACGCTTGTTCTCCATGGAAATACGTCCCTTTCCTGAAGCCTGTCTGCCTTCTCCCTGCGCCTGACCGCCTGCCGCGGGTATTTTTCTTTCCCCGCGCTGTCTGCCGGCGGCGAGGCAGAGCTGTTTTATTTTGTCAGTATACTAACATTCTAACAGGCGACTGTATCAATGTCAATCTGGCTTTTCCACAAAAATCCGATCCGGCTTTCGGTTCATTATAGGCAGATTCCTCCCCGGCAGACAGCTTCTGCCGGCCGCCTGTCAATTACAAATTCTCCCTGTGCCGCCCCTTCCACGCCTTCACCTGTTCCAGCTTTCTCGCCGTCTCTCTCTCGTCGCCCTGGTCCCCCGGATGGTAATACTCCGCTCCCGCCAGACTCTCTGGCAGACACTCCATAGCCGCCACCTTCTCCCTGGTGTCGTGGGCATAGACGTAGCCTTCCCCGTAGTGAAGCTGTTCCATCAGGTCTGTAGGCGCATTGCGGATCACCAGGGGAACCGGCTCCGCCAGCATATTCTGGGCATCTTTTTTCGCTTCCTCGTAGGCCATGTAGGCGGAGTTGGACTTGGGGGCCATGGACAGATAGATCACCGCATGACTCAGATGGACGTTGCACTCCGGCATCCCCAGAAAATGGCAGGCCTGGTAGGCGGCCACGGCCAGCGGCAGAGCCTGACTGTCCGCCAAGCCCACATCCTCGCTGGCAAAACGCACCAGACGCCTTGCCACATAGAGAGGGTCCTCCCCCGCCTCCAGCATCCGGGCGAGCCAGTACACGGCCGCATCCGGGTCGGAGTTGCGCATGGACTTGTGGAGGGCAGAGATAAGATTGTAGTGTTCCTCCCCCTTCTTGTCATAGAGCAGGCTTTTCTTCCCGATGCACTGGCGCAGCACCTCCGGGGTGACGGTAGTTTTATCGGCGCTGATCTCCCCGTTGGTCACCGCCATCTCCAGAACATTCAGCGCTGTCCTGGCGTCCCCGTCGGCGAACCTGGCGATCATGTCCACCAGGTCGTCCCCGATCTCAATATTCAGATACCCGAATCCCTTCTGGCTCTTTAACGTTCTCCTCAAAAGCTCTGCCACCTGCTCCGGGGACAGGGCCTGGAGCACAAACACCCGGCATCTGGACAGAAGAGCGCTGTTGATCTCAAAAGACGGATTCTCCGTGGTAGCCCCGATCAGGATGATGCTCCCCTTCTCCACATAGGGGAGAAATGCGTCCTGCTGCGCTTTGTTGAACCGGTGAATCTCGTCCACGAACACCACGGTCCTGACCCCCATCCTCCTGCTGTCCTCCGCCTGGGCCATCACCTCCCGTATCTCCTTGATCCCGCTTGTAACCGCGCTGAAATTGATAAACCGTGCGTGGGTCCTCCCTGCGATGATTCCCGCCAAAGTGGTCTTCCCCACCCCCGGCGGTCCCCAGAAAATCATGGAAGGTATCTGGTCCTGCTCAATGAGCCTCCTGAGAACCTTTCCCTTTCCCACAAGATGCTCTTGTCCCACGAAGCCATCCAGGTCCTCCGGCCTCATCCGGCTGGCCAGCGGGTGGCTGGTCTCCTGACAGTCAAACAGTGACAACTGTTCCATGGACATAGTGTACAATCCTCCCTTTTCATCATTTTCTCCCCCGTTACCGCTGTAACAGTTCAAGCCCCTGAACTGCTGCTTACCGCTCACAGGCCTTGTGAATACCAGTATACAACGTATAGGCTTCCTTGAACATATTGTAAAAAAAGACGGCTTATGATATGCTTTCCTTGTCAGAAAATAATACGTGATATGGATATATATTACCGGCTTGAAATGAACATTGACTCAGAAGAATAATGAATACACACACCTGAAAGGAGATTTTCTGCAACCATGAAACCAGCTCTCATCATCGGTTCCACCTGTGTGGACGTTATCATTCACTTAGACCATCTCCCTGTCACCGAGGAGGATCTGCACCCCACCTCCCAGACTATGGCCCTGGGGGGCTGCGCCTACAACGTGGCCTCTATTATGGGACTTCTGGGGGCTCCCCACACTTTCATAAGCCCTGTGGGAACGGGGATGTACGGCAATTATGTGGCAGACCGGCTGACTGCCGCCCATGTTCCGGTGGCGGTCCGCATCCCCGACAGGGACAACGGCTGCTGCTACTGCCTGGTGGAGGCGTCCGGCGAACGCACGTTTCTGTCCTGCCACGGCGTGGAATACACCTTTCAGGAAGAGTGGATGGAGCCATATGACCCTGGGGACTTTGACCTGGTATACATATGCGGTCTGGAGGTGGAGGAATCCACAGGCGTCAATTTAATCTCCTGGCTGGAGAAACATCCACGGCTCAAGGTCTGCTACGCCCCCGGCCCCAGAGGCTGCCGTGTCTCCAGCGAGAAGGCTTCCCGTATCATGGCCCTGAGACCCATGCTCCATGTCAATGAACAAGAGGCCCTGGAACTCACCGGCGCCCCGGACTACAGGGAGGCGGCGGCGCGGCTCCATGCCCAGACCGCCAACACGGTGATCGTCACTCTTGGGGCAGAAGGCGCTTACTGTATAGAAAAAGACGGGACTGCCTATAACACGGCTGCCTCGCCTGTCACGGATATTGTGGACACCATCGGCGCGGGAGACTCCCACGTGGGAACCATCCTGGCATGCCTGACCATGGACATTCCCCTGGCCCAGGCCGTATCCTACGCCAACCAGGTGGCGGCGGCCGTCATTCAGGTATCCGGCGCTTCCCTTCCGCCTCACCTGCTGCCTCCTCTGCGGCCATGAGAAAACTCTGACCGGATCTTCCAAGCTCAAACTCCCGCCGCCGGACACGGTCACCATCTTGTTCCTGACGCGGACCGTGTCCATGTTCACCGCGGCTTTATATCACTGCCTGCTGGTTTCTCTCCGTTCTAAAAGAGTCCTGGCGGACTCCGCCGCATCCGCCTTTAAGATATGGAATTGCTTTCAAATTTTTCTATACAGCTCAAAAATCTTTCACCATACTTCTCAAACTTAAATTCTCCCACACCTGATACCTTCAGCATATCCCCCTTCATCTTTGGCTTTACTATGCACATATGTGTTAATGTCTTATCTGAAAATACAATATACGGAGGCACTTTTTCTTCTCTTGCAATTTCCGCTCTGAGAGCGCGCAGTTTTTCAAATAAGGTCTCTTCTTTCTCTGTAAACTGCTCTTTTCCCAATATATCTGCCCTGTTCTTCTTACTCCTGGATCGGGCTTCCTTTGCCGGCCTGTCAGCTTCTTTTGCCAATTTCATCACGATTTGCTGATTATCCTCGATAATTTCTTTGGATTTTACTGCCAGCTTGACGACAGCATAATCATCATTGGTGACAGTCAGATACTCCTTTAACTGCAAATAATTCAATACCTGCCTGATTCTGTATGCAGGAACTTTGCTCAAAACAGCATAGTAGGGATTTTCATTCATTCTGTAGTTTTTGATCTTAGCCGTATTGGCTCCATGTACTGTATCGATAATCACTGTTGTCCCATATCTCTGCCTGCTGCTTTCCACACAGCCAACCAAAGCCCTGGAGATCTCCGTCACATCCACCTGCTCAAACTGTGTCATGCAATTAGAACAATTTCCGCAATAATTACTTCCGTACTCCCCAAAATACTTTAAGATATAGTCCCTGAGACACTCATTAGTAAAGCAATAGAATGTCATCTTCTTCAGCCGTTCCCTGTCACGCTCTTTTACTATTGCCCTTGTCACTTCGTCCAACTCGAGATTATCCTGGTTATTATCAATAAATAACTGGTTTGTGATGACATCTCTGCTGCTGTAATACAGAATACACTCTGCCGGCTCCCCGTCACGTCCTGCCCTTCCTGCCTCCTGATAATAAGACTCTATGTTCTTTGGCATACCATAGTGGAGCACAAACCTGACATTACTCTTATCGATTCCCATGCCAAATGCTGACGTGCTGACAATGATGGGTATCCTGTCATAGATAAAGTCATCCTGATTTCTTCTTCTTTCTTCATCACTCAGGCCGGCATGGTATCTTGTGGCCGGAAAGCCATCTTTGATCAACTGCCCGCATATTTCTTCTACCTGCCTGCGTGTCAAACAATAAATAATGCCGCTGTCGCTTTTATGTGTTTCCAGATAATTTCTGATTGCGCTGTATCTGTCTTTTACTGTCATGACGCCGAAATACAGATTATTTCTGTCAAATCCTGTAGTAATCACCATAGGACTCTGCAGCTGCAATATGTCTATAATGTCATCTCTGACTTCCTTGGTTGCTGTGGCAGTAAATGCGCTTACAATAGGGCGTTTCGGCAGTCTCTCAATAAACTCAACAATTTTCAAATAGCTCGGCCGGAAATCCTGTCCCCACTGAGATACGCAATGGGCCTCATCTACTGCAACCATGACAATATTGCTGTTTAAGGCAAAATCTAAAAATTCTTCTGTCACCAATCGCTCCGGCGCCACATAGATAATAGGATAGCGTCCCTGTTTTGCAAACCCCAGGGCTTTATAATATTGGTTTACCGTTAAGGAGCTGTTTAGAAAAGCAGCGTGTATTCCAGCCTGGTTTAGGCTCCCCACCTGGTCTTTCATCAGGGAAATCAACGGAGAAATTACCAGCGTAATCCCATCCATCAATAAGGCCGGTATCTGATAACACAGAGATTTACCAGCCCCGGTCGGCATGATGCCCAACGTATCTTTTCCTTCCAGTATATTATCAATCAATGCCTCCTGGGCATTTCTGAATGTGTCATATCCAAAATATTTCTTTAAAACCTCGTATTTATCCACCGCAGCTTTCTATTCCTCTTCTGCCTCGGCCTCCAGAGCCTCCGCCTGCTTTGTCATCACCTCCAGCTTCTCCCGCAGAATGGCCAGATTCACCCCTGCCGGGTTCAGCACATAGCCTCTGGCCTCTTTAATCAGGGACGAGAGGAGCCCTTTAAAAGGCACGGTTCCCAGACGCAGCTTGGAGGCATAATTTTTGCTGAACTTCTGGAACTCCCACATGTCGGAGAACAGGGGCTGCATGATCTCCCCCTGCTGGTTCTTCAGGTAGGGAATCTGGATATTCTGTCCCGGTTTTTTCGGGTCAAAATCCCCCTCCACCTTGGAGATGTCCACAGCCATAATGTACTTGGAGCGTATAAGGTTCATGATCATCTCCTGCTCCATCTCCTGGAGTTTTTTCCTCCGCTCCATGTCGTCTGCCTTCTGTCCCGGCCGCCTCAGCTCCTGGAGAAAATAGATCATGGTCAGCTGGAGCGTGGCGTTCTCTTTCGGGAGCCCGCTGTCCGTCCCCTCCGGCTTCTTCATGGTGACCACCTGTTCAATAGGAAGATAGGCGGCCCCCGCCCCGTTGCGGAATACCAGGCGGTTGACTCCCACCAGATACAGGCTGGTATAGAACATCAGCATCTGCTCCTTCCCAACCTTCACCGTGGTAAGAGGAATCTGCTTTTCCTTATACTCTTCCGCCCATTTTTTCGCTTCCTCTTCTTCTTTAAACAGATACACCTGATCGTCAAATGTCTCCTGATCGCATTCCACATAGGGCATCCTGGTGGTCTGCGCAAAAAAGACATAGAAATTCTCCAACCCCTGTAGTTCTTTTATAACTAATCGATAATCTACTGCCATACTCTGCCTTTATCCCCTTTTCTTTCTATAATAAGTACTTCCATCCCCTGTCTCCCGGGGGCAAAAATCTATCCCTAACTATAACACAAAATCCGCTGTCCGTAAAGACGCCGGAGACAATGGACATATAATCAGCAAAGCGGTTGTTACTGTTCAGGCAGGGTCTGCGCACTGGCTGCGCTGACCGTATGATAACCTGGGCAGGCGGGCAAAAATCCCATCGCCCCAGGCGATTTTCATGGATTTTTGCTGGTTGCTGTGAACGCATGTGAACAGTAACCAGCGGTTAATCACAGGCAGCCAGCCCGCAGCAGCCCAGACCAAAAGCGCAGACAGGCCCGGCCAGGTTACCGCTCCAGGCCTTCCACCCACGCCCCGTTGCCGTCCACATAGTATCCCTCCGGCGTCCAGGCATCTGTCAGCAGGCTGCCGTCCAGACCGCAGTAATAGTATACATTATTCCAGAAAATCCACCCGACGGTCATGTACCCGTGTTCATCAAAAAAATAGTACTTGCCGTTAATCTCCTGCCAGTCATTGGTGGTATAACTCTTGTCCGCGTTGCAGTACCACCAGCCGGTGCCGTCGTGCAGCCACGCCCCCAGGCTTCCGGCCGGCCCCTGGGGGGACAGATCAGAAGGGTCGGATACAGCATCGCCGCCCTGGTCATCTCCGGCGCGAACAGCCAGCGCCTTGACGGTCTCCAGCGTCTCCCCGTCCACTTCCCAGACCTGGGACACCGCCCACTCCCCCTTGTACGATGAATTGTAGACTCCCCGCACCTGGAAGGTGTAAGGCCCCTCCTCAGTGATATAGTGAGAAAAGTTAAAACTGGCCGCACTGGTGTTCCACGTGGAATCGTTGAGAAGACTGTCCCCGTGGTACAGCTTCACTTCATACTTTTTCGCGTCGGAACCAGGTCCCCAGAGGCCGCAGCCCCGCTCCTTGTCCCACTGAAGGTCGTAGACCTCCAGATCATATCCTTCCTTATCCTTGCTCACAGAAGTGATGGTGATGATGATCACAAGTTTTGTCTCGCTGTTTCTGCTGACAGAAAAAACCGTGGCCTCCGTCCCGCTTAAAGACACATCGCTTTTTGAAAATCCGGGCTTGAATCCGTATCCCTCTTCCGCCTCCAGAGTGATTCTGACCCGAGGCCTGCTGCTCTCTTCCCACTGCCTTTCCGGCTCATTGGTTATGTAGGAATCCTCCACATGATAGCGGACATTGCTGGTGGCGACCTCCACCTTTCCCTGGTCGCTCCCCGGCCTGATATCCGACTTGATCTTCAAAGCCACATTGTCCACCTGGGTTTCCGCTTCACCCTCTGCCCGCACCGGATATGTAAAACCTGCCGCAAGCGCCACCGCCAAGATAACCGCCGCCCATTTCTTTTTCCCAAACATAGTCATCCCTCCTTGCCTGAACATCTTGCTGCTATTTTATCATGTTCTCACAGCGAAAAGGTGAATATTTCCGGTTGTTATTGTGAATTATTTCTTACAATTCATTACTGTTCACGGGGAGCATCTTCTTGACCGGCCGCGCCGGCCAAAAGCCCAGGCCTTCGCCCAATGCAGAAACCGGCATGAATATGGGCTTACAAGCAAACTTGATGCCCGGCATTCATGCCGGTTTCCCCTCCCCGTGAAACCCCCAAAAATTCCGCCACTGCCTTTCTCTAAGGAAGCAGCCACCAGTCCCAGAAAGAACCGGTCTCCTGAGGCGGACCGCTCTCTACGGCAGAATCGCCCCCCTGAGAGGGACGGCTCTCTATGACGCCTCCGCCTCCCTGGGACGGGCGGCTCTCTACGGCCGCCCCTCCTCCCTGGGACGGGCGGTTTTCTACGGCTGCCCCGTCTCCCTGGGACGGGCGGCTCTCTACGGCTGCCCCTCCTCCCTGGGACGGGCGGTTTTCTACGGCTGCCTCGTCTCCCTGGGACGGGCGGCTCTCTACGGCTGCTCCGCCTCCCTGGGACGGGCGGCTCTCCTCCGGGGCGTCGGTTTCCTGGGTGTTCTGGGTCGGAGGGAGGCCGGAGGGGCGAGATGGAGAAGTCTCTTCCCACGGCGGCCTAATCTGATTCTGATTATCCTGGATGCTCTCCATGGCTCCGGAACCGCCTCCCTCCCATCCGTTCTCCCAGTCCCACGCCCCGGTCCAATCTTCCCACAGTTCCCAGTCTTCCTCTGATTCCGGTTCTTCTTCCTCCGAAAATTCCCATGTCTCCCCCAGGGGGGCTCCATGGATGGGACAGATGCCGGGAACCGCGTATCTGGAATCCTCCGTCTCCCCACCGCCCTCCGGCAGAACCAGAAATACCTTTTCCTCCGTCTCCGGGCACCCCTCTGCGGCCGCCTGGCCGGATTCCAGGCACACAGGGATTTTCACATGGACATCGCAGTAGACTTTAGGGGATGTGTCTTCCGCAAAATACTCGCTGTATATAGCATTTCCCCTGGGGTCCGCGTCGCAGACTCCCCAGACCGCCAGTTTTCCGGACTTCCGGCACACATAGGACCTGCTCACCGAGGCGGGAACAGGAAATTCTTTGTTCTCCAGCCCCTCGTGAACCCGGTCCATAATCTTTTTCCATATATCTTTGTGATAAGACGTGGTTCCCTCTATGGGCTGATTGTCGTCATTGCCGCTCCAGATTCCCGCGGTATAGCAGGGCGTGAAGCCGACAAACCACAGATCCCGGCTGTCTGTGGTGGTTCCGCTTTTTCCCGCGGCAGCCATGGAGGCCAGGGCGGCCCGCCTGCCTGTGGGACTTATGGTGGTAACAGCGAATTTGCTCTGGCCCTTCATGGAGTCTGCCATGGCATCGGTGAGGAGAAACGCTGTCTCCGGCCTCAATGCCTGATAGCTCTCCGGCTGGTTTTCCAGAAGCACGTTGCCGTCATGGTCCAGCACCTTTGTAAAAAACGATGGCTCTGTGTATACTCCCTGGGCGCCTATGGCGCCGAAGGCTGCCGTCAGTTCTAAGTTGGACACCCCGTCCGTGATTCCCCCCAGGGCGGTGGATGGGTTATAATCATTTTCTGACAAAGTGGATATCCCCAGGTTCCTGGCATACCACACCCCCAGCTGGGGGGACACGGTCTCCATCATGCAGCGGACCGCCACAATATTCATGGAGTACATAATGGCCTCTCTCACGCTGCAGTAGCCGTAAAACCGCCCGTACCAGTTGCGGAAGCTCTTCGCCCCCACGGAATAAGGCCCGTCATAGTAGACTGTGGCAAGAGTGGCGTTTTTCCCGTCCAGCGCCGGCGCAAAGGCGGTCAGCACCTTAAAGACAGACCCCGGCTGTCTGAGGGAGTCCGTCGCCCGGTTCAGCGTCCGGCTGGCAAGCTTCTCTCCCCGGCCTCCGCTGACAGCCAGGACCTGCCCCGTGAACTGGTCCATGAGGACAAATGACACCTGGGGCTGGGCCACCATGATCAGTTTTTCCGCCTCCGCCTCGCCCCCCTCTCCCAGGATATGTTCCCTGAACATGTCCACGTCAGCCCTGAGGGCCTCCTGGGTCTGGTACAGTTCCGTGTAAGCCCCGGTCTCTGCCTGGAAGAACGCCTGCATGTCCTTCTCGGAATAATTGGCCGCGCTGCCGTCCGGATGCCCCACCGTCAGCCTGTAATCCGCAGACCACATGGTCCTTCCGTAATTTTCCGGGTTGTTCACCTCCTGGTCCACGATCTCCTGCATGGCCGGGTCCTGGGTGGTGTAGATGGACAGGCCGCCGGAGTAGATCAACTTTTTCGCCAGCTCCCTGGAATATCCCAGCTTCTCTGTCAGGGCGTCCGTCACCTGGCTGATAACCTGGTCAGTAAAATAGCTGTAGGGGGTAGCCTCCGCCCTGGCTGCCGTGTCCACGTTCTTGATCCGGTCATACACAGGGTCGGAAAGGGCCTCCTCCTTCTCCTCGGCGGAGATCATCCCCTGCTCCTCCATCTTATCCAGAATCCGTCTCCTCCGGGCAGCATTTTCCTCGGCTCCCGTCAGCGGGTTCAGCCTGGAAGGGTTCTGGGTAATGCCTGCCAGAACGGCGCACTCAGACAGAGTCAGTTCTCCCAGCTCCTTGTCAAAGTACCTTCTCGCCGCCACCTTGACCCCCAGGGTGTTTGCCCCTAAGTTTATGGTGTTCAGATAATTTGTCAGGATGGTCTCCTTGTCCGATATCCTGGTCAGCTCCACGGCCAGATACTGTTCCTGGATCTTCCGCTCCAGCTTCTCGCGGAACGTCTTCTCCTGCCCCCCGCCAAACACCGAATTTTTAATGAGCTGCTGAGTGATGGTGCTTCCTCCTCCTGCCGAGGAGTCACCGGTGAGCACCCCCTTTGCCGCCCGGAGTATGGACCTTAGATCGATGCCGCTGTTCTCCCAGAACCTCTCATCCTCGATGGCGATAAACGCGTTTTTAAGGTTCTCCGGTATCTCCTCGTAGGAGGCCTCCTCCCTGTTGGCTCCCTCCATCACCAGACGCTCCGCCAGATTGCCATCCCTGTCATAGACAGCGGTGGCAAATCCCTGGGGGCGAAAGCTCAGGACACGGATATCCGGAGCCTGGGAAGCGATCCTCCTGACCCACACCAGCCCCGCTCCCGCTGCGGCGGCGGCCGCCGCAATACACAGGACCAGCAGCCATACCGCGATTCTCCCAGCTATCTTAAGCGCTCTCTTTCTGCCTGTTTTCATCTGCCCTCTCACCTCGTTCATTGTCAATAATCAGGCTTTATTTTCCCCCGGATGAGCTTTTTGTAAACACAAAATTCATGGAAACTTCGCAACAGTTCAGATGCCCCTTGCCGCGGACTCTTATGTTAAAGAATCAGGCCCGGAGACCCCGGATCCGCAAAAAAAGCGCCGTCCGGGGACATTTTTCCGCAGGACAGCGCTTTTTATACAATTATGGAATTATGGATTGTTCAGCCGCCGGCGTCTCCGTCAGGCGCCTGCTGTTTCCCTAGAACAGGCCCGGGAAGAAGGTTGCCGGGATAGCCAGCCACAGTTCCGGGAACAGCACCAGCAGGGCCAGCACAGCCAGAGAGGACAGGAAATAGGGAAGCGTTCCCTTAAAGGCGTCCTCGATGGTGATGCCGCTGATAGACGACGCGATCAGCAGGCACAGGCCGTAGGGCGGGGTAACCAGGCCGAGAGCCAGGGTAACCACGATGATCAGGCCCAGGATAATGGGGCTGATTCCCAGGTTGGTAGCAGCCGGCAGGATGATGGGGACGAACAGGATCATGGCCGGAACCGCGTCCATGAAGGTTCCCACAAACATGAAGAACGCAACCACCACGATCAGGAACACCAGCTTGCCTCCTGACATGTTGGCAAAGAAGTTCTGCACCAGCACGTTCAGCTGATAGTAGCTCAACAGTTCTCCCAACGCGTTGGCCGTGGCCAGCGCGAACAGGGACAGAGAGGACATCTTCATAGTCTCAATGAGAATCCGGGGCAGATTTTTGATTTTAATAGTCTTGTAGTACAAAATGCCTACAATGAGGGCATAGATGCAGGCAAACGCCGCGGACTCCGTGGGGGTGAACCAGCCGGTAACGATTCCTCCGATGAGGATAATCGGGGTCAGCAGAGCCGGAAGTGAGTCCAGAGTCTGCTTCATGGCCTGTTTCATGGGAACACGTTCACATTTTGGAAAATTCTTCTTTTTGGAATACATTTTGACCACAGCCATCATGGCCAGGCCAAGAAGGATTCCGGGCACCAGCCCCGACATAAACAAGGCTCCGGTGCTCACATTGGATATACCTGCGTACACAACCATGGTGATGCTCGGCGGGATGATAGAGCCCAGGGTGGAGGACGCCGCGGTGACGCCTACGGATGTGCCCTTGTCATAGCCCTGTTTCTCCATGGCAGGAATAAAGATCTTTCCCACGCCCGCGGTATCCGCCTGGGAGGAACCGGAAATTCCCGCGAAGATCATGGACACCAGCACGTTGGAGTATGCCAGGCCGCCGCGGAAATGTCCCACCAGGGAGTTGCAGCAGTCGATGAGCTTTTCTGTGATGGCTCCCTCGTTCATCAGGTTCGCCGCCAGAATGAACAGCGGCACAGCCAGCAGGGTAAAACTGGTCAGACCGTTGAACATCTTGGAAAATACTACCGTGTTGGGGATCATGTCCAGGGAACTGATTCCCACGAAGGAAACCACGCCCAGAGCAAAGGAAATCGGCACTCCGATGGCTACAAAGACAACAAACATCACAACCAGCAATGCTGCCATTATTTATTTCCCCCTTTCATAAGAGTATTCACATCTTCTGCAATCAGCTCCACCAGATATATGCAGGATGTGACGCCGCAGATAGGCAGGCACAGCCAGGTGGGGCCTCTCTTAAATGCCTGGATATTCACCCAGGTGTAGTTCCAGAACTGTTTTGTCACCTTGATGCCGTAATACACCATCAGTACCGCGAATATCAGCATAATCACGGAGATAATGATGCTCAACACGCTTTTTGCCTTCTCATTTTTCATCATGTCGCTGATGGAGGTAAACGCGAAATGCTTTCTTTCCAGAACCATGGCGCCTGCGCCCATGAATACAGCCCAGATAAAGGAATATGTAGAAACATCTTCGGTCCAGGTAGCCGCGATTCCCAGATAACGGGACATCATCTGAAATACCACCGTCAGAAGGAAAACCATAAGGAAGAACCCGCCGACTGCAATCTGAATCTGCTGGAGCATGGAAATAGCTTTTTTCATCTCACTTCTCCTTTTCCTAAAAAGTGTCAAGTTCTCGCGAAAAAGCAGCCGCCCGGTCCACTCAGGCGGCTGCCGGCAATACATTATATCGCAACGGTTCAAGCAGGGCAGCTTACTGCGCGGCCGCGCGGATCATCTCCAGCTCGGCGGTCATATTGTTGTCTGCCGCGAACTTATCCTGAATCGGAAGAGCCAGAGCCCTGAATGCGTCGATGTCAACATCCTCGAAGTCGGTCACGATCGCTCCGTCCGCAATCACTTTCTCCTTGGACTCTTCGAACATTCTGTATACAACTTCCCGCTCTTCCTTGGTGCATGCCTCCACAGCCTCGTCGATCCATGCCTTCTGCTCGTCGGTCAGGCCATCATAGAAGTGGCCGCTCATCAGCAGAAGACGGGTGGTGTAGTCGTGATGAGTCTCGGAGATATATTTTCCGTTGTCAGTCTTGTGATGCTCTTTCAGCATGAAGCTGGTGTAATCATTTTCCGCGGAATCCACAACGCCCTGCTGAAGCGCCTGATACAGCTCGCCCCATGCCACAGATGTCGGGATAGCCCCGCAGGATTTCCAGAAGTCCTGCTGTACCTGGGAGGACTGGGTGCGGATGGTCATGCCCTTTAAATCATCCGGGGTCTTTACCTCTTTCTTTCCGTAATAGTCCCGGACAGAAGAAGACCAGTAAGCCATGATGCGGAAATTGTTGCCTGTCTTTTCGCTGACGGTAGCCTTCATCTTGTCGCCGAACTCTCCATCCAGGCACTTCTCCCAGTGGTCAAAGCTGTCAAACAGATAGTTCAGGGAGAAAATATCCACCTCGGGGACGCCGATGGAAGTCATAAACCCCGGCGATGCGACTACCATAGATGCCGCTCCCATCTCCAGTTTCTCGATGAGCTCATTTTCATTCTCACCCAGAGTTCCTTTATGCACGGTGACGGATATCTTGCCGCCGGAGATCTCCTCCAGCACCTCTTTGAACTTATCCATCCCGTAGGAGTAGGGATTGTCCAGAGATGTCTGGTTGGAGGCGATGATCAGGTTCAGTTCTGCCTTGGCCGCCGCTCCGTCGCCGCCGCCTGCCGCTGTCGTGGAGGATGCCGCCGGTGAACCGCCGCCGCAGCCCGCCAGAGATACAACTGTCATAATGCCTGCCAATACTACTGATAATTTCTTTTTCATAACTACCTTTCCCTTCTCTTAATTTTTTAATATTTTTACACACCGCCCCTGATCCGGACCGGCGCGCAAAGTTCATATTTGCATAATGATCCGTCTGTCCTTCTCAGACGTTTACAAAAGCGCGACGGCCACCTTCACCACTACCTTGCGCACTTTCATAGGCTCCCCGGACGCGCATGCCGGGCGGTGTACGTCAGCCGGGAAGAAAATACTGTAGCAGCCCGGAACCGCCTCGATAAAGCCTTCATTTTCCACACTCTTATAAAATATCAGATCCCTGTCGTCAAATCGTTCGTCCACCTCGTATTCGCCGGTGTCCGGGGTGAACCCCAGCCTCTCTCTGCCGGAAACCAGGAACTGCACGTCCACATATTTCTCATGAACCTCCGGGCGTCTCCCGGACACCGCTCCCGTCTCCGCGTCAAAGACCTGGGCGTAGATATCTTTTCCCTGAAGCTCGTATACTCCCGGCTCCATATGCGCAAAATCATTGGCCTTCAGATAGGCGATGGCTGTCTGGATGGCCTGGGGATATTTGCTCACGTCATCTTTCCCGTGAATTGATGAAAATATCATGTCTCCGCTCTCCTTATATGTAAACTCCAAGTTTTAGAAGCCTTTTACCTGCTCCCACTTCTCCTCGATAACCGGAATGCCGTTGGCTTTGTTATCCCGGCGGGTATTGATCTCGATCTCGCCCGGATAGAACACGGTTCCGTCCGCCTTGACAGGGATGGAGCTCTTGATGTCGGCAACCAGCTCATCCACGATGCGGTCTGTGGTCTCTCCGCTGTTGAACTTGCCCGGGTCCATGGCGATCATCACCTGGGAGAGGCCTACCTCGTCGCCGAAGGTGCCGATCCTGCTCACCGAGTTGGCGTCTGTCAGCACGGTGGCAATCAGGTCAAGGAGGATTGAGATGCCGCTGCCCTTCCAGTATCCCATGGGGAGCACCCTCCAGGTCTTCTCGATAGCCGCCGGGTCTGTGGTCAGGTTGTCGTTCTCGTCGTAGCCGCCGGGCACGGGGAGCTGCTGGCCTTTCAGCTTTGCCTCCTCGATCTTGCCGTAAGAGAACTGGGACACCGCGCAGTCAACCACCACATGGTCGCCGTTGCTCTTGGGCACTGCGAAGATGATGGGGTTGTTGCCGATCTTCCTGTCCTTGCCGCCCCACGCCGGCATGTTGGGCATGGTGTTGGACCAGCAGATGCCGATGCAGCCCTGATCCGCCGCCTGCCAGCCGTAGCTGCCGCCGCGCATCCAGTGATTGTTGTTCCCCAGAGCCACCATGCCGATGCCGTACTGTTTCGCCAGCTCGCACGCCCGGTCCATGGCCTGCTTCGCGTTCAGCGGGCCGAAGCCTCTGTGACCGTCCCATCTCTCAATGGCTCCCATGCTCATCTCACAGGTAGCCACCACTTCCGGGTTGATTTCGCCCTTGTCCAGGTACTCTACCACCCTGGGAAAACGGTTCAGCCCGTGGCTGTAGATGCCATCCAAACTGTTTGACGCGAAAACCGTGGCCGCGTCCAACGCGTTTTTCTCTGAAAAACCTCTGCTGATAAGAACTCTCTTAAACTCAGCTGCCATGTCATCATACTTGATTCTCAACATTTTTTTGTTCCCTTCCCATTTTCGTTTTTGACTGTCTTAATATCTGACTTTTCTTGTCATAACGTATCCAAAGCAATCTTTATTACGATCTTTTTTACCCTGCCAGGCGCGCCTGTCTGGCAAAAGGGCCGGTGCACATCTTCTGGAAAAAACACGGCGTAGGTTCCCGGAGTCATGAGAAGCAGCTTCTCCTCCGCCTTCGGATTCTCCCTGTAATACAAGGTATCCTTTTCCTCCAGACAGTCCTCAAGAATCTGGCTGTCGCCCCGGTCCGGATAAAATCCCATCACCTCGGAGCCTTCTGCCATGTATTGGAGCTCCGCGTACCGGCGGTGCACCTCCGGCAGCTTCTCCTCCGCCGGCCCTGTCATCCGGTCGCAGATGAGAGCGATCATGTCCTCTCCCTTTATCAGAAACCGGCTCTCCCCCATCTGGGATACGTCCGTCTCTCTGCACCAGCGGATCGCCTCCCGGACAGGAGCCGCGTACGCCGCTTCCGTCTCTTTTGCCAGGATATGCCCAAATATCATCAATCTCGCCTCCTTTTTGCAATCGATTGCTTTTCTGTTTTTCATGATATCACATATTTTTTTACTTTTCAAGCACTTCTTTCTTGTGTTATTTACCATTATTTTTCTTTCTTTATTGTGCATTTTTCACAATTTTATGCTTTTTCTTGCAATTTTATTCGTAATCGATTGCAGACTCTGAAGTCAGCTGCCCCCAACAGACACGCCATCTCCTGAACGCCTGAAAAAGGACCGGAACAGCGGATCTTTCCTTCCGGCAACAAAAAAGCACATAAGGCGGACATGCTATGTCCTCTTCCTTATGTGCTCTCTCTCTCGATTACTTCCGAAAACAGCATCATTTTCTTGCTCTGGATTTTTCCCTCCAGGCCTTCCCGCAAAATGCTCGCCGCCGATTCACTCAGCGCCTCCAGCCTGTTGTCCAGGGTGGTCAGCTTCGGTATGCAGATCTCCCCGTAAATGCTGTTGTCCACCCCCACCAGCCCCAGTCTCTCGGGAACCGGATACCCCAGGTCGTAAGCTGCCCTGACGCCGCCCACCGCCACCAGGTCGATGGTATAGATAATTCCCTCCACATCCGGATGCTCCTTGATGATCTGCACCGTGACATCATAGCCGCCCTTCACAGAGCTCTCCTCCAGATCATACAGCCACAGCTGATCCTCCGACGCGTCGTGCTTGCGCATCCCGGCGCAGTATCCCTCCCGCTTCTTATAGTTGGACGGGGAGACGGAATCCAGAACAAAGGCGATCTTTTTTTTACTCTTCCGAAACAAAAGATCCACGCACCGCTCCACGCCGAAATCTTCATCTACGATGACGCCGGACACATTGGGCAGATCCAGATACCCGTTGACCATGACCACCGGCACCCCCGACAGATGCCTCTCAATGCTCTCCTTCACCTTGTCTGTCATGAACATGGAGCCCATGAGGATCACGCCCTCCACCCGGCGCTGCTCCAGAATCTGGATATACCTGGCTTTCTGCTCGTCCTCCGGTCCGGTGCTCATGGTGATGCAGCAGTAGCCTCTGGCGTTCAGCTCCTTCTCGATCAGGAAAGCGCTGTTGATGTGGTGGGTGACGCGGATGTCCACAATGAGAATTCCCACCAGCTTGGTGGACTGGGTCACCAGACCCCTGGCCGCCACGTTGGGGGTGTAATTATATTTCTTCAGGAGATCCTGCACCTTCTTGCGGGTCTCCGCCTTGATTCCCGGTTTGTTGTTGATGACGCGGGACACGGTGCTGGCCGCCACCCCCGCTTCTTTCGCAATATCATAAATCGTCATTTCAAAACTCCCTGCTAACTGTCTCTGCATATATCATAGCCTATTTTCAGGAGACAGACAAGTTTGTTTTCCGTAAAAATTCCCCTTTTCGCAGATTCTCCCTCAGGCGGACGTCCCGGCCTTTGTCCGCCCCGGCCGCCCCGCCTTAACAGTCACTCTGTGATATGCATGGTCAGAGGCATCATGAGGTGCACCAGCATCAGTTTATATGCCGCGTCTCCCTCCCCTTCTTTCAGATAAGAGTAGATCAGCTTGTGCTCTTTCAAGGTGTCCTCGGTCCGGCCCGGCACCGCCAGGGCCCCCTGAGTCGTCAGATGGATCAGATACATAGACCGCTGAAAGGTCTGGATAAATTCCTTGTTTCCCACGAAGTCAATGAGCGCCCGGTGAAACTGGTGGTCATACTCCATGAACTGTTCCATCCCCGCCTTGTTCCAGGTTCCGGCCTCCATGTTCTCCCGGCGCAGGCCTCCTCTGCCTCCAAACGCCTTCTCCTGCTTCTCCAGCAGCCGGTCCAGAACGGACAGCAGCTTCTGACCCTTCCTGGATTCGATCTCAGCCGCCGCCAGATGCACGCAGAAGCCTTCGATGGCACACCGGATCTGGATGATCTCTTCCATATCCTTACCGCTGAGAGACCTCACCTTAAATCCCTTGCTGGGCACAACCGTGATATACCCGTCCTGGCTCAGACACTGGATCGCCTCCCGCATGGGCGTGCGGGAAATGCCGATCTCGGCTGACATGCGGGTCTCGGAATACAGCTCGTCCGGATTCAACTTTCCGGATAAAATCATGTCTTTCAAATATTCATATGCCTGAATCTGCAGCGGACTCATCCGTTCCACGGCGCACCTCCTGTTCCACTGGGGTTCTCTTGTCCTTCGGTTCACAAACTATAGTTATCATACTGCAAAAATATTTTTAAGTCAATAAAAAACACTTGACCAGTATACCGGTATACTGTATAATGATTACTATTCACGGAGGGCAAAGGCCGGGGCAGCCCGGCCACGGCCCGCCGCCGGCACAAACAAGCCATAATTAAATATTCAGGAGGATTTGTCATGAGCGCAGTGTATCAGTTAGGAAACTTGAGAGTAGTAGATTTGACCAAGGTGTTGGACCCGGCCACGGAGAGCCGCCGCTGCCACCTGATCCGTTACAACACCGGCGGTCCTATCCCGGATTTCCACACCGCCCTGGACTTAACCAGCCATCTGGGAACCCATTGCGAGTGCCCCTACCATCATTTTGAGGACGGCAAGTCCGTAGGCGACCTGCCCCTGACCGCCTTCATGGGCCGCGCCATCTACGTAAATATTGATTTTCTCGAGCCCAACGCCCACATCAGCGCCGCCGACTTGGACCGCGCCTGCGGCGACCGTGTCAGGGAAGGGGATATCGTGATTCTGGACAGCAACTGGAAGTTCCCGCCGTTCACCCCCAAGACCAACAGCCCGGAGGATAAGCGCCTGTTCATCAACGCCGATTCTGCCTGGTGGTTCCGCAACCACAAGGTAAAATGCGTGGGCTTCGGCGACGGCGTCTCCATCGAGAACTGCGAAGAGGATGTAAAGCCCTTCCACGACATTCTGATGGAAGTTGACATCACGTTCCTGGAGGTTCTGAAAAACTTAGACCAATTAAGCGCCGACACCTTCTTCATGTCCTTCGCGGCTCTGCCCATCATCGGGGCGGACTCCTGCCCGGTCCGCGCCTACGCCATCGAAGGCCTGGCTGAGTTCTCCAAATAAGCTGGAAGGAAGGATATTTTTATGAGAATCGCAGTAATCGGCGCCGGGGCTATGGGTTCCATCTACGGCGGACATTTATCTTTGCACAATGACGTGTTTTTAATCGACACCAACCAGGCAGTGGTTGACCAGATCAACCGGGATGGCTTAAAGATACAGGAGAACGGTGAGGATGTGATCTTCCATCCCACCGCCCTCACCTCCACCCAGGGCCAGGAGCCCATGGACCTGGTGATCCTGTTCGTGAAAGCCCTGTTCTCCAGAGCTGCCCTCACCGCCAACCAGGGCATTATCGGGCCGGACACCTACCTGATGACTCTGCAGAACGGCTCCGGCCACGAGGATCTTTTGGGAGAATTCGTCCCCCAGAACCATATCGTCATCGGCACCACCGAGGACAACGGCGCGGTGCTGGCCCCCGGCCATGTGCGCCGGGGCGGCACCGGCAGGACCAACATCGGCATGATCACTAAAGACACGGAAGGATTTCTTCCCAGATTAAAGGAAGTGCTGGATTCCTGCGGGTTTGCCGGATATATCCATGAGAACATCCAGCAGCTCATCTGGGACAAGCTGTTCACCAACGTGTCCTTAAGCGCCGTCACCGGCGTGCTCCAGGTTCCCATGGGCTTTATCGCCGGCAACGAACATGCCTGGAACATCACAAAGCAGCTGATCCACGAGGCGGTGGAGGTGGCCCATGGTCTGGGACTCGCCGCAGACGAGGAGGCCATCACCGAGAAAGTTCGTCTGACCTCCCAGAACTCGCCGGAAGGCATCACCTCCATATGCGCCGACCTAAAAAACGGCCGCAAAACCGAGGTGAACACCATCAGCGGTTCTGTCGTCCGGGCAGCCAAGAAATGCAATGTCCCGGCGCCCACCCACCGGCTGATCGTGGAGCTGGTCCACGCCATGGAAGACCGGAAGTAATCCAGGGGGAAGCGGCTTGGCAAGCCGCTTCCCCCTGGATTGTTCCTGTTTTCCGTCATTCTGTTTTCCTTTACTGTTTTCTCCTGAGATAGTAAAATCCGTAAGCCGGGATATTCACCCCCGCGGCCTCCGTCTCCTGACCGGAGATCATGTCCTCATACATGCCGTCTCTCTCGTTGATCCATGCCGTCTTGTCAAACTCGCTGAAATTAAAGATGCCTATGATCTTCTCGCCCTGGTACTGTCTCGCCATGCACAGCACAGACGGGTCCCATGTCTCTATAGTCCAGGCGTCGGCGTAGGACACGAACACCTTTTCTCTCTTCCGGATCTCTTCCAGCTGCCTCAGCCTGCCGAATATCTTTCCTTCCACCGTATCCGGGTCATCGGCCTGAGCCGCCAGCTCCCACCGCATGGCGCCTCTGTGAAGATAGCGGGAGTCTGCCGCCTTGTTGGGATCATCCTCATAACTGTAGTCGTTGACCTGTCCGATCTCGTCGCCGCTGTAGAGAACAGGGATTCCCGACTGCATGAACATGTAGGCGTGGAGGGTGACATCAAGGCGGATGGCCCTCTCCATGGCCTCATCGTCCTGCTCGAACCCCGCCTTCTCGATGCCGCAGAGGGAGGCCGTGGTCCCGCAGAATCTGGCGTCCCCTGTCACAGGATCCGCGTTGTACAGCTGGCCCCGGCTGTTGCTGTTTCCGGCAAATCCCTGGAAATAGTCATTGAGGTACTGCTTGTGAGGCCTCTCCTGAATTCCCGAGAGCCTCAGCGTGTCGTAATCCAACCCCCAGCCGATGTCGTCATGGCACCGGAGGTAATTTAAGAACACATACTCCTTTGGCAGGCTGTTGACAATGTCCAGCTGCCTCTTTAGCAGGCTCACCTCCCTGGTAGCCACCGTGTGCCATGTGGTGGCCATGGTGGTCACATTGTAGAGCATGTGGCACTCCGGCTTCTCCACGGTTCCGAAGTAGGGCACCACCTTGGCGGGCTCCATGACCACCTCTCCCAGAAGCAGCACTCCCGGACACACGATCTCGCCGATCATGCGCATAAGGCGGACAAGAGTGTGAACCTGGGGAAGATTCCGGCAGGAAGTCCCCAGCTCCTTCCAGATGTAAGGAACCGCGTCCAGGCGGACGATGTCGATTCCCTGGTTCACCAGATACAGGAAATTGTACATCATCTCGTTGAACACCCTTGGATTCTTGTAATTCAAATCCCACTGATAGGGGTAGAACATGGTCATCACGTAATGTCCCGCCTCAGGAATCCAGGTAAAGTTTCCCGGAGCCGTAGTGGGGAACACCTGGGGAACCGTCTTCTCGTACATGCTGGGGATCTCGTCGCTGTCGTAGAAGTAATAGCGGCTCATATACTCCCCGTCCCCCTGCCTGGCCTTTTTCGCCCACTCGTGGTCCTCGGAAGTGTGGTTCATGACAAAATCCATGCACACGCTGATCTTTCTCTGGTGGCAGGAGCGGGTCAGACTGTCTAAGTCCTCCATGGTTCCCAGCTTCTCCTGAACCTTCCTGAAATCAGAGACCGCATAGCCTCCGTCCGACTTGCCCTCCGTGGTGTCCAAAAACGGCATGAGGTGAACATAGTTTACATTGCATTTTTCCAGATAGTCCAGCTTCTCCTCCACGCCCTTTATGTTCCCGGCAAAATTGTCGATGTACAGCATCATGCCCAGCAGGTCATTCTGCTTATACCAGTCCGGATTCTTCTCCCTCTCCGCGTCCGACGCCTTAAGGTCTTCCCCTCTCTCCATGTAAAACCGCTCCATGTTGTCACACAGCTCCGCAAACATGGAATCGTTATCATACAGCTCCGTGTAAAGCCACTTCATCTCGTCAAAATGACGCTCCAGCCTCTTGCGGTAACATGGGTCCGCCCTCTTCCCGTCTTCCGCCGGCGCCTTGCCTGCCGCAGCCTGCATCCCGCTGCCTTCCGCCGGCGTCCCGGCGGATACCGCTGCCTCTTTCTCTCCTGTCAGTGCAGACTGATTCTTCTTCTCTCCCATCGGTCGCTTCCCCGCTTTCCTTTTATTTTCATAAATACAGGCTCCTTTAACAGAGTCCGTGTTTTTCAAATCCCCGGAGCAGTCCGTCCTCCGCCACCGGCGGACACACATCGTCTGCCAGCTTTTTCATCTCCTCGCTTCCGTCGGCCATGCACACGCTCAGCCCCACCGTCCTCAGCATGGCCTCGTCATTGGCGCTGTCCCCGAAACCCACCGTGTTCTCCAGGGGTATGCCCAGATACTTGCAGACTCTTTCTATCCCTTTTCCCTTGTCGAACCTCCGGTTCACCAGCTCCCCGTTGATGTAGCCGTATCTGTCCGGTTCCTGGAGACACAGCTCAAACTCCTGCCCCATCGCCTTCACCGGCTCTTCCAGGCGCTCCCTGCTGTCCGTCATGATCACCATCTTGTACACCGGCTGTCCCCTGTATTCCTCCATAGGGCGGATATTCAAAGACTCCTCGATCTGCCTGCGCCACCGCAGAAGCTCGCTGTTGGCCCCCTCGGTCCCGCGGCTTTGGAGAAATTTCCTCAGCCTTCCGTCTGTGTAGGTGCCGTCCAGACACTCGATGGTGTAGAACACTCCCCAGTCCTCCAGGACCTTCATGGCCCTCTCTGTCTGGTCTCCTGTCATAGGACAGTCATAGAGCACCTGGTCCCCAAACCGCACATATCCTCCGCAGCTGGCCACGACCCCGTCAAATCCAAAGGAAAGCAGGGGAGACAGCATATCATAGTTGCGTCCCGTGCACAGAAACACATAATGCCCCTTCTCCCGCGCCCCCCTGACGGCCCTCAGCGCTGACTCCGGCGGCATGTTGCTTCCCGGTTCTGTCAGGGTTCCGTCGATATCCAAAAAAATCAGTTTTTTCATATTGCCCTCCCATGGCTGATCTCCTGGTGAAACTGATCTGGTTTACCGGTCTTTATGTAATCGATTTCACAAATAATTCTACCATACCCTCTTTTTCCGGGCAACTGTTTTTGTCCGGTCATGTTTCACAAATTTCCCATAATCATTTTAGTCATTCTGCCATGGTTGACTCCCGCTCCACCAGGGAATATCCCAGTTTGATCTCCTTCATCCCCCTCTTTTTTTTCTCCAGCATCTCAAGAAGCATAACCGCCGCCAGCCTTCCGCTCTCCTCGTAAGAGTAACGTATGGTGGTGAGGGCAGGCGTCACCACCTGGGACAGCATGGAGTCTCCCTGGCCTGTCACAGCCACGGTCCCGGGAATCTCAATTCCCTTCTCCTTCAGATACTTCATGACCCCGACGGCGATGGAATCCGTGGCGCAGACGATTCCGTCCAGACCGCCATGCCGCTCCATCAGCTCCCCCGCCTTCTCATACCCGGACTCCATGGTAAACCCCGCTGTCACATGGCGCCTGGCCAGCGCTTCCAGCCCCCACGCTTTCACCGCATCCGCATACCCGCAGTACCGCTCCAGCCCCACGGCTTTGTCCTGGTGGAATACCCCCACATATCCCAGATTCCTCCGCCCTCTCTCCAGCAGCCGGCGCGTGATATCGTAGATGGCATGGTAATCATCGTGGTAGACACAGTGATAGCCTGACAGCTTCTGCCCCACGATGACCACTGGAACCGCCATCTCCTTCAAAGTCTTCTTGTGGCTGGCGGTAAACACCGTAGCCACCAGAATCACCCCGTCCACCTGCTTTTCGTTAAAAAATGTCAGATATTCCAGCTCCTTGCCTGGGTCGTTCTGAGTGTCTGCAAGGAGCACGTGATAGCCTGTCTCGTTGAGCGTCGCCAGAACCCCGGCCACCACATTGCCCATGGCCGCCGCAGAATCGATCTTGGGCAGAACCAGTCCGACCAGCTTCGTCTTCCTGGTCCTGAGAGTCTGTGCCTGAAGAGAAGGGCGGTATCCCGTCTCCTCCACCACCTTCTTTATCCGGGCTCTCTTCTCCTCCGATATATAGCCGTTGTTGAAATAACGTGAAACCGCTGCGCTGGACACTCCTGCCAGCCTGGCAATCTCTGCGATATTCATATGTTCCTCCTGTTTCCTTTGATACCTAAAAAAGGACACCGCCTGCCAAGACGCGGTATCCTTTGATATAAACCCCGGCTACTTCAGAATCCTCTCCACCACCAGAGCTATGCCGTCCTCGTCAAGGGAAGCCGTCACCTCGTCCGCCTGCGCCTTCAGCTCCTCCACCCCGTTGGCCATGGCGACGCTTCTCCCCGCATAGGCCAGCATGGACGCGTCGTTGTACCCGTCCCCGAAGGCGATCATCTCCTCCCGCTTATATCCCATGGGAGTCAGGACCGCATCCAGGGCCTTCGCCTTATCGATTCCCTTTGCCGTAAATTCAAAATAAAACTTTCCCGTGAACATACAGCTGAGGCTGTCCTTAAAAGGCTCCATCATCTCCTGACAGTGAGCCTTGAGATACTCCGGGTCAGCGGTGGTCAGAATCTTGTTGAGAGGAAAATCCGCGAAGGCCGCCAGGTCGTCCTTCTCACACAGCTTGTAATGGCCGCCCCTGGACTCGTACTGGATAACATTAAACTCTTTTCCGTCAACATGGATCATCTGATTGTACACATTGTTCACATACATGTATTCCCCGCGGTCGATCATGGGGCGCACCTGGTCAAATTTCTTCATGTGCTCCAGCACCGCCCTCCCCTCCTCCACGGTCATGGCCTGATTGAACAGTTCCTCCCCCGTCTGGCAGTCCACCACCTTGGAGCCGTTGTAGCAGACCAGCAGGCCGTGATGGCTGTCCATCTCCAGCTCCCTGGCAAACTCTGTCAGCCCTCTGGCAGGCCGCCCCGAGGCCAGAATCAGAAGAATCCCCCTCTCCTGAGCCCGAAGCAGGGCCTCCCTGGTCCTGGGGCTGATTTTTTTCCGGCTGTTCAGCAGCGTCCCGTCCATATCCATCGCAATTACTCTGATCATCCTTCTCCTCCATTTCCTGTTTCCAGGCTTCAAAGCGCTGTCCGTCGGCGCAGCTGCGGCAGCCGCGCCCCTAGTTCTTCCCTTAGCCGCATAAGTATTTTACCTGTTTAGCATCTTATTCTTAACTATGTAACATATAAATAAGCTTATATGCTTTTATATTAGCCATTAACAGCCACCTCCCCTGTATCATTATTCCGTGTTCTTAAAATTCATTAGATTATTAAATTTTCCTGCTGTGTCTTACAGTTCATGTCTCACAGGTTTCATTTTATCAAATGTATAGATAGATGTAAATCCCAGCTCCTTAAGCTCCTGCTGCGTCCGGCTTGTCTCCCACCCGATCCACGGGATAGTGTGGGCATCAGACCCTATGGTGATGATCTCTCCCCCCAGCTGCCGGTAGAGTCTGAGGATCTCCCGGCTCGGAGTTAAGTCGGGGAGCTTGTACCGATAGCAGGAAGTGTTCACCTCAATCCCCTTTCCCCCGGCGATCACGCGGCGCAGAATCTCCTCCACAAGGTCCTTCACCTTTTCAAAGGGATAAATCCCCGCCCGGTCGTAGCGGTGTATCATGTCAAGATGCCCCAGAACGGAGTAATCATCATAGTTCTCTGCCACGTTCAGGATCTCCTGGTAATATCTGCGGTTGTACTCCTCCTGGCTTTTCCCGTTCTGGAATTCGTAAGTCCAGAATTCCTTGTCCTCCACCTGATGGCAGGACAGGATTATAAAATCAAAGGGATACTTGTCAAATGTCTCCTGAAACTGTCCGATGGTGTGGGCCTGCATGCCGAATTCCATGCCAAGCCCAATCTTGATCCGGTCCCCGTACAGTTCCTGGCACCTCCTGACTTCTCTCATGTACGCGTCACAGTCACAGTTTAAATCCGTCTTCACCCCATAGTCAATATGTTCCGTAAAACATATCTCCTGAAGCCCCACGGCTATGGCGTGAAGGACGGCGTCCTCCATGGGAGTCTCCGAGTCGTCGCTGAACACCGTATGTACATGATAGTCCGCCAGCACCCTGCCGCCCGCTTTTTCTTTCCCGCGCCCTTCCATTCTGTCTCTTGCTCCCTCCTTCCCGCTTTCTTCTGCTCTTCCCTTTGTCCTCTCCTCAAACCGATCTTTCATGTCCTCACCCTTCCCTCCTCCATTTTTCATCTCTCTCTGCTTTTCCTGTTAAGAATCTCCACCATGACTGCCATAACCGCCGCAAGCGCCAGAAGATACCAGGGATACAGCCACATGCCTGCCGCGCCGGAGAGCATTCCGAACAGAGGCGGCATAGCCATGGTTCCCACGTAGGCGCATGCCATCTGCATCCCCATGATCGCCTGGGATTTATCCTCCCCGAAGTTGGAAGGCGTCTCATGGAGAAGAGCCGGGTAAATAGGCGCGCATCCCATGCCCACCATCACCAGCCCGGTTCCGGTGAGCCCCTGGCCCAAAGGCAGAGCCAGGAGCAGAATTCCCGCCAAAGCCACTGTCTGCCCCAGACGGACCATAGCCTTGTCATCCAGCTTCAAGGTGATAAAGCCGCAGAGAAATCTTCCTGCCGTGATGCCCAAGTAAAACAGAGAGGCCCATCTGGCGGCGGCCTCCGCCGTCACTCCCCGGTTGAGCACCATATAGCTGGCGGCCCACAGTCCCGCGGTCTGCTCCAGGGCGCAGTAGCAGAAAAAGGACGCCAGCGCCGCCTTTGCGCCCGGAAGCTCCAGCAGATCCTTAAGCCGAAAGCTCTCACCGTCTTCTGCCTCTTCCTCCCCTGCCTCCCCCGGCTTACGCCACCATGACAAGGTAAAAAACAGAACCGCCGTCAGAACAATCTGCAGAAGAGACACCATCCGGTAACCGCTGTTCCAGGGCAGGCCTCCCCCGAGACACGCTCCCATGATGTAGGGACCCGCGGAGGCCCCGATTCCCCAGAAGCAGTGAAGCCAGCTCATATGCCGCGCCTTGTAGTGGATGGCCACATAGTTGTTGAGGGCCGCGTCCACCGCCCCCGCCCCAAGGCCGTAGGGAAAGGCTATCACACACACAACAGGAAATGATCCTGCCACAGAAAATCCCCACAGCGCCGCCGCCGTCACAGCCACGCTGACAGCCGTCACCTTCCCTGTCCCCAGCTTTTTTGTAAGTCTGTCGCTGTTTAAGCTGGACACGATGGTTCCCGCCGATATGATCATGGAAATGATTCCCGCGTAAGATACCGGCGCCCCCAGATCCCCCTGCATGGCAGGCCACGCCGCCCCCAAAAGGGCATCAGGAAGACCCAGGCTGATAAATGCGGCATAGATAACCGCAAGGAGCAAATTCATAAAAGCCACCTCTTCTTTATATCCTTGTATTTTTCCCTTTTCACAAGTATAATAAATTGTCAGTCCATATTCTATCAAAAAATGGTCTTAAACTATCAATATCCGGCCAATCAAAGCAGCTGCGGCAGACACCGAGGACAGACCGGCAAACCTCCGGCCCGCTGCCTTCACCATAAAAGATAAAGGAGATTTCCATGACCTCTTCACCAGCCTCCCGCCCGCGGCAGACACCGTCCACAGTCTCCGCCGGGGCCTCAGACTACATAACCACGGAGAACAGCCGCATCAACACCTCCACCCTGGAGGAAAGCCACAGGCATATCACCCCCGAGTTCCCCTACATGACCGACTTATGCGCCATACACAACCTGCCCGGCAGAAGCTTCCCGTGGCACTGGCACGGCGAGGTGGAACTGTTCTACATGCGGGACGGCGTTCTGGACTATGTCCTCCCCAGCGGCGCCTACACCTTCCGCCGGGGGGAAGGCGGGTTTATCAACTCCGGCGTCCTCCACATGACCAGCTGCCCCAAAGGCTGCGTCTGCCTTCAGGAAGAGCACATTTTTCCCTCTTCCTTCCTGGGAGGAGAAGAACCCAGCATCCTCCTGACCCGCTACATCACCCCTGTGCTGGAACATGACGGGCTGGACCTCTACCGCTTTGACCCCTCGGTGCCTGCCCACCGGGAGATCATATCCCTCATGAGAAATGCCCACGACGCCTACATCCAAAAAGAAGTGGGGTATGAATTCGATGTCCGGGAACATATGGCCAGACTCTGGAAGATCCTGTTCTCTCTGACCAGGGACTTGCAGACAGACGAAAAAAAGCGGCCGCGCAGCGACCGCATAAAGACGATGATGGAATTCGTCGCCTCTCACTATCAGGACAAGGTAACTCTTGAGCAGATCGCCGGCTCCGCTTACATAAGCCCCAGAGAATGCAGCCGCTGTTTTCAGGAAAATTTAGGACAGTCCCCCTTTTCCTATCTCACCGGCTACCGGCTCCGGAAAGCCTGCGGCCTTCTGAGCCACACCTCCCTCTCGGTAACTCAGGTAGGCGCCTCCTGCGGCTTTAACAGCAGCAGCTATTTCGGCCAGTCCTTCCGGGAGGCCTTCGGCTGCACGCCGAGGGAATACCGCCTGAAGGAGCGGCGGCCGGCCTCCCCCGGAAGCTGACGGCGCCCCGGCCTCCTGTGCCTGTCAGAAACTACGCGTACCCGTAGCGCTTTCTGTTGCGGGCCAGGAAGCAGGCGGTCACCGCCAGCGCCAGACCCTCCGCCGCCACAATGGAAAGCCAGATTCCGCTGACCCCCAGATACATGGGCAGAACCAGCACGGACACAATCTGGAACACCAGGGTCCTCAGGAAGGATATGGCCGCCGACACTCCCCCGTTTCCCAGAGCCGTGAAGAAGGAGGAACCGAATATGTTGAACCCGCTGAGGATAAAGGATAGGGCATAGATGCGCATCCCCTGGCAGGTCAGCTCGTACAGCTCTCTGTCATATCCCACGAAGATTCTTGTCAGGGGCGCGGCCATCACCTGTCCCAGCAAGGTCATGGCGCAGCCTGTAACTGCCATAATCACCAGGCTCTTTCTGAAAAGGTTGCCCAGCTCATCTCTGTTCCCCGCCCCGTAGTGATAGCTGACGATGGGGGCGCACCCGATGGCGTACCCGATAAACATGGCGCAGAACACAAAGTTCATGTACATGATCACCCCGTAGGCAGCCACCCCGTTCTCCCCCGCCAGGGCCATGAGCTGGTAATTGTACAGCACCGTCACCAGAGACATGGAGATGTTGGTCATCAGCTCCGAGGAGCCGTTGGCGCAGGTCTTCACAAGAATCCCCGTGTCAAGCCTGGTCTTTGTCAACCGCAGAAGGCTCTTGTTCTTTCTCAGAAAATACACCAAGGGAATTCCCCCGCCCACCATCTGGCTGAAGCCTGTGGCCAGGGCCGCCCCCGCCAGCCCCCACCCGAACACTGCTATGAACACATAGTCCAAAACCACGTTGGTCAGCCCCGCCGCCACGGTGACTGCCAGGCCCAGCTTCGGCTTCTCCGCGGTGATGAGAAAACTCTGGAACACGTTCTGCAGCATGAAAAATGTCTGGAACACCAGCATAATCCACCCGTAGACGATGCAGTTCTCCAGCATCTCCCCGCTGGCTCCCAGAATCCGGGCCACAGGCCTGAGCCCTGCGAAGCCCACCGCCGTCAGCGCCAGCCCAAGCCCTATGGTCACATAGATCAGCATGGAAAAATACTGGTTTGCCTTCTCCTTCTTTCCTTCCCCCAGCGCCATGGCCACCACGGCGCTCCCGCCGGTTCCCACCATGAATCCCAGCCCGCCCAGGATCATCAGGAGGGGGTATATGAGATTCAAGGCCGCGAAGGGCGTCTTGCCCACGTAGTTGGACACGAACAGCCCATCCACCACGCCGTAGATGGAGGTGAACACCATCATGATCACCGACGGCATGACAAATCGCAGAAGCCTCTCCCCTGTGAAATGATCCGACAGGCGGATCTCTGCCTTCTTTTTATCTATTCTTCCTAACATAATTCTATAACTCCTTTATCTTCTTATCCAGATGCTCCAGATACTTTTCTATAATCCGCAGCATCTCCGCACACTCTTCTTCCTCCAGCTCTCCGAAGGCCTCCGCCTCTTTTCGTGACACAGGCAGGATCTTCTCCTCCACCAGTTTTCTGCCCTCATCCGTGAGAAAAATCTGCATCTGCCTGCCCTTCCCCGGTTTCATGTACAGGCAGCCTGCCTGTTCCAGTTTCCGCATGGCAGAGTGGATTGTCTGCTTGCTGATGCTGGCTGCGTCGCAGATATCCTTCTGAAGGCAGCCGTCCCCCTGATCCCACAATTCATACAAGATGATAAACGCGCTGTCCGACAGCCCCTCTCTCCTGGCAACCACATGGTAGAGGCCCTCGAACTTCCGGTTCAGACGGTTAAACTCTTTCAGTTTTTCATTGTTATCTCCCATAAAAATCCCTCCTATTCATCGTTCCCCTTCGGGCTGCCTGCTTAGTATGAAATCGTACTTTCCCAGTATAGTACGATTTCATACTTATGTCAAGGGCAATGTATTATGGGAAAATGTTCAGCCAAAACAAGCGGGTACTGCCGGGTATGTTCCCAGGCGCCCTGCAGGCGCAGCGGCAGCCCCTCTCCCCGCCGGACGCCGAAGCCGGGAAGAGGACGCGCAAGAGCCGCGGGGCTGACGTTTCCACAGTCCCGCGGCTCTTGCTTTTATTTTTGTTTTTAAGTTTCCGGCGATTTTCTAAGACAACTGACTCAGAACCCACTCCACGTCGCCGGTGGTCTTTAAGGTCTCCAGAAGCGCCGGGTCCTCCAGGAGGGTGCACAGTTTGCTCAGGAGGTCCAGATGCTCGTCGCCGATGCCGGCGATGCCGAACACCAGCTGGGCCTTCTCAGCCCCGAAATCAACACCTTCCGGGTACTGGAAACAGACGATTCCCGTCTTCTTCACCGTCCCCTTTGCCTGTGTCGTCCCGTGGGGGATGGCCACGCCCATGCCGATGTAGGTGGAGACCAGCCTCTCCCTCTCCTGCATGGCGTCAATGTAACTCTCATCCACATATCCCAGCTTCACCAGCATCTGCCCCGCCGCCTGTATGGCCTCCTCCTTGGTCACAGGCTTCTGCCCCAGATGTATGCCCTCTTTGATAATCACCTGTCTCTTCACAGGCACGTCGGGAATCACGATATCCGTGTTCTCCCCCGCCGGAGCCGCCGGGGCGTCGCCGGTGGTCAGCTGCACATACAGGGCGTCCAAAGCAGGGTCTGCCAGGAAATTGCCGATGGTGATCAGCTGGGCCCGGGGCGCCGACTTTCTCGCCCTGTCGGCCAGGGTTGTCTGGACCACGGCGATATCACAGTCGGAAGGAATATTGTCCACGGAAGTGTTGCTCACCGAGATGTCCGGGCGGTTCGCCTTGATGCGGTTGCGGAACTTGGTAGCCCCCATGGCGGAAGAGCCCATGCCGGCGTCGCAGGCAAATATGATCTTTCTGATCTGCTCTGATTTCTCGATGGTTCCCGGAACCGCCTGGCCCTTGGACTGAGCCTTCATGGCCGCCACTTCCTTCCGGGCATCCTCCAGACTCCTGCCCCCAGCCATCTTCACCAGAACGGAGGCGGCGGCAAAGGAAATGCCTGCGGAGAGGGCCACCCCGACGAGAACCTTGAACATATCCGGCCCCGGCGTCATCATCATGTAGGCGATAATCGATCCCGGAGATGCCGGTCCCACCAGGCCGCACCCGGTCATGTTAAACCAGAATATGGTGGCAATATTGCCCGCAATGGGGGCGATGATCACCAGAGGATTCATCAGTATGTATGGGAAATATATCTCGTGGATTCCGCCTAACAGGTGGATGATCACCGCGCCGGGAGCAGAATCCTTTGTAGCCTTATCCTTGCAGAAAAACATGTATGCCAGCAGCACTCCCAGACCGGGACCGGGGTTGGGCTCCAGCATGTACATGATAGACTTTCCCGTCTCCGCCGCCTGGGCCGTGGCGATAGGCGTAAAGATGCCGTGGTTGATGGCGTTGTTGAGAAACAGCACTTTCGCCGGCTCGATAAACACCGCCACCAGGGGAAGCAGCTCGTTCTGCACCAGAACGTTGACTCCTGCAGACAGAACCTGCAGAATCCCGCTCATCACCGGGCCGATGACCACATACCCCGCCATGGCCAGTATCATCCCTATGATTCCGGCAGAGAAATTGTTGATCAGCATCTCAAAGCCTGCAGGCATACGGCCGTCCATGGCCTCGTCAAACTTTTTGATGCAGAAGCCGGCCAGGGGCCCCATGACCATGGCCGCCATCAGCATAGTGATGGAAGTGTTGCTCATGATGGCTCCGATCACCGCGATGGCTCCCACCACCCGCCCTCTGTCGCCTCCGATCATTCTGCCGCCGGTGGAGGCGATCAGAATGGGGATCAGGTATGTAAGCATGGGACCTACCATGCTGTTAAAGCCCTCGTTAGGTATCCAGCCTGTATCAATAAACAGCGCCGCCAGAAAACCGAAAGCGATCAGGGCGCCGATATTGGGCATAACCATTGCCGATAAAAATTTACCAAATTTCTGTACTCTATTCTTCAAAACTGTCCCTCCTCACACCGGCAGAGCAGCGAGGAACCGATCAAAAACCGCGTCAAACGAAAAACTACAGCACCGTCACGTCAAACCTTCTGCACTCCTTGAGAAAATCTTCCGGAAGATTTCCGTCAGACACCACCACATCAACCTGGTCAAGCCCGCAGATCCGGAAAGTGCTCTTCACCTCCATCTTGGAGGAATCCAAAAGCACAATGGTCTGATCCGACTGCCCGATGGCGGTCTGCTTCAAGATGGCCTCGTTATTGCTTCCGCAGGTAAATCCCGCGGCGCGGCTGTAGCCTGTCACTCCCAGAAAAGTCTGACTGAAATTCACTCTCTCCAGCTCCCTCACTGCCGAGATTCCGAAGACGCTCTGGCTGTAGCGGTTGAGCATTCCTCCCGGAAGCATCACCGTGGGGCTGGACAGATTGGCAAGCTCCGTGGCGCAGGTCAGACCCGTGGTGTAGATCAGGTTCGACTGGTCGGGAAACTGGCGGGCGAGAAGAGTCGTCGTGCTGCCCGAGTCCATAAAGATGGTGGTGTCCGGCCTCAGAAGCGTCAGGGCTTTCTCCACAATCTTCTGTTTCTCCTCAATATTGCGCACGGAGCGCTTGCTCAGATAGTCGTCCGTCCCGATGACCACCTGGACGGATTTGGCCCCGCCGTGAATCCTCACGATCCTCTTTGCCTCGTCCAGAAGCTTTAAATCCGTCCTGAGAGTCATCTCGGACACGTTGGGAAATGTCTCCTTCAGCTGGGAAAAGCTGACAGTTCCACGTTCATTGATCAGTTCAACAATCGCGTTTCTGCGTGTTTCCATAGAATCCAAAATCAACCTCCTGTCCGCGCCGGAACCTGCAAACAGGAGTCCGGAGCTATTTATTTTTCAACGAAATTGGCCAGCAGATACTCTTCTGCCTCGGGGCACCACAGTCCCTGATGGGCGTCCACGATATCCGCCAGCTCCACCAGGCGGGCGTCACCCCTCTCCTCCCCCTTGGCCCTCAAGTCGGTCAGGGCGGTCAGGGGCATGGAAAGCCATGTGTAGATCAGTTTCTTGCCTCCCGGAATCTTCGGAAGATTCAGCGTGGTATCGGCGGCAGCGTCCAGCCCCCCGATGTGGGTCACCATAACAGCCGGGTTGATTCTCTTGGCCGCCGTCAGTTCCAGAGACTCGATCATATCCGCCGTGTTGCCGCCGGTGGTCCCCATGACATGGGTGGAGTTGTAATGCACATCATAGAAATTCATGGCGGCGCTGAACTTGTTGTCCGTGGGGCCCGCGAAGAAGTTGAGGCAGCCGTCCCGTCCCAGAATGTCGCTGGACTGGGTCACCACCGACGCCACCGGGGCATAGCACAGCACGTCGTCATATCCCGTGCCGCCGCTGATGCGCATCAGCTCCGCCACCGGGTCCTCAAACTTCCCGGTATTTACAAAATGAACTTCGATCCCCTCTTTCGCGTACTCCTCAGGCGGGAACAGCTGGGCAGCCCTGTCAAGGCGGTCCTGAGCCAGGTCCGTCACCACCACCATGGAGGGGCGCACATCCCGGTGAAGCGCGTAGGTCAGGGCTCCCAGTCCCATGGGGCCGGCGCCTGCCATGATAGCCAGCTTGCCCTTCTCCTTGATGCCCATCTGGTGAGTGTACACGCCCATCTGGGTGTGGTAGGCGGCGTTAAACGCGCCGATGCTGCAGGACATAGGTTCTGCCAGGGAAGCCTCATAGTAAGCTCTGCCCTTGTACTCCAGAAGGCAGCCAAGCTCCATAACCTCCGCCGGGATGACGCAGTAGGTGGTGTCCCCGCCGAAGAATTCGTAGGAGTATCCCGGACTCCACATGGTCCCCTTGTAGTTCAGGGCCGGCTGCAGGGTAAACTTCATCCCCGGCTTAAAGGTATCCTGATGATTCTTCCCCACCTTCACGATATCCCCGGCAAACTCATGGCCCATGACAGCCGGGTGCTCCGCCACGTCGTCATGCACACGTTTGTGCTTCTCTCCAAGTATAGCACATTTGTAGGTGGACATACAAATACTGTCGGAAACTACTTTCACCAGTATCTCGTCGTCCGTAATCTCCGGAAGCTCAAACTCCTCCAGCCTCAGATCATTTGCTCCATGCAGCCTCACGCCTCTTGCTTTCATAATTGTACTCCTTTCTTTGTCGGGAGCGCCTGTGAATCTGTTTTTCCCGCCTCCTTGAAGAGGCTCCCGTCCCTCTTGGCGGCAGGCCCCGGCGCTCCGTGTTCACTTATTTTTTTGTCAAATAAATCACCATATCACAAGCTGTAAAATACCACCTTGGGCATCAGCTCTTTTATGACTTCATACTCCGCCGCCTGGGTTCCGCTGCACATCACGTTGGCCGCCCCGGTGGCCGTGGAAAGACGGACCGTGTCCTCCAGGCTCATCTCTCTCTCCTCCGCCACCGCCAGAGCCGCCACTACGCTGTCCCCCGCGCCCACGGTGCTCCCCACAGGCACCTTCAGGCCCTCTGCGTACATGACCTGCTCCCTGTCCACATACAGGGCTCCGTCTCCCCCAAGAGAGACGACCACCTTCCCCAGGCCGTATTCCTCCATGAGCCTCCTGGCCGCTTCCGCCAGTTCTTCCTTCGTCTCCAGCTTTCTGCCAAGCAGCCTGGAGAGTTCATGGTTGTTGGGCTTTACCATATAAGGAGAAGCCTTCAGGCCCTCCGCCAGCAAGTCCCCGTCCGCGTCCAGGATAACCTTTGCCCCGGCGCCGCGGAATGCCTTTACCCATGTGCAGTAGGTATCCTTCTCCGCTCCCTTGGGAAGACTGCCGGAGAGAACTACTATGTCCCCCTCCACCAGCTTCTCCAGCAGTTCCCCAAGAAGGGTCACCAGAATCTCCTCCGAGACGGCAGCTCCCGCCTCGTTGATGTCCGTGTTGGTGCGGCCTGCCGGGTCAACTACCTTTAAGTTGGTTCTGGTCTCCCCCTCGATAAAATGAAAAAATGTCTCCAGCCCCATGTCCTCCAGCGCCGTCAAGATGGCTCTTCCCGTCGCGCCGCCCAGAATACCGGCAGCTATGCTGTTCCCCTCAAGTTTTTGGATGACCTTGGAGACATTGATTCCCTTTCCTCCCGGATCTGTCCGCATGGCCGTCACGCGGTTTACACTGTCGACGGCAAAATCCTGAATCTCCACCGTCTTGTCCAGAGCCGGGTTCAGTGTCACAGTATAGATCATTTCCTTCCTCCTCCTCATTTTATTGTTGATTTAACAGTTTTTAATTTTTGTTTCAACATCTATGACCCTATAATATCAGGGTTTTTTCTGTTTGTCAACTGTTATTTCAAAAATTATCCGATTCATTTCAAAAGTCCTTGCACCTTTTGGATTTTTCTATATAATAGAATGAGGAAAAAAAGAAGGAGGATAACAAAATGCCAAAAAGAACTGACATTCACAAAGTACTCATCATCGGCTCCGGCCCCATCATCATCGGTCAGGCCTGTGAATTTGACTACTCCGGAACCCAGGCGTGCAAGGCGCTCAGGAAACTTGGCTACGAGATCGTGCTGGTGAACTCCAACCCCGCCACCATCATGACCGACCCGGAAACCGCTGATGTGACTTACATTGAACCCCTGAACGTGGAACGTCTCGAGCAGATTATCGCCAAAGAACGGCCCGACGCCCTTCTCCCCAACTTAGGCGGCCAGTCAGGCCTGAATCTGTGCGCGGAGCTGTACAAAGAAGGCATTTTGGATAAATATAACGTCAAGGTTATCGGCGTCCAGGTAGATGCCATCGAGAGAGGCGAGGACCGAATCGAGTTTAAGAAGGCCATGAACGATCTGGGCATCGAGATGGCCCGCAGCGAGGTCGCCTACTCGGTGGAGGAGGCCCTTGACATCGCCGGCCGCCTGGGCTACCCCGTAGTCCTCCGCCCTGCCTACACCATGGGCGGAGCCGGCGGCGGGCTGGTATATAATAAGGAAGAACTGAAGGTTGTCTGCGCCAGAGGACTTCAGGCCAGCCTGGTGGGACAGGTTCTTGTGGAAGAGTCTATCCTGGGCTGGGAAGAGCTGGAGCTGGAGGTTGTCCGGGACTGCGAGGGCAACATGATCACCGTGTGCTTCATCGAGAACATCGATCCCCTGGGAGTCCACACCGGCGACTCCTTCTGCTCCGCCCCCATGCTGACCATCTCAGAAGAATGCCAGAAGCGGCTCCAGGAGCAGGCTTACAAAATCGTGGAATCCGTTCAGGTCATCGGCGGAACCAACGTGCAGTTCGCCCACGACCCGGCAAGCGACCGCATCGTGGTCATCGAGATCAACCCGCGCACCTCCCGGTCTTCCGCCCTGGCCTCCAAGGCCACCGGCTTTCCCATCGCCCTGGTGTCCGCCATGCTGGCCACCGGCCTGACGCTGAAGGATATCCCCTGCGGCAAATACGGCACCCTTGACAGATACGTCCCCGACGGAGACTATGTGGTGATCAAATTCGCCCGCTGGGCATTTGAAAAATTCAAAGGCGTGGAGGACAAGCTGGGGACCCAGATGAGAGCCGTGGGAGAGGTCATGAGCATCGGAAAGACCTACAAGGAGGCCTTCCAGAAGGCCATCCGCAGCCTGGAGACGGGACGCTACGGCCTGGGACACGCAAAAGATTTTGACACAAAGACAAAAGAACAGCTTCTGCAGATGCTCGTCGCACCTTCCAGCGAGCGCCATTTTGTCATGTACGAGGCTCTCCGCAAGGGCGCCGCGGTGGATGAGATCCACGAGCTGACCAAGGTGAAGCGCTGGTTCATTGAGCAGATGAAGGAGCTGGTGGAGGAGGAAGAAGCCCTCTTGGAGCACAAGGGAAGCCTTCCCTCCGACCGGCTGCTCACCGCCGCCAAGAAGGACGGCTTCTCGGACAAATATTTAAGCCAGATTCTGGAGATTCCGGAGGATGACATCCGCAGCCGCCGCGTCGAACTGGGGGTAGAGGAAGCCTGGGAAGGCGTCCATGTAAGCGGAACCAAGAACAGCGCCTACTATTACTCCACCTACAACGCCCCCGACAAGAACAAGGTCAACACGGACAGGCCCAAGATTATGATTCTGGGCGGCGGCCCCAACCGCATCGGCCAGGGCATCGAGTTCGACTACTGCTGCGTCCACGCCTCCCTGGCCCTGAAAAAGCTGGGCTTTGAGACCATCATCGTCAACTGCAACCCGGAGACCGTGTCCACGGACTACGACACCTCCGACAAGCTGTACTTTGAGCCTCTCACCTTAGAGGATGTGCTGAGTATTTACAAAAAGGAAAAACCCGCAGGAGTTATCGCCCAGTTCGGCGGGCAGACCCCCCTGAACCTGGCTGCGGACCTGGAAAAGAACGGAGTGAAGATCCTGGGCACCTCCCCCTCCGTCATCGACCTGGCGGAGGACCGGGACCTGTTCCGGGCCATGATGGAGAAGCTGGACATCCCCATGCCTGAGTCAGGCATGGCAACCACCGTGGAGGAAGCCGTGGACATCGCAGGCCGCATCGGCTATCCCGTCATGGTCCGCCCCTCCTACGTCCTGGGCGGCCGGGGCATGGAGGTGGTCTACGACGATGAGAGCATGACCGGGTACATGAACGCCGCTGTAGGCGTCACCCCCGACCGCCCCATCCTCATCGACCGCTTCTTAAACCACGCCACCGAGTGCGAGGCGGACGCCATCAGCGACGGGACCCACGCCTTTGTGCCGGCGGTCATGGAGCACATCGAGCTTGCCGGCGTTCACTCCGGGGACTCCGCCTGCATCATCCCTTCGGTTCACATTTCCGCCGAGAACGTGGAGACCATCAAGGAGTACACCAGAAAGATCGCCGAGGAGATGCACGTCCGGGGATTGATGAACATGCAGTACGCCATCGAGAACGGCAAGGTCTATGTGCTGGAGGCCAACCCCAGAGCCTCCAGAACCGTGCCTCTGGTATCCAAGGTGTGCAACATCCGCATGGTGCCTCTGGCCACGGACATCATCACCTCAGAGCTTACCGGGCGCCCGTCGCCGGTTCCCGCCCTGAAAGAGCAGGAGATTCCCAACTACGGGGTAAAGGAGGCCGTGTTCCCCTTCAACATGTTCCAGGAGGTAGACCCCCTTCTGGGGCCGGAGATGCGCTCCACCGGGGAGGTTCTGGGACTGTCCCGCTCCTACGGCGAAGCCTTCTACAAGGCCCAGGAGGCCACCCAGTCCAAGCTGCCCTTAGAGGGCACGGTGCTCATCTCCGTCAACGCCAAGGACAAGCCTGAAGTGGTGGAGA
>CAJTOT010000002.1:0-4356 GCA_910577935.1 uncultured Hungatella sp. | reverse complement strand
AGAGGGCACGGTGCTCATCTCCGTCAACGCCAAGGACAAGCCTGAAGTGGTGGAGATTGCCAGGATTTTCGCGGAGAGCGGGTTCCAGATCCTGGCCACCGGCGGGACCTACGACCTGATCAGCCAGGCAGGCATCCAGGCAAAGAGGGTGAAGAAGCTGTACGAAGGCCGCCCCAACATCCTGGACATGATCACCAACGGCCAGATTCAGCTCATCATCAACTCCCCCGCCGGCAAGGAGAGCCGCCACGACGACAGCTACCTGCGCAAGGCCGCCATCAAGGCGAAGGTCCCCTACATGACCACCATGGCCGCCGCCAAAGCCACCGCCAAGGGCATCCGGTATGTGAAAGAGAACGGACAGGGAGAGGTGAAGTCCCTGCAGCAGCTTCATGGGGAGATTCACGATAAAGAGTAAATTGGGGATTGAGACAACTTGTCAGGACGCCAGGCTCCGGGACAGAGATGTTCCGGGGGCTGGCGCCTTGGGATTGTTGCGGAGACAGTGAAAGGGGAGTGTGGGCTGGCTCATAACTTTCCAATATCGCAGAAAGCTGTGCAATCTGCTCTTCAAGCCTTTATACCGGCACTTGAAAGGCAGTTATCATAGAGCCACTTTCTAAATTCATCTCTGCTTCCAAATTCCATTATATCGCTCATTACGCGCCACCTCTTTCCTATGTCTTATCCGCCAAAGGCCTGCTATCTCCAACAAAAATGAATTGAAAATACCTTTAGATCAATTCCAGATCCCTTTTATAAATCGGATACGTCTCGCAGCCGCAGCTCCCGCATTCCTTATCCGCCTGCTCAATATTCCTTGCCTCTTTTATCAGCCGATACTGCCAGCTTTCCATATAAACAGGCTTTTTTAAATCATCAATGATATTCGCAGCTTTTAGCAATCAGCTGAATTACCCGCTACAATTTCTTTACGATCTCAATTGCAGAGATAATTAAATTATATCTGATATTCTTTTGCGTATTCCAATTTCGGGAATCCCACTCCTCACCGCTCACGTCATCACCGGCATATAATAACTGGGCAAGGGGAATATTGTAATACTGAGACACCGCAAAAAAGGCTGCCGCTTCCATCTCCACAGTTATACATCCCTCATTTCGCCTTAATTCAACCATATCAGGAGTTTCTCTGTATATGGCATCACTTGTCCATGTCTTCCCGGTTGTAAATGGAATCCTCATCTGTTTCAGACACGAAACAACCGTCTCGACCGTCTCTTTATGGCATTCCACTTCACGGGAGGGCTCTAAATAATGATAGGATGTCCCCTCATCTCTAACCGCGGAGACAGGGATTATGATTTCTCCCACTTTACTGTCCTTTGTCAATGCCCCCGCGCCCCCGCAAATTATGAATTTCTCACATCCCATAGCATGTAATTCTTCAATCGCCACAGCCGCACCCGGCGCGCCGCAAAATGACATTGTAATACAAAGTTTATCCGTACCGTATACATATTCGTAAATCGGTATATCGAGCACTTCTGAGTTAAGATAGCCAATGACAGGAAGATTGTTTTCCGAGACAAACTGCTCCAGTTCCTTCCTGAAAAAGGTAATCACACATTTTTCAGGAAGGCTTTTAGCCAAAAAATTTCTCGCCTGAATAATCGGGTTTTTATTGGTATCAAATTCGCATATGGGATACTTATTCTTTAACAGCATATTTTTTACCTCCTGTTTTTCTTTCAAGAAATCATTTTATCCATTGCTTATTAGTCACTGGTTTTCCGTGACCAAAATATATCGTCCTGTCACCGATACTGCTTATCTTTCCTGCGCTTTCCAACATATTGTCCCTGTTATGATACAGCATAGAAACCGTGGGATAAAACATATTCATCAACGCGTCGCCTACTATCAAATGTTTACTGTCCACGTCAATACCGATGGAACCATCTGTATGGCCCGGCAAAGAAATGATACGCGCGCTTATTCCGTAGCCGGATAAACTGTCATCATTATGTAATAATACATTGGGTTTAAATTCCGGTATGGAACGAACCGCAAATTCTCTGAGGGATGCCGACAGAACAATTTTCCCTAAAATATTCGTGGCAATCAGCGATTGGTTTATGTTTAATTGAATCAAATTACAATCACTTTCAGCCATCCCAATGGGAATCCCTAATGTGTCCGATATTCCGGCGGCATTTTCCGCATGGTCAAAATGCGCGCGGGTCAGGACAATAGATAATCTTGTGCTTACTTTCTTCGCCAAGAATATGCCCATACCCGTCTTTTATCGCTCGTTCAAGGTTCGTCATTTTGCTTCCTCCTAAATAGTCTGCATAATTTCACTGTCATAATATTGCTCCTGAAAATGCACTGCTTCTTTAATTTCAGATAATGTGAACTTCATTCCCTCCGGCGCGGCGACAAGTTTATCTTCCACATCATTGCGGCGATGGACGATTCCAACAACGCGGGCTGTGTATTTCTCTACCGGCGTGTCCACACCGAGCAGATACACATCAAGCTCCTCTCCGTCGCCGCCAAATATATTCGGTATATACCCATAATTGACGGGATAGACCAGACTGCCATGTTCAGGATGCACACTTCCCAGGGGGCGGTCAATTTCAATATTAACAGTTTTCCCAAGATAGGATTTCACAAGAGCTTTTCTCAGAGTACGCGCGATAAACTCATGCTTGCCTTTGAGATACTTTTCTCTGCCGCTGTCAACAGGAGCCTCCAGGGCCAGGGCCTCCTTCAGAGCCTCATACTCCTTTGCCGCCGCGGGGGTGCTGTTAAGATACTCTCTAAAATTTATATAGTTTATCCAGGCCATGCTGTCTGTACGGACAACATGGATAAAGTGCGTCTGCAAATCTCCCGTGCCCTCATAAAAACTGCCTGACGCCAATAGCAGCTGCCCTCCTGGCTCTGTCTTTGGTCTGTAATAAAAGCCATCCGCTCTCAACTCCTGCTCAAAAGCAAGAATCTCATTAAAATCGTCAACCGCCACCGCGATATCAATAATAGGCTTTGCTTTTATGGACGTTATAGCCGTGCTTCCCACATGCTGAATGTCTTTAATGACATTGCCCAATATCTTCTTTAAACGAAAAATCGTATTCTGAGCCTCAATCTCCCACTCTCTCTCGTGTTCACACAGCTTAACCGTTCCTCGCTTTAATCCAAGCATTATCAGCCTCCCAACTTTCTATTTTGCCATGGTCTCTTTATACTTTCCCCAGGCTAATTATATAATAGAAGTAAAATACCGGCAATAGCGGCAGAGAAATTTTAAACATGCCCCATTTCCGGCAGGTTACTGTTCACATGCGTTGACAGTAACCTGCAAAAATCCCATTGTAAGGGTTGAAAATTGGTGATATTATATAAATATCAAGTACAAAGGAGGGATATTTTATGGCAACATTTAAGACCAACGACAATGTGGAGATCTACTATGAGGTATCGGGCCAGGGCGCGCCGCTGTTCATGCTTCCAGGGTGGACCTGTACCACGAAGTTCTGGAAACACAATGCGGACATTTTAAGGTGATCTGTATGGATATGAGAGGCCATGGAGAGTCGGAGAAGGTCCTTCACAGCCATCGGATCTCCCGATATGCCATGGACGTGAAAAATCTGCTGGATCATCTGGATGTACAGAACGTGACGGTTCTGGGGTGGTCTATGGGGGCCTCCATTCTCTGGAGCTATATCCAGCTCTTCGGCAATCACCGGCTGGCCGGGCTGATCTGTGTGGACCAGTCGCCGGCCCAGTACACAGGGCCGGACTGGGTCTGGGGGCAGAAGGGCTGCTATGACGTGGAGATGTTTATCCGCACCTGCTATGACATCAAGTACGATCCCAGAGGGGCCGCCGCCGGGCTGGTGGGGGCCTGTCTGTACCACGAGCCCACGAAAGAGGACGCGGATTTTATCGTAGACGAGATCAACAAGTGTCCCCCCTATGTAAGGATCGAGATCATGAGGGATCACACCAACCTGGACTGGCGGGATTTTATCCCCCACATCGATCTGCCCACTCTGGTGTGTGTGGCCAGGAACAGCAATGTGTTTGACTGGCATGGCAGCGCCTGGGTGGGGGAGAATATTCCCGGAGCAAAGACCGTGTTCTTCGAGGATTCAGGACATATGTTGTTCTGGGAGGAGCCGGAGAAGTTTAACCGGACAGTGATAGATTTTATTGAGAGCTTATAATCACCATGAATCCGGACATCTGTCCTCCGGTGAGATGAGCACAGGCCGGAAAGTCCTGCCAGGGCTTTCCGGCCTGTGCTTTTATGGGGTTATGTGTTAACCGCTCAGCTTATGCTTGTCATTCTTCGAGTTGACGATGAGAAATGGGGGCTCT
>CAJTOT010000001.1 GCA_910577935.1 uncultured Hungatella sp. | reverse complement strand
ATCATGACGCAGGATGCAGTAGCAATCTCTTCTGGTGTTTCACCGGAGGTTGGAATAATTACATCCCCAATCTGGCTAAAATACTGTGACTCTGTTCTGGCTTGTGTTTTGCGGAATACCTGAGTAATAACCTCGTTATAAGTTGTATACAGTTCTCCATAGAGAATAAAAGGTGTTCCCTCATCAGAAATATCAGCTTTTGACAAAGGCGCACCCTTAATAAAATAGCCCAGATCACCTATTTTTGCAGATGTCCATTTTACATTTTTGAGGTGGCAAAATTCCCGTGTGAGAAGTGTACGAATGACACCTCTTTTATACTTCTTGAGGGCTTCGACAATCTGACGTTGTTTCTCAATACGTTGATCCAAAATTGAAAGAAACCTAACTACTTTTTCTTGCTCTTTCACCGAAGGGAAATAGACTTCTCCTGTGAGGACAAACTCGTTATTTACTTTCATATCATGTTTGGCTCCAATGTTCACTAGTGGTTTCAGAAACTTGTTTAGGCGCAAATCATTGGAAAAGTAGTAGTCGATGTATTCTGGATTGACACATTGACGAGGATGGTATACAGCATATAAAGTAGACACTATTCCTGGCTTCCCTCTATTCACTTTAATAATACCATATGGATTTGCTTTCAGTGGGCTTTTTGTATATACTATATCGCCAGTTTCTACTACATGATAGTCTGCGACACTTGAACCAGCAAAGGATCGTCCTTGAAAAGCAATTTGATTTACTATTCCATACTCTCCTGATACTGATAATACATCGGTCTTAGAAAAATGCAGGGATCGATTCCTATCAAGGTTTTCAAAAAGGTAATTAGAAAGCAGTGTCATGTTATATGCTCCCTCAAACCCCGGAAACCGCAGCCTAGGCGCATCCTCCCTTTGACCGCTGATTGAGGATCTACTACCATAGATTTTAATCCTATCCGTCAAGTTTCCAGTGCCGAATACGAAGGCGTTTGCTCATAGATGCTTTTCCCTTATTCGATTTATTGACTGGCCATAATAGATAATAGCTAAAAAATCATAGTGCCATATTCTGCCATTTCCCTGATAATATTAGTGGAGGTGGTCAAAATGACTAATAATACACAATTTAAAACGCTGGTTAATGATTGGCTAAATCAGAAGAAGCCAATGATTACCCCATCAACCCATGCCAATTTTACATTAATTGCTGAAAATCATCTAATTCCCCAATTTAGCAAACGTAAAATTGGCAGTATCACAGAGCGAGATATTCAGAATTATATATTTTATCTTCATAGTGAGGGCCGGCTGGATAATACGGGGGGCCTGACTGTTAAGACAATTCGTGATATTATTCTGGTTCTCAGATTGTCAATGGAATACGCATATAAAGAGCGGGCTATTCCGCTGTTGAATTGGGATCTCATTGAATATCCGAAAGAACTTGATATTAGAAAAGTGGTTTCTTTATCTAAAGATCAGGAACAAGAATTGATTCAGTGTATTTATTTAGATTTGAATCGTAAAACGGCAGGAATTCTCATTGCGCTATTTACTGGGGTTCGTATTGGGGAATTGTGCGGACTTCAAATGAAAGATATTTCGCTAACGGACAAAACAATCAATATTAATAAAACAGTCCAGAGAATTTATGATAAGAAAAAGGGCAGCTCCTATTTACACATTGGGCCGCCAAAAACAAAGACCTCTGCGAGAATAATTCCTGTTCCCTCACTGCTTATGAATATTGTCAAGAAATTTTATACAGACAATCCGAACCATTATTTCCTGACCGGAAAGATGAAACCAAGTGAACCCCGTACTTACAGACAATTTTTCGCACGTTTTTTGAAAAGAAATAATCTGGAAAAAGTGAAGTTTCATGAAATTCGTCACACTTTTGCTGTGAGGGCTATTGAAATTCCAGAATTTGACATAAAATCGCTGTCGGAGATTCTCGGCCATAAAAATGTGTCATTTACCTTAAACGTCTATGGAAGTGCTAATCTACGGCAGAAGATTAAGTGTATGAATTTACTTAATGACCTACTGTGAGACAGCATCTCAGCTACTGTGATTGTCCGGGAAATATCTTCTGGTAGGATATTAAAAGGGTGCCCCCCCATTTCTGGCAGAGCCTATGTGTGAACAGCAGCGCCTTTTTCACACTGCGCAGTGCTTTCGTGAAAAACCCTATTGATTTATAAAAAGATATCTAGTATATTATGTAATAGATTATCTAGGGCCCTTGAGCTGAAAGGAGAAACACGGCATGATAAAGATAGCAGTAGATGCTATGGGTGGAGATTATGCTCCGGCAGAGATGGTGAGAGGGGCTGTGGAGGCACTGAAGAAGAAGGAGCAGGTCAGCGTCATCCTGGTGGGCCAGGAGGACAGGATCCGGGCAGAGCTGTCAGCGTATACTTACCCGGAAGACCGGCTGTCCGTCGTCCATGCCTCTGAGGTGATCGAGACGGAGGAGCCGCCGGTCAACGCCATCCGGAAGAAGAAGGACTCATCCATCGTGGTAGGCATGAACCTGGTGAAGCGTCAGGAGGCGGATGCCTTCGTGTCGGCAGGCAGTTCCGGCGCTATTCTGGTGGGAGGCCAGGTGATCGTGGGAAGGATACGGGGAGTGGAGAGACCCCCCCTGGCGCCGCTGATTCCCACGGAGAAGGGTGTCTCCCTTCTTGTCGACTGCGGAGCCAATGTTGACGCCAGACCTTCGCATCTGGTACAATTTGCCAGGATGGGTTCTATTTATATGGAACATGTCATAGGCATTAAGCATCCCAGGGTTGCCATCGTGAATATAGGCGCCGAGGAGGAGAAGGGCAACGCTCTTGTAAAAGAGACATTTCCTCTCCTGAAGGCCTGTGAGGACATCAACTTCATAGGCAGCATAGAGGCCAGGGAGATCCCCCACGGCGGGGCGGACGTGATTGTCAGCGAAGCCTTTGTGGGAAATGTGATCTTAAAGCTTTACGAGGGCGTGGGAGCGACTTTGATCGGCATGGTGAAGAAAGGGATGATGACAAGCCTTCGCAGCAAGGTGGGAGCCCTTCTGGTGAAGCCGGCCCTGAAGGAGACCATGAAGGCCTTTGACGCCAGTCAGTATGGAGGCGCCCCTCTTCTGGGGCTAAAGGGGCTGGTGGTGAAGACCCACGGCAATTCCAGGTCAGGCGAAGTCTGCAATTCCATTCTCCAGTGTGTTACCTTTAAGGAACAGCAGATCAATGAAAAAATAAAGGAGAGCCTGCTGCCAAATAAAGAGCAGGAAGAATAAGAAGAAAGGAAGGTTTTAACTATGGAGTTTGAAAAATTACAGGGGATTATCGCGGAGGTAATGAATGTAGGAGAGGATGATATCACCACTTCCACCACCTTTGTAGACGATCTTGGAGCGGACTCCCTGGATATTTTCGAGATCATCGCAGCCATAGAGGAGCAGTTTGATATTGAGATTCCCCAGGAAGAGGCAGAAAAGATCGTGACCGTAGGCGACGCGGTAGAGCAGATAAAGAACGCGCTGAACTAAACACGAAGGCCGGCTATATATGGCTCTTCGGCATGGATGGAAAAAACAACTGATGAAAAAGCCCTGGTATTGGGGCTTTTTCGTCATATAGGAAAGCGAGAGGCATTTATGAATCGACAGTTAAAAGAACTGGAACAAAGGACAGGATATGAATTTCAGAATAAGAAGCTTCTGCACCAGGCTATGACCCACAGCTCTTATGCCAATGAACATCACATGGACAAGTCCAAATGCAATGAAAGGCTGGAATTTCTGGGAGACGCGGTGCTGGAGGTGGTGTCCAGCGATTTTCTGTATCACAAGTACAAGAAGCTGCCCGAGGGGGATCTGACCAAGATGCGGGCAAGCATCGTCTGCGAGCCTACCCTGGCCCTGTGCGCGGGGGATATCTCTCTGGGAGAGTACCTGCTTCTGGGCAAGGGGGAGGAGGCCACGGGGGGGAGAGAGAGGAATTCCATCGTCTCCGACGCCATGGAGGCTCTGATCGGGGCGATTTATCTGGATGGTGGTTTTGCTAGTGCAAAAGAGTTCATCGGACAGTTTATTTTCAATGATATTGAGCACAAACAGCTCTTTTTTGATAGCAAGACTATTTTACAGGAGATGGTACAGGCCATGGGGGAGAATCCTTTAAGCTATGAGCTGATACGGGAAGAGGGGCCGGACCACAACAAGCTGTTTGAGGCCAGGGCGCTGGTGGGAGAGACGGAAGTGGGCCGGGGGACAGGGCGGACCAAGAAGGCGGCGGAGAGCATGGCCGCCTACAGGGGAATTTTAAAATTGAGAGAAGAAGATCAGCAGCCGGAAAACTGCTGACAGAAAAACACAGGTGAAGCATGTATTTAAAAAGCATAGAAGTACAGGGGTTCAAATCCTTTGCCAACAAAATCCTGTTTGAGTTTCACAACGGCATCACAGGCATCGTGGGGCCAAACGGAAGCGGCAAGAGCAATGTGGCCGACGCGGTGCGGTGGGTGCTGGGGGAGCAGAGGATCAAGCAGCTGAGAGGCGCCAGCATGCAGGACGTGATCTTCTCGGGGACGGAGACAAGAAAGCCCCAGGGATTCGCCTACGTAGCCATCACCCTGGACAACCAGGACCACCAGCTGGCCATCGACTATGACCAGGTAACCGTGGCCAGGAGAATCTACCGCTCCGGCGAGAGCGAGTATCTGATCAACGGGAGCGCCTGCCGTCTGAAGGATATCAATGAGCTGTTCTACGACACGGGCATCGGCAAGGAAGGGTATTCCATCATCGGACAGGGCCAGATCGACAAGATCTTAAGCGGCAAGCCGGAGGACCGAAGGGAGCTGTTCGATGAGGCGGCGGGGATCGTGAAGTTCAAGCGGAGGAAGACCATCGCCCAGAAAAAGCTGGAGGACGAGAAACAGAACCTGGTCAGGGTCAGCGATATCCTCTCGGAGCTGGAGAAGCAGGTAGGGCCTTTGGCGAGACAGTCGGAGACCGCCAGAGAGTACCTGCGGCTCAGGGAAGAGCTGAAAAGCTATGAGGTCAACGTGTTTCTGAATGAGAGCGAGGACATACGCGGACAGCTGAAGGGGGTGGAGGATAACACCTCCGTGGTGTCCGGCGACCTGGAGGAGACCAGGGCGGCCTCGGACCGGATACGAATCACCTACGACGAGCTGGACCAGGCATTGAAGCAGCTGGATGAGATTATCCAGCAGGGCCGGGACAAGACAGGCCAGGCCAACATCCAAAAGGGGAATCTGGAAGGCCGGATCAACGTGCTTCTGGAGCAGATCAACACGGAGCGCATGAACGCGGAACACATAGGCTCCCGCATGAACACCATCGGACGGGACATAGAAGAGCGGCAGGGGCAGATTCAGGAGTATGAGGCGGACGACCAACAGATTTCCAGATATGTGAAGGACGGGCAGCGCAGGCAGGAAGAGGCGGAAGAGACGCTCCGCCAGGCGGACGAGGCTATCATGCTTCTGGACCAGAGGATCGAGACAGGGAAGGGCCAGATTATTCTGACCATGAATGAGAAGGCGTCCCTGACAGCCAGGCAGCAGCGGTATGAGGCTATGATGGAGCAGGTTCAGGTGCGCCGCTCCGAGGTGGTCCAGAAGCTGTTAAAGTCAAAAAGCGATGAGTCGGTGCAGGAGGAGCAGAAAAAGGAGGAGCAGAAGAAGCTCTCCCGGGTGGAGGAGCGTCTGAATGCCCTGGCCGTGGCCCAGGAGACCTGCCAGGAGCGCATCGGGGAGCTGGAGTCGGAGGTAAAACGCCTGTCAAAGAACTTAAACGACCGGCAGCAGGAATACCACACGGACTCCACCAAGCTGGAGTCTCTCAAGAATCTGGCGGAGCGGTACGAAGGCTACGGCGGCAGCATCAGGCGGGTCATGGAGGTGAGAAACCGGGTCAGGGGAATCCACGGCGTGGTGGCGGATATTATCACCACCCAGAAGGAGTACGAGACGGCTATCGAGACGGCTCTGGGAGGCAGTATCCAGAACATCGTCACAGACTCCGAGACCACGGCGAAGCATCTCATCGAGTATCTGAAGAAGAATCAATACGGCAGAGCCACCTTCCTCCCCTTGACCAGCGTAGGGCAGAAGGGGAGCTTTACCCAGGACAAGGCGCTGGGTGAGCCGGGAGTTTTGGGGCTGGCCAGCCAGCTGGTGTCGGCGGACAGACAGTATGAGGGCCTGATCCGGTATCTTCTGGGGCGGGTGGTGGTGGTGGACAATATCGACCACGCCATCGCCTTGTCGAGAAGGTATCAGTATACCCTGCGGATCGTCACCCTGGAGGGGGAGCTTTTAAGCGCCGGAGGCTCCATGACAGGAGGCGCTTTCAAAAATACCAGCAACCTCCTGGGAAGAAGACGGGAGATCGAGGAGCTGGAAAGGCTGTGCGAGAAGGCCCTCCGGGCGGCAGAGCAGCTTCAGCAGGAGCTGGATATGGCGGAAGGGCATCTGGCAGGGCAGAGAGAGGAGCTGGAGCAGTTAAAGCAGCAGCGCCAGGGGGCTTACCTGGAGCAGAACACGATTCAGATGAATCTGTCTCAGCTGGACGACAAGATTCTGGAGATATCCGAATCCTCCCGTGACATGGTTATGGAGAACAGCCATCTGGAGGAGCAGATCCGGGAGATCGAGAGGAATCAGAAGGAGCTGGCAGAGGGGGTTTCAGACCTGGAATCTCAAAACGACCAGGAGAACAGGCAGGTGGAAGAGCTGGCGGGGCAGCTGGAGGAGGCCAGAGGGCGCAGGGAAGAGCTGGCTAAGGAGCTGTCGGTGGTCCAGCTGGAGAACGCCAACTTACAGCAGAAGTATCAGTTTGTCCAGGAGAACATGAAACGTGTGAGGAACGAGATCGGAAAGCTTAAGGAGGAGCTGGGGCAGCTGGCAGGCAGCACAGATGCCAGCGACCAGATCATAGCCGGGAAAAATCAGGAGATCCAGGAGCTGAAAGGCCGGATTGAAGACATGGCCAGGGAGGCAGAGCTGGCAGAGCAGACGGTGGCGGACCACCTTGCCGTGAGGGAGGAAAAGTCCAGGGAACAGAAGCAGCTGTTCGACAGGCGGGAGGAATTGTCAGGCCGCCAGAGCCGTCTGGACAAGGAGCTGTTCCGTCTCCAGAGCCAGAAGGAAAAGCTGGAGGAGAGGCTGGAGCACCATGTAGAGTATATGTGGAGCGAGTATGAGCTGACCTTCACCACGGCGCTGGCCGTTAAGAACCCGGAGTGGACGGTTCTCTCGGACATGAAAAAACACACGGAACAGCTGAGAGCCGCCATCAGAGCCCTGGGCAGCGTCAACGTCAACGCTATCGAGGACTACAAGGAGGTAGCCGAGAGGTACGAGTTTATGAAGACCCAGCATGAGGACCTGGTGAAGGCGGAGGAAACGCTTCAGGGTATCATAGCCGAGCTGGACGAGGGCATGCGCAGGCAGTTTGAGGAAAAATTCAAGGAGATCCGGCAGGAGTTCGACCATGTGTTCAAGGAGCTGTTCGGGGGAGGACACGGGATGCTGGAGCTGGTGGATGGAGAGGATATCCTGGAGGCGGGAATCCAGATTATCTCCCAGCCTCCGGGCAAAAAGCTGCAGAACATGATGCAGCTCTCCGGAGGGGAGAAGGCTCTCACGGCCATAGCCCTTCTCTTTGCCATCCAGAACTTAAAGCCGTCCCCTTTCTGTCTTCTGGACGAGATCGAGGCGGCCCTGGACGATTCCAACGTAGACCGGTTTGCCGGATACCTGCACAAGCTGACAGAGAACACCCAGTTTATTGTGATCACCCACAGAAGAGGCACCATGGTAAGCGCAGACAGACTTTACGGCATTACCATGCAGGAGAAGGGCGTGTCCACCCTGGTTTCGGTCAATCTGATCGAGGACACTTTGGACAAATAGGAGGGAAACCATGGCAGAAGGAAAAAAAGGATTTTTCGGCAGGCTGGTAGAAGGTCTTGCCAAAACCAGAAATAACATTATATCCGGTATGGATTCTATTTTCAGCGGTTTCTCCGCTATCGACGACGACTTTTATGAGGAGATCGAGGAGACCCTGATTATGGGGGATCTGGGAATACAGACCACCATGTCCATCGTGGAAAATCTCCGGGCGAAGGTGAAGGAGCAGCACATCAAGGAGCCGTCGGAGTGCAAGGCGATTCTCATAGAGACCATGAAGCAGCAGATGGATCTGGGTGAAAATGCCTACGAGTTCGAGAACAGGAGGTCGGTGATCCTGGTCATCGGCGTCAACGGCGTGGGCAAGACCACCTCCGTGGGAAAACTGGCAGGGCAGCTGAAAGACAGCGGCAGGAAAGTGATCATGGCGGCGGCGGATACCTTCCGGGCGGCGGCTATCGAACAGCTGACCGAGTGGTCCCACCGCGCAGGCGTGGAGATCATCGCCCAGCAGGAGGGCTCCGACCCGGCGGCGGTGATTTTTGACGCCATCGCCGCGGCCAAGTCCAGAAATTCGGATGTGCTCATCTGCGACACCGCCGGCCGGCTTCACAACAAGAAGAACCTGATGGAAGAGTTAAAAAAGATCAACCGGATCATAGACAAGGAATACCCGGAGGCGTACAGGGAGACTCTGGTGGTTCTCGACGGGACCACAGGTCAGAACGCGCTGTCCCAGGCCAGGCAGTTCATGGAGGTGGCGGATATCACCGGCATCATTCTGACCAAGCTGGACGGGACCGCGAAGGGCGGAATCGCCGTGGCTATCCAGTCGGAGCTGGGAATTCCGGTGAAATATATCGGCATCGGGGAACAGATAGACGACCTGCAGAAATTCAACGCAGAAGAATTTATCAACGCGCTGTTTAATATAAGAAGAGGAGAGGATTGACAACATGATGACACTGGAAAGCTTTGAAGAAGCATCGGAGGCGGTAGGCAAGGTAACACAGGAGACAAAGCTGGTGTACAGCGAATATTTTTCTGAGCAGACCGGCAACCGGGTGTATTTTAAACCTGAGAACATGCAGTACACCGGCGCGTACAAGATCAGGGGCGCGTACTACAAGATCAGCACACTCACGGAGGAGGAGAGGCAGCACGGCCTTATCACCGCCTCAGCGGGAAACCATGCCCAGGGCGTGGCCTACGCGGCAAAGCTGGCAGGAGTTCCGGCTACGGTGGTCATGCCCACCACCACCCCCCTCATCAAGGTGAACCGCACCAGGAATTACGGGGCGGAAGTGATTCTGGAGGGCAATGGTTTTGACGAGAGCTGCGCCTATGCCTGCCAGCTGGCCCAGGAGAAGAAGATGACCTTCGTTCATCCTTTCAACGACCTGGCCGTAGCTACAGGGCAGGGGACCATCGCCATGGAGATCATCAAGGAGCTTCCCACTGTGGACTACATTCTGGTTCCTGTAGGCGGAGGCGGGCTGTGCGCCGGAATCTCAACCCTGGCAAAGCTGCTGAACCCCAAGATCAAGGTCATCGGCGTGGAGCCGGCAGGGGCCAACTGTATGCAGGAATCTTTAAAAGCAGGGCATGTGGTGACGCTGAAGAGCGCCGACACCATTGCCGACGGCACCGCGGTAAAGTGCCCGGGCGATCTGATTTTCCCCTATATCCAGGAGAATGTGGATGAGGTCGTCACCGTGGAAGACAATGAGCTGATCGTCACCTTCCTGGATATGGTGGAGAACCACAAGATGATCGTGGAGAATTCCGGCCTCCTGACGGTGGCGGCGTTAAAGCATCTGAATGTGCAGAAGAAAAAGATTGTCGCCGTCTTAAGCGGCGGCAACATGGATGTGATCACCATGGCGTCCGTGGTACAGCACGGCCTGGTACAGAGAGACCGGGTGTTCACGGTGTCTGTTCTTCTTCCGGATAAGCCGGGAGAGCTGGCGAAGATTTCCACCCTCCTGGCACAGGAGAAGGGCAATGTCATCAAGCTGGAGCACAACCAGTTTATCAGCATCAACCGCAACGCGGCGGTGGAGCTTAAGATCACCATCGAAGCCTTCGGCACCGAGCACAAGAACGCGATTGTCAGGGTGCTGAACGAGGCGGGATACCGTCCCAAGCTGGTGAAGGCTTCAGGAACTTACACAGAGTAGAAGAGAAAGGCGCACATACAGGCGGCAGGGGCAGAGGTTTTGCCGCTGCCGCTGTCTGCGGGAACGTCTGCGGGGGACGAGAGAAGATGGAACAGTTAAAAATAAAGGTGCCTTTTGGGGCGCAGGTGGACTACTTTGTAAAGTGGGCAGTAATCTCCGGCGTGACAGGAATACTGGGCGGGGCTGTGGGCGGCGTCTTCGGCCATGGGATACGCCTTGCCTCCGCCGCTTTCCGGCGGCACGGCTGGCTTCTGTATCTGCTTCCGGTGTCCGGCCTGATTATCGTGTTTTTGTACCAGGTGACAAAGCAGGGGAAGAACAAGGGCACCAACATGGTGCTGGAGGCCATCTCCTCGAACCAGAAGATGTCCATGGCCACCGGCCCCCTGATCTTCGCCGGCACGGTGCTCACCCATCTCACCGGCGGGTCGGCGGGGAGAGAGGGGGCGGCCCTCCAGATCGGCGGGAGCCTGGGCACCCTTGTGGGAAAGGTTCTCAGGCTGGATGAGAGAGACGGGAAGGTGGCATTGATGTGCGGCATGAGCGCCTGCTTCGGGGCTCTGTTCGGCACGCCGCTGGCAGCCGGCATCTTCTCCATGGAGGTGGTCAGCATCGGCATTATGTACTACGCGGCTCTGGTCCCCTGTCTCTTTGCCTCCTTTATCGGAGCCGGAGTGGCAGGGCTCATGGGGATGTCGGCAGAACATTTCACGATCGCGGAGATACCGGAGTTCGGGTTTGTCCCGGCTCTTCTGATTGTCTGCCTGGGGGTTCTGTGCGCTGTCTTAAGCATCGCCTTCTGCCTGGCGCTCCACCAGGCGGAGCATCTGTACCGGAGATTTTTTAAGAACCCCTACCTGCGGATTCTGGCGGGGGCATTGCTCCTGATAGTTCTGACGCTCCTCACAGGCAGCCGCATATACAACGGCAGCAGCGTGAGCCTGATTGAGGAGGCTTTGGAGGGGCATGTCAGATATGAAGCCTTTCTGCTGAAGCTGCTGTTCACCGCTGTGACCCTGGGGGCCGGCTATAAGGGAGGCGAGATCGTTCCCACCATGTGCGTGGGAGCCGCCTTCGGGTGCGTCGCGGGAACGATGTTCGGATTTTCTCCGTCTCTGTGCGCGGCCTGCGGCATGGCAGCCCTCTTTGCCGGCGTGACCAACTGCCCCATATCCAGCATGTTTATCGCCTTCGAGATGTGCGGGTTTGAGGCGATGCCTTATTTTGCCATCGCGATAGCAGTCAGTTTTACGTTGTCGGGATATTATGGATTGTACGGAAGCCAGAAGTTTGTGTACTCCAAGACGAAGACGGAATTCATTAACAGGAAGGCGAATTAAAGGATTATAAATGATTCCCGCGAAAGGTCGGGAGATTTGTCTTCCACAGTATATGGAACACGGCGGGCCTTTTTATGTCAATGTCTCATTCCGCGTTTTGTACAAAAAAGCCTCATGAAACTGGAAATTCTGCCGAAATTTTTTTTAAATGAAAAAGAAAATTGATAAATCATTTACAATAAGATATAATGTTTACTGCAGGCCGGAACAGACGGGAAGGCCTGAAAAAATAATTGGAGGATTGTTATGAGAAAAACAAGGTTTTTGAGGACATTTGCCGCATCGGCGGCGGCTCTGAGCCTGGCGGCATGTTCGGGAGGAGCGGGAACCGGGGAGACGACAGCGGCCCCGGAGACTACCACGGCAGCGCCTGCCACAGAGGAGGCCAAGACAGAAGCCCCGACTGCAGAAGCCGAGACCACAGAGGCTGAGGCAGGGCCGGTGGTGTATGACGCCAAAGGCAGCGGCTACGGCGGAGAACTGAACTTGAAGGTGACCATTGAGGGCAATGTCATCACGGAGTTGGAGCTGGGCGACCACCACGAGACCAATGTGGTGATGGACAGGGCATTTCCCATTATCAGAGAGAGAATCTTAGAGGCAAATTCTCCTGTGGTGGACAGCGTGAGCGCGGCTACCTTCTCCTCCTACGCGGTGAAGGCGGCGGTTGCCGATGCCATGACTCAGGCAGGGCTTGAGGTGGAGAGCATCACCATGGCCACTGCCGGCCCTGAGAAGGAGGCCAAGACGCTGGACGACGTGACGGCGGATATCGTGGTGGTAGGCGGCGGTCCTTCCGGCCTGGCGGCGGCGATTACAGCCAAGCAGCTCAAAGAGGACGCCAATATCATTCTCATTGAGAAGATGGATATTCTCAGCGGCAACGGAAAGTTTGACATGAACTTTTATGACCTGATCAACTCGGAGGCCCAGAAGGCGGCAGGCAATGAAAAATGGACCGTGAATCAGGTGGAGAATTTTATAGAGGCCAAGTCCACGGCAGGCGACACCATGGAGAGGGTGGAAGTGTGGGCAGAGCAGGAGAATGTTCTGGACGCGTGGCTTCGCGACATGGGCGTGGAGCTGAACGACAACTACGGCGCCATGAACCATATGGCAGAGAAAGACCAGTACGCAGGAGAGGTGATCCAGGCAGGCATGGAACAGTGCGCGGCAGAACTGGGAATCGATATCCGCACCGGCACAAAGGGAGTGGACCTGATTATGGAAAACGGGCGCTGCGTGGGAGTCAACGTGGAGAACAACAATAACGAAAGCTATGCCATCAAGGCCCAGAACACCATCATTGCCACCGGCGGCTTCTGCAGCAGCAAAGAGCTGCTGGCGGAGTACGCTCCCGGATATGAGGTGCTGAACACATCCAACCAGATGGGAACCACCGGTGATTTTGTCAAGGTGTTTGAGGACAACGGCTTTAAGATGGAACAGATGGACAATGTCCGCGTATTCCCAAACATCATCGTTCCCCGCAGGGATTTAACCGGCGGCGCGGACTTGAGCCTTCTGGTGAACAAGGAAGGGCAGCGTTTTATCTCGGAGAGCGCAGGCGGACTGAATCTTGGAACCGCTATCCAGGCGCAGACTGACGGAGCCGTGTTCAGCATCACGGACCAGACAGGATATGACTCCTTCTACAGAATCCGCAAGCATGTGGGGCTGGGATACTACTCTCAGGGAGAGACTCTGGCGGAGCTGGCAAAGGCGCTGGGAATCGACCCGGCAGGTCTTGAGCAGACAGTCGCCGACTTTAATGCGGCGGCATCGGCAGGAGAGGAAGACGAGCTCTTGGAGGCAGCGGCTTCACGTCCCCTGGACGCAGAAGGACCTTACTATGGAGTCCGCATCGAGGCGGCCAATCACATGACAAAGGGCGGTGTCTCCTGCAACGAGAAGGCCCAGGTGCTGTATGAAGACGGGACTCCTGTGGATGGCCTGTACGCTTCCGGCGAGGTGACATGGCAGTCCGGCGGCTATTCCCAGTCCGTATGCTTCGGGCGGGTCGCAGGTGAGCAGGCGGCGGAGACTTTGAAGTAAAAAATCCCTTGCATCGTTCACGTTAATCTGCGCAGAGGCCTGTGATTCCTTCTCCTCGTGTCCTTGGATCCATCTACCTCCTCAGCCTGCTGAACCTGTGGAAATAGATGATAAACAGCACCGAAGTCACGGACCAGGTCAGGGGGTAGCTGAAGACCACGGTGGTGATGGTTCTCCTCAGCGGGACGGCCGCCACGATCCACACGACCCTCAGCGCGCACACTCCCAGCATGGTGAGGAGCATGGGGAGCCAGGAGTCGCCGATTCCCCTCAAGGCCCCGGAGTAGATCTCAATGGTCACGTAGGTGACGAAGGTGGGCACCAGGAAGCGGAGGATCTCCATGCCCTTCTCCAGCACCGCCGCGTCCGTGGTGAAGATCTCAAAAATGTAAAAACCGAACCGGTACAGCAAAAGAGACAGCGCCACGGATGAGACGACGGTCATGGTGAGACACTGGCGGATTCCCTTTTTCACCCGGTCCATCTTTCCGGCTCCGTAGTTTTGGCCCACAAAGGTGGTGATGGATATGCCGAAGGCGTTGACGATCATCCAGAAGACGCAGTCGATCTTTCCGTAGGCGGTCCAGGCGGCGATGGTGTCGGTGCCCAGGCTGTTGACACTGGACTGGATGATGACATTGGACAGAGAATACATCACGGATTGGAGCCCCGCCGGCAGACCGATGCGGATGATCCGCCCGAGCATGGGCCGGTCCAGACGGATTCTGGAAAAATTAAGCCGGTACATCTCCTCTGTCCTGGTCAGGACTACCACCACGAAGAGGGCGCTGGCAGTCTGGGACAAGATGGTGGCGGCTGCGGCGCCGGCTACGCCCATGGAGAGAAACACTACCAGGACGATATCCAGCACGATGTTGGTGATGCAGCCGGTGATGAGGAACAGCAGAGGCCGCCTGGAGTCGCCCACCGCCCTCAGAATTCCAGACCCTATGTTGTAGATCAGGTTGGGGATGGTTCCGAGAAAATAAATGCGTATATAGAGGATGGCATACTCCAGGATATCCTCCGGCGTGCCCATCATGGCCAGGGCCCAGGGCGCGCCAAGGATGCTCACCGCCATGATGCCCAGGCCGCACAGGAGAGAGAAGGCCACGGAGGTGTGGATGGCGAGCTCCACCTTGTCCCCCCGCTGGGCGCCGTAAAACTGGGAGATGATCACCGTGGCTCCGGAAGCCAGACCGACGAAAAAGCCTACCAGCAGATTGATCAAAGTCCCGGTAGGCCCTCCCACGGCGGCCAGCGCCTCTTTTCCTACAAACTGTCCCACCACAATGGCGTCTACCGTGTTGTAGAGCTGCTGAAAAAATGTTCCGAACAGAATCGGAAAGAAAAACAACAGCAGCTGTTTCCAGATAACGCCTTCAGTAATCTGATTCTGCCCGCCGGCAGCTTCCTCTCTTTTCATCTTTTGATTCATAACATCCGTTCTCCCTTATGACACATTAGCTACAGTACCCTACTATATCACAGGGGACAGGGAAAAACAACTGTCTAATTTCTTACTTTTGCCTTTTCCAGAGCCCGGTCAATGGCACCGATCAGGGACTGGGAGGTGTAGCGGGTTTCCTGGGAGTAAGAGAGATTTTCCGTGGACTGATTCTCCATGATCTGCCATGCCAGGTCATCCATCGCCGGCTGTATCAGGGGGTACATGGTGGTGACTGCCTCGTCCAGGGCCACGAAGGATACGGACCGGATCTCATCGGCGTTTACCGTGACCTCCACGTTCAGGCTCTGTCCCCCCAGAGTCATGGAGGAGGTGTAGACTCCTGGTATGTAAGCGGCAGCCTGGGAAGAGGAGGGGGCCGTGTCCTGCCGCGGGCGGAACATGATGAGAAACAGGGTGATCAAAACCACTGCCAGCCCAAGAAAAACCGCCGTGTAGATCAGTTCCTTCATCCTCAGAACCACGATTTTTGTTTTAGCGCTCATATTGGAACCTCCGGGTTTTATTTGTTACAATCTATTACCGCAAACAGACATTTATGCCCCATATCCCCGTTTCCGAAAGAGAATATTGGCCCGCGGGAGGATTTGACTGCCGTGGCATAGTCAGTTATAATGAAAGCCGGAGTTTAAGTTTCCCCTATACAGGAGGCATCATATGTCTTTACAATTTATAATAGGAAGTTCTGGTTCAGGAAAAACCAGATATCTTTATGAAAATCTTATACGGATGTCCATGGAGGAGCCGGAGGTCCGGTATATAGCCATTGTCCCGGAGCAGTTTACCATGCAGACCCAGAAGGATATCGTGATGCTCCACCCGGACCACGGTTCCATGAACATCGACATCGTCAGCTTCCAGCGCCTGGCCTACAGGATTTTCGAGGAGCTTTCCATCGAGCACCTGGAAGTGCTGGACGACATGGGAAAATCCATGGTGCTCAGGAAGGTGGCGTCGGAGCAGAGGAAGAATCTGGGGATTTTTTCCGGACATTTGAATCAGACAGGCTTTATCAACCAGCTGAAATCCATGCTGTCGGAGCTTTACCAGTACGGGGTGGGGCCTGAAGGGCTTAAAAATGCCCTGTCAGAGACAAAAAGCCCTATCCTTCAGGAAAAACTTAAGGATCTGCTGGTAATCTACCAGGCGTTTCAGGAGGAGATCTCCCAGAGATACATCACGGCGGAGGAGATTCTCGACGTGCTGTGCCGTGTGCTGCCGGATTCCCGGCGGATTAGGAACAGCGTGGTGACTCTCGACGGCTACACCGGGTTTACGCCTGTTCAGTACCGGCTTCTGGAGCTTCTGATGGTCCACGCCAGAAAAGTGATCGTGACGGTGACCATAGGGCGTGGGGAGGACCCGTATAAGCCGGGAAAGATCCAGAACCTGTTCCACATGGGGCGGCAGATGGTGTGCCGTCTTGTGAGCCTTGCCGAGAGACAGAACACGGCGAGAGAAGGTGACGTGGTTCTGACCGGCAGGGAGGGGCACGGGGGAAGATTTGCCCACAGTCCGTCCATCGCGTTTATCGAGAGGAATCTCTATGGCTACACCGCCGCCAGATTTGCGGGGGAGCCTGGGGAGACAGAGCTTTTTCAGGCCTCCACGCCGGGGCAGGAGATGGAGGCGGTGGCGGCGAGGATCCACCGGCTTGTCCAGGATGAACACGTCCGCTACAGGGAGATCGCGGTGATCACCGGGGATCTGCCGGGCTACGGCTACGAGATCATCAACCGCTTCCAGGCAGAGGGGATTCCCTATTTTATGGACAGCAAGAAGAGTATCCTGGAAAATGTCATGGTGGAGTTTATCAGAAGCGCCCTGGAGGCGGTTCAGAGGGACTTTGACTATGAGAGCGTGTTCCGGTTTTTGAAGACAGGGCTGGTGTCCGGGGAGCAGGAGAAGATAGACAGGCTGGAAAACTATGTGGTGGCTCTGGGAATCCGGGGCTACAAGCGGTGGCGCCAGACGTGGGAATATACATACCGGGGCGGGAAGGGTATCAACCTTGAGGAGCTGAACCAGTTCAGACAGGAGATCCTGGCAAAGCTGGAGGGACTGAAACAGGCCATGGGTGACAGGGAGAAGACGGTGAGGACCATAACTGCCGCGGTGGTGGACTGCCTGGAGCAGTGCCAGGTGCAGAGGCAGCTGGAGGATTACAGGGAATACTTCCGACAGGCGGGGGAGCACAGCCTGGCGAAGGAGTATGAGCAGGTGTACAAGCTGGTGATGCAGATGTTCGACCGTCTGGTCCATCTTCTGGGGGACGAGCCTGTGAGCCGCCGGGAATATGCCCAGATACTGGACGCCGGCTTCGGGGAGATCACGGTGGGGGTCATCCCTGCCACCGTGGACCGGGTGGTGGTGGGAGACATCACCAGAACCCGCCTGGACCAGATCAAAGTCCTGTTTTTTGTGGGAGTCAACGAGGGAATCGTGCCTGTCAGGAAAGACAGCGGGGGAATCCTGACGGACACGGACCGGGAATTTTTGAAGGAGATGTCCGTCGAGCTGGCGCCCACTGCCAGGGAAGACAGTTTTCAGCAGCGATTCTACCTGTACCTGATGATGACCAAGCCCTCAGACCGCCTGGTGGTATCCTGGTCCTCCTTCAGCCAGGCCGGCAAGGCCCAGAGGCCCTCTTCCCTGATCGGTGAGCTGAAAAAGCTGTTTCCCGACATAAAGGTCAAGGATATGGACCATGTGGAGAAGACCGTCAGCTCCCCGGCAGAAGGGATGGACCGCCTGATCGAGGGGCTGCGGGACTATGAGGGCAGGAGAGAGGACCCTGAATTCCTGGAGCTGTACCGGTATTTCGCCGGACATGAGGCGTACAGGGAGCAGGTGAAAAAACTGACAGAGGCGGCATTTTACTCCTACGAGGAGAGGGGAATCAGCAGGGCGGCGGCCAGAGCCCTGTACGGGACGATCCTCCAGGGCAGCGTGACCCGTTTGGAGCAGTACGCCTCCTGCGCCTACGCCCATTTTCTCACCTACGGCATGGAGCTGATGGAGAGGCAGGAGTACCAGATCGGGGCTGCGGACATGGGAAATCTGTTTCACAATTCCCTGGACTTATGTTTTCAGGAGCTGAGAAACAGGCAGGCTGATCTGGCAGGGCTGACGGAGGAGGAGAGGAAAAGTCTCGTGAAGGAATGCGTGGCCCAGGTGACGGAGGAGTACGGCAGCACCATACTAAAGAGCAGCGCCAGGAACAGGTATCTGGCGGGGCGCATCGAGCGGATGACGGACCGGACCATGTGGGCGCTGGCCCAGCAGCTGAAAAAGGGAGATTTTGTCCCGGCAGGGTTCGAGGTGTCCTTCTCCGCCATCGACAACCTGGAGGCCATGAGAATCCGCCTGTCGGAGGAAGAGGAGCTTCATCTGCGGGGTAGGATCGACCGGCTGGACCTGTGCGAGGACAAGACACATGTGTATGTGAAAATTATAGACTACAAATCCGGCTCCACCAGGTTTGACCTGGCGGCGGTCTATTACGGTCTGCAGCTGCAGCTGGTGGTGTATATGGACGCGGTGACGGAGCTGGAGAGACGGCGTTTTCCAGGCAAAGAGGTGGTTCCGGCGGGGATATTTTACTACAACATCAAAGATCCCATCATTGATGAGGAGGATGTAAAGGACCCGGAGGACGTGGAGAGCCTGATTCTGGAGCAGCTGCGGATGAACGGCCTGGTAAACAGCGATCTGGAGGTCATCAGGCATATGGACAGGGAGATACAGTCCAGGTCGGACGTGATCCCCGTGGCCATGAAGGACGGCATGATCCAGGAACACTATTCGTCCGTGGCAAGCGGCAGGCATTTTGAGGCGCTGAAGCTGTACGTGAGGGAGAAGGTGAGAGAGGACGGGCAGGAGATCCTGGAAGGAAAGACGCCGGTGGCTCCCTACAAGCAGGGGAGCCGCTCTGCCTGTGACTACTGCCCCTACCATGGAGTGTGCGGGTTTGACTTAAAGGTTTCCGGGTATAAGTTCCGGCGTTTCCCATCTATGAAACCGTCGTGGGTGTGGGAACAGATTATGGGGGAAGGAGAGGAAGAGGATGAGGTGGACACCGAAACAGAAGGAGGTTATTGACGCCAGAGGCAGCAATCTGCTGGTGTCGGCGGCGGCGGGAAGCGGGAAGACGGCGGTGCTGGTAGAGAGGATTATCCGGCTGATCTGCGATGAGGAACATCCGGTGGACATCGACCGTCTTCTGGTGATGACCTTCACCAACGCGGCGGCGGCGGAGATGCGGGAGAGGATCGCCCAGGCTATCGAGAGGAAGCTGGAGGAAGAGCCGGAGAGGGAACATCTGCAGGTCCAGGCGGCTCTGGTTCACCGCGCCCAGATCACCACCATCGACAGCTTTTGTTTAAGCCTTATCAGAGACCATTTCAATATGCTGGACCTGGACCCCGGTTTCCGCATAGGGGATGAGGGGGAACTGATGCTTCTCAGGGCAGACGTGATGGAGCAGATGCTGGAGGAGTACTACGAGTCGGAGGACAGGGAGTTTCAGGAATTTGTGGAGACCTACGGGACGGGCAAATCGGACAGCGGCATCGAAGACTATATTATGCAGGTGTATACATTTTCCCAGAGCAACCCCTTCCCATGGGAATGGCTGGCCGGGTGCCGGCAGGAGCTGGAGTCCATGGAGGAGGGCTGCCTCAAGGACGCCGCCTGGCTGGACTATCTGATGAGAGATGTGAAGGGCCAGCTGGAGGAGCTGGAGGAGCAGCTGGAGGGCGCCATCGAGGTGTGCGGCCAGGAGGGGGGGCCTGAAAAATACATCCCCACCCTCCACGAAGAGCTGGAGATGATCCGGAGGCTGAGGGCGGCGAAGGATTACGAGGCGCTGAACCGGGGCCTCGGCAAGGTATCCTTCGGGAGAATCGCCGCTGCCAGAGGGAAAGACATCGACCCGGCGAAAAAAGAGTACGCCTCCTCTGTCAGGGAACGGGTGAAGAAGGCTCTTGGAACCATGAAGACCCTGTACGGACAGCAGACCATGGAGGAGGCGGCAGCCAACCTCCTGGGCGGCAGGGGCGTGGCCCTTAAGCTGCTGGAGCTGGCGGGAGAATTTGACAGGCGGTATCAGGAGAGCAAGAAAGAAAAAAATATCGTGGATTTTAACGACCTGGAGCATGAGGCCCTGCGGGTTCTCGTGGTCAACGAGGATGGAAAGCTGGCATTCACTCCCGTGGCAGACGAGTTGAGCCGGAAGTACGCGGAGATTCTGGTAGATGAATACCAGGACAGCAACGATGTCCAGGAGACGCTGCTGAAAAGCCTGTCCGCGGAGCGGTTCGGGCGGCCGAACGTGTTCATGGTGGGAGATGTGAAGCAGAGCATCTACAAGTTCCGCCTGGCCCGCCCGGAGCTGTTCATGAAGAAGTACGAGAGCTATGAGGACTGCCAGGACGGCGGGATGCCGGAGACCCGGACAGAGGGAGGGCGGAAGATAGAGCTGCGCCAGAATTTCCGGAGCCGGGCGTCGGTTCTTGACAGCGTCAACCAGATATTTTTTCAGATTATGACGAAGAATCTGGGCAATATCCAGTACACGGACAGCATCGCCCTGCACCCGGGAGCCGTGTTTGAGGAGACCGAAGAACAGGCGGGAACGCCCACGGAGCTTTTGATGGCGGATACGGGGACGAAGGCGGCAGGGCCTCCGGACAAGGAGCTGGAGGAGTACACCAGTCAGGAGATCGAGGCAAGGCTCATCGCCGGCAGGATTCGGCAGCTTACAGACCCGGAACATGGGCTGGCGGTGTGGGACAAGGCGCAGGGCTGTTACCGGAGGGCGAAGTACGGCGACATGGTGATTCTCCTGCGGAGCCTGACAGGGTGGACGGATTCCTTCCTGAACGTGCTCACCCAGGAGGACATCCCGGCCTTCGCCGAGACGGGGACGGGATATTTTGACACCATCGAGGTGGAGACCGTGCTGGCCATGCTGGCGGTCATAGACAATCCCATACAGGATATTCCCCTGGCCGCCGTGCTGAAGTCGCCTGTGGTGGGCATGAGCGAGGAGGAGCTGGCGTGGCTGGCGGCAGTGGAGAAAAAGAACCCGAAAAGAGGACAGGACCGGGGGATCTACGGCGCCGTGAAGCTGGCGCTGGACTGTCGGCAGGACGGCGGACCAGGAGACATGGGAGAACCTGCAAAGACTGAGGAGGAGAGAGAAGGGACAGGGACAGGGACAGGGGCAGGAGCAAAAGCAGAAGGAGCTGGAGCAGAGGCAGAATCCTGGCGCGGGATGGCTGCCCGGCTGGGGGCGCCGGAGGAACTGGCAGAGTCCGTCTCCAGGAAAATACAGGGATTTTATGCCCTGCTGGAGGAGCTGAGAAAGGAGGCTGCCTATATCCCCATCCACGAGCTGATCCACAGAATGTATCTGAAGACAGGGTACTATGACTATGTGTCCGCCATGCCGGCGGGGGAGGTCAGGAAGGCCAACTTGGACATGCTCATCGAGAAAGCCTGGGCCTATGAGAAGACCAGCTACAAGGGCCTGTTCCATTTTATCAGGTACATAGGGAAACTGAAAAAATATGACACGGACTTCGGGGAGGCCACGGCGGCAGGCAAATCCCAGGACATGGTCCGTCTCATGAGCATTCACAAGAGCAAGGGTCTTGAGTTCCCTGTTGTATTTCTCGCGGGGGCAGGAAAAAAATTCAACAAACAGGATATACGGGGAAAGCTGCTCATAGACTCGGATCTGGGCATCGGGACGGACTATCTGAACGTGGAGACGAGGGTAAAGACATCTACACTGAAGAAGAACGTGCTGAAGCGCAAAATGGACATGGACAACCTGGGTGAGGAGCTGCGGGTGCTGTACGTGGCCATGACCAGGGCGAAGGAAAAACTGATTATCACAGGCACGGACCGTTCCCTGGAGAAGAAGCTGGAGAAGTGGCAGCAGAAGACCTGGGATTCCAGACAGATTCCCCACACTATCCTGATGACGGCAGATTCTTATCTGGACTGGATTCTCATGACAGGGCCGACAAGACCTCTGTTCCAGGTGGAGGAAGTGAAGGTGGAGGCCCTGGTGGGAGACGCGGTGGAGAGGAAGATACAGAAGATCGTGTCGGAGGAGGAGCTGACAGGCTTAGACCTGTCGCAGACATATGACCAGGGCACCGAAGAACTGCTGCGGAAGAGGCTTTCCTATGAATATCCCCACAGGGCGGACATAGACCTGTACACAAAAATGTCCGTGTCCCAGCTGAAAAAGCAGAGCCAGGATATAGACGACAGAGACAGCCTGTACCAGCCGGTGATTCCCGATTTCTTAAAACCGGGGCCGGAAGAAGGGACAGGGAAGGAGACGGAAGGCGGCAGGAGAGAGGGAGAGGAAGGCAGACAGGCAGGGCCGGGAGGCGCCGTCAGAGGAAGCGCCTACCACCGGGTGCTGGAGATGATGGACTTTGCTGTCATAGAGAAAGAGGCAGATGTCCGGCGGTGGCTTTCGGAGGCCGTGTCCAGGGGAGTTCTCCCCCAAGAGACAAGAGCCCTGGTGCAGGCGGAAAAGATCTGGACATTTTTCTGCACTCCCCTGGGAAAGAGGATGAGGGAGGCGGGGAAGGAGGGAAGGCTTCACAGGGAAGACCAGTTTGTAATGGGAATCCCGGCAGAGGAGGCAGGACTGGGAGACTCGAAAGAGCTGGTGCTGATACAGGGAATCATCGATGCCTGGATGGACGACGGCGACGGACTGGTTCTGATTGACTACAAGACAGACCGGGTCGGAGAGGGGCAGGAGGAGGTTCTGGTCAAGCGGTATGAGACCCAGTTCCGATACTACCGGCGGGCCCTGGAACAGATGAAGAAAAAGCCTGTAAAAGAGTGTTTCCTGTATTCCCTGTCCCTGCAGAAGGCCGTCTCCGTGGACATGGGACGGCTGGAGTTTAGAGACGCCGCCGTCTGAATGGGAAAACAGGCGTCAGAAAAAGGGCAAAGACAGCCCAGGCGGTTCCCCTCTCAGGTTCTGAGATCCGGGGGCCCCCTGGGCTGTGTCTGTCTGCAGCTTACACGTTAAATCTGAAGAGAATCACGTCTCCGTCCTGAACCACATAGTCCTTGCCCTCCAGACGGATAAGTCCCTTGTCCCTGGCGGCGGAGTAGGCGCCGCAGTCTAAGAGGTCCTGGTAGTTGACGACCTCGGCGCGGATGAAGCCCCTCTCAAAATCAGAGTGGATTTTTCCGGCAGCCTGGGGAGCCTTGGTCCCGACCTTGATGGTCCAGGCCCTGGTTTCATCCTCCCCAGAGGTGAGAAAACTTAAAAGCCCCAGGAGGCTGTAGCTGGCGGCGATGAGCTTTTCCAGTCCCGATTCCTTAAGCCCCAGGTCCTCCAGGAACATGGCTTTCTCCTCGTCGTCCAGCTCGGCGATCTCCTGCTCGATCTGGGCGCAGATGACAAACACCTGGGAATCCGTGTCGGCGGCAAACTTCCTCACCTGAGCCACGTGGGAGTTGGAGGCGCCGTCGTCGGGGAGGTCGTCTTCCCCCACATTGGCGGCGAAGATCACAGGCTTCCAGGTGAGAAGGTTTAAGGACGCCACAAAGGCTTCCTCGTCTTCGCCGGCGCAGGAGAAGCTCCTGGCCAGCTGTCCTTCCTCCAGGTGCGCTTTTACGGCCCTGAGAGTCTCCACCTCTCCGGCCAGGGACTTGTCGTTGAAGGCGCTCTTGGAAGTCTTGGCGATGCGCCGCTCCAGGATCTCGATGTCAGAGAAGATCAGCTCCAGGTTGATGGTCTCTATATCCCTGAGGGGGTCCACGGTTCCGTCTACATGGACTACATTGGAATCCTCAAAACAGCGGACCACGTGGACGATGGCGTCCACCTCCCGGATGTTGGACAAAAACTGGTTGCCCAGGCCCTCGCCCTTGGAGGCGCCTTTCACAAGCCCTGCGATGTCCACGAATTCGATGACGGCAGGGGTCACTTTCTTTGAGTGGTAGAAATCCCCCAACAGCTTTAAGCGGTGGTCGGGAACCGGAACCACGCCCACGTTGGGGTCGATGGTGCAGAAGGGATAGTTGGCAGATTCTGCACCTGCTTTCGTCAGTGAGTTGAATAGTGTGCTTTTGCCTACGTTGGGCAGGCCGACAATTCCTAATTTCATATGTTTACCTTCCTTGCTATGCGCTCCCGCAATTCTGAAAAAAGGCCATGTCCATCCGTGGGTCTGTGACGGCCATGGCCCTTTGCCCCTGATATCATATCATAGAAACCGCGGAATTGAAAGGGGCAAAGGCGGCAAATTCCGGCGGAAACCGGTGGGATATGACGGAAAATATATCCTGATGGGACGGAATGTCGAATTTTGGCGGAATATGTCGGTCGAATTACATTGATTTTTGGCTTATTTGGGGGTAAAATGAAAAAGACCTTGAATGAGGAACCTTTCTCGATATCTGAACTGCGCAGTCAGGTGCCGGGTGGAAAGGTGAAGACTTGTTGATCCGGAGACAGGATTTATGAGTTGGCAGGTCTGTTATCTGTGGGAGAGTCACGGATATATTCCTGCCCTGACTGATTTCGCCAAGACAAAAAACTCTCCTTTTTCTATGGCAGGTGATTGTATACCAAATCAGATTGATACTGAAAACAAATCATGTGAGCACAGGAGGCTTAAGGCAGAGGAGAATTTAAATGGAAAGCGCAAAGGAAGAACTGATTACGAAAATCGAGTCTGCGAGACTTATATTGAATAAGAGCATTGATGAGAAAAGAAAGTACGAGGAGGTATATAAGAACAGCATTGAGCTGGACGCTCTTATTGAAGAGTACATTATGTCAGAGTATTAAAACCGGATAGTTTGGAAAGAAATGGGGGACAGCCGCCGACAGAGAGGGGCTGTCCCTTTTTGTAATACAGGAAAGTTCTTCGGCCGGGACCGCGCCGCGGCGGAGAATCTGCCGGAGGCAGATTCTTATTAACGAAACTTTTTATATTTTTTCCTTGCTATTTACTCCGGTTTGTACTAAAATTAAGGTACATGGTGGAGGAAAGTGGTACAAAGTGGTTTAAAGTGGTTGAAAAGTGGCGCCAAAGGATAACAACAGGTGATTTCATATGTTCATGGGTGAATACAATCATACGGTAGACGCAAAGGGACGGCTCATTGTTCCCTCCAAGTTTCGGGAGCAGCTGGGAGATGAATTCGTGGTTACGAAGGGTCTGGATGGCTGTCTTTTCGTGTATGAAAACACCGAGTGGAAGATCCTGGAGGAGAAACTGAAGAAGCTGCCTCTCACCAACGCCAACGCCCGAAAGATCAACCGCTTTTTCCTGGCAGGAGCCGCCTTGTGCGAAGTGGATAAGCAGGGGAGGATACTTCTTCCCGCCGTCTTAAGAGAGTTTGCGGGAATTGAAAAAGACGCCGTCATGGTAGGCGTAGGCAACCGAATTGAAATCTGGAGCAAGGAATCCTGGATGTCAGCCAATGTATATGACGATATGGATGAGATTGCCGAGAGCATGGAAGGTTTTGAAATATGACATTTGAACACAAGTCCGTATTGCTGGAGGAGACGGTGGGCAGCCTGAATATCAAGCCTGACGGAGTGTACGTAGACGGGACCCTGGGGGGTGGAGGACATGCCCTTCGGGTGTGCGGCCGTCTCGGGGACCGGGGCCGGCTGATCGGGATTGACCAGGACAGCGACGCCATAGCGGCGGCATCCCTGCGTCTGAAGGACTATAGAGATAAAGTTACTATTGTAAAGAGCAACTATGAGCAGATTAAGTCTGTGTTTGAAGAGCTGGGCCTTGAGAGGGCGGACGGAATCTATCTGGACCTGGGAGTCTCCTCCTACCAGCTGGACAATCCCGAGAGGGGATTTACCTACAGGGAGGACGCCCCCCTGGATATGCGCATGGACGGGGAGGGCGAAAGGACGGCCGCGGATGTGGTCAACGGATGCAGCCAGTCCCAGCTCTACCGGATTATCAGGGATTACGGGGAGGAGAAGTTCGCGGGCAATATCGCCAGACATATCGTCATGGCGAGAGAAAAAAAGAGGATTGAAACTACAGGTGAGCTGACAGAGATTATCAGAGCGGCCATACCCATGAAGATGAGGGCTGTGGGGGGACACCCGGCCAAGAGGACATTTCAGGCCATACGCATCGAAGTGAACCGGGAGCTTGAGGTTCTGGAGCAGACCATCGACACCATGATCGGCCTTCTCAACCCGGGAGGGCGGCTTAGTATCATCACCTTCCACTCCCTGGAGGACCGGATCGTGAAGAACAAGTTCAGGGACAATGAGAACCCCTGCATCTGTCCGCCGGATTTCCCTGTGTGCGTGTGCAGAAGAAAGAGCAGGGGGAAGGTGGTCACCAGAAAGCCTATACTTCCCACGGAGGCGGAGACAGAAGAGAACAAGCGCTCAAAAAGCGCCAAGCTGCGGGTTTTTGAGCGGAGATAGCAGACAGGAAGGAGGACCATATGGCAGAGAAAAGACGGCACAAGAGACAAGACTACATAGAAGGGAACACCGTGCGGAAGCTGTACCCCGAACGAGTTCCGGATAAACCGGCAAAGCGGAAAAAGGACCGGAGAACCAGCTACAGGGTGAGAAGAAATCAGGAAAAAGCGCTGCAGATGGATCTGCCCTACCTGGTGGTTCTGGTGATCGCTTCCTGCTGTACGCTGTTTATCTGTGTCAATTATCTTCGGGTGCGGTCCGAAATGACCACCCGCATGGACAACATCAAAAAGCTGGAGCAGGAGCTGGACAGTCTGAAGACAGAGAATGACACACTGCAGACCAGAATCAACACATCAGTGGACTTGGAGTACATTTATAAAGTTGCCACGGAAGAGCTGGGCATGGTCTACGCGGGCAAAGATCAGATTCTCTTATATCAACAGACAGAAAGCGAGTATGTAAGACAGTATGAAGACATCCCGAACTACTGATGGACATAGGGGGCAGGAGGGGCCGGGAAAGAACCCGGCCCGCAAGAAGGTGTTTGCGAAGTATATGCAGGAAAAGCTGGCTGTCACGGTTCTCGTGATTATGCTGGCTTTGTTTGCATTGGTCATGGTGCTCTACAAGATCGTGGACGAGAACAATGAAGACTATACCAGGGTGGTGCTGTCCCAGCGCTCCACCTATGACAGCAGGACCATCCCCTACAGAAGAGGGGATATTGTGGACCGGAACGGGACTTACCTGGCCACCAGCGACAAGGTTTACAACCTGATACTGGACCCGGGCCAGATCTACGAGAAGGAAGAGTACTATTTGGACCCCACGGTCAACGCCCTGGCGGAGATATTCGGCTACAGCCGCAACGAGCTTCTGGAAACCATGAACGATAACCGGGAGTCCCGGTATCTCAGGTATGAGCGGCGGATGACTTACGAGAAGAAAGAGGCTTTTGAAGCCCTGCAGAATTCCTTCAATGAGGAAAACTATAAAGAGGGGAAGAACGAGAGGATTCGGGGGGTATGGTTTGAGGATGAATACAAGAGGCTTTACCCATACGGCTCCTTGGCATGCAATGTCATCGGGTTCACCTCCGCCGACGGAAGCGAGGGAAACGGAGGGATTGAGCAGTATTATAACGACACCCTCATCGGGGTAAACGGGAGGGAGTACGGATATCTCAATGATGATTCCGACCTGGAGGCGGTGATCAAGCCGGCCAGAAACGGCTGCATCGTCATGTCCACCATAGACGTGTATATTCAGCAGCTGGTGGAGGAGAGAATCCGGCAGTGGCAGGAATCCATGGGAAGCAAGCATATCGGAGTCATCGTCATGGACCCTGACAACGGCGAGATTCTGGCCATGGCCAGCGACTCCGTCTATGACTTAAACAACCCCAGAGACTTAAGTCTCTATTACACCCAGGAAGAGGTCGACGCCATGAGCGACCAGGAAAAAGTGGAGGCGTTAAGCCAGGTGTGGAGGAACTTCTGCGTCAGCGACACCTATGAGCCCGGATCTCCGGCAAAGGTCCTGACGGTGGCCGCCGGGCTGGAGGAGAATATTTTTCAGACCACCAGCTATTTTGAGTGCGACGGCTTAGAGGAGATCGGCGGACATAAAATCAAGTGCACCGCCTATCAGAAAGGCGGCCACGGGGAGCTGACCGTGGAGGAGAGTCTTATAGTGTCCTGCAACGACGCCATGATGCACATGGCGGCCATGGAAGGAAAAGCCATATTTAAAAAATATCAGGACATGTTTAACCTGGGGAGCAGGACAGGCATCGATCTTCCCGGGGAAGCCAGCGCCGCCTCCCTGGTTTACCGGGTGAGCAACATGGACGCAACCAGCCTGGCCACCAACGGATTCGGACAGAATTTTAACTGTACCATGGTTCAGATGGCGGCGGCTTTCGCCTCGGTGATCAACGGAGGGTCTTACTACGAACCCCACGTGGTAAAACAGGTGCTCAACGAGCAGGGGGCGGTGCTGGAGAAAAAAGATGCCGTCCTGGTGAGAGAGACGGTGTCCGACGCCACCAGCAGATTTTTGAGAGAGGCCCTGAGACGCACGGTGGCAGATGGAACCGGGAGAGCCGCCCAGGTGGAGGGGTATCAGATAGGGGGAAAGACAGGGACTGCGGAGAAGACAGGGCGGAACAAGCAGGACTACGTGGTGTCTTTCTGCGGGTTTGCCCCCACGGAGCACCCGGAGGTGCTGGTCTATGTGGTCATCGATGAGCCTAATACAGAGGACCAGGCCCACAGCACCTTTGCCAGTCAGATATTTTCCCAGATTATGGGTGATATTCTTCCTTATCTGAATGTGTTTCCCGACACGGAGACGCCGGAGGACGACCCTCTGGTTCCTGGTCAGGACATAGGGACAGAAGGAATCAATGACAACCTGGACGAGACCCAGGAGGAGACCGAACCCGCAAAGACCTATGAGACAGAGGAGTATGTGCCTGTAGAGACAGACGAGGACGGGGAGGTGGTCAGGTCCGATCTTCCGGACCTTCTGGCGGAATCCGTGGAAGCTTTGGAGAGGGAGTCCCGGAGGGAAGTCCAGACAGAGTCAGAGAGGGAGGAGACCGGCGAAGCCCGGCAGGAAACTTCAGGGGAGGAACCGGAAACCAGTCCCTTGTCGTCAGAAGGAGCGGAATAAATCTTTGGTTTTGTCATATACTTTAGCAACAGCCCGATGGTGGGATGAAGATGAACCGAAACCAGTCGTATCACAGAGGAAGAATCGCTGTCGTGTGTCTTTTGTCATGTCTTCTGATGCTGGGGCTGACGGGAAGGCTGTTCTTTCTCATGGTCTTCCGCTCCCGGCATTACAGCCAGATGGCGGAGGATCTCCATCAGCGCGAGCGCACCATCAAAGCGGCCAGGGGACAGATCTTAGACCGGAACGGGACTGTGATCGCCACCAACCGCACCGTATGCACCATATCCGTGATCCACAATCAGATTACTGACCGGGATCGGGTGGCGCAGGTTCTGTCGGAAGCACTGGGGCTTTCAGAAGAAGACGTGAGAAAGAAGGTGGAAAAGTACAGCGCCAGAGAGATTGTGGCTGTCAATGTGGATAAGGAGCTGGGAGACAAGATACGCAGTTACCGTCTCGACGGCGTCAAAGTAGACGAGGATTACAAGCGGTATTATCCTTACGGGAGCCTGGCATCCAAGGTTCTGGGCTTTACGGGAGGAGACAATCAGGGGATAATCGGTCTGGAAGTCATGTACGAATCATGGCTGAAGGGAACCAACGGCCTGATCCTGACCCAGGCCGACGCCGCGGGGGTGGAGATTGAAAATGCCTTTGAGGACCGGGTGGAGCCTTCGCCGGGGGCGGACCTGACCATCAGCCTGGATGTGAACATCCAGACCTATGCCCAGCAGGCGGCCCTGAAGGTGATGGAGGAAAAAGGGGCAAAAAGAGTCTCAGTCATCGTCATGAATCCCCGGAACGGGGAGCTTCTGGCCATGGTCAACGTGCCGGAGTTTGACTTGAACAGCCCTTTTGCCCTCAATGTGGAGCCGGAGGAGGGGAGCGCGGCGTCAAAGCAGGATCTGCTGAACCAGATGTGGAGAAATCCCAGCATCAACGACACCTACGAGCCAGGTTCCACCTTCAAGGTCATCACGGCGGCTGCCGGCCTGGAGGCGGGGGTTGTGAACATGGAGGACACCTTCTCGTGCCCCGGATTCCGCATCGTGGAGGACAGGAAGATACGGTGCCACAAGGCGGGGGGCCACGGCAGCGAGACATTTTTACAGGGAGCCATGAACTCCTGCAACCCGGTGTTCATCGACGTGGGGCAGAGGCTGGGGGCAGACCGGTTCTATGAGTATTTCGCCCGGTTCGGCCTCCTGGGGAAGACGGGCATCGACCTTCCCGGAGAAGCCTCCACCATCATGCACAAGAAGGAGAACATAGGGCTTGTGGAGCTGGCCACCGTATCCTTCGGCCAGTCGTTCCAGATCACCCCCCTGCAGCTGATCACCACGGCCTCCTCCATTATAAACGGGGGAAACAGGGTGACTCCCCACTTCGGGATTCAGGCGGTCAGCGCGGATAAAACAAGCGTTCACCGTTTTTCCTACCCTGTAAAAGAGGGGATCGTGTCGGAGGAGACCAGCAGCGCCATGAGGTATATCCTGGAAAAGGTGGTCTCTGAGGGGAGCGGCAAAAAAGCGTATCTGCCGGGGTATCACATCGGCGGAAAGACCGCCACCTCGGAAAAGCTGCCCAGAAGCCTGAAAAAGTATATATCCAGCTTCATGGGGTTCGCTCCGGCAGAAAATCCCCAGGTCATCGCACTGATCACCATCGACGAGCCTGTGGGCGTCTACTATGGAGGAACCATAGCGGCCCCGGTGATCGCCGATTTATTCGAGAATATTCTGCCATATCTGGGAATTGAGGCAGAAGAGGAAGAAACTGTTTCGGCCTTTCGATTCTACGGTTGATTATTCCCGTAAAAAGACGTATACTATGAAAAGTAAAAAAAATACCCTGAAAAGGCAGGTGCCGGGAGGGTATACATAAGAAGTTGAGGTGCCACATGATTAACGAAACCATATTGGCGATTATCATCGCCTTCGCGATCAGCGCCATGCTGTGTCCCATAGTAATTCCCTTTCTCCACAAGCTGAAGTTCGGACAGCAGGTGAGAGAGGACGGCCCCCAGGCCCATCTGAAAAAAGCAGGGACTCCCACGATGGGAGGCCTGATCATACTGGGAAGCACCATCATCACTTCCATGTTCTATATCAACGATTACCCCAAGATGATACCTGTGCTTTTCGTGACCGTGGGATTCGGCATCATTGGTTTTCTGGATGACTACATCAAGATCGTGATGAAGCGTTCCGAGGGACTCAATCCCCGTCAGAAGCTGGCGGGCCAGATTGTGATCACGGGAATTTTCACCTATTATCTCATGAATTCCGGTGAAGTGGGGACGGCGGCGCTGATACCTTTCACAGGCGGCTTTGACGGCGGATATTTTCTTGATCTGGGAGTTTTATATGTGCCTTTTGTGTTTATCGTGATGCTTGGAACCGATAACGGAGTCAACTTTACCGACGGCCTTGACGGCCTGTGCACCAGCGTCACCATTCTGGTGGCCACGTTTTTGACCATCATCTCCCTGGGGGAGGAGAGCGGAATCAGCCCTATAACCGGCGCCGTGGTGGGAAGCCTCCTGGGGTTTCTTCTCTTTAACGTGTACCCGGCAAAGGTGTTCATGGGGGACACCGGTTCTCTGGCTCTGGGCGGCTTTGTGGCGGCCAGCGCCTGCATGATGCAGCTGCCTCTGTTCATCCCCGTGGTGGGCCTCATCTATCTGGTGGAGGTTCTGTCGGTGATGATTCAGGTGACATATTTTAAGAAGACAGGCGGGAAGAGGATTTTCAAGATGGCGCCTATTCATCATCATTTTGAATTGTGCGGCTGGTCAGAAACCAGGGTAGTGGCAGTATTTTCCATTGTTACGGCCATTCTCTGCCTGGTGGCATACTTAGGATTATAGGAGGAAGAGACTATGGGTAGAAGTCAGAAAGTCCTGGTGGCAGGCGGCGGTATAAGCGGCATATCTTCTGCCAGACTTTTGCTGGATATGGGCGGCGAGGTGGTGCTCTACGACGGCAACGCCAGCCTGGACAGAGAGAAGCTGAGAGAGGAGTTTGATGAGGATGCCAAGGTCTCCATCGTCCTGGGAGAGCTGGGGCGGGAGGATCTGTTCGGTGTGGAGATGTGCATCATCAGTCCGGGGATCTCTCTGGAGTCCCCCATTGTGCAGCTCATCGATCAGGCCAAAATCCCCATATGGGGTGAGATACAGCTGGCCTTCCAGTGCGCCAAGGGGCGTCTGGCCGCCATTACGGGGACCAACGGGAAAACCACCACCACAGCTCTTGTGGGGGAGATTATGAAATCAAAATTCGAGGATGTCCATGTGGTGGGCAACATCGGAATTCCCTACACTCAGATCGCCCTCCAGACAGAGGATGCCAGCGTGACCGTGGCGGAGGTCAGCAGCTTCCAGCTGGAGACGATCATGGACTTCCGGCCTGATGTCAGCGCTATCCTGAACATCACCCCGGACCATCTGAACCGTCATCACACCATGGAGAACTACATAGCCATCAAGGAGAGCATTACCATGAACCAGACGGGGAAGGATATCTGTGTTCTCAACTATGATGATCCTGTTCTCAGGGAGTTCGGTTCGCCGGAGAATGAGCAGCGCAAGTGCAGAGTCATCTTTTTCAGCAGCCGGCAGCCCCTGGCAGAGGGATACTATTTAGACGGGGACATGATCTGCTTTGCCCACAACGGCAGAGTCAGCGAGATCGTGGATACCAGGGAGCTGAAGCTTTTGGGACGCCACAACTATGAGAACGTCATGGCCGCCATCGCCGTCTCGTCCTCCATGGGCGTGTCCATAGACCGGATTCGCAGGGTGGTCAAAGGATTCCAGGCGGTGGAGCACCGCATCGAGTTTGTGCTGGAGCGGTCGGGGGTGAAGTACTACAACGACTCCAAGGGAACCAACCCGGATGCTGCCATCCAGGCCGTCAGGGCCATGCCGGGACCGACCCTTCTCATCGCGGGAGGGTACGACAAAGAGTCAGAGTATGATGAGTGGATCGAGTCATTTGGAGACAAGGTAAAATATCTGGTGCTTATCGGTCAGACCAGAGACAAGATAGCGGAATGCGCAAAAGCCCACGGCTTTACAGATATCATGTACGCGGAAGATATGTCGGAGGCGGTGAGGGTGTGCGCGTCTTACGCCAATATGGGAGATAACGTGCTGCTTTCTCCTGCCTGCGCAAGCTGGGGCATGTTCAAGAACTATGAAGAGCGGGGCAGAATATTTAAAGAATGTGTCAGAAACCTGTAAAGGAGGCACGGTCCGATAGGGAAGGGGGCTGTTTTGTCTAAAAATAAAAAGAGATCAAAACGTTTTTACGATTACAGCCTTCTGTTTGCCATTGTATTTTTAACAATATTTGGGCTGGTGATGATATACAGCGCCAGTTCTTACAAGGCGCAGCTGACATACAAAGGTAATGGAGCATATTTTATGACCCGCCAGGGAGTCATCGCCCTGGGCGGATTTGTGATCATGCTGATAGTCTCCAAGATGGATTACCACTGGTACGCCAGATTTTCGGGCCTGGCCATCGTGATATCATGGGTTCTCATGATCGCCGTGAGCCTGGTGGGAAGAGAGGTAAACGGCAAGAAGAGATGGCTGGGGGTGGGAGCTGCCAGCTTCCAGCCCACCGAGCTGGTGAAGATCACGGTCATCGTGGCCATGGCGGCGCTGATCACCAGGATCGGCAAGGATGTGGACCGGACGGCGGGCATGGCCAGGGCGGTTTTCATCACCATCCCCCTGGCAGGCATCGTGGCGGCCAACAACTTGAGCTCCGGCATCATCATCGCCGGCATCGGCTTTGTGATGATGTTTGTGGCCAGCAGAAAAAAACTTATATACGCAGGGTGCGTGGCCCTGGCAGGGCTGACCGTGGCCTTCGCCGGCCCCATAGGTAATTTCTTTATGCAGCTGGGGCTTATCAAGCCGTACCAGATGAACCGCATCAACGTGTGGCTGGACCCGGAGGCATACCCTACCACCGGAGGCTATCAGGTGCTTCAGGGGCTCTACGCCATCGGCTCGGGAGGACTGTTCGGCAAGGGCCTGGGAGAGAGCATCCAGAAGCTGGGATTCGTCCCGGAGGCCCAGAACGATATGATTTTCTCGATTATCTGTGAGGAGCTGGGACTGTTTGGAGCCGTGTCGGTGATCCTGATTTTTGTGTTTATGATCTACCGGTTTATGCTCATCGCCAGCAACGCGCCGGATCTGTTCGGAGCTCTGATCGTGGTGGGCGTCATGGCCCACATAGCCATCCAGGTTATCCTGAACATCGCGGTGGTGACCAACACGATTCCGAACACGGGGATCACCCTCCCCTTCATCAGCTACGGAGGGACTTCCGTGCTGTTTCTGATGATTGAGATGGGGATGGTCTTAAGCGTGTCTAATCAGATAAAACTGGAAAAATAGTCTGAATTTGGAAACGGACAGTCCTGTTTTACATAAGATGGTAGTATAGGAAACCTCGGGAGGGAACAGATTGTCCATAATTTTGGTCCAGGGTTACCATCTGCTAAAGGGTGAGATAGAGATTCAGGGCTCGAAAAACGCGGTACTGCCCATGATGGCGGCTGCAGTTCTCCATAAAGGCACCACAGTGTTGGAACATGTCCCCGGAATACAGGATGTCTTCTGTATGATGGGGATATTGGAATCTATGGGATGTGCCTGCGCCCTGGATGGGCACAGGCTGACTGTCACGGCGCCGGACTTGAGTGATATCCGCATTCCTGAGAAAAACGGGAAGGCCATGAGGTCTTCGATCATGCTTCTCGGAGCTCTTTTAGGGCGCTGCGGGGAGGCCCTGGTCCACTATCCGGGAGGATGCTCCATCGGGAGCCGTCCCATCGACCTGCACCTGTCTGCCCTGAAGCAGATGGGGGTCGAATTTTCGGAGGAAGGAGACCTCATCCACGCCCGGACGGGGAAACTTCGAGGGGGCCAGATTTCCCTCCCCTATCCCAGCGTGGGAGCCACGGAAAACATACTCCTGGCAGCCGCGGCTGCAGAGGGCGCCACGGTTCTCAAGGGCGCCGCCATGGAGCCGGAGGTGGAGTCCCTGTGCCGGATGCTCCAGGCCATGGGAGTGAACATACAGGGCGCGGGCACCGGCGAGATCAGGGTTGAGGGCGGCGCAGAACTTCACGACGCCGCATGGGATGTGCCGGGAGACCGGATCGTGTCGGGAACTTATCTGTCCGCGGTCATGGCTGCCGGAGGGGAGGCGGTTTTAAAGAGGAGCAGTCCCGGCCACCTGGAAAATGTGATCCGGACCATGGAGAGGATGGGGGCCGAGATCCGCGTCCGGGGCGGGGATATGGAGATAAAGTCGAAAGGCCGCCCGGCGGCGGTGAGCGTAGAGACCGGGCCCTATCCGGGATTTCCCACGGATCTCCAGTCCATGATGCTGGCGCTTCTGGCCCTGGGGCAGGGGAAGGGGCGCTTGAAGGAAACGGTATTTGAGGGAAGATTTGCCACCGCAAAAGAATTGCATAAAATGGGCGCGGATATTATAATAGAGGAGAAGGAAGCTTTTGTAACCGGAGGGCGCAGTCTCAGGGGAACCCAGGTTCAGGCCAGAGACTTACGGGGCGGAGCCGCCCTGGTGGTGGCAGGCCTGGCGGCGGAGGGAACTACCAGAATTACGGACTGCCGCCATATTTTCAGAGGATATGAGGATATCTGTCGGGATTTAAGCAGCCTAGGGGCAGACATACGGAGAGAAGGATGAAAAAAAAACACATAGGGCTGTCTGTGCTGGCAGCTTTCGGGCTGGTTCTGGGATTGACCGTGGCTTCTCTGAAGGTCGATGAGATCACGGTGAGCGGCAACAGCCATTATACAGATGAGGAGTTGATTGAGCGGATATTTCAGACCTCAGCAGACAGAAACACTGTCTGCTGCTACATCAAGGACCAGATAAAGGAACATCAGCAGATTCCTTTTGTGGAAGATTACAGCCTGGTATTTCACAGTCTCTCCCAGGTGGAGGTTATCGTCCACGAAAAAAGCGTGGTGGGTTATGTATCCTACATGAGCAGCTGCATGTATTTTGACAAGGACGGAATCATTGTGGAGAGCACCAACGGGATGATCGACGGAATACCGAGGATTGTGGGGCTGGAGTTCGGCCAGATCGTGCTCCACCAGCCCATCCCGGTGGAAGATGAAGACATTTTTAAGGATATTCTGAACCTGACCCAGATCCTGTCCGTCCATGAGATGAAAGTGGACAGGATTCAGTTTGACAAGCGCAGAGACACCACCTTGTACATGGGAGATCTGGTGGTATTTCTGGGGGATCACTCGGATATTGACGGCAAGATTCTCAGGCTGTCCAACATGCTTCCCCAGCTGGAGGGCTTAAGCGGGACATTGTATCTGGACACCTACGATCCCACCAACGCCAACATGGCTTACACCTTCAAGCGGAAGTCATAAAAACGATTGCTGCGGACAGCGGCAGAACAGTAACTAAAAATCTTGAAAAAACAGTTGATATTTTCAGGGAAATAAAATATAGTATTAAATAGACTAGAATGATTAGGAAGATACATAGGGCGGTCAGGATTTATCGGTAGCTCATGTTTTTATGAAGGAGGAAGTATCTTGTTAGAGATTAAGATAAATGAGGCGGAGAATGCAGCCAGGATCATAGTAGTAGGCGTAGGCGGAGCAGGGAACAACGCGGTGAACCGCATGATTGACGAGAATATCGCGGGAGTGGAATTCATCGGTGTCAACACGGACAAGCAGGCGCTGGGCTTCTGCAAGGCCCCCACGGCCATGCAGATCGGAGAGAAGCTGACCAAGGGACTGGGCGCAGGCGCCCGGCCGGAGATCGGCGAGAAGGCTGCGGAGGAGAGTTCCGAGGAGCTGGCCCAGGCCTTAAAGGGAGCCGACATGGTGTTCGTCACCTGCGGCATGGGCGGCGGAACCGGAACAGGAGCGGCTCCCGTGGTGGCCAAGCTGGCGAAGGACATGGGGATTCTCACCGTCGGAGTGGTGACCAAGCCCTTCAGGTTTGAGGCCAGAACCCGTATGACCAACGCCCTCCAGGGAATCGAGCGCCTGAAGGAGAGCGTGGATACCCTGATCGTGATCCCTAACGACAAGCTTCTGGAGATCGTGGACAGGAGGACAACCATGCCTGACGCCCTGAAGAAGGCGGACGAGGTGCTTCAGCAGGCGGTTCAGGGAATCACCGACCTGATCAATGTGCCCGGACTTATCAACCTGGACTTTGCGGATGTGCAGACCGTCATGGTGGACAAGGGCATCGCCCACATCGGAATCGGCAAGGCCAAGGGGGACGAGAAGGCGGTGGAGGCGGTGAAGCAGGCCGTGTCCAGCCCTCTTCTGGAGACTACCATTGAGGGCGCGTCCCATGTGATTATCAATATCTCCGGCGATATAAGCCTGGTAGAGGCCAACGAGGCGGCCAGCTTCGTCCAGGAGCTGGCGGGAGACGACGCCAACATCATCTTTGGCGCCATGTACGACGAGAATGCACAGGACGAGGCCACCATCACGGTTATAGCCACGGGTCTGGACGGACGGGCGCCTGCGGCGGCGCAGGGAGCTCCGGTGGCAGGCGCAATGGCAGGATTTAACTCCTACAGGCAGAAACCTCAGCCGGCCCAGGCGGAGGTGGCGGCCACGGCCCAGAATACGGCTCAGGGCGGGTTCAATCCAGGCCGTCCGGCTCCCGTTTCCCCCACTCCTCTGCGTCCTATCCAGGGCGGGGCAGGTCCGCAGTCCATGCATCCCGCAGGTGGGACAGGCCAGCAGCCAGGCGGACAGGTGCCTCCCCAGACAGGAGCTCCCTATCGCCCCAATGTGAATGTAAAAGATATTACCATCCCTGACTTCCTCAGGAACAAGAGATAAGACCTTGTAAAAACAGACAGACAAAAAGGATATCATAAAGCGGTCGGGCAGAACCGGCTGTTTTGTGATGTCCTTTTTTGGTTGTCTGATGAATCTTGGCTGTCACTGACGTGTCTCGTCGGATTTTCTCTTCTGCGGTCGGCTTATGGCGGATATTCCCGATGAATTTTCTTGACAATTTCCCTGTTTTTGACAAATTTCCTATTCGGCAGTTTCTATAATGAAGGTTGTATAGCAGCTCAGACAGGTCTGGCAAGAGAGCTGCAAAGCGGGAGGTGAGAGATGGTGGCGTGGATATTGACCTGTACATAGACGTGATTTTTCTCGTGAATTTTTTCATGGACTTCCTTTTGCTGCTTTTCCTTAAGAAGCTGCTGAAGAAGGCGGCTTCAAAAAAACGAGTCGCCCTGGGAGCGGCGGCGGGCGGGCTGTTCGGCTGCCTGGAGGCGCTGCTTATAGGGCTTCCGGCGTGGGTGGTGATGACTGCCGCCGTGGGGGCGGCGGCGGTGATGACAGCCATCGTGTACAGGCCGGGGGACTGGCGGGAGCTTGTGAAGGAGACAGTCAGCCTGTATTTTCTGGCTGTCCTTGCCGGAGGGCTTATGGAGCTTCTGTACGGCTATACCATGGGGGGCTTTTTCCTGGTGAAGCTTATGCAGGGATATGGACAGTACGCCCTCCCCCTGCTATCCTGGCTGTTCACAGCGGCAGGGGCATGTTTTCTGGCATGGGGGCTGCTGCGGTTTGCCGGGGAGATGGCAAGGGAGAGGAGAAACCGGTATCTGGTGGTCCTCCGGGACGGCGACGTGAAGGTGGAGACCACAGGATACCTGGACACGGGAAACTGCCTGACAGAGCCGGTGACGGGGCAGGGGGTTCAGATTGTGACGGAGAAGGTATGGAACCTGTTTAAAGGCGCCCATGAGGAGAGGACCATGATTCCCTACCACACGGTGGGGAACCCCTACGGCTTTATGGAGGGATTTAAAATTGAGCAGATGGAGATTCGCGGAATTTCCACAGGAAAGAGAGAAGACAAGGTGACGGTCCGCGGTCCGTGGATAGCCAGGGCTCCTTTTGGCCTTTCCAGAGACAAAGGCTTTGAAGTGCTGCTTCACGGGGAGACGGCCACGACCGGACAGGACATAGAAGGAGGAATTACAAGTGGTAATTAAAGTATCAATACCTAACCGCTTTCAGTTTAAGACAGCGCCCAGCTTCAAGACCATGCTGTTTCAGAGAGAAGGGGAGGTACATTATATCGGCGGCGCGGATATTCTGCCTGCGCCCCTGGACGGGGAGGAGGAGGCAAGGCTGATACAGAAGCTGGGGACAGAGGATGAGGCCCAGGCAAAATCGGCTCTCATCGAGCACAATCTCCGCCTTGTAGTGTACATAGCCAAAAAATTTGACAATACCAGCGTGGGGGTGGAGGACCTGATCTCCATCGGGACCATCGGACTCATCAAGGCCATCAACACCTTTAACCCGGAAAAGAACATCAAGCTGGCCACCTACGCTTCCAGGTGCATTGAGAACGAGATACTGATGTACCTGCGCAGAAACAACAAGACCAAGATGGAGGTCTCCATCGACGAGCCTCTGAACGTGGATTGGGACGGCAACGAGCTGCTTCTGTCCGACGTTCTGGGAACCGATGAGGATGTGATCTACCGGGACTTGGAGTACGAGACGGAGAAGGACCTTCTGAACCTGGCCATCAGCCGATTAAGTCCCAGGGAGAAGAAGATCGTGGAGCTGAGATACGGTCTGACCAACGAAGACGGGGATGAGATGACGCAGAAAGAGGTAGCCGACCTTCTGGGAATCTCCCAGTCCTATATTTCCAGGCTGGAGAAAAAGATTATGAAGAGGCTGAAAAAAGAGATCGTGAGATTTGAGTGAGAAGGGGAGATGGGCATCGCGGCAATACCCATCTCCCTTTGGCTGCCGGGGCGCGGCAGAAACCAGGCGTCAGGAAAGCAGAGGCAGAACATTCTTAGGCTCGTTAAGAATCACCATGCTGGCGGAGCCGTCCATGTAGTGGGGCTTTTTGTGGATGATGACGAGCCAGCGGCCGGTAAAATATTTTATGTAATGGCTGAAGACATCGGAATCCACGGAGGTTCCGAGAAGCAGAAGGGCGTCTGCCTTGGAAATCTCCAGGGTGGTCTTTGTCATCCGCTGGCTGTCCACCATCTCCCCGAACAGCGAGACAAGAGGCCGCACGGGAATGTTGCATTTTTCACACAGAGGGACTTTCCGGGAAGAATGTATGACATATTCCAGAGAGTACTTTTTCTTGCACCGGGGGCAGTGGTTGTCAAAGATACTGCCGTGGAGGTTGATCACGTTCTTGCAGCCGCCTCTGCCGGGGAGGTCATAGATGTTGCTTGAGATGACACAGTGGAGGTGGCCGTTCTGTTCCAGAGCCGCCATGGCAGCGCCTGAGGCGGTGGGTTCAGGGGCGTGGTTGAGCAGCTCGTTGCGGTAAAATGTAAAGAACAGTTCAGGGCGGGTGTTGTAGAAGGCACTGGTGTACAGCTCCTCGGAGCAGTAACCGTATTTCTCTTCGATGTCATAGGCTTTGTCCTGATTCTTAATGCCGATAAAGCCTGCCTCCTCCATCATGCCGGAACCGCACAGGGCCACTGTATAACGGCTTTCGTCCAGAATTTTCTGCAGCCTGGTAATCTTTTCGTCCATCGCTAATTCCCCTTTCAAGTATGGTTGATGGGTATATTATACTATTTATTTGCCATAAAATCTACAAATTTTCAAAAAATAATTAAAAAAATTCGGAAATTATGTCACAGTTCAGACGGGGGAAGATGTCCAGGCGAACAAGAAGATGTCCAGGCGAACAAGAAGATGCCCCGCCGGGCATCCTCCGCGGACAGCATGGTAAAAACAGCGGGGCCAGAGCGTTTCTGCCGGGAGGAGGGACGTGTTAGCTTAAGTAATTTCTCATGGTTTTCAGGGCGTTTTTCTCAAGCCTTGAGACCTGGGCCTGGCTGATATGGATCTCCTCCGCCACCTCGGTCTGGGTTTTTCCCTCAAAAAACCGCATATCGATGATGTGCCGTTCCCTCTCGGGAAGACGCTTCATGGCTTCGTTTAAGGAGATGTCCTCCACCCAGTTTTCCTCCAGATTCTTTTTGTCGCTGATCTGGTCCATGACAAAGAGCGGGTCGCCGCCGTCGGTGTACACCGGCTCGTAGAGGCTCACAGGGGTCTGGATGGCATCCAGGGCGTAGGTGATCTCCTCCTTGCTGATGCCGATCTCCTCGGCGATCTCCATGATGGTGGGCTCCTTGGCGTTCTTCCGCGTCAGTCCTTCCCTGGCGTAGATTGCCTTGTAGGCAGTGTCCCGGAGAGACCGGCTGACCCTTATTGAATTGTTGTCCCTCAGATATCTTTTCACCTCCCCCAGGATCATGGGAACGGCATAAGTTGAAAACTTTACATTCTGGGAAGTGTCAAAGTTGTCGATGGCCTTGATCAGGCCGATGCATCCGATCTGAAAGAGGTCATCGACATTCTCATTGCTGCCGGAGAAACGCTGTATGACGCTTAACACCAGCCTCAGATTGCCTTTGATGTACTGTTCCCGCGCTTCTTTATCTCCTTGTTTGATTTTTTTAAACAGTTCTTCTTTTTCCTCATTGTTCAGTAACGGAAGCTTCGCCGTATTGACTCCGCAGATTTCAACCTTGTATATTGACATATCCATTACCTCCGCAGGATTCATTTTTGTCGAGCCTTAAAGTCTGCCATAATAGGGATGAACTGGACGGGCTGTAAGGTTCTATGAGAATGATGTACGGATTTTGGATGATTTATGCGGCAGGGCATTTGAAAATAATTTCCTGTGCAATTTTGCCGGACGGCCTTGACAGATTACACACATTGCTACCTGAACAGTAACACACTTGCTGCTGATCTATGATTTCATTCTGAGCAGGTATTGCATATGCTCTGACAAAGTGCTACAATGGCTTCAGACAATTTAGAAGGCAGCCGGTGCTGTCTCTTTGGGAGGACTCAAAGGAGACAGGTAAAAGGGAAACAGGTGAGAATCCTGTACGATCTCGTCACTGTAAGCAGGGAGCAAAAAGCCAGGCGCGGTATCCGCGCGGTCACTGGGAAACCGGGAAGGCGGCTTTTTTGCGGGGATCTGCAAGTCAGGAAACCTGCCGTCTGTTGGTACGGGGACTGTTGAGGTTCCAGATCACGAGGCATTGATTGTACCGTTATATATGCCGCAAGGCCCGGGGACGGATTTACGTCTGCGGGGGAGGCGGCGTGTTTTTTGCGCGGGTATCCGGCTGGGGCCGGGAGACCCCGTGTTTGCCGTCCTTTTCGTCAGGCGGCGAAGGTCAGTTCATTTTGCCTGTCTCTGGGAGCTTCTCCCGTATTTTCCTGAAAAATTGGCCGCGATTTATATATTTTGTGAAAACGGAGGAAAAGACATGAAAAGAAAGTTTTCAGGGCTGTTTCTGGCGGCGTGGGCGGCTGCGGCCGTGGCGCTGGCGGCGGGATGCGGAGGAGGGAGCGGCGCTGCCAAGACCGGCGGTTTTGCTCAGAAGTCTCAGGGAGAGGACAAGACACAAGGAGAGGCGGGCGCGCCGGGAGAAACTGGGAGGACGGCGGGAGAGGCAGGCGGTGAGAGCGGGGAAGCGCCGGGCAGCGGGGACAGTGAGAAAAGGGCGGGAGACCGGAACGAGGAGGAAGAGGTGGTGATCGCCTCCTGGCGGGATGCGGTGCAGGGAAGCGGAGACGCCTTCTACTGCTGGGAGGGCGCCTGCGTGTGGGAGGCCCTGACCACCAACAACGGAGGCGTGATCGAGCCCTGGCTTGCCCTGTCCTGGGAGCATGACCAGGACTGTACGGAGTGGACCTTCCACCTGCGCCAGGACGCGTTCTTTACTGACGGCCTTCGGTTTGACGCCGATGTGTGCCTGGAGAATATTCAGCGGTGGACTCACGGGCTCACCTCCACCTACACATCCCTGAGTCTGGAAAAATCCCTCCCCAACTTAGAGAAGCTGGAGAAGACCGACGACTTTACGGTGAGATTTACATTTAAGGAGCCTGTTACCACCCTGGAGTACATTCTGTCCGACTACGGCAGCCCCATGTTCAGCCCCGGCTGCTTTGACAAAGACACAGGGGTGATCTCCGATTACGCCATTGGAACAGGGCCCTACAAGATCGCGGAACATGTGGACTCCCAGTATGTGCTTCTGGAGCGGAACGACGATTACTACGGGGAGCCGGGAAAGGTAAAACGGTTCCGGATTCGCTGTATTCCAGATGCCCAGACGAGGGTTTCGGCCCTGAAGGCCGGGGAGGTCATGGGTCTCGCCGACAACGGGGCCATCACCATGGACGCGGCGAAAAATCTCTGCGATACCGACGAAAATTTTTCCATGGACAGCACCAAAAGCCACATGACCGAATACATCATGTTCAACTGTGAGAATAAGTTTCTGGCAGACAGGCGCATGAGGGAGGCTTTAAGCCTTGCCACGGACCGGGAGAGTATCTGCCAGGTTCTCTACAGCGGACTTCTGGAACCTGCCTACTCTTTTTTAAGCGACCAGTCCGTCTTCCACTTAGACCTTCAGGGAGAGTATGACATGGAGAAGGCGAAAGCCCTGGCCGGGGAAGTCCTTGATGAGAATCAGGCAGACCACGCGGACATGGTCATGATCATCCGCTCCAGCACGGCTTCCGACTACAACTGCAAGGCGGTTGCCGAGTATTTGAAGCAGGTTTACGGCGAGCTGGGAGTCAGCGTGAACATTGAGATTCTGGACTCGTCCATCTACAAGGAGAGGCAGCAGGAGGGGCAGTATGATATGACTCTCACCGTGTTCGGGCTCAACAACGCAGACCCTGCCTCCACATTCAAACAGTATTTTGCAACCGGCGGAAACTCGAACCAGCTTCTCAATTACAATTATTACAATGAGACCATCGACCGGCTGACGGCCCTGGCCCCCACAATCCCGGACATGGAGGAGAGGAGCAGGGTCTATGACCAGATCCAGACAGTCCTCTTTGAGGACAGCGCCTGCATCCCCATATGCTACCAGATCAATGTAAATATTCACAATAAGGCTATTGAGAATTACGCGGGGAGAACCATCGGCGTAAGCCTTCCCACTATCTCATGGGCAGAGTGACATGGAGGCGCTGATCAAATATGTGCTGAAAAGAACAGCCCTGCTTGTGCCGGTTCTGGCGGGAATCAGCGTCGTCGCCTTCGCCTTGGGGGCGATGTCGCCGGGAGACCCGGTGGACCAGGTGCTCAACCCAAGCGGCAACGAGTCCTATACTCAGGAGGAATATGAGCAGACGGCGACCCGCATGGGGCTGGACAAGCCGGTGTATGTACAGTACGGGAAATGGCTGGGCGGTCTGCTTCGGGGAGATCTGGGGCGATCCTTTTTCACCAGCAAAAGCATCAGGGACCAGCTGGCCAGGCGGATTCCCGTATCCGCCCGGCTGGCGGCTCTGACCATGGCTCTCACCGCTGCGGCGGGGGTGGGGTTCGGCATGGTGATGGCTGTTTACAAAGACAGGCTGCCGGACCATATCCTGGGGGCTTTTTCCACGGCAGCTCTGTCGGTTCCGGGATTCTGGACCGCCATATTGCTCATCTGGCTTCTGGCCGAGAGCTGGAGGGTGTTTCCCACAAGCGGGATTGACTCATGGAAGGGGTATGTGCTTCCCGCGGTCACTCTGGCGCTTCCCGGCACAGGAGTCTGCGCCAGGCTCACGCGGAGCGCCGTTCTGGACGAGATGGGCCGGCAGTATGTGACGACGGCCGCCTCCAAGGGCTTAAGCCGGCGTCAGACGGCGGCGCGCCACGCATTCCCCAACACGCTGATTCCCATTGTCACATACCTGGGCAACCACATGGCGGGAATTCTTGGAGGAGCGTCCATTGTGGAGACTGTTTTTGCCGTTCCGGGCATAGGAAGCTACGCCATCTCTGCCGTTCAATCCAAGGACTACTATGTGGTCCAGGCGTATGTGCTGTTCTCGGGGGCAGTGTATGTGGCGGCCAATGTCCTCATCGACCTGTTCTACATCGCCGCCAATCCCAGGATACGCAGAGGGGAGGCGGGGAGATGAGGCTTATGACAGGGAAAATGAAGCTGGCCCTCTTGATTTTGTCGGCGATTCTCCTGGCCAGTATTCTGGCTCCGGTAATCGCCCCCCATGACCCTCTGGCCGGTGACTTAAAAAGAGCGCTGGAAGGACCGTCGGCGGAGCATCTTCTGGGCACCGACAACATCGGGCGGGATCTGTTGAGCCGCACGCTTTACGGAGGCCGGCAGTCCGTCGTCCTGGCGCTGGCTGCCACGGCGCTGTCCATGGCCCTGGGGTTTGCGCTGGGGCTCTTTGCCGGATACTTTGGAGGCAGCGTGGATATTGTCATCACCACGGTGTCCAATATTTTCCAGGGGCTTCCGGGGCTGACTCTCATGATCGCCGTGGCGGGACTCTGGGGCCAGGGCGTAAAAAGCATGCTCGCGGCCATAGTGATCAATTCCTGGACAGGATTTTCCCGCATCGTCCGGGGAGAGGTGATGAAGCTGAAGCAGGAAAATTTTGTGGACGGTTTAAGGACAGCGGGGGCAGGCCATGGCAGGATTCTGTTTCTCCATATCGCCCCCAATATGCTGGGGACCCTCTGTGTGGTCTTCGCCACCCGTGTCGCCGGCAATATCATATCCGTAGCCTCCATGAGCTTTCTGGGGCTGGGACTTAAGCCCCCTGTGCCTGACTGGGGAGTCATGATCAACGACGCCAGGCAGTACTTCAGGCAGAGGCCCCTTCTGATTCTGGCGCCTGGCCTCTGTGTGGTGCTGCTGTCCCTGAGCATCAACATGGCCGCGGACGGGCTCAGGGACTGGCTGGACACGAGAAGAGACAGCCTGGACGGCAATGCCTGAACATTATGGGGAGGTGAGAACATGAGCGGGGATATTGAAATACGGGGGCTGAACGTCTCGTTCGCCGACCGGAACCGTGTAACCCAGGCGGTGGCGGATGTGAATATCCGGTTTGAGGAGGGGAGCATAACAGGGCTCATCGGCGAGAGCGGAAGCGGAAAATCGGTGCTTGGCATGTCGATTTTGAGGCTGCTGCCAGCCACGGCGAAGGTGGAGGGGTCCTGTGTGTACGGAGGGCGGGATCTGTTTTCCCTGTCCGAGGCCCAGATGAGGAAGGTGCTGGGGAAGGAGATCGCCCTGATTCCCCAGAATGCCACTGAGTCCCTGAACCCTGTCCGGACTGTGGGAGGACAGCTGACAGAGTGTGTGACCATACACCAGAGGCGAGAGAAGAAGGCGGCCCTGAGGCGCAGAGACGAGCTCCTTGTCCGCCTGGGATTTCACAGTCCGGGGCGGATAAACAGCTCTTATTCCTTTGAACTGAGCGGCGGCATGAACCAGAGGGCTGTCTCGGCCCTGGGGCTGATGAACCGGCCTGAATGGGTCATCGCCGACGAGCCCACCAAGGGTCTGGACGCCGTCCTCCGCCGCCAGGTGTACCAGGTTTTAAAGGAGGCGGGAAAATCAGAGGCGGGAGGGATGATCGTCATCACCCACGATATCCCTCTGGCGGGGGCGCTGTGCGACAGGCTGGCGGTGCTTTACAGAGGCCGCATCGTGGAACAGGGGAGGACCGGGGAGATTCTCCGCCAACCGGCCCACCCCTACACAGAAGGTCTCATGGGGGCTCTGCCGGAAAACGGGATGCGCCCCATCCCACGGCCAGACCCGGCGAAGACTGCCTCCGGGTGCGGGTTTTATCCCAGATGTCCCTATGGGGCGGAAATGTGCAGAAAAAACATACCTGCCGAGACCACGCTGAAGGACGGAAGAAGGGTGAGATGTTTTCGGCGGGGGAGGGAGGTTCAAGATGATTGAGGCGGAAAGGATTTCCAAGACATTTGTAAAAGGGGTGTTCCGGAGGGAGCAGGTGACGGCGGTAAACCAGGTCTCCTTCTGCCTGCCTGACCAGAAGGCGCTGGGAATCGTGGGAAACTCCGGGTGCGGAAAAACCACTGTCGCCAGGATTCTTCTCTCCCTCCTTGTTCCCGATTCAGGCAGCATCCGCATAGACGGAGAGAACCTGCTGTCCGGAGACCGGAAAGCCTTACGCGCCAGAACCAGGAAGATCCAGATGATTTTCCAGCACCCGGAAAGCTCCCTGGACCCGGCAAGGTCCATCGGCAGCAGCCTGGAGGAGCCCATGAAGATTCAACGCATGTATGACAAAAAGGGGAGAAGGGAGAAGATCCGCCGGCTTATGGACCTGGTGGAGCTGGACGAAGGGCTTCTTGGCAGGTTTCCCCACCAGATCAGCGGCGGGGAGGCCCAGAGGGTGATGATCGCCAGGGCGCTGACCCTGGACCCGAAGATATTGATCCTGGATGAGCCCACCAGCATGCTGGATGTGTCGGTTCAGGCCCAGGTGATGAATCTGTTTAAGGAGCTTCAGAAAAAGCTGGGGCTGAGCTATCTCTTCATCTCCCACGACCTGGCGGCGGCGCGGTGGCTGTGCGATGACATCGCCGTGATGCAGAACGGCAGTTTTGTGGAGACAGGGGAGACAAGGAAGGTGCTGGCAGAGCCGCGGCATGAGTTTACAAAAGAATTGCTGGAGAGCAGCCGGCTCTCGAAGAAGCCCTGGAGGGTATAAAATCGCGGCACCGGGGACTTTTGCCGGCGCCGCGGTTTTCGCCTGGGGCTGTTGGTCTGAGAGTAAGATTAAGAAGCCTGGCGGTTTTTGTTGTAGAGAATCAAAAGTCCTTTTAGAAGAAGGTCATCTTCATAAGAAATGTGATGCCTGCAAAGGGGAATGATGAACTGGGACAGCCCTCCGGTGGCAACCACAGACGGGATGGCGCCCAGTTCTTTTTCCATGCGGTCGATGATGCCGTCGATCATGGCCGCGTTGCCGTACATGATGCCGGAGCGCATGCAGTCGATGGTGTTCTTGCCGATGACGCTGCCGGGGATGTCAAGGCTGATGTAGGGAAGCTGGGCAGTCTTTCCGCTTAAGGAATCCAGAGACACCTTAAGGCCCGGAAGAATCACGCCGCCGATGTAATTGCCGGAGGAGTCCACCACGCTCATGGTGGTGGCCGTGCCCATGTCGATGATGATAATGGGGCAGGGATAGTCCCGGATGGCCGCCACCGCGTCCACGATCATGTCGCTTCCCACGGTTTTTGGGTTGTCCATCAGGATGTTCAGCCCCGTCCTCATGCCGGAGCCCACCAGCAGAGGCTTAAAACCGAATATTTTCTTCACCGAGGAGAGGATGGTGGCGTTCAGAGGAGGAACCACGGAGGAGACGATGGCGCCGTCGATCAGGGACAGGGGGATATCGTGAATCTCCAGAATGCTCTTGATATTGACGGCATACTCTAAATCAGTCTTGCCGTGGTTGGTGGTGACTCGTTCCACAAAGTAGGTTTTTTCGTTGTCGATGGCGCCGATGACGATGTTGGTGTTTCCCATATCAATGGCTAAAATCATATAAGTCTCCTTTCAGGTTACTGCGGCGCTGGGTTCACAGGGCACCTGTGAACAGCAGCGCCGGAAAGGCCGCGGACAGCAGCCCTCCGAATAAAGGGTTGTGTATCACTGAGGAATCATGGTATACTGAGCAAAAGATCAGCATAAAAAGATTAGCATACTTTAGTGAAAAATACAAGGCAGCGGAGGGAACGGTTATGTTAAGTGGAAAGACGGTAGTGCTTGGAGTCAGCGGCAGCATCGCGGCATATAAGATCGCGTACCTGGCCAGCAGTCTGAAGAAGCTTCACGCAGATGTACAGGTGATTATGACAAAAAACGCCACGGAGTTTATCACGCCGGTGACGTTTGAGAGTCTCACAGGGAATAAATGTCTGGTAGATACCTTTGACAGGAATTTTGAATTCAGCGTGGAGCATGTGGCGCTGGCGAAGAAGGCGGATATTTTCATGCTGGCCCCGGCCACTGCCAACGTCATCGCCAAGGCGGCCTGCGGGCTGGCGGACGACATGCTGACCACCACCTTCCTGGCCTGCAGGTGCCCCAAGTACATCTCTCCTGCCATGAACACCCAGATGTATGAGAATCCCGTGACCCAGGACAATCTGAAGCGGTGCCGGGGCTACGGGATGCATGTGATCGACCCTGCCGTGGGGTATCTGGCATGCGGCGACACGGGGGCGGGGAAGATGCCGGAGCCCTCGGTGCTGCTGGATTATATTATCCATGAGATCGGCTATGGAAAAGACCTTGCGGGAAAGAAGATTCTGGTCACCGCCGGGCCTACCAGGGAGGCCCTGGACCCGGTGCGGTATCTGACCAACCGCTCCACAGGCAAGATGGGTTACGCCGTGGCGAAGGTGGCGGCCTGCCGGGGGGCGGAGGTGACCCTGGTGACCGGCCCCACGCAGATCGAGAAGCCCAGGTTTGTGAAGGTGCTGCCGGTGGAGAGTGCCAGGGAGATGTTCAAGGCGGTTACCTCCATAAGCTGGGAGCAGGACGCCGTCATCAAGGCGGCGGCGGTGGCAGACTACCGCCCGGCTCAGGTGTCCCAGGAGAAGATGAAGAAAAAGGATGGGGAGTTTGTCCTTGCCATGGAGCGCACCGACGACATCCTGGCGTACCTGGGACAGCATAAGAGGGAGGGCCAGTTTCTGTGCGGGTTCTCCATGGAGACCCAGAACCTGGTGGAAAATTCCCGGACAAAGCTCTTCAAAAAGAATCTGGATATGGTGGTTGCCAACAGCCTGAAAGTGGAAGGGGCAGGGTTCGGCGCGGATACCAATGTGGTGACGCTGATCACCGGGGATGAGGAGATTCAGCTGGGGAAGATGAGCAAGGAAGAGGTGGCGGATAAGATTCTGACGAAGATTTTTTATGCTCAGGCGGTTGAAAAGTGATATTGTAGACAGCACTGATGGCATTTTAAGAAAACGCATTTTTTTAGATAGAGGCAGAAAATTTGAAGATGGATTACGGATACAATTAAACTGCACCTCTTCGTTATCCCAATGCGAATCCTCTGTGGTTATCGAATAAAAGCAGGTCCGCCGCTAGTAAAATCAGTCATTATTTCCAGGAAAACCTTGACGCAAAGCCTGATTGATACTACAATGATTAGGCATTTAAACGAATCGGAGGAATTATTTTGTCAACCATAGCAGAGGAAATCAAAAAGCGAAGAACATTTGCCATCATATCTCACCCTGATGCCGGCAAGACTACTCTGACGGAGAAGTTTCTTCTATACGGGGGGGCTATCAACCTGGCGGGAACGGTAAAAGGGAGGAAAGCCGCCAAGCACGCGGTGTCTGACTGGATGGAGATAGAGAAAGAGAGGGGAATCTCCGTAACATCGTCGGTTATGCAGTTTGAATATGACAATTACTGTATCAATATCCTGGACACCCCCGGCCACCAGGATTTCTCGGAGGATACCTACCGGACTCTCATGGCGGCGGACAGCGCAGTCATGGTCATCGACGGCTCCAAGGGCGTGGAAGCCCAGACCATCAAGCTGTTCAAGGTCTGCGTCATGCGGGGAATCCCTATTTTTACATTTATCAACAAGATGGACCGGGAGGCGAGAGATCCGTTTGAGCTGATGGACGACATTGAAAATGTGCTGGGAATCAGGACCTGTCCCGTCAACTGGCCCATCGGCTGCGGGAAGAACTTCAAAGGCGTCTACGACAGGGAGAAGCGGCAGATTACCACCTTCACCGCCGCCATGGGAGGACAGAAGGAGGTGGCTTCCCGGACGTTTGACGTAGAGGGAGCCGACGTGGACGCCGTCATCGGAGAGGCCAACCACGCCCAGCTTCTGGAGGAGATCGAGCTCCTGGACGGCGCGGCGGACGAATTTGACATTGAGAGAGTGAGGCGCGGAGACCTGTCGCCTGTGTTTTTCGGCTCGGCGCTGACCAACTTCGGCGTGGAGACATTTTTGCAGCATTTTCTTCAGATGACCACCTCCCCTCTTGCGAGAAAGACCACCACAGGGGAAGTGGACCCATTTAAGGAGGACTTTTCCGCCTTCGTGTTCAAGATCCAGGCAAACATGAACAAGGCCCACAGGGACAGAATCGCCTTTATGCGCATCGTCTCCGGCAAATTTGAGGCGGGGATGGAAGTCAACCACGTCCAGGGCGGAAAAAAGATGCGCCTCTCCCAGCCCCAGCAGCTCATGGCCCAGGACCGGAAGATCGTGGACGAAGCCTTCGCGGGGGATATCATAGGGGTTTTCGACCCAGGCATATTTTCCATCGGGGATACCCTGTGTTCCTCCAGCCAGAGGTTCCAGTACGAGGGAATCCCTACCTTCGCCCCGGAGCATTTCGCCAGAGTCCGCCAGGTGGACACCATGAAGCGGAAACAGTTTATCAAAGGCGTAAACCAGATTGCCCAGGAGGGCGCCATCCAGATCTTCCAGGAATTCAACACAGGCATGGAAGAGATCATCGTGGGCGTAGTGGGGGAACTGCAGTTCGAAGTCCTCACCTACCGCCTGGAAAATGAGTACAACGTAGAAGTCAAGCTGGAGAAGCTGCCCTATGAATACATCAGGTGGGTAGAAAACAAGGACGAGGTCGACGTATCCAAAATCCAGGGAACCTCAGACATGAAACGAATCAAAGACTTAAAAGACAACCCCCTTCTGCTCTTCGTAAACAGCTGGAGCATCGGAATGGTCCAGGACCGCAACCCCGACTTAAAAATGAGCGAATTCGGGCGCAGCTAGGAGCTGCGCAGGCGGCCCTGTATCTGATGAACCGCCGGGTCCGGCAGACGGGCATGGGGGAGCGGAGGGAAGAAAAGGGAAAGAATCCCCCGGCAGGGGGCTTGTTCACTGGGGGAAGAAAAGCAAATATATGACAGGAGGCAAAAACCTAATGAGTAAGATTGATGTAGTGAGAGCCGCAATGGTGCAGGCTATGAAGGAGAAGAACAAGGAGCGAAAGGACGCTCTGTCCATGCTGCTCAGTGTGCTGAAGAACGCCGAGATCGACAAGCGTTCCCCCCTGACAGAGGATGAGGAGAACGCTGTGGTAAAGAAGGAGATCAAGCAGTGCCAGGAGACCTACGACTCCGCCCCGGCGGACAGAACCGACATCAAGGAGGAGGCAGCCCTGCGGATCAGCGTGTACAAGGAGTTTGCCCCCGAGGACATGTCCGTGGAGCAGATTAAAGAGGTGATTCAGTCCGTTCTCGGCGAACTGGGAATCGAAAAGCCCACTCCCGCGGACAAAGGAAAGATCATGAAAGTCCTCATGCCCAGGGTAAAGGGGAAGGCCGACGGAAAAGCGGTGAACCAGACTCTGGCGGAGATGTCAAAGTAGCCCTGTATCCGCCTGACAGCCGGGACAGGGAAAGAAGAAGGAAAGAAGAAGGAGACGGGAATCACATGTACAGAAAACAGATAGAGGAATTTATTGACAGCCACAGCCGGGAGATGGTGGAGGACATTTTTGCCCTGTGCCGCATTAACAGCGAGAAGATGCCGGCAGAGGAAGGGATGCCCTACGGCCCTGGAGCGGCCGCAGCCCTGGCCGCGGCTCTGGAGATGGCAAAGAGGTACGGCTTTGCCGTCCGCAGCTATGACAACTATGTAGGCACGGCGGATCTCAATGACAGGGAAAAACAGCTTGACATCCTCGCCCATCTGGATGTGGTTCCGGCGGGAGAGGGATGGCAGGTGACGGCCCCCTTTGAGCCTGTGCTGAAGGACGGTTGCCTGTTTGGACGCGGAACCGCCGACGATAAGGGGCCGGCAGTGGCTGCCCTCTACGCCATGAGAGCGGTGAAGGAGCTGGGAATACCTTTGAAGAAAAATGTGCGGTTGATTTTGGGAACCGACGAGGAGTGCGGAAGTTCCGACATCGAGCATTATTATAAAATGGAACAGGAGGCTCCCATGACCTTCTCCCCGGATGCGGAATTTCCCGTGATCAATGTGGAGAAAGGCGGTCTTGCCGCCCATTTTACCGGCAGTTTTTCCAAGTCCCGGGGGAGCGCCCGGCTGGTGTCCCTGGACGCGGGAATCAAGGTCAACGTGGTGCCCGGCAAGGCATTTGCCGCGGTGGAAGGCGTGAGCCGGGAGATTCTGGAACAGACTGCCAGGGAGGCGGAAAAAGAGACAGGCATCACCTTCTCCTTCAGCTGTGAAGGGGCCCTGACCAAAATCACGGCACAGGGAGATAACGCCCACGCGGCCCACCCGGAAGGCGGCAACAACGCGCTCACCGGCCTTCTTGTCTACATCACCCGCCTGCCCCTGGAGGACTGCCCCCAGACAGAATGCCTGAAGGGCCTCTTGAAGCTGATTCCCCACGGCGATTTGTACGGAAAAGCCATGGGCATCGCCATGGAAGACCACATATCGGGAAATCTGACCCTGGCCTTCAGCATGCTGAAGGTGACAGAAGACAGCCTGGACGGAAGATTCGACAGCCGCTGCCCTATCTGCGCCACAGAGGAGAATGTGCTCCGGGTGGTGAAGGAGCGCATGGCCGGGATCGGCCTCACCCTTCACAACGACACCATGAGGCCGCCCCACCATGTAGACGGAGACAGCCTGTTTGTCCGCACGCTTTTAAAAGAGTACGAGGCGTACACGGGAAGAGAGGGAGAATGTCTCTACACCGGAGGGGGAACCTATGTCCACGAGCTGAAGAACGGAGTCGCCTTCGGCGCCGCCATGCCGGGGACGGACAACCGCATGCACGGTGCCGATGAGTTCGCGGCGCTGGAGGACCTTCTGGTCAGCGCGAAGATATTTGCCCAGGTGATCGTGGATCTGTGCGCTTAAACGGAAGATTATAAACTTAATCACAAAATGCTTGACAAGAAAGTGACCTTGGAGTAGAATACCACACATAGAAGTAATCGCAGAAGTAACAAAACCTGAGTTTGGAGGAACTGCAATGTACAATTCAAAGTCCATGATGATGAATATGTATATGGCGAAGGGCATGGTCATGTGCCCTATGTTCATGTGCGTACAATCTAGTGGAATTTGAAGGTCTTGTAGGGACAGTGCTTACAGAAGAGGTGCCAGAGGGCACGGGTATATCTGTATTGACGAGATGAAGCCGCCGGTCTGTATAGGATCTGCGGCTTTTTGCGTGTCTGCGTACAATTGCTGAGAATGGAGGAGCTTATGGAGCAGCCTATTATCCAGATCGACCATCTGGGAAAAGAGTTTCAGACATCAGAGGGAAAGGTGCGGGCTTTAAACGATATCAACCTGGAGATCTGCCAGGGGGAGATATTCGGCATCATCGGCCTCAGCGGGGCGGGAAAAAGCACCTTGGTGCGGTGCATCAATTACCTGGAGGTTCCCACAGAGGGAGACGTGGTTTTCGAGGGCAGGCGGCTGGGGGAGATGAGCCCGGCCCAGCTCAGGAAGGCCAGGCAGTCCATGGGGATGATTTTCCAGCAGTTCAATCTGCTTGCCCAGAGAAATGTGCTCCGCAACGTGTGTTTTCCGCTGGAGCTGGTGGGAACGCCGAAAGCCGGCGCCAAGGCCAGGGCTCTGGAACTGCTTGAGACGGTGGGGCTTAAAGACCGGGCGGGAGCCTATCCGGCCCAGCTGTCAGGAGGGCAGAAGCAGCGTGTCGCCATCGCCAGGGCTCTGGCAACCAACCCCAAGGTGATTCTGTGCGACGAGGCCACCAGCGCCCTGGACCCCAACACAACCAAGTCTATCCTGGAGCTGCTAAAAGAGATCAACCGGACCATGGGGGTGACGGTCATCGTGATCACCCACGAGATGGCGGTGATCGAGGCTATCTGCGACCGGGTGGCCATCATCGACCAGAGCCAGATAGCGGAAGCGGGAAAGGTGTCCGAGATATTTTCAGAGCCCAAGTCCCGAATCGGCCGCCAGCTGATACTGGGGGACGCGGTAAAACAGGCGACCTTCGGCGGTTCCAGGCAGATACGGATTATTTTTGACGGGCGAGAGTCCACGGAGCCGGTGATCTCCAACCTGGTGCTGGCCTGCAAGGTTCCGGTGAACATCATGTACGCCCAGACCAGGGATGTGGGAGGAACCGCCATGGGGCAGATGATTATCCAGCTCCCCGAGGACGAGACGGAGGCCGCCAGGGCCCTTCACTACCTGGATACGGTGAATATTCCATATGAGGAGGTAAGAGAACATGACATTTGACCCTTCTACCATAGCGATGCTGAAAACAGGCATCTGGGAGACCTTTTACATGGTGTTTCTGTCCTCCCTGTTTGCCTATGTAATAGGGCTTCCCCTTGGGATTGTCCTGGTGGTCACGGATTCCGACGGCATCCATCCGGTCCCCTGGCTTCAGAAGACCCTGGGGACGGTGATCAACCTTCTCCGGTCTGTGCCCTTTCTGATCCTTTTGTTTATTGTGCTGCCTCTGTCCAAGATAGTCATCGGGACGAGAATCGGCTCACCGGCCATGGTGATTCCCCTGACCATCGCGGCAGGGCCCTATGTGGCCCGTGTGGTGGAGTCTTCCCTGCGGGAGATCGACGGCGGAGTCATCGAGGCGGCCAAGTCCATGGGGGCTTCCGACTGGCAGATTATATGGAAGGTTCTTCTTCCCGAGTGCAGGCCCTCCCTTCTGGTAGGCGGAGCCCTGGCGGTGACGACCATCCTCAGCTACTCCGCTATGGCCGGGTTTGTAGGCGGCGGCGGCGTGGGAGCCATCGCCATCAACTACGGATATTACCGGTATGAAGCCGGCCTCATGTGGATATCCGTAGTGCTCCTGGTGGTGATGGTCCAGATTATCCAGGAAGCGGGAATGAAAATGTCCCGAAAAGGCGACAAGAGAATACGCTGACATATTTTCCAAGATTATGAGAGCGTCAGGCGAGCGTTAGGATATCCTAGGCATCTGCGCGCCGCCAGCGTTTTTATAATATTATGATGCCGGAGTCAAAAGGCCCGGTGGACGTTTGTTCAGCGCCGGCCGAAGCGGAGAAGCGGGAGCGCGAAGCGCGGAACAATCCGCAGGCATCAGCTATATATTCAGGCCCCGGCCTGAAAATCTGAGAGGAGAGAAGATTATGAGAAAGACATTATGTGTGATCGCGGCAATGCTGCTGGCAGGAAGTCTGGCAGGCTGCTCGGGTAACAAAGCAGGAGAGACTACAACGGCGGCTGCCGGCGCGGAGACGACGGCAGCGGGAGACAGCGGGGAGACAGCGGCTGAGGCTGAGACCGAGGCCGAGGCTCCCAAGACTGACGGAGAGCTTAAGAAGATCGTGGTCGGCGCAAGCCCCGCTCCCCATGGGGAGATTCTCAAGGCGGCGGCCGGTGTCCTGGCGGAGAAAGGATATGAGCTGGATGTCAAGGAGTATGTGGATTACATTCAGCCGAACCTGGCGCTGGAGTCCGGTGACCTGGATGCCAACTATTTCCAGCATCTTCCCTATCTGGAGTCATTTAATGAAGAGAACGGGACCAGCCTGGCGCCGGCGGCTGCCATACATTATGAGCCGTTTGGCATCTACGCGGGAAAGACCGGCTCTTTAGAGGAACTGCCGGACGGAGCCACCGTGGCGGTTCCCAACGATACCACCAACGAGGCCAGGGCCCTTCTGCTTCTGGAGGCTCAGGGGCTGATCAAGCTGAAAGAGGGCGCTGACCTGACCGCCACCAAGAATGATATCGTGGAGAATCCCAAGAATATCAAGCTGTACGAGGTGGAAGCCGCCCAGATTCCCAGAACCATCGAGGATGTGGACATAGCGGTTATCAACGGCAACTATGCCATCGAGGCGGGGTTCAAGGTGTCAGACGCTCTGGCGGTGGAGGATTCCCAGTCCATCGCCGCGGCTACCTACGGCAATGTCATCGCCGTCCGGGAAGGCCAGGAGAACGACGAGGCCGTCAAGGCTCTGGTGGAGGCTCTCCAGAGCGACGAGGTGAAGGCCTTTATCGAGTCCACCTACGACGGAGCCGTGGTTCCGCTGTACTAGGGGCCCCTATCCCATGAAGTAGTTGTCCTCTGCCGGAAGGGAGCGCAGGCGGAATCTGGGCATCCCTCATCCTGACAGACCGCAAGAAAACAACAAGGAGAGAGAAAGCATATGTATCAGGACCCTTCATATCAGGAGCTATTGATGGACCGCAGGGAGGAGAGCCGGGAAAATGCCATGGGCCTGGCGGCTATGGTGACAGGAAGCTTGTCCGTCGTCACGGCGTGCTGCGTCCTGTCCGGATTCTTCTTCGGAGGTCTGGCGGTGACCTTTGCCGCCCTGTCCAGGGTGGACGAGAAGCTGAACAGGCAGGGAAAGACAGGGCTGTTTGCCGGAATCACGGGAATTCTTCTGGGCGCGGTTTTCCTGCGGCTGTGGGTCCGGCTGGTCTTTTGACAGGAGGGAATATGAGGGAGAGCAGAAAAAATTTAAAACTGAAGGCCAGGAGGGTGATGACAGGAAAGTATTCCATCGCGGTGGGGGTCTTCGCCATATGGCTGCTTATGGATCTGGTGTTTTTGTGCATGTGGAAGATATGCATGCTGTTTTCCGGCATCCTGGCGGCCTCCATGGAAGATGTGAGGACGGGTTTCTTGTCTATGCTGGCTGTCATGGGAATTCTGGCCCTGGTATTTCTCATCTTTGAATTGCTGCTGGTTCCCGGAATCCTTCGGCTGTATCTGAATATCTGCCGGGGAAGGCAGGCGGGAGTGTGGGACATGTTCTGGGGATTTCACAGCCATCCGGGGAAATTTTTCGGAATCAGCCTGCTCTTTCTCATACTTGCCGCCGTTCTGGCAACTCCCCAGGTGGTCCTGACGGCGGCGGCAGCCATATCCGGGGACTGGCAGTTTGCCCGGCTGTATCTGCCCGGATACGGGCTGCTGCTTCTGGCGGCGGGGATATGGGCGGGGCTGACCTACGGGCAGTTTTATATGATTCTGGCCGAGGACCCGGAGAAGCCTCTCCTCTCGGCACTGGAGGAGAGCAGGGAGATGATGAGGGGAAACAGAGGAAGGCTTCTGGCCATCTTTCTCAGTTTCGCAGTGTGGATTCCGGTGACCTGCCTGACACTGGGAGCCGCCCTTATATGGCTGACGCCTTACTTCATGTGTACCATGGTCTTCTTTTACCTGGGTGGAAGAGACTGCGGGGCATCGGGAGACTGTCTGGATGCAGAAGACGATCCGGATGGGAGAGAAGACGAATATCAAGAATAGGACATGAAAAAATCCGCATAGATTACACCAAAGAGTCAGAAGGTGGAATCTATGCGGATTTCTGAATTAAAACAAAAAGAAGTGATCAACGCAAAGGACTGTAAGAGGCTGGGGTTTGTGGGAGATGTGGACTTTGACATGAAGAACGGCTGCATGGTGGCGATCATCGTGCCGGGGCCGGGGAGCTTCTGCGGCTTTCTGGGGAGGGAAAAAGAGTTTGTGATTCCCTTTTCCGATATCTGCCAGGTAGGCGACGACATCATTTTGGTAGACGTGAAGAAAAACGACGTGGAAGGTCCATGCAAGATATGAAATTGTTACTTGCGAATTTATGGATGGTAGGGTAGAATAAAAAGTGACAAATAAACTCGACGACAGAGAAGGGGTAGATTCCATGAAGTGTCCTTACTGCAATGAAGATGATACCAAAGTTATCGATTCCAGGCCGGCGGACGACAACTGTTCCATACGCCGGCGGCGGCAGTGCGAGCGGTGCGGAAAGCGTTTTACCACTTATGAGAAGCTGGAGACCATGCCTCTCATGGTGATCAAGAAAGACAATTCCAGAGAGACCTACGACCGCTCCAAGATCGAGTCCGGGGTGATACGCTCCTGCCATAAAAGGCCGGTCTCCACCCAGGAGATTGATTCCATGATCGATGACATCGAGAACCGGATATTCAATATGGAGGAGAAGGAGGTGGCCACGTCAGTCATAGGGGAGCTGGTGATGGAGAGCTTAAAAGACCTTGACGAGGTGGCCTATGTGAGGTTCGCGTCGGTGTACCGGGAGTTTAAGGACGTGAACACTTTTATGGAAGAACTGAGCAAACTATTGAAGAAGTAGGAACACTGTATGTTAGAACCATTTTATCCAGATTATTATGTCAGCTCTGCCTATGTGATTCCCTACAGGCAGCTTTATGAGAAAGGCATCCGGGGGGTTATCTTTGATGTGGATAACACCCTGGTTCCCCACGACCAGCCTGCCGACGACAGGGCAAAAAAGCTGTTCGGGGAATTTCACCGCATGGGCATGGAGACCTGCCTTCTCTCCAACAACAAGGAGCCCAGGGTCGCCTCCTTTGCCGGGTGCGTGGGGTCGAAGTATATTTATAAAGGGGGCAAGCCGTCGGTGAAAGGCTACTTAAAGGCCATGGAACTGATGGGCACTGACCGGGAGACCACCATATTTGTGGGGGACCAGCTGTTTACCGACGTGTACGGGGCCAACCGGGCAGGGATATGCAGTTATCTGGTGAAACCCATTCACCCCAAGGAGGAGATTCAGATCGTCCTGAAGCGTTATCCGGAGCGGGCAGTGCTCTATTTTTATAAGCGGTCAAAAAACAGGGCCCGAAAAGAGAACAAAAAAGAAGGGACCATATGATGATAAGCGGAAAAGCAAAGGTATGTGGGATCATGGCGTATCCGGTGGAACATTCCCTGTCCCCCATGATGCACAATTTTTACGCCGGGCAGATGGGCATCGATTTTGCCTATGTGCCTTTTAAGGTTTTGGAACAGTCCGTGGGGGAGGCGGTGAGGGGCGCCTATGTCCTGAATCTGGCGGGCATGAACGTCACGGTGCCCCACAAGCAGAGGGTGATCCCCTATCTAAAGGAGCTGGATGAGGCGGCGGAGGCCATAGGGGCCGTGAACACCCTGGTGAGGGTGGAGGGAGGCTACAAGGGCTATAACACAGATGCCCCGGGGCTTCTGCGGACCATGACAGAGGCGGGCATGGAGATTGAAGGCAGGGACTGCCTGCTTATAGGGGCCGGAGGCGCGGCAAAAGCGGCGGCATTTCTCCTGGGCAGCCAGGGGGCGGCCTCGGTGATTGTTCTGAACAGAAATCCAAAACGGGCAGGGAAGCTGTCGGAGGAGATGAACCGGCGGTTCGGAAGGGCTTTTATGACAGCCATGGCTCTTGCCGACTACGGGAAGGTTCCGGACAGGCCTTATCTGGCGGTACAGACCACCAGCGTGGGCATGGACCCGGATACCGGCCATGCCCCTGTGGAGGACAGGGGATTTTACCGGAATATCCCATGGGCCATGGAGATCATCTACACCCCGGCGAAAACCAGATTTATGTCTCTCGTGGAGGAGGCTGGCGGCCGGGCGGTCAACGGCCTGGACATGCTGCTCTACCAGGGAATCGAGGCCTTTGAGCTGTGGAACCCGGGGCGGAAGGTGCCGGAGGCGGTGGTCAGCCAGGCAAGAGAGATGATGAGAAAGGAACTGGAAAAGTAGGCGATGGGAACTGGTTTTATTTTAATCGGCTTCATGGGAGCGGGGAAGACCACGGTGGGAAGGTGTCTTTCAGGGAAGACAGGATATCCTCTGCTGGACACGGACTGCCTCATCGAAGAACAGGCCGGCATGACGGTGAGCCGGATTTTTAAAGATTTCGGGGAAGAAGAATTCCGCAGGCTGGAGACGGAGACCGTAAAATCCCTTCTGGACAGGGCTGGAGACTGGGTGCTGTCCGTGGGGGGCGGGCTGCCTCTGCGGGAGGAGAACAGGGAGCTTCTGCGCCGGGCGGGAAAGGTGATCTACTTAAAGGCGCGCCCCGGCACTGTTTTAGACCGGCTGAAAGGCGACACCACCCGGCCTCTTCTCCGGGGAGGGGACGTGAGGGAGAGGGTGGAGAGCCTCATGGCCTTCCGCGGGCCGGTCTACGAGAGCACGGCCCACATGACGGTGGACACCGACGGCCGCTCCCCGGAGGATATCTCGGATGAGATTGTGTTATTGTGCAGCCAGGCATGACCGGCCCCGGGGCATATGCCTTGGCTCCGCAACGGTACTGGCTCATGACTGACCAGCGGCGTGATGAGTCATGGCGTGGGCAGTGACACACAAGCGCCGGCGAACTGTAACTTGTTGTAAAAAACGGTTGAAAATATAGGGCATTTAGTATAGAATATAGTAGATTAGTGAGAAGCAAGAGAATTATAAGAATTTCAAGGAGGAATATCATTTATGATATCAGCGGGAGATTTTAGAAACGGCGTGACCTTAGAGATTGACGGAAACGTGTATCAGATCATGGAGTTTCAGCATGTAAAGCCAGGCAAGGGCGCTGCTTTTGTGAGGACGAAGATCAAGAACGTGATCAGCGGCGGCGTGGTGGAGAAGACTTTCCGCCCTACAGAGAAGTTCCCTGCTGCGAGAATCGACAGGGTGGACATGCAGTACCTGTATGCAGACGGTGATCTGTTCAACTTTATGGATACCAACACTTACGAGCAGGTGGCCCTGAGCAAGGAGACTATCGGGGACGCCCTTAAATTTGTAAAAGAGAACGAGCTGTGCAAGGTCTGTTCCTACAACGGCAAGGTGTTCTCCGTGGAGCCGCCTTTATTTGTAGAGCTGGAGATCACCGACACGGAGCCGGGCTTCAAGGGAGACACGGCCACAGGCGCCACCAAGCCGGCAGTGGTGGAGACGGGGGCGACGGTGTATGTGCCTCTGTTCGTAGACCAGGGGGACAAGATCAAGATCGATACCCGCACGGGAGAGTATCTGTCCAGGGTATAATGACATTCAGATAAGATATGCCAATCAGGTGTAAAGTCTTTATAGGATCAATAAAGTCTTTATGCCTTTTTGCATGTTTGCCGGATTCCCCGCCCTGCAAACCGCAGCTTGCAAAAATGATTTGCAGTAACAGTTCAGATACCCCTTGAACTGTTACTGCATCGGCCATTTAGAATCGCTGCGCGATGGGCCGTATGCCCGCGACCATTACGTTTTCGTACGGTCAGCGCGGTGAACGCGCAGACCTATCTGAACTGTTACGATTTGCAAACTTTCTGTGAACTTTTTGTGAACCAAGATATGGACTTTTTCATTCAGCCGTGATATAATTTTCAGAGTACGGTTTTTGCAGGAAGCCGTCTGATTTTTTGCCCTCCGGGGCCGGAGGGAAGAACTTTATGATTCCAATTTGCCGATAAAGGGGATCGGTTTGGAATATAAAAGAGAAAAAAGGAGAGAACGAGTAATGTATGCAACAAAGTACAAAAAGGTGTTGGCGTGTGCCGGAATAGCAGCTATGCTGACGGCTTCTGTGCTGCAGGGATGCGGCGGCGGGAGCAAGCCTGCGGCCGGAGAGGACAGCGGTTCAACGACGGCGGCGGCGTCCAAAGACAGCGAGAGCTCCGCCAAAGCAGATGCTTCTGACAAGGCATCTGACGTTAAGATGAAGGAATTCTCCACGGCCGACGGTTCCGTTACCATCAGTCTTGAGGAAGACTGGTCTTCTGAGGACCTGGGCGTGGATTTCTGGCTGGGAGTTCAGAGCAGGGACGGGAACGAGGCAGTGCTGGTGATGCAGTTCCCCAAGGGCGGAACGATTATGCCGATCACCGGCATGGAGGACGCCAAGATGCTGGTAAATGAAAGCTATGGGATTCAGGACAGCGCGGAGGCGGAGGTTCCTTCAATCCCCGGCATGACCAACGTGGAGGCCAGCACCTGCACTCTGGAATCCGACGGAGAGACCATGGAAGCCTACCTTATATACGGTGAGACAGATTACGCTTTCTACGCCCTGATGTACGTGGCGGAGAAGGTGGGCGACGACGAGATCAGTTCCATGAAGGCATCCTGCGCTACTTTCGTGGAGAGTCCCATTGAGATGGAAGACAACACTACCGTGGAGATTACCGACACGGTCCGCTGGTTCAACGCTTCCTATGCGGTTCTCACTGCTGTCAACGGCTGGGATTACAACCGCTTCGCAGGACTTCCGGCCAACGACTCTACGGCGGCTCTGGAGCAGCAGTCACTGGAAGAGTGGTGGGATGTCACCGACCGCGCCTCCGCGGACGAGACCCTGGAATGGATACTGACCGAGGGACACAGAACAGGGTTCGCAGATGATGGCAAGTATCTTGCCGAGGAGGGGCTGGGAGACGTGGCAGCCGAAGAGCGGCAGGCGTGGCTTCTGGAGAACTTTGATGTGACCGAGGAAGAGGCTCAGGCGTACGCGGATACATTTGCCATGTATGAGGAATTCGGCGAGAATGCCATCGCGGGCTGGGATTACTGCCGCGCCATGAACCTGCTGAGTTTCTACTATCTGGCAGGCTACTACACGGAGACAGAGGCTCTCGACAAGTCCCTGGAGATCGCCCAGATAATGCAGCCGCTGTTTACCTCCTGGGATGACCTGGTAGCCAGCTACATGCGGGGCTATGAGTACTGGGCCGAGGAGAGCAGCGAGGAGCGCCAGGCCATCTACGAAGACTTAAAGAGCAGGGACGACAATCCTTATGCCGTGGACTACAACATGACTTTGGAGAAGACCTGGTAAGAGAGACATAGCAAGAGAATAATCACATGAAAAGTGACGGTCAAAAGCCGCCCCGGCACCAGCTGCCGGGGCGGCTTTCGCGTCAGGAGTTGTTGACTTCCACCCTGGAATCTAGTATAATTTGATGATACCAGGGTCAAAAGGCCACGTATGACATGCCTGCATGTCGAACCAGGACCTTGGGACCCGCAAAGAAGGAGGCATGAACGTGAAGAAAATTCTTGACTGCATCGCAGAAGCGATAAAACCGGCATTTACAGCCTGCGGCTACGAGGAGAGTTTTGCGAGAGTCACGCTGTCTAACCGCCCGGATCTGTGCGAATACCAGTGCAACGGAGCCATGGCGGCGGCGAAAACATATAAAAAGAAACCTATAGACATCGCAGGGGACGTGGTGGGAAAACTTGAGGGGAACCCTATGTTTTCCCGGGTGTCCGCGGTGATGCCGGGGTTTATCAATATCCGCCTCAGCGAGGATTACGTGGCGGACTACATGAATACCATGGAGAGGGAGCCGAAGTTCGGCCTGGAGGAGAGCGGGAATAAGGAGACCGTCATCGTGGACTACGGCGGAGCCAATGTGGCAAAGCCTCTCCATGTGGGCCATCTGCGCTCCGCCATCATCGGGGAGAGCATGAAAAGGCTGGGACGCTTTCTGGGATACAACATGGTGGGGGACGTGCACCTGGGGGACTGGGGCCTGCAGATGGGCCTGATTATCGAGGAGCTGCGGGACCGGCAGCCGGACCTGGCGTACTTTGACGAGAATTACTCCGGCGAGTACCCGGACCAGGCGCCTTTCACCATCGGCGAGCTGGAGGAGATCTACCCGGCGGCCAGCGCCAAGTCCAAGGAGGACGAGGCGTTTAAGGCGAGGGCCCAGGAGGCCACCTTCCGCCTCCAGAGCGGGTATGAGCCTTATCGTGCCGTCTGGCGCCATATCATGAACGTGTCCCTGCCGGATTTGAAGAAGAATTACGGCAGCCTGGGGGTCACCTTTGACTTGTGGAAGGGGGAGAGCGATGCCCAGCCCTATATTCCGGGAGTGATAGAAGACCTGGAGAAGAGAGGGCTGGCCCGCGAGAGCCAGGGCGCCCTTGTGGTGGACATCGCAGAGGACGCAGACTCCAAGGAGCTTCCCCCCTGCATCATCAGGAAGTCCGACGGCGCCGCTCTGTACGCCACCTCGGACCTGGGGACCATTATCGAGAGGGAGAAGGATTTTTCCCCTTCCAGGTATATTTACATCACGGACAAGCGCCAGGAGCTGCACTTTATCCAGGTGTTCCGGGTGGCGAAAAAGGCGGGATATGTGAAGGCGGACACGCCTATGATTCATCTGATGTTCGGAACCATGAACGGAAAAGACGGAAAGCCCTTTAAGACAAGGGAAGGCGGAGTCATGCGTCTGGAAAACCTGGTGAAGGAGATCAACGATGCTGTCTATGACCGGATCATGGAGAATCGGACCGTGTCCCCGGAGGAGGCGAGGGAGACGGCGCGGATCATCGGCCTGGCGGCGCTTAAGTATGGGGATCTGTCCAACCAGGCTTCCAAAGATTATATTTTCGATACGGACCGGTTTACCTCCTTCGAGGGCAACACGGGGCCTTATATTCTGTACACCATCGTGCGGATCAAGTCTATTTTGGCAAAATTCCAGGAGAGCGGAGGGGTTCTGCCGGAGGGCGCCGGGATTCTCGGGGCGGCATCACCGGAGGAGAAGAATCTCATGCTTCAGCTGGCAAAGTACAATGAAGTGATGGAGAACAGCTTCGAGGAGACGGCTCCCCACAAGCTCTGCCAGTTTATCTATGAGCTGTCCGACGTGTTCAACAAGTTTTATAACAGCGCCAGCATTTTAAAGGAAGAGGACAAGGCCCGCCAGGCCAGCCGCATCAGTCTGATCACCCTGGCCAAGGGTGTGCTGGAGACCTGCATTGATGTACTGGGCTTTGAGGCTCCGGAGCGGATGTAGAAGGGGGAGCGCGGGAGTACGCCGAAGGGGGAAGACGTTGGAGATAGGCAGCATACACACCAGAACATTCTGGAAAGGCGAAGTAGGAGTAGAGGGTCAGGTAAAAGACCAGGGAAAGTTGTATAATGTAAAACTGGAGATCAAGGGTAGCTATGTGAACAGCTACTCTTGTTCTTGTACTCAGGGAAATTCATATAAAGAGATGTGCCCCCATGAGAAGGCGCTGTTTGAGCACTACCAGAGCCAGGCGTCGGCGGTCTCGGAGGCGCCGGTGTCCACCTCGTCCCAGGTGAGGGCCATGATAAGGGAATACACCAACGGCGCGGTGGCCAGGATTCTCCAGGAAAGCCAGGAGGAGCCGGTTAAATTTCAACCCAAGCTGTTTATCAGCCGGCAGGGGATCCGCGCCGAGTTCAGGCTGGGAAGAGAGCGGATGTACATACTCCGGGACCTGACGGCCTTTGCCAGGGCCATGGAGCAGGGAAGCCGTGTGGAATACGGGAAAAATCTGGCGTTCTACCACAGGACAGAGGCATTTTCCCAGGATTCCAGGGAGCTTCTGACGTTGGTTCTGGAGCTTGTGGGAAATTACAGGGAGCACTATGAGCAGTTTCAGAAAAGCGCTTACAGCCCTGTCCCGACTGTGAGGGAACTGAACATCACCCGTGTAAACAGGGACCGCTTTCTGGGGCTGCTCGTGGGGCAGGAGGTGGAGTGGGAGGACCAAAAAGGCGTGAGCCGCAGGCTTCGGGTGGAGAGAGAGAACCCGGAGGCCGTCATCACCGTGAGAAGGGCAGGCCAAAGGGGGCTGCGGGTGTCTCTGGACAGGGAACTTGTGGCTTTCGGCGGGGAAAACCATCTCTACGTGCTGTCCGGCTCCTGTCTCCACGTGTGCGACGAGGAGCTGACAAGGGACGGAAGCATATTTTTTCACCAGATGACCCAGGGGTATGACGCGCCCTACGAGGTGACCGTGGGGGAGAGGGATGTGCCTCTGTTCTACGAGAGGGTTCTCAAGTGCCTGGAGCCCTACGGGATTCTGGACGCAAAAGGGCTGGAGCTGGAGCTGGAGAGGCCGGCAGAGCTGAAGGCCAGATTTGTCATTGAGAGCCCGCGGCCGGGAGAGCTGATTCTGCGGCCGGAATTAAGCTATGGGGATTACGCCTTCCACCCCATGGAAGACGAGCACGTGCCGAGGACCATATGCCGGGACGTGCCGGGGGAGTTCCGCATCAGCCAGGTGCTGACCAGATACTTTAAGTACAGGGATTTAGAGACCAATGACCTGGTAATCAGGGACGACGAGGAGGAACTGTTCCGGTTTCTGTCCCAGGGGGTGGGGGAGCTTGAGAAACTGGGAACCATATTTATTCCCCGGGATGAGTCCCGCATGACAATTCTCGCCCCGCCCAAGGTGTCTGTGGGCGTGCAGGCGGCGGGGCAGTGGCTGGAGCTGACCATCGACGCGGGGGATATGACAAGCCAGGACCTGGAGGACATTCTCCGGGCCTATAAGCTGAAAAAAGATTACTACCGCTTAAAGACGGGAGAATTTCTAAAACTTGAGGACAACGGGCTCATGACGGCGGCGAAGCTGATAGACGGCCTGGTTCTGTCGAAAAAGGAGCTGAGTGAGCAGAAGCTGAAGATACCCAAATACCGGGCGTTCTATCTGGACAGCCTGTGCCGGGACCGGGAGGACATTCTTTTTACCAGGGATACCCTGTACCGCTCTATCATAAGAGGGATGAAGTCGGTGGACGACAGTGATTTCGAGGTCCCCGGATTTTTTGAGCATGTTCTGAGAGGATACCAGAGGACGGGCTTTAAATGGCTGAGAACTCTGGATTTCTGGGGATTCGGCGGGATTTTGGCGGATGATATGGGCCTGGGAAAGACGCTGCAGGTTATCACCATCCTCTACGACGAAGCCATGCTGAGAGGAAATCACCAGACATCCCTGATCATATGCCCTGCCTCCCTGATCTACAACTGGGAGTGCGAGCTGGAAAATTTTGCCCCGGCGCTGAAAAGCCTGGTTGTGGCTGGAACTTCCCGGGAGCGGGAAGAGAAGCTGAAAGACATGGAGAGCTATGATGTGGTCATCACCTCCTATGACTTGTTAAAACGAGATTTGGAATTTTATAAATCCTGCCGGTTCCGGTTTCAGGTCATCGACGAGGCCCAGTACATCAAGAATCCCACGACCCAGACGGCCAGGGCGGTGAAATCCGTGGATTCCCAGACAAGGTTCGCCCTCACCGGAACGCCGGTGGAGAACCGGTTAAGCGAGCTGTGGAGTATTTTCGATTATCTCATGCCCGGCTTTTTGTTTTCCTACGGAAAATTTAAGAAACAGTACGAGACGCCTATCGCCAAGGAGGGGGACAGGGAGGCGGTTAAGAGGCTGCAGCTTCTGACAGGCCCCTTTATTCTCAGAAGGCTGAAGGCAGACGTGCTGGGGGATCTGCCGGGGAAACTGGAGACCGTGGTTTACTCGAAGATGGAGAGAGAGCAGAAGGAGCTCTACACGGCCAACGCCTGGCAGCTGAAGCAGCAGCTGGACAACAGCAGCAGGCTCCAGATTCTGTCCGCCCTCACGAGAATCCGCCAGGTGTGCTGTGACCCCCGCCTGATCTACGAGAACTACCGCGGCGGCTCCGCCAAGCTGGAGACCTGCATGGAGCTGGTCAGGTCAGGAGCGTCGGCGGGACACAAGATTCTCCTGTTCTCCCAGTTCACCTCCATGCTGGACCTTATCGGGGAGAGGCTTGAGAAGGAAGGCATTAAGTTCCATGCGCTCACAGGCGAGACCCCGAAGGAAGAGAGAATCCGGCTGGTCAACGGGTTCCACAAGGACGATGTGCCGGTGTTTCTCATCTCCCTGAAGGCAGGCGGCACAGGCCTGAATCTGACGGCGGCGGATACGGTCATCCACTATGACCCCTGGTGGAACGTGGCCGCCCAGAACCAGGCCACGGACAGGGCCCACCGCATCGGGCAGGAAAAGCAGGTGTCCGTGTTTCAGCTGATAACCAGGGATACCATCGAGGAGAATATCCTGAAACTGCAGAAGTCCAAGAAGGCTCTGGCGGACCGGGTGGTGACAGAGGGGCTGGTGTCCCTGGGCAGCTTAAGCCAGGCGGAGATCCGGGAGCTTTTGGGGTAGAAAGCGGACTACGGCGTCCTGATTCCCGCCCAGGGCTGGAAGAGCGCCGGCGGGAACTGGGTGTTCGGAGCGCATGGGGAAGCGGTGGAGTGGGAGACTGCATCAAGCAGGCAATGGGGAGAGGCGCAGGAGACAGAGAGATGAGAGAGGCGGGGAGGAGGTAGGGGAGGAGAGGAGAATAGAAAAGGCCGCTGGGCTGGAGAGATGGAATCTCCGGCTGGGCGGTCTTTTTTTAGTGTTTTTCTTCTAACCGGCGTATTTTTAAAGCAGCCTGCAGATATTCGATGACAATGGGGATCGTGTCAGTGGGGATGGAGGAGAGCAATTCAAACAGAGTACATTCTCCAAAACCGCTGTCATTTTCTTTTCCGAAAAGTAAAAAATCTGCAGACAGATGATATACATCGCAGAGCTTGAACAGAGTATCCTGGGATATGCCCTTCTTGCCGTTTTCCATCTCGGAGACATAGTTGGTTGACACATCCAGGCTCTCTGCAAACTGGGCCTGCGTTAAATTATTGGAAATTCTGAAGCTTCGGATTCGCTGTCCTATTTCATATCTGCGTTGGTCTATACTCAATGAAAAACTCCTTTTTGGAATATTATAAGGTAATTGTATGCCTTTATTTTGTGTATTTGAACATACTATAAGATTATAATTATCGCTAATAGCGATAAAAATACTTGAAAAAAGTGAATGGAGATGGTAGAATGAATCTGTCAACAGGACTAAAGAGAGGAGACAGGGATGAAGATCGTTTTATACAGCCAGGACGTGTATTTTATGGATATTTTCAGCATGTACGTGAAGCAGCAGCATCCAGAACTGATCATATCTCTTTTTACAGAAAAGGAAAAAGCCCGGTCATACATAAGAAGCCATGAAGATGAGGTGGATGTGGTTATGGCTGATAAGTTGTTTTTTAAAGACTTTGAAGCCCAGGTTCCCGTTGAGATCATCATAGGCAATCAGACCATCGCGGATACAGAGAGAAAAATACAGAGCTTAAATATCTATCAGCAAAGATCAGATATTGTAGGTGATTTAAAAAAGATCGTCCTGTGCATGTCAGGCAATTCCCTGGGGCACGAAGGATTTCAGGGGGGAAGGGTGGCGGCATTTTCTTCCACCCAGGGAGGTTCAGGGAAGACAACCATCGCCTACATGACAGCTATCCAGTCTGCGAAAAGCAGGCGCACCGCATATATGAATCTGGAGACGGCGCCTTATACACAAGGCCTCTACCAGGCAGAGTTTGACATTGCCATGGAAGACCTTTTATTTGCGGTGAAAGACAGAAGAAGCCTGGCAGGAATTTTGATTTCCGGCTTGAAAAAGGATCAGAATCAGGTGTTGGTTCTGCCGCCTATTAAGAGCATGCGGGATTTCATGGATATAACGGACAAAGATATAGAGTACTTGATACAGGCTCTGATGGACCATGGGGAGGTGGAGATGCTGATCATTGACGTGCCCTTTGACTTCTCAGAAAAAAGCCAGAAAGTCATGGAGATGAGCGACCGGATTTTTATGGTCTATACGGCAGACAGCATGGGAGACGGGAAACAGAGTGTTTTTGCCGCAGATCCGGGGAAGGAAGGACAGGCAGGGCTGGAGCGCATCCGATATGTACAGAACCGCTGCCCTGACCGGAGAGACAACAACACATATGCCATGACTTTTCCGTTTTCACAGAGCATCGCGAAAGGGGTCAGCCTGTCCATGGTTCTGGAGGGGAACGGAGACTTTGCAAAAGGATGCAGCGCACTGATTCAGATGGTTTAGGGGGAGACGGGCATGGAGCTGACAGAGACTTTGCTGGAAGAGGTTTATAGAAAGGTCAGCATAAAGCTGGAAGGAAAGAAAGAGATTACCGATGAGATGATAAAGGATGGGGCTTACGAGATCTTGTCGCAGATTACCCAGGGGGAATTTGTCAGTGTAAGCCAGCGCCTTCAGGTGGTAAAGCACTGCCTCAATTCCATGAAAAAACTTGGAATTCTCCAGCCTATCTTAGATGACCCTTCCATCACGGAGATTATGATCAACGGTCCGAACCATATCTTTGTAGAGCGGGCAGGGCGGTTGTATGAATTGGAAGAACACTTTGAGAGCGACAAGCAGCTGGAGGATCTGATACAGAAGATCGTGGCAAAGGTCAACCGGACGGTGGACAGTTCCAACCCGATCTGTGACGCCAGGCTGGAGGACGGTTCCCGTGTCAATATCGTGCTGGCCCCCATTGCCCTGGAGGGCGCCACGGTGACGATCAGAAAATTTCCGGAGAAGGTCATCAGCTTTCAGGATCTGATTGACTGGGGGAGCATCACGCCGGAGGCAGCAGAATTTCTGCAGAGATGTGTGGAGGCCAAATACAATATTTTTGTCAGCGGAGGCACAGGCTCGGGAAAGACTACATTTTTAAATGCCCTGTCCAACTTTATTCCCTCCGACGAGCGCATCATCACCATCGAGGACTCGGCGGAGCTGCAGATTCAGAAGGTGAAAAACCTCGTCCGCCTGGAGACCAGAAATGCCAACACAGAGGGAAAGGGAGCCATTACCATAAGAGATCTGATCAAATCATCTCTGCGTATGCGGCCCGAGAGAATCGTGGTGGGGGAGGTCCGCGGGGCGGAGGCCCTGGACATGCTCCAGGCCATGAATACGGGCCACGACGGCTCCCTCTCCACAGGCCACGCCAACTCCCCCGCGGATATGCTGTCGCGTCTGGAGACTATGGTGCTGACAGGCTGTTCCTTTCCCATTGAAGCCATAAGACAGCAGATCGCGTCGGCGATCGATCTCGTGGTCCATCTGGGCCGTCTCAGCGACAAAAGCCGGAGAGTGCTGGATATTGTGGAACTGAAAGGATACATAAACGGAGATTATGTTATTAACTCCCTGTTTCACTTTGAGCGGGAGGGAGAATCCGGCGGGAAGATCGTGGGGAAACTGACGCGGACTCGTGAGAGATTCGAAAATATCCATAAATTCCAGATGGCGGGCATGGACTGTTCGGATATAAATCAGATGATTGACGGGGAAAAAACGAAAGAATAACAAGGTGCCTTATGAAAAAGAAGAAAAAAGAAAAGCCAATAGCTTACGGAGAAAACGGAGCGATCATATATGATGTCTATGTGATGACGAAAGGGGAGTGGCTGTTCTACGCCGCGCTGGCGTCGGCAGGGCTGGCGGTTCTGGGCTGGGTGTTTTATCAGAGGGCGTGGCTGTCGGCAGTGCTGGCCTGCGGCGGAGTTTTCTATCCCAAGTATCAGACAAAGGTGCTGCTGAAAAAGAGAAAGCAGCAGCTGACCCTGCAGTTTAAGGATATGCTCTACAGCCTGTCGTCGGCGGTCAGTTCGGGAAGTTCTGTGGAGCGGGGGTTTGCCCTGGCTTTGGAGGATATGAGAAACCAGTATGTAGATCCGAATACATATATTATCAGAGAGTTGGAACTGATCTGCTCCAAGCTGTCTCTAAATCAAAATATCGAAGAAGTTCTCCGGGAACTGGGAGAGAGAAGCGGAATCGAAGATATTGTCACATTTGCCAGCATCTTTGAGATATCCAAGCGGACAGGCGGCAATATTATAGAGATAATCCGCCAGACGACCAACGTGATTTCAGACAAAATCGAAGTGGAGACAGAGATGGATACTATGCTGTCGGGGAAGAAGATGGAACAAAAAGTCCTGACGGTGGTTCCTGTGGTCCTTCTCCTGCTGCTGACTAAGACGACAGGAGATTTTATGTACCCTGTTTTTCACAGCTTTGGAGGAGCGGTAGTCTCCACCATAGCCCTCGTGATGATCGGGGCGGGGAGCCTGTGGTCCAGGAAGATTACGGATATTCAGATTTAAGGGGAGGAGAGGGAAGATGGGGACAGAGACAACAGCGGTGCAGCCGTGGGCAGCGGGATACTTTCTGGTCTGCTTTCTGGTTGTGGTCTTGTGTTATGTCATGGGAAATAAAAAGTATAAGCCTATGGCGGAGGCGCTGGATAAAGACGAATTTTCCATGAGGGATTTCTTTCCGGCAGGTTTTTATCTGATGGAGAAGACCAGGTATCAGTACAACTCTTCTGTGGACAGGGTGCTGCGCAAATATATGAAAGAGCTGTACGACCCCAAGTACTGTGAGTTTTATATCAGGGCATACTGGGGCGCCGCCGCCAGCTATCTCCTGGCGGGGATGTTCATATCCGGGCTTCTCATGCTGGGAGGTCAGACAGGCATAGGCTTCCTCATGCTGGGAGCCGGAGTCCTTCTCGGCTATATGACTCTCACCAATGTGTCTGAGAAGATAGAAAAGAGACATCTGCTCATCTCCCTGGATATGCCGGATCTGACCAACAAGATTGTGATTCTGTCCGGCGCGGGCATGACTCTCCGGGCAGCGATTGTGAAAATTTCCACAGAGATGAGCAACGGGAGACCGCTGTATCAGGAATTGGAACGGGCAGTGGGCATGATGGAGGCAGGGCAGACCCCGGAGGCGGCATTTGACTATTTTGTGACAAAGTGCAACATGCCGGAGATCCGGCGGTTCGTGTCGGTGATTCTGCAGAACATGCACCGGGGAGGCCAGGATGTGACCAGAGCCTTGAAGGAGATCGGGGAAGAACAGTGGAACAACCGGAAGAACGCCGCGAAACAGTTTGCGGAGGAGGCGTCCACCAAGATGCTCTTTCCCATGATGCTCATGCTTCTGGCGGTAATCATGCTCACGATTGCTCCGGCAGTCATGAGCATGAATATATAAATTTTTTAATAAGAGGAGGAAATGGTAATGGGTAACATACTGAAGGAGTTTTGGCAGGAAGAGGAAGGGATGGGCACTGTGGAGATCGTCCTGATCATCGCGGTGCTGGTGAGTATTGCCCTGATATTCAGAAATCAGGTTATCGAGTTTGTGAGAAGCAATCTGGAAAGCATTTTCGGCGACGCAAATACAGACGTAGAGACTGAATAATAAAGGAAAGTCTATGAAACATAACAACAAGGGAATGTTTACAGTAGAACTGACACTGATTTTCCCGGTTATTCTTTTCAGCATCATGGGGGTTCTGTGGATGTCCATGGTGCACTATCAAAATATAGTGGCTGGCACGGTGGCGATGCGCACGGCCAGCCGCACTGCGGCTTACTGGAATTATGCAGGGGGAATCAGCGCGAAAAGCAGCTCCGGCACCTCTACGGCGAAGGCGCTGATCACCCCATCCAGTTTCACCAGCCATGACCCCTACCGCTACCTGTTCGAGGGGCTGGGGGACGGGAACAGAACGCAGGCAGCCGTGGATTACGCCAAAACATTGATGGGAAATCAGCAGAATCTTCTAAAGAGCAATGAGAACGGTTTTGAACCTAAAGTGGAAAAGACGGGGAGCATCTTAAAAAAGTATATTACAGTGTCGGTGGAAAAGAACTATGTGAACCCGCTGAAGGCTTATATGGAAAGCTGCGGGTGGTTTGCCAGCGATCATTATACGGTCCACGCCAAAGCGCCTTTGAACAATCCGGGGGAGTTTGTCAGAACCACATCCATAATCTACGACTTATTTCAGGACAATGACTGTCTCATGGAATAAGCCTTATGTTCAATACGAAATTTACAGGGGATAAGAGATGAAAAGAAGAAACGTGAGAAAGCAGTGTAAAGGCGCGGTCAGCATATTCTTAATCATAATCTTTCTGTCATGTTATATTTTGACAGGGCTTCTGGTAGACGGAGGCCGATACCGCATGGCCATGGCCATGGCGGAAAGTTCTCTGGATTCAGCGGCAGATTCTATTTTATCCCGTTACAATAAACTGGTCTATGACTTATATGGTCTCCTGGCGACAGAGAATCTGACCCAGGAGGAACTGACTGCCCAGTTTCAAACATACGTCAGCGATACTCTGGCCATTGCGGATATTGATTATTCTGATTATCAGACGCTTCTCGGCCAGGTGCTGGCAGGTTCCGTGTCGGAGGAGGGGCAGTATTTTGACGGTTATGACTTCCAGATAAAGCTGGAGACGGGAAACAGCGTAACCCTTGCGACTACAGAGAACGTGGAATATCAGATTATCGAGCATATGAAATACCGCGGTCCCGTTCAGCTGGTGGGGCAGGCAGGAAGCTTCTTAAATGAGCTGGAACAGATTCTGTCGGTAAAAAACAGAATTCAGGCGGCCTCAGAGAGGATTCAGATAACCAACAGCAATAAATCCATGTTCCAGGAATGCAGCGACCTGATTGATGATATCAATCAGTACAATGACCAGGTGAGGGCCTTTTCACTGACAGCTGACTATACCGCGCAGGCAGACATGGGAAGTACTTCCTGCTGGAATATCCACAGCTATATTATGGATTTTGAAAAGAAGGTGAAAGAACTTCACCAGGAGGAGAAGGATGAGATTGAGCGCAGAATCGAAGAAGCGGAAGAGGAGGCGGAGGATTCAGACGACGATGAAGACGAGGATTCGGGAGGCGGAGGAGAAGTAGACGAAGAGGCCATAAAACAGGAGGTTATGGAGGAATATAACCAATCCTTCACCGACCTGATTGAAGAGTATCACGAGATTTTTCCAGGCAATCTCCAGTCTGGATTTATCTACCTCTATGACCAGGGGCAGTCTCTCTACGAGAGGGTCACGGCTGCAAACCAGAAATATGAAGTTTACATCAAAGAACTGGAGGGAAAACTCAGCCAGCATCCCGATGATGAGGATTATAAGACGGTGTTTCTTCCGGAGATTGAACTGGCCAAGGCCAACTGCGGCGAAATCCTGAAAAATATCGATATTATTGTTAATGCGAGAGGGTATGCAGGAGAAGTAGAGAGGATTTATTATTCCGGCGGCATTTCTGATACGATGAAGACGGAAGCAGAACGATTTGTTGAAAAAGTCCGGGACGATGAGGAGTTCGGCGTGGCTCTTCCGGCGGGTATAGAGAGCACTGGTTTTGTGGAGCAGGTAGATGAGTCCATGATCAAGCTGCAGGACATATCCGGTTATTTCTACAGAGGCAGACAGCAGGAGGTAAATGTCCGCAACGGAGATACGAAAATTGACACAAAGGCCGACACCAAAGACCAGGAGTCAAAAGAGAAGATCAAGGACCTGAAAGAGGAGGATCTGCAGATAAGCTTTACGCCTCAGGGAGGGGCGGCAGGAGACCTCAGTCTGGATTTCAGCGATAACGAGGAGTGGGATACAGAAGACGCAGGGGAGGTTATGAATGCCGGACTGGCTTTTATGGACATGCTGGGCTCTCTCCTGGAGGAGGCGCGAGACCGCATCTATGTAGACGAATATATCCTGCGCACATTCCCCAATGCCGTGTATCACTATAATATGAACCAGTCAAACAGGGATGCTTCCATCCGCCAGGCGGACAGTCCGGGGACAAAGTATGACATAGAATGGGACAGCGGGCCGGACTATCTTCTGGAAGACAGTTATTGGAAATACTGCGCCACCGAGGCGGAGGTAGAGTACATTCTCACAGGCATCGCCGACGGAAGCAGAGCCGTGGACAATGTGGAAGCCAGGCTTTTGGGAATCAGGACGATTTTAAACGGAGTCGCCATTTTTACAGATTCGGCCAAGATCAATCAGGCAAATGCCATCGCGTCTTTAAGCGGTCCTTTTGCGCCGCTGGTAAGCATTCTTCTCCTTCTGGGGTGGGCAGTGGCTGAGTCGGTTTTAGACGTGATTGACCTTATGGCAGGGAAAAAAGTGGCTTTCTGGAAACAGGGGGCAGACTGGACCTTGTCTGTGGAAGGCGCCCTGGAGCGGGTGGTCAATGAAGTCAAAAACGAATTGATTGAGCGGGCCAATGACTGGACAGACCAGATGTTTGATATGGTGGAAGTGAAACTGAACGGTGCCATCTACGACATTTACAACGGGATTCAAGGGGCAGAGGAAGCGATGGACAAAACCTTTGGACAGCTGGAGACAGCGGCTTCCCAATGCGGGGACGGGGCGGTCCAGAGCGCTATGGAAACCATATCCAGCGGGTATCACGCAGCCAGCGGTGAGGTGTCATCGGTGGTGACAGACGCCAAAGACCGGGCGGTGGCCCAGGTGACGGAGAAGACCATGGCTATGAAAGAAAAGACTCAGGACGCCATCAAGAATAAGCTGTCTTCCGCGGCAGACGGGGCCATGGAGAAGCTGGCGGGGAAGATTCCTGTAGGGCAGGTGGTCTCCACGGGAGGAGCCGGAGACAAGACCTTTAAGCTTGGATATTCGGATTACATGAGAATCTTTTTGCTGATGATGAATCAACAGACAAAGGTGGAGAGGATTCAGCAGGTGATCCAGGCAAATATCCGGTATGGCGGCCAGAGTGAATTTTCCATGGAGCACTCCTACACAGGAGTTTGGGCGGATATGGAATGTACCATCAAGTTTTTGTTTATGTCTGAACCTATCATTCCGTCAGATTTAAAAAAGAACGGGAGACTAAAGTTTAACGTCCATACCAGCCGGGCTTATTAGGAGGAGGATTATGAGAAAGAAAGGTTCTATGACCGTGGAAGCTTCCCTGACGCTGCCTTTATTTATTCTGGTGCTGCTTCTGATTATTAATTTTCTCAATATCTTTTATCTCCAGCTGGTGATTCAGCAGGGGCTGAACCATGTGGGAAACACGGTGGGGGAATACTTTTACGCAGTATCGCTTCTGACAGATATCAATCAGTTTACCATGAGCGACGAGACAAAGGGAAAGGCGCAGCAGCTTCAGGAGTCAGTCACCAACGTGGCTGATTCTGCCACCGGCACGCTGCAGATCATCAACGACGGGATCAGTCTGGAAAAACTTCCCGCGCTGGTGGACAGCGGAAACAAACTGCATCAGGACATCACAGATGTAAAGAACAGCATCGGGGCCATTGGGCTGGAAGATGTGAAGGGATATCTTTTCGCGTCAGGAATCGACGCGGCCAGCGGCGGAATCGTGAAACTGATGATGGACCAGTATATAAAAGATATGAATATCAACACAAATCTTATAGACGGGGAAATCAAGTATCACGTGTTTCTTCTCAACGAAGGGGAGAACAATGATATCATCTTCATGGCGGTTTATACATACAGGCACAATATGTTTGCAAGTTTCTTTGACAAGATTCCCATGAGACAGGCGGTTCGGGTTCACCCATGGGTTGGAGGAAAGACGGCAGGAATTCGAGGTAAAAAGTGATATGGATCTGATGGCGGCCGGTTTGGGATTAGGCGTCTTTAACTATATATTGGCGACAGCAGAACTGGTATGGGAGTGGAAATGGAACACAGGCCAGATAAGGCGTTTAAGAAGACAGGAGCTGATTCTTTTTGCCGGCTCGCTGCTCCTTGTTTTTTACGGAAACTTTATGTATGGAGGAATCACCTATCAGACGGTGAAATTCTGGCTGCTGTCAAGTCTGCTGATGACGGCTGCCTGGATTGACTGGAAGGAGAGGATAGTTCCAGACCAGCTGCTGGTTATCTACGGAATACTTCTGGTTATCCACAGGCTGTTGTTTTTTGACGCCATGCTTCTGGCGGATTCTCTGCTGGGGGCGGCGGCTGGGTCAGGCATTCTGCTGGCCGCCTACATGTGCAAAAAAGATTCCGTAGGTCTGGGGGATGTAAAGCTCATGGTTTTGTGCGGATGGGCTGCAGGGCTTATGGGTGTTCTGTCACTTCTGTTCAGGGCTGTGCTTTTTGCGGCGGTGGTCAGCGGAATCCTGCTGCTCAGAAAGAAGGCGCAGCTTAAGACAGAGCTGCCCTTTGTGCCGTTTCTATTTTTGGGATCACTATTTTGACGGGGGATAAAGACATGAGACATTTAGATATATCATATCAGGTAAAAGGACAGGCTTCCTTTCTGGTGCTGGAGGAACAGGAAGGAGAGCAGGTTATCCCATACTGCGTCCGCATGATGGAAAATAATCGGATACCAGGCCTTCTTCCCATGTTTTCTCAGGTGATTGATGAACAGGAAAAATTCAACTATGAGATTACAGGAAAGATGAAACTGAGCCACATGGTTCAGAATACAAAGCTTACGGCAGAAAACGGAAAAAAGCTGCTTTTCAACCTGGCGGACGCGATGCTGAACCTGGAAGAATATTTTTTGAATATTTCCGGTTGCGTCTTGTCGGAGGAATATGTGTTTGTGGACACTCAGTATCATGTATTCCTCGTATACAATCCGGTGGCTTCCCAGGGACAGGACAAAAGCCAGGAGATAAAAAATTTCTTTTTGGAGATTATCGGTTTGTTTTCTTCCAAACCAGAATTAAAGGAACAATTCAATGAGTGCCTCCATTTTTTGATCAGACCTGATTTCAGCCTGAAGGCGTTCAGGGAATCCTTAGAGCCTTCCGGGGACCGGGAGATTTCCGCGCAGCCCACGAAGCCTTTGCAGGCCGCGCAGCCTTTGCAGCCGGCGCAGACTGTAAAGAGGAAGCCGGTCCAGGAGGCGCCTGTTGAAGAGGTGAAAAAAGACAAAGCCGGATTTGGCAGATTCCTGGAAGAAAAGAAGGCCAACAGGCAGGACAAGGCAGTGAGACAAGAAACGACGCCGCTGTTCGGCGGCGACATTCCGGTTCCCGGATTCAAGGCTGCGTCCCAGGCGGCGCCGGAGACGAAATCAAAAGGCAGGCAAAAGCAGGAAAAGAAGAGTTTTTCTCTGTTCGGGAAAAAGAAAACTTCAAAGGTGGAGTTGGATCTGGAGGACCATGTAATACCTGCGGACCAGCCAAGAGAAGAGAAACAGCAGCAGGCATCCCCTGCGTACCAGCCCCAGTCATGGAGCGGAACCGTCATGGAAGACGAGGGCGGAGGCACGGTTATGGAGGGAGAGCTGGAAAATGGGGGGACACCCTGCCTTATATACCAGGGAAAAACATATCCCCTTTTGAAACTTCCCTTTTCCATCGGAAAACAGAACTGCAGCCTGTCCATGATAAAACCGACAGTCTCCAGGCGCCACGCCACCATTACTCTGGAGCAGGGGGAATACTGTATAGTTGACGAGAATTCTACGAATAAGACCTATGTAAATGGGCAGATGATTCCTCCCTACAGCCCGGTTCCTCTGTCAGACGGAGATCAGATCGCCTGCTCCAGCGAGGAAATAATCTTTAAAAAGGGATAAGGATTATGGCCAGATACGAATATGACACAGGGTATGTGACAGACAAGGGAAATGTCCGGAGAATCAATCAGGACAGTATTCTCGTAAAAAAAGGAAAATTTGACAGAAAAGAGTTTATCCTCGCCGCCGTGGCTGACGGGATGGGAGGCATGGACCGGGGAGAGCTTGCCAGCAGCGAGATCATGAGGGGCTTAAACCAGTGGTGGACCCAGACCCTTCCAAACTGTTTCAATAAAACCGGGAGAGAAGAATTCATGGAGCAGGTCAGCGACAGCCTTTCATGCGCCATAGAGGCATGCAATTCCAGGATTCTTATGATGGCCGAGACAGATAAAATACGGACAGGAAGCACACTCTCTGTCATGTTCTTGTACGACGGAATGTTTGTCATGAAGCAGATAGGAGACAGCCGTATCTACCTGTATGAAAAGGATTCGTCTGTCAGACAGCTTACCAGAGACCAGACATGGTGCCAGGAGGAGGTGGAGAAAGGGGACCTGCTGCCGGAGGAGGTCCGGGGCCACCGGATGGAACATGTGCTGACAAACGCTGTGGGGCATGACTATCAGCTGAAGGTAGAAAGCGCTGTTGGGGCGATGGCAGGCTCCATGCAGATCGTTCTGTGTTCCGACGGAGCCTACCGTTTTCTTGACCAGGAGAGCATGAGAGATATACTGGGGCTGAAAAAAACCTGCCAGGAGAAGGCGGAGGAGGCTCTGAGGAAGATCAAAAGGACAAAGGCAGATGATAACTGCTCGATTATTTTCATAAGACAGGAGCGGCGATGGTGGTAGATCTGATCTGCGGGATATTTCTCGCCGGAGCAGTCTGGCAGGACTGGAAAAGCAGGAAAATCAAGAACGTCTACAATGTGTCCGGCTGCGTTGCCGGCATTGTCTGTCAGGCGCTGTGGGGAGAGGGGCTGGTGATGTCTTTAAAGGGCATGGGGGCAGGGCTGGCAGCAGGCTTTGTCTTATATCTTTTGGGGGCGGTGAAGGCGGGAGACGGGAAAACCATGTGCGCCATGGGGGCATTTCTTGGGACAAAAAGGTTTGCGGCTGTTTTGATATGTTCTCTTCTGGCAGGAGGCGCGATGAGCCTGGCCATCCTCTTAATGCAAAAAGACGGCAAGAAGAGGCTGCTGCGCTTAAAGGAATATGGAAAGAGCCTGTTATACCTGAGAACCTACAGAAGATATGAAGCGGAAACTCCATATGAATTTCCTTTTGCAATCTGTCTGGGAGTGGGATACTTGGTTTCATTTTCCGTATGTGGAAATCTTATCAAATAATAAGAGGGGATAGGACATGTTCTATATATCTGAGAGTCAGCTGCTGTTCTGGGGAGGAATCGGGATGATGTCAGGGACGGCGGTTTTAGCGGTGGTTTGTCTGATTATATTCACAGTTACAGGGAAAAAGCTGAAGAAAAAGCTGGAACAGGAGTACGGAAGGCCACAGGATATGTAAAAGCCAGAAGGGGGTGAAGAGATGGCTTCAGTGATAGCGGACATCTATGAGATACAGGAGGAGATAGGAGCCGGAGGCGGCGGAATCGTATATAGAGGGCGTCATCAAAGGCTGGATAAACAGATTGTTCTCAAGGCAGATAAGAGAACACTGGACACGAAAGCCGAGACGCTGCGGCGGGAAGTGGATATGCTGAAAGGCTTAAGCCATACCTATATCCCCCAGGTCTATGATTTTGTCCAGGAAAATGGGGTTGTCTACACGGTTATGGATTTTATCGACGGGGAGAGCCTGGACCATGTGCTGAAGAGAGGACAGGCATTGAGTCAGCCTCAGGTCATCCGGTGGGCCTGCCAGCTGCTGGAAGCCCTGGTTTACCTCCACGGCCGGCCGCCCCACGGAATTCTCCACGGCGACATCAAGCCTGCCAATATCATGCTGCGGCCTAACGGAGATATCTGTCTGATAGACTATAACATCGCCCTTGCCCTGGGAGAAGACGGCGCCGTGAGGGCAGGGTTCAGCCGCGGGTACGCCTCGCCGGAGACGGCATCGAATATGCCAGCGCGAGAAGGCAGGCGGCGCTGCATGTCCGCAGAGAGCCGCCAGAAGCGGGACATGATGAAAGTCTGTCACAGCCCACGGAGCTAGAACATACGGTGAGTGAGTCTGAATTTCAGCGGATGGATGAGACTGTGAAAGAGGAGGAGGGCTCAAAAAGCCGCTCTGCCCAGTCAGGCCTGTCCGGTACAGGAAGCACCACCGGAAGCGGGAAAACCGTTCTTCTGGACGTGCGTTCAGACATATACAGCCTAGGCGCCACCCTCTACCACCTCATATCCGGCAGGCGTCCTGCCCAGAATGCTTCGGAGGTGGAGCCCCTGGGGCCGGAGGTGTGCAGCCAGGCTGTGTCCGGGATTATAGAAAAGGCCATGTCTCCCGACCCGGCCGCCCGCTACCAGTCCGCGGCAGAGATGCTCACCGCCTTTAGGCAGCTCCACAAAAACGATATCCGGGTGCGCCGCCGCAAGCGGAGGGAAGCCATATGGGCGGCGGTTCTGTCGGTTATGTTCCTGGGCGGCGGAGCCAGCACCTTTGTGGGTATGAAACGGCTGGAACAGACCCAGGAGGCTCTTGCCCTGGCAGAGTACTCTGCCAACGACCTGGCGGAGGGCAACATATCCGGGGCGGTCAGGCAGGCGCTCCAGGGGATTCCCACAGAGCAGAGCATACTCAACGCACCTGTGACTGCCCAGGCCCAGAAGGCTCTCACCGACGCCTTGGGGGTGTACAACCTGTCGGACGGGTTTAAATCTCTCGACACGGTGGAGCTGCCGGCGGCGCCATTTACGGTGGCTATCTCTCCCGGCGGAGCCCGGTTCGCGGTGGTGTGCCAGCAGGAGGCGGCAGTGTTTGACATGGAGAGCGGAGACAGGGTCGCGGCTCTCCCGGCTGAGAATTCAGCCCTCTCCGACATCCTGTTCGTGGACGAGAGGACCATCCTTTATGCCGGTGAGCAGGGAGTCACCGCCTATGACCTGGAACAGCAGAAGGTTCTGTGGAGCGGCGGCAAGGCCACCACCCTGTCTGTATCCGGGGACAAGAAGGCTGCGGCGGCAGTGAACCGGGACGAGGATTACGCGGTTATATACAACCTTGCCGACGGGGAGGAGATCACCCGGTGTTCCTTTGAAGGCCATGAGATGGCGGTGGCGGCCAACGATCTGTTCGCCAACCCTGCCGACCGCATATTTGCCCTCAACGGGGACGGCAGTCTGCTGGCAGTCAGCTTTTCCAAGGGAGAGCTGTGGATTTTCGATATCCAGGAACCGGAACAGAACATGATTATCTACGATGAGACGGACTACGAGCATTTTGAGGGAGGTTTCTGCGGAACGTATTTTGCCTTCGCCGCCAACAAGGGAGATGAATCTCTCTTCGGGCTGGTGGACGCTGGGGAGGGCGCGTATGTGGGGGCCATGGAGTCTCGGGACAATTTCCTTCTGAAGGCTGACGAATCAGGGATATACCTGGCCAATCAGAATGTCCTGGTGCAGTTCGACCCGGATACCCTGGAGGAGACAGAGCTGGCTTACACCAGCGACAAGAACATCACGGGATTTTTTGTGGGAGATTCCTATGTCATGACAGCAACCGATGACAACGGATTTTCCTTTTACAATGAGGGAGCCGCCCTTCTGTCGTCGGAGGTATGCCAGGAGCCCTGTGATTTCGTGGCCATAGCCGGGGGATACGCCCTGGCGGCCAACCGCAGCGAGCCGTCGGTGCGCCTTATGAAGCTGGAAAGCCATGAAGAAGCGGCGGTGTGGTCCTACGATGCCCGCTATGCCCACGATGAGGCGCGCATCAGCGAAGACGGAGAGACGGCCATGCTGTTCAGCTACGAGGATTTCTGCATCTATGACAAAGAGGGAAATGTGGTGGCACAGACAGAGCTTCCCGATTCTAAATATATCTACGACCAGCAGTTTCAAAAAGGCGAAGACGGCTCCTGGCTGGAGGTCATATGGTATGACGGGACTGTCCGGCGCTACAGCGCCCAGGACGGCTCCCTGATATGGGAGACTGAAAGGGATCCGCCGTCAGAGGATCTGTATGAAGAATTTTTTACCGATGAATACAGGATCACCTCCCCCCTTCACGGCACGCCTCAGGTGTATGACAGGGAGTCGGGCAGGGAGGTGGGAGCGCTGGAATCGGATTCCTATCTCACATACGTGACCCAGGCGGGAGAGTATATCATCACGGAATACACCAGCGCCGCGGGGCAGAGGTACGGCCTTCTGCTCAACAGGAGGCTGGAGACGCTGGCGTACCTTCCTGACCTCTGCGACATCTCAGACGGGGAGCTGGTGTTTGACTATGGCACAGGGAGTCTGCGGCAATGCCGCTTGTATTCCCTCCAGGAGCTTGTGGGGCTTGGAGAGACATATTTACAAAAAAATTAAAGAGAAAGGGGTAGAGAGACAAGTGAGGAAATTAGTAAAAAGGGGAGCCGCCGTGGTTCTGGCAGCGTTTTTGGCCGCACCGGTTCAGATGCCGGATGTGGCTTACGGGGCGGAGGCTCAGGTCTCAGAGGGGGCCGGCAAAGCAGAGCTCCATCCGTCGTCCGGGGAGCACGCGCCGTCTGAGGCAAAAGGCAAGGAGGACGGCGGGGAGAAAAGGGAACAGGGGCAGCGTGAGAACGTGGCGAGCCCGGACAACGCCGTGTCTGTGAGGACGGAGGAGTCTGCAAAGGAGAGCAGCGCGGAAAAGTCATGGAGAGAGGAAGTGAGGTTCAACACCGGGAACTATGAGGTCTGTGTGGTTGACCGTGAAACCTTCGAAGAGGGGGAGGGGGATGCTTTCTTTGCAGAGGATGGAAGCTACACCATCAACATCCCGGAGAACAATCCGTTTTTCCCCTATGAAGTGCAGTTTACAGGGGAAGAGGGGACAGGCAGCCGGTGGTTTATGACGCCGGAGGACAGCGTGGAGATTGACGGCCATGAGTTCTTTGTGTCTGCCTGTTTTGACGGCACGGCCGTGACCCAGATGAGCCTTGACGTGGCCGGGGACACGGTGGTGGTGTATCCGGAGGAGAAGGAGTTTACAGATGGGGACGGGGTTCAGGAAACGTCTCTTCTGCCTTTGACGGAGAGGCATCTCAGGGTAGATTTGACCGATTATACGCCGGTTGAATTGACTATGGTGAATATGAAATCCATCTTTACAGGAGAGAATCAGCTGAAGGCTGACGATAAGGTAATCTGGACTTTTGAAGGCGAAGACGATCAGTATACGGTTAATACGCAGGAAGGCGCCATAGACTTTAGCTGCCGATATGGTTGTTGGCAGATGATTGTTGGAGATGATGACCAGCTAGCGTCAGAGAATATCCGTTATATCATTAATACATCTACAACTTCTCCATATGACTGGCTTCTTTCCACTGTTTACAGGGAGGACAGCGAAGGTATCCGGTCAGAGCTTACAGTTGTAGACAGTGATTATAATGATGATACAGATGACGGAAATAGATTATATATTCGTATACCGGTTAAAGAAATCGAATATGAAGATTTGGGGCAGACATATGTAGGTCTGGAGGTGAACACAGAGCTTTTTGAAAAGCCAGGATATGATCATTTCAAAGTATATGAAGGAAACTTTAGTGACCCTGCAAAGGCTCAGGCAGAAGGAACAGATATCACAGATCAGCTGTTTGCCTCTGATATGACTGTAACCGGGGCAGGAGTTAATTATCCAAAGGAATTTTGGGTGACAATGATCAGTTATGACGCGGCAGGAAAAGTGACAGGCTGTCTTCCGTTTAGAATCGATCTGTATCGGATTAGAAATAATATTTCTTGCTATTCATTGTACATAAAAAATGATAGCGGAAATAGAGTTTCTGTATCTGGCTCGTCATCTACTAAAAGGGAAAATGGATGTGACTACAGAACAGTGACATTGTCCGGCGGATATCCTGCTGACGGTAAATATTTTCAAAGGTTCAATTATTATAGGCTGGGAACAGAGAGCAATGAATTGGTGACAGCTGCCTATGTGGGGAAGTATTCATCAATAAAAGAGGCCGTGGGAGCAGGAGCGGAAGATAAGAAAGATATTTTGTTAGATCCGGGCGACGGTTATGAGGCAGATTACAGCAAGGGTGTGTACTTTACATTTTTTGTAGGTGAAGATGGGGCGGAGGAGCAGGAAATTTACTGGTATTCGGTGAAAACCGAGGCGGAGGAACTGACGAAACCTACTGAGCCGGTTCTAAGCGACAGCACTGGGGTGAATTTTTATAATCTTTGGGATGAAGAAGGACATAGCATCAGCTGTTATCCTGTCAGCAGCACAGAGGATTTCTACGCGGATTATTCTTACAGAACGATTCTGGTAGACAGTGATGTGGATCTGACCTGTCTGGCTCCTGAATTTTCTATCAACACAGAAGGAATCAATCTATATGCTTCCGAGGGAGATTCCGAGTCGGTTCTTCAGGTGAGCAAAAAGAGTTTACATGACTTTTCTAAAGGTCCGGTTCACTATACGGCATCTTCGGAGAGCAAAAAAACACAGCGGAATTATTGGCTTCAGGTGGTGAAGAAGACCGAAGGGGAAGGGAAACTTTATATAAACAGCCTGGCAGATCCCGATGCCGGAACCTCTGCTGGGGAGAACGGCGCCGTTGTCTCCACCCGAGAGATGGTCATTGATGGACGTTATGATTATTACCACGACATATTGCTCATAAATCAGGGAACAGAAGCACTTGCCAATCTAGTAGCCGAGATTGATTCGGAAGAAGTGGAACTTGATTCTTACTGGACTTTAAAGGGGGAATACCCTCTGGCTGGATTTGACAGCCTTGAGAGTCAAGACAGCAGCGGCAGATGGGTTAGTTATGGTGAATTGTCAAACATGGCAAAGCTCCGGGTGATTCCCAAGGAAAATATGTCTGACGGAAGAGACATTTCCGGTACTCTGAAGATCAAGTCAGGGGACAAAGTTCTTGCAGAACTGACCCTGACAGGTACTGTGGGCGACCCGAGTATCACTACCGCGGAGATACCGGATGGTGTCAAGTATGTTCCTTATGGAACCATGATTCAGAACAGCAATAAGTATGAGTGGAATGAAGTGAGCTACACACTGACAGACGGGAAACTTCCCGAGGGGATGGTTATAAAGCCCAACGGAGAGCTGTACGGAGTTCCCACGGAGACAGGGGAATTTACATTTACTGTGCAGATGGAAAACAGCTATGAGTACTTTGGGGACAGTGTGAAAACCTTTACATTCAACATAGCAGAAAATACCGACAGCAACGTAGACGGGGCCACGGACCAGGGATACGAGCTGACCAGCCGGGTACAGAGCATCACTCTGAACTCCAGCGCGGATCAGACCATGGTTTCAGAAGGCATCTACGACGAATTCGTGGATCTGTATCTGGATGGCGAGAAGCTGGAGGAGGGCGTAGATTACGTCTCCGAGTCGGGAAGCACCAGAATCACCATCAAGAGCCAGACGCTGAAGAGATCCAATACAGCGGGAACCCACACGCTGGGAATCGAGTTCAGAACAAAAGATACGGATACATTAAAAAGAGCCGCGCAGAACTATGAGATCAGAAGACAGAGCAGCGGCGGCGGAGGAAGCAGCAGTGGAGGAAGCAGCAGTGGAGGAAGCAATAGTGGCGGAAGCACCAGCGGCGGAAGTAAAAACAGCGGTTCTGTGTCAAACACGCCGTCGGTAACCACAGATTCTAAAAAAGGTTATGTGAATTCCGCCACAGGAATCATTACAGGGGAAGGCGAAGGTTATTCCCGCTGGATGCAGGAGGAGAGCGGCTGGAAGCTGATCTACGCAGACGGCGCCATGGCGGCGGGAGCTGCGGTACAGCTGGAGAGCGGGAACACGGCAGAACAGGTTATCTGGGAACAGGTCAACGGTTCCTGGTATGCCTTCGGGGCCAACGGATACGTGAAATCCGGCTGGGTGTATGATTACCAGCTGGGCAGCTGGTATCTGACCTCGGTTGACAGCGGGATGCAGAGCGGCTGGTATACAGATCCACAAGATAAATGTACATACTACCTGGAGCCGGGTACAGGTAAGCTGGCGGCGGGATGGAAGATGATTGACGGAAAGTGGTATTATTTCCAGGCGGTTTCTCAGGCGCCTACATGGGAGCTGAACAGGGAGACCGGAAACTGGTTTTATAATGCCGGAATCGTCGGCAGGCCCTTTGGCTCCATGTACCGGGATGAGCGCACGCCGGATGGGTATGTTGTGGACGGCGAGGGAAGGTGGAACGAAGAAGAGCGGTAAACCGTCTGAATTGTTATAAAAGGTATAACAGATCCTTAGCAGAGGCAGAGAGTGATGTTAGTCTCTGCTAAGGATTTGGCGCCGGTTCAGCCGTCAGCTGTGGTTTACGCGGCGCCGGCTGTAAATGTGGTAGTGGATCAGGGGATATTGTCTCCCCCCTTCACAGATTCATTCAGGTTAATCCGCAGCCGTCTTTATCGAATATCCGTCATAAGCTCCAGCACCGTATCCAGCCCCTTTTCCACGGCCAGCCCAACCGGGGTTTCCCCTTCATTATTGGGCTGGTTGTAGTCCGCGCCTTTTTTGATGAGGTACCGCGCCGTCGCCGCGTCGCCGGACTCAAGGGAATAATACAAAGCCGTATTGCCCTGATTGTCCGCCATGTTGATTTTTGCCCCGGCCAGTATCATCTGTTTAATGGTGTCCTTGGAGCAGGCGTTTTCCGCGTTGAGCATCAGAGGGGTCATGCCATTGTTATCCTGGCGGTTGAGATCCGCGCCTTTTTCTAAAAATACTGGGAACAGATCTCTGGAGGCAAAATATCCAAGAAGCTGAGACTGCATAAGAGGAGTTCTGCCGTCCTCCCGGGGGATATCCACATGTTTTAATTCCTTCAAAACCGCGAGCTTCTGCTCCGGGCTTAATTCCCTGCCCATGTTTCTTGCCATCACCGCGCGGTGGGCCGGTGTCTCCCCTTTTGAATCTTTCAGGGTGTCGTCCCCGCCGGCGGCGATCAGCAGCTTTACTACCTCACAATGGCCGTAAGAGCATGCCTCGTGAAGTGGCGTTGTTCCGGACAGGGCAGGGGCATCCTCCGGAAGATTTATATCCACGCCTTTTTCGATCATCCCGGCTATCATGGCCTCGTGGCCGTTTTTGGCGGCAAGATGTATGGCGGCTCTGCCGCTGTCGTCCAGCTGTTCCATGGATTCTTTGGACAAAAGCTCTACGGCCTCCCGAAAGAAGGTATTATCCTCCTGAGATGCCACGGAAGAACCCTGTATGGAAGCGATGATATTGGCAGGGGTGCGCCCTTTTATCACCCCGGTATCCATATCCACCCCCAGCTCTGCCATTTTTCTGATCACATCCGCCCCATACCTGATGGTAAGACACTTATCCCGCAGACAGGTTATACTGTTCCTGAAATGGATGGGCATGGTAAAGTCCAGCCCTGCTTTGAGGAATGTGTCCAATACCCGGAATTTGCTGTCAGCTCCAAGCGCGTTGTGGAGAATGTCCGTAACATACCCCAGCTCATCATCATCGTCCATATCCACCTGGCTGATAAGCTTTTCCGTCAGATACAACGCAAGGCAGATGTTGTCCTGGTCATTACAGGAACGGGAGCAGAACGCGTTGCTGGCAATCTGGCTTAAATGGTCCATATCCATGGGGGCGGACACAGGAGTTGCCCCGCAGTCCTCCAGGGCAAGGCAGAGTCCTTCATTTCCCCAGTTCCGGGAGTGCTGAATGGGGGTGATCCCATCCTTGTTTGCCACATGGACCAGCTCTTTATGGCGGTTCATCAGCTGGAAAGCCCCGGTTAAGTGGCCGTTTTTCATGGCCAGCATCAGCAGGGAATCGCCATTTTCATCCACATAATCCGTATCGGCGCCTTTATCCAGAAAAACCTCTGTCAAAGGCCAGGTAAAGTCAGAGCAGTAAGAGGTGGACATCAGGCGGGCCAGGGGAGTAAGCCCGCTTTGGTCTTTCTGATTGATGTCGCAGGTTAGAAGCCGGGCAATGGCCTCCCTCTGTTCCGCGGTATATTCATCGTAGCTGTTTGCCAGCTCCTCAAACCTGGGATACGCCAGGAAATGGAAAGCGTTCATGCCCCTCTTGTCGGTGAGCCGGCAGTCCGCTCCATGATCCAGCAGAAGCCTGGCCATGGCCAGATTTCCCTGGCAGCAGGCCAGCAGAAAAGGAGTCAGGCCATAGCCGTTATGGTCAGGCTGGTCCACATCCCTGCCGGATATCCTTTTGCTGTCAAGGATATCTTTTACCGCGTCGAAGAAATTGTGCCATACCAGAAGGTGAAACAGCGTGAGTCCGTAGCTTCCCTGGATTCCCGGAGCCAAAAGCGTCTCCCCGGAACACTGGGCGGCACAGCTTTCCACGTCGGCTATAACATTTTTCGAGAAAATCCTGTACCGGTAAATACAGTTTTCAAAATCATCCTCCCACCAGGGAATGAAATTTCTTTGGTTTGCCATGGTGGCGGATGTGGTCAGTATGTTTGTAAGTTCTTTTACATCCATGATTCATTACTCCTTTTCGTGTAACTTTTAGTCTGGCGGCGGATTGGCGCGCGCTTATGTCCACTTCCCCCTTATTTTACTACAAAAACTACAGAAATGGTAGTGGAAGTCTGGGATAAGAGAACCTTATCCGATGATGAGCGTATCACTTGACTTGCGTGGTCCGAGGCGATAAAATTAAGCTATCATGTTGGAATGGAGGACAACAGGAGGAAAATATTCATGGAGTTCAGGAATAAAAGAGAGGAAACAGCTGACAACAGGGCCGCAGACAGAGAATTATACCGCCTGCTGGCGGCCGGGGATTTGCCGGGGGCATGGCTTGCCGCCAAGTCTCAGATGGAAAAGTCCGGGACAGAAAACATTTCCTGCGCGGCGGCATTTAACCGGGGGCTTTGTTTTTACCGGCTGGGGGAATATGAAAAAGCTCTTGGACAGCTTAGGCAGGCAGAACAATCCCTTGGCAGTCCGCCGGACTTTGATTTGGCAAAAAAGAAGCTGTTTTTGGAGGCATTGTCCGGCAGGGGGCAGGAAACGGCGCTGATTCCTCTGGACCCGGATGGCGGGGAGGAGCTTTATCGGTACTGGCTTGTGCGGGTAAAATGGCTGATGACCCTCAGCCTTCTGCGCCTTGACCGCCATGAGGAAGCGGCCGGGGGAATCCGGTTTTTGCGGCAGTATCACATTGAATTGGAATAAAAGGATAAAGGGTGGGAGAACATATGCAGCTTGACAATATGCTTTTACAGGCATGTAAAAACAATAAAAAAAGCGTCGCGCAGACATTTTTAAAACGGGGCGGTGTTGATGTAAATAAGCGGGACGAATCCGGCAACACCCCTTTAATCTACGCCTGCATGAAAAATGCCAGGGATCTGGTTAAGCTTTTGCTGGAGAACGGAGCGGATGTGAATCTCGGCAATCAGCGGGACCGCATGCCTCTCCATTTCGCGGCAGAGGCAGGCAGCCCGGAAATCATCGGGCTTCTGACCGGCGCGGGCGCGGACGTAAACTGTACGGACATGAACGGCGTTACACCGCTGATGGTCATGGCTCAGAACGGCAGAACGGATGCCGCGCTGAAATTTATCCAGAACCCGGACATTGACCTTAAACTCAAGGACAATGACAACCACATGGCCATTGACTACGCCACATCCTCCGGATTGAGGGAACTGGTAAAAGCCCTTTCCCAGACAGAAGAGGAACACACCGACGCCTACGGCAACACTACTCTTCATCACGCCTGCTGGAATGAGCAGGGAGAGGTGGTGAAAGTACTGCTTCAGAAGGATAAGGACAACGTCAACAGACTCAATGATGATGGGGAATCCCCTCTGATTCTGGCGGTAAAGAGGTCAAATCTTGTGATCACGGAGCTGCTTCTTGGGGCAGGGGCCAAGCCGGAGATCGGGGATTTAAACGGTGTCATGCCTCTGCATATCGCGGCCGGAAAGGGAGACTTGTTTGTGGCCAAAGCACTCATCGGGGCAGGAGCCGGCATAGACATAAAGACCACAGAAGGACAGACTCCCCTTATTATTGGGGCGAAAATGGGGAAGAACGATTTTACGGCAATGCTTATTGAGGCAGGGGCGGACGTAAACGCCGTGGACAATGAACAGCACAGCGCCCTGTATTACGCGACGGAGGCGGGATATACGGAGATCGTGGAGCAGCTGCTCATGGCTGGGGCGGAGAATTAGAGGCGCCGGGCAGGGCGGGGAGGCGGCAGCAGACGGGATGCTCCCGATCAAAGCTGCGGCTGTGGCTGCAAGGCAGGAAATGTGAATCTTTTTCATGGAAACAGCCATGTTATGAGGGAGGGAAAAGGGATATAATGAAAAAAATCCGAAATCTGAAAGGAGATCACAGAACATGCCGGATTATTTTTCAAAGACTATCCCGGACAACCCAAGAAACAGGAACATGGTCAGGGACATCAGGCAGGCGGCGGCCAAATACCGGGAGACGGAGATTTTTGAGCTTCCGTTCTCAAAATATAGAATTTACTTTGAGACGGGGAGCCGGGTGGAGTATGAAGCCTGCTATATCGATCACCGGCGGCGCCTTAACGTCTACACGGTGATGGCTTTAAGCTCCGGGGACCCTTTGTGGATAAGGGGGCTGGAAGACATTTTGTGGGCTGTCTGCAACGAGTTTACCTGGGCTTTTCCCGCCCACATAAAAGACGAGAGGGATCTTCCGGAGAGCAGCGTCACCATTGATTTATTCGCGGCGGAGACGGGGCTGGCCGTCAGCGAGGCCTGTCATCTGGCGGGGGATAGGCTCTCCCCCCTGGTGAGGGACCGGGTGAAAAAAGAAGTGGAGCGGAGGATTCTTACTCCCTACAGAGAGCGGGAGCTTAAGTTTCACAAAGACAACTGGTCCGCCGTCTGCGCAGGGTGCGTGGCCATGGCGGCCATGTACTGGGAGGGGTATGAGGGGTATCTGTCCATAGAAGAGAAGGTGACGGCCTCCATGGAAGATTTCCTGGGCAGCTACCAGGAGGACGGATGCTGTCTGGAAGGAATCCTCTACTGGGGATACGGCTTCGGCTATTTCTGCTATTTTGCCCACATGCTGCGGTGGTTCAGCGGGGGAAAGAGGGACTGGTTCCGCCGGGAAAAGGTGAAGCAGATCGCCTTGTTCCGGCAGAGAGTTTCTCTGGAAAAGGATGTGGCTGTGCCCTTTGCCGACGCCCCTCACAACTACGGCTGCCATATAGGCCTTGCACACTTTCTGGCAAAGGAATATGAAGAGGCCCATGTACCCGAAGAAAGCTGCGCCGCCTGGTTTGACCAGGATATCCGCCACCGGTTTGCCGACTTGATCCGGGACCTGTACTGGTATGACCCGGAGCTTGAGAAGAGCAGAAAGGAGGAGGAGCTGGTAATCTTCGAAAAATCCCAGTGGTATCTGGCAAAACGTCCGGGCTACGCCTTCGCCGCCAAGGCGGGACGGAACAATGAACCCCACAACCACAATGATGTGGGACATTTTGTCCTCTATGCCGGCGGACGGTTTATCTTAGATGACCTGGGATGGCCGGAATACGACAAAGACTATTTTGGAGAAAAGAGGTATGAGAACCTGTGCGCCTCTTCCTTCGGACACAGCGTACCCGTGCTGGGCGGGGCAGGTCAGGAGCGGGGGGGCAGCCACAGGGGCTGTTTCCTGAAGGCCGGGGAGAATTATCTCAGGATGGATATCTCCGGGGCATATCCTGAAGGCTTATGCGCCAGGCTGATCAGGGAGTTTAAGCTGTCGGAGCGCTCCGTCTGCCTGAGCGACCGCATAGAAGGGACACCGTTTCCTGTGCGGGAGAGATTTGTCACAAGGATACGGCCTGTGATAGAGAAGGGGGAGGAGGGGGATGCCGTAATCATCGGCGACTGGCGCGTCAGACCGGTAGGTGTCTCCTGCCTGGCTGCCTTGGAAGAGCACCGGTTTTGTCCCAGACTCAGCATCTGCAAGACGGATATGAAACCGGTGGAGACAGTGTGGTGCGTGGATTTCGTCATACCAGAGCCCTGCCCGGAGATTTCCTTCGTGATAGAGAACATCTCCCCGGCAGCCTCTGTCTCTACCCCTCCGGCTGACCGGGAAACTGTTCCCGGATATACTGGCGGGGAGACAAGCCCTCCGTCTTCTTGAACACGCGGCTGAAATAAAAGGAATTCTCAAATCCCACCTGTTCTGCAATCTCATAGATTTTCAAGTCTGTGTGGAACATCAGATATTTGGCCCTGGAAATCTTTGCCTGAGTCACATACTCGTTAAAGCCTGTGGACATGGCCTTCTTAAAAAGGTGTCCCAGGTAGTTGGGGCTGATGGAAAAAACAGAGGCCACATCGTTTAAAACCAGTTTCTCACTCAGATGTTTCTCGATATATTCTGTGATATTGGAAACCAGAGTGTTTTTCAGCTCTTTGTGCTGCCCGCCGCAGAAGGTCGTGACTGCCTGGGAAAATACTTCCAGCCACTCCATGATCTGGCGGGTATTCTTCTGCCTGTACAGGGACAGGTAGGAATCTCTGTACTGGTCAAAACAGGCGGCCAGGGAGGGCTCGCTGCCGGGAACCATGGCAAGGCATAGATGGAGGATGGAGGAGGTCACGTCCATAGCCTGGCTGTAGCTGTCCGGGTGAGCGTCGAACAGGGCGCGGATGGAATCGACGATATGCTGAAAGGCTTTCATGTCATACTCTTCAAAGGCCCTGCGGATATCGTCCTTGAGCACGGCGATCTGAAAAGTATCCCAGAGAGCCGTCTCCTCCTGCTTCCTGGGCTGGTATTCCTGATAGAACACCACCGGCCGCTCTTTGGCGCACAGAGGCAGAACCTGTCTGGACTCCTGGTAGGAGGCGGGGACCTCGTGGATATCATATTTATAGTCTCCCACGCCGCAGAATACGGTCACATTAAAATAATTTTCCACCATCTCCAGGACTTCGTGGAGGAGGGAGGAGAAGGTGTTCAGATCCAGATAGGGAGACTGCTTCTCCAGCTCAAAAAGAATGTGGAAGTGGCGCTGGTCCAGGGACACCAGCCAGAAGGGGACATATTTTACCAGGAGATTGGACAGCATGGACAGGGTTTTCCGGCAGAGGCTCCGGGACTGTCCGTCATTGGCGGACAAATCGGGGCAGTTGATCACACAGGCCGCCGAGGCATACCCGAAGCCGTTGAAAGACAGGCCCAGGTCCTTTGCCTGGAGATGAAACTGTTCTTCTGAGTCGAACAGGTTGTTGAGCAGCTTTAAGAGAAATTTATCTCTCCAGTGCTGGTCCGAAGTCCCCTCAGCCCTGTGTTTTCCATGTCCGGGATTCCTGGCCCGGATATTCTTCAGAGCCCTCTTTACGGAATGCTCCAGTTCTTCCGGCTTGATTCCCAGTTTGATAATATAATCCACGGCCTGGTATTTTAAAGCTGTCTTTATGAAGGGAAAGTCCTCATAGCAGGTGAGGATGATAAATTCCGGCGGCTGTTCCATGGAAGAGCGGCAGGCCTGCAGCAGTTCCAGCCCGGTCATAATGGGCATCTTGATGTCTGTGATCACAAGGTCCGGGCGGAGAGAGCGGATCATCTCCAGGGCCTGCCTGCCGTTAATCGCGGTTCCGCAGACGGAGATGTGATACTGCTCCCAGGGAAGCATGGACTCCAGCGCCACGGAGACCAGGGGTTCATCGTCTGCGATCAAAAGCTTATACACAATCAGGTTCCTCCTTTGAGACGTGGGGAATCGTAACAACAACCGTGGTAAACTGTCCTGGGACACTCCGGATGGAGATGCCGTAGGACGGACCGTAGGCATATTGAATTCGTTTCTGAATGTTATGAATCCCGATTTTTCTGAACAGATCCGATGAAGCCGGGGCGCTCTCCATCACCTGTCTGATTTCTTCCTGTGTCATCCCCACCCCGTTGTCGGTTACGGAGACGGAGATATCTTTCTGGTCATTGATGTACCGGATTTCAAGGTCGATCAGCCCGCGGGCGCCGCTGGGCTCAATCCCGTGGAAGATGGCGTTTTCCACGATAATCTGAAAAATAAATTTTAAAATCATGGCGGAGTACAAGGTTTCGTCCTCCACCTGGCAGTTTAAGGACAGCCCGCCGCCGTACCGGTATTTTTGGATCAAAAAGTAGTGATTCAGCAATTCCAGCTCCTCCCCGATGGTGTGGTCCGGCGAACTCTTCTTGGAGACAGACTTTAAGAGCTGGGAGAGGGCGGCGGTCATCTCCAGAATTCCCTTCGCCCCCTGGGCCGCTGCCATCCAGATGATGGAGTTTAAGGTGTTATACAGAAAATGGGGATTCACCTGGTTTTGGAGAATCTCGTACTCCAGCTCATACTTTTTCTCCTGGTCGGTGAGGCGGGACTGAATCAGCCGGGAGATATCACCGCACATGTTGTTGATACCGGCCCCGATCTCCCCCAGCTCGCTGTTCCACTCGATCTCCGGTGTCCGGGAAAAGTCTCCCGAAGCCACGGATTTCAGCTTTTTTTGAAGGCTTTTTAAAGGTATATTGATCCAGCAGTGGAGATACATGGACATGACGGCGGAGAGAAACAGGACAATCCCTATGATGACGATGAAGGTGGACATATAAACCCACGTCTGCTTGGACAGGGCCTCCCGGGAGATGGTCTGGGTCAGAGACCAGCCTCTTTTCTCCGACGCGCAGGCAACTGCCGTCACGCCGGGATTTTCCGGATATTCCTCCGCCTCCAGCTGTCTCTCCTCCTGATTCCATCTGTAAGTGGTATTCCCCAGGGTTATATACAGGCAGCTGTCGGGGGAGAGACTGTAATCCTTCAGCCTGTTTAAAAACAGGTTGGGCGAAACCGCCAGATAGCACCATCCCAGCGCCTCTGCGCGGTAGGCGGCGTAGACAGGCCTGACAATGGGGAGGACGAGATTGTCAGGCTCAAAAGGCGTGACAGGGTCGGGGACAAAGCCTGTTTTCACCCGGCCCTCGGATTCAAACAGCTCCTGAAAATAAGGCTGGCTTTCGATCAGCCGGGAACAGGAGATATTCTGATAAACATTGTAGGGCGAGAACTGGATGTAGTGATTATGATTGTCAGATACAATAACGCGGTTAAAATAGATGGAATGACTGTTGTTGGCAAACTGCTTTTTCAGCTGTTCCCACGCCTGGTTTGCCAGCGCCATGGTGTTGTCTTCCCTGCGGTTGGCGCTGCTTAGATAGGAGGCTATGGAGTGGTCATACGCGCAGAAATCCGTCAGAGAAAGAGCGTCCTCCAGGTCATACTGAAGAGTTTCGAACAACAGCCGGAGACTGTACTCCGTGGACTGCTTTAAGCTGTCGTACAAGATCTTCTGGTAGGAGAAATAGCTGTATGTAGTGATCAATACAGTAACCGCCGCCGTGAAGAGGGCTGAGATGCCCAGCACTCTTTTCTTAATGCTTCTGAACTTCCTCAGTCTCTCCATATTACCCCCTTTCAGAAAACAGTGTCAGGTATCATCATTATACTAAACAGGTTTCTTTTATTCAATGTAAGAAAATGGAAATCGTTGAATTTTATATATTTTCAGCGTAATTGTATAAAGAGAGCCGGAAGGCAGGGGGATTTGAAAAAAAGTGGAGGGAATTGGTCATGGTCACAGACAGGAAAAAAAGCTACAATCAATTTATTATAAATTTTAAGGAGGTTCGGATTATATGAAAATGAAAAAGAGGATGGCGGCAATGATGCTGGGGGCAGCGGTGCTGAGCCAGCTGCTGGGAGGCTGCGCCGGCTCGGGAAGCGGAGGCGGAGATCAGTCCGGCGGCGGCGCGTCCCAGTCCGGCAGCGGTGTTCAGTCCGGCGGCCCTCAGACAGGCGGCGTCCAGTCCGGAAGCGGTCAGGGGGCAGCCCGGTCCGGAGGAAGCGGCGAGAAGATTCTGCTGAGATGGGCTCTGTGGTCGGCAGACACACAGCCCTACTGGAGACCCATCGCCGACGCCTACATGGAGGCCCACCCAAACGTGGAAATCGAGATTATCGACCTTGGAGCCACGGATTACGCCACGGCTCTCCAGACCCAGCTGGCCGGAAACGACGCGCCCTATGACGTGGTGGCGGTGAAGGACGGTTTCAGCTTTGTGAGCATGATCCTCAAGGGGCTTTTAAAGCCCATGGACCAGAGCGCCATCGATATGGAGGCATACGGCGGAAACCTGGCGCCTCTCATGTGGGAGGGGGAGGTGTATACGCTTCCTCTGAGAAGCGACTTCTATGTCCTCTTCTACAACAAGGACATCTTTGACAGAGCGGGAGTTCCATATCCAGGCAACGACTTAACCTTTGAGGAATATGACGCCATGGTGAGAAGCCTGACAGACACCACCTTCGGCTCGGAGGTTTACGGAACCCACTACCACACGTGGGATATCTGTGTCCAGGGCATGGCCTCCGCTGCGGAGGACGCGGACATTCTGGCAGGAGATTACGACTACATGAGACCCTACTATGAGATGGTTCTCAGCCAGCAGGATGACAAGGCGTGCATGGATTACTCCACCTTAAAGACCAGCGGTCTCCACTACTTAGGCGCTTTCGGCCAGGGCAACGTGGCGACCATGCTCATGGGCACCTGGTCCATCGGCACCCTTATCACCAGAATCAATGAAGGCCAGTACCCGGACCTGGGGGAGTGGGCAGTGGCCGCCTACCCCCACAAGGCAGGAAAGGAGTCCGGAAACACGGTGGGCAACTTTGTAGGCATGTCGGTGATCAATTCCTCCGAGAACGCGGACACGGCAGAAGACTTTGTCAGATTCGCCGCCGGGGCGGAGGGGGCCAGAATTGTGGCCGAGAAAGGCTTTATGCCTGGGATGATGACAGAGGAGACTCTTGAGACCATCTTTGCCGTGGAGGGATTTCCAACAGACGAAGGCAGCCGGGAAGCCCTCACCAGCGTAAAAAAGACCGTGCTGGAAAATCCTCTCGGGGAGAACAGCCCGGAGATCTTCCAGGTGTTAAATACCGGTCACGACTACATTATGACCGGCACCATGACCGTGGACGAAGGCATCGCCTACATGAATGAAGAAGTGGGAAAAATCGGGAAATAGCACAGGAGAGGGGGCGAGCTTAAGATGCTTGACAGAAAAACAAGAAGGAATTTGGTGGCATATTCATTCATCGCCCCCAATTTCATCGGATTCGCAGTATTTACTCTGGGGCCGGTCATTTTCGCGTTTGTGCTGGCTTTCAGCCAGTGGAACGGAAACGGGGCTGTCACCTTTGTGGGTCTGGACAATTTTGTTAAAATGGGCTCTGACACCAGGTTTTGGTCGGCTCTCAAGAACACGGTGGTGTATGCGGTGAGCGCAGTTCCTTTCACCATGGCAAGCGCCCTGGGGATGGCCCTGCTGCTCAACAGCAGGATACGGGGAAAGGAAGTGTTCCGGGCGGTGGCTTTTTTCCCCTATGTGGCATCCATCGTGGCGTGTACAGCGGTCTGGAATATTATATTCAGCCCAGGGGCAGGGCTGGTCAACGTGATCCTCAACTCCCTGGGGGTGGAAAATCTTCCCAAATGGGCGGCGGACAAGCACTGGGCCATGTTTACCGTGGTGACCTTCAGTATCTGGAAAGACATGGGATACTATATGGTCATCTATCTGGCAGGGCTTCAGGGCATCTCCCAGGAGCTGTACGAGGCCGCCAGCTTAGACGGAGCCGACGCCCGCCAGAAATTCATGTATATCACCTGGCCCCAGCTGAAGCCCACCACCTTTTTTATCATTATCATGCTGACCATCAACAGCTTTAAGATCTATGACCGGGTGATGCTGATCACAGGAGGAGGGCCGGGGACGGAGACACTGGTTTTAGTGTACCACATCTATGACATGGCATTTTCAAACAGCCGGTTCGGATATGCCAGCGCTCTGGCGGTTGTGCTGTTTGTCCTGGTGCTCACAGTCACCATTATCCAGTTTAAGGGGGAGAAAAATTATGCGAACAGCTAAAAAGCTCTTTTTGTACGGCGGCCTGATTCTTGTCTCCTTTATATTCCTGGTTCCGTTTATGTGGATGCTGTCGTCTTCCTTAAAACTGGACAAGGATGTGCTCACCATCCCCATCAAATGGTTTCCCAATCCGCCCCAGTGGAGAAACTACATCGATATCTGGAAGAAAATTCCGCTGCTTCTGTACACGAAAAACACGCTGAAAATTACCGTCATCACCACCCTGGTTCAGCTGTTTACCAGCAGCTTCGCGGCCTACGCCTTCGCCAAGCTGGATTTCAAATACCGGGATCAGCTGTTTCTCGCCTATATCGGAACCATCGCCGTTCCCTGGCAGGTGTATATGGTACCCCAGTTTATTATGATGAGAAGCCTTCACCTCAACGATTCCCACACGGCCATCATCATGCTCCACGCCTTCTCGGCCTTCGGCGTGTTTCTGATGAGGCAGTTTTACATGGGAATTCCCGACGAACTGTGCGAGGCGGCAAGGATCGACGGCATGAGCGAATACAAGATCTACGCCAAGATCATGCTCCCCCTGTCAAAACCGGCGCTGTCGACGCTGGTGATCTTCACCTTTGTCAACACCTGGAACGACTTTCTGGGCCCATACATCTACCTGACCACAAAGGTGAAGAAGACCATCCAGATCGGCCTTCGGGTCTTCATGGACGACTACACCCAGGAGTATGGGATGATTATGGCCGCCGCCATGCTGTCCCTGATCCCTGTCATGATCATTTTCTTCTCCCTGCAAAAGTATTTTGTGGAGGGAATCGCCGCCACAGGGGTAAAGGGATAGAGACAATACTCCGGACAGAGTCTGGGACAGGGACATCTTCCGGCCTGTCTGAACTGCCGGGATAAAATAGAAAAGTGGGAGGTATATTTTTATGAAATGGATTTCCAGAGAGGATATGGAGAAGAAGCAGGAGGCTTCGGCGGCAGAGATAAAAGAGGCTCTGGACTTCTGCGCCGGCCAGGTGACAGCGGGGCTCGACTTGTTCACCTGGGAATTTCCCATGGCATACAGCGAGAACGGATTTTATAAGGCCATGGACAACAGGGACTGGACCACCGGATTCTGGACCGGGGAGATATGGCTGGCTTATGAACACACCCGCGACCGGCGGCTGCTGGAGGCAGGGGAGATACAGATGGAGAGCTTTCTCAAGAGGATTGAGGAGCAAAGAGACGTGGAGACTCATGACCTGGGCTTTCTGTATTCCCTGTCCTGCGTGGCCGGATACAAGCTGACAGGCAGCATCTTGGGGAGGAGAGCGGCTCTTCTGGCGGCGGACAAGCTGATTACCCGGTTTCACGAGAAGGGAAATTTTATCCAGGCTTGGGGAGAGCTGGGAGCGCCGGATAATTACCGGCTGATCATCGACTGTCTCCTGAATCTGCCTCTGCTCTACTGGGCCTCTGAGGAGACAGGCAGGGCAATCTATAGGGAGATCGCCCAAAAGCACACCAGGACGACCCTGGACCATGTGATTCGGCCTGATTATTCCACCTGGCATACATTTTTCTTTAATCAGGACACCGGCGAGGCGGACCACGGAGCCACCAGCCAGGGCTGCCGGGACGGCTCCGCCTGGGCGAGAGGGCAGGCGTGGGGAATCTACGGGACGGCTATAGGATACAGATACACGAAAAGAGAAGAGTATATCTCCGTGTTTAAAGGGGTGGCGGATTACTATCTGCGCCATCTGCCCGAGGACCTGGTTCCCTTCTGGGACCTGGAATTCGGTGACGGAGACCAGGAACCGCGGGACTCTTCCTCCGCCTCCATCGCCGCCTGCGGGATGCTTTTGATGGCTGAGTATCTGGCGGCAGAAGAGGCCGGTTACTACACAGGCGCAGCGAAGAAGATGCTCAAGTCCCTGATTGACAATTACAGGGTAAAAAGCCGGGAAGAATCCAACGGTTTGGTGCTTCACAGCACCTACTGCAATTCCTCCCCCTATAATACCTGTATTGAGAAAGGGGTGGACCAGTGCAATATCTGGGGAGACTACTTCTATATGGAGGCGCTGACCAGGCTTTCCAGAGAGTGGGAGATGTACTGGTAGAAAGAAGGTGAGATAAGGATACCGGATTTTTCATATTTTTCATAACGCCGAGTTTTGCGCATGTCTGCCCAGGGGGCGCCAGCGGATTTTGAAGTATAGGTGACAGAGGACGGATTGACATTGGGCCGCAAAAGATTTAAAATAGATGAAAATTGTTGGGGGTGGCTTTATGCAGATATCCAGCAGGTTTACCATTGCGATTCATATATTTTTGTGCATGGAAGCCTTTGGGAAGGACTATAAGATTACAAGCGATTTTCTCGCATCCAGCATCGGCGTAAATCCCGTTGTCATACGGAAGCTCCTTTCACAGCTTAAATCCGCGGGGCTGATCGACGTGGCCCGGGGAACAGGAGGCGCGACGGCTGCCAGGCCGGCGGATCAGATTACGTTTTATGACGTGTATAAGGCGGTAGATCTGCTGGAGGAGGGGGAGCTGTTTCATTTCCACGAAAATCCCAATCCCGACTGTCCGGTGGGAAAAAACATCCACAGTGTGCTGGACGGCAAATTAATGATTATCCAGAAGAGGATGGAACAGGAGATGAAGAATTATACCATCTCGGAGGTGGCGAGTGAGGTCATGGCGGAAAGCGAGAAGAAACCATGAGGCCGCGGCGGCGGTTTCATGGTTTCTTTTTATGGTCTTTTTTGGGCTTGTCCATGCGGGCTTCGCGGATCTTGAATCCGACCTTCTCAGAGCGCCTGTCCACGGTCCCGTCGATTCCGTTTGCCTTCAGCGCTCTCAGCGCTTCCTCGGCGTAGGAGATATATTTTTCGGAAATGGGGAGCACGCGCATTTGTTCCGGACACAGCCATGTGGGGAATTTGCCGGCGTATTTTTCGATCAGCCAGGCGAGAGTCCGCTCGTAGCAGCCCAGGGAGGTTCTGTGAATGATATAGGGGCGGACCTTGCTGCCGTTTGGGTCAATGTAGGTCATGTCGAAATTCTCGGCAATGGCGCAGTCTAACTGGATGGTGATCATGGTGTCTTCCCTGCCGTATACATTTTTCGCCTGAATGTCGATTTTCGGACCGTAGAAGGCAGCTTCGCCGGGGGCCTCGGTGAAGGGCAGATTTCCTTGATGATCCTTTTCATCTCCTCCTCGATTTTGTCAAGGTCCTCCCTGGTGAAGCTCCGGCAGTCAAAATCATAGTAAACTTTGTCAATGGAGTTTTTTCCAACCGTCGGGCAGGTAGTTCAGGGTGTTGGCGATCATGTCGTCGGCCAGGCGCCTTATGTCGTCCTCACAGGCTCTCCCTTTTACCAGGGGGTCATTAAAGAATGCCTTGTAAACCAGCTCTCTGTCACATTCCAACGCCGCCTTGAGGACATGGCCGTGGTTCTCCACGTGGGGCAGAATCAGGGCGCGGACGGGAGCGGGAAGCTCCCCGGCCATGAGGGGCTTGATGGAATCCCTGCTAAACACGGCGTTGGTCTCCACCACGGCGGAGGCGGGCAGGTTGGGAATCTGCAGGGCGGCGTTGGGAATATTTACATTGCTCACCACCCGGTCCAAGCCGCACAGGGCCTTGATCAGAAGGATTCCCTCCTCCCCGGAGGGCGTCAGCCGGATTTCTTCTTCACCCTTTACCAGGCGGGCGCTTTTTGCCAGGCGGTTTTTTAAGTCTTCTTTTCTCCAGGCTACGGTGGTCAGCCCGAATTTCCAGCCTTTTACCGTCTCAGGGTCTTTCAGATACTCGTCACCGGGCATGAACTCGGCCAGGTGGCGGTCACCGGCGGCGGCGATGAGGCCGAAGCGGTTAAACAGGTGGAATTTCACTCTGTGGGCGCAGTTGAAGGTGCTGTTGGCCCAGTTTTTGTCAGGCTCGTTGTACCCGTTTTCAAAATTCTTTTGGATGAAATCGCGGTACACGGGGAAGAGATCAATGCCCTTATAGGAGGCCTGGTCAAACCAGGTGAAATGGTTGATGCCCAGAACGTTCACATGGATATCCCGGCGGTCTGTGCCTGTCAGTCCGAAAGTCTCCTCGCAGATGCCCTTTAAAACCTTCTGGGTTCCGAACACTTCGTGGCAGCATCCGAAGGCCTTGATTTTGGGGAACACATGGTACAGAGTCTTCACGCACAGGGTCATGGGGTTGGTGTAGTTGATGACCCAGGCGTCAGGCGCGAAGTCTCTGATGGCGCAGGCGATGTCCACAAACATAGGAATCGTCCTGAGAGCCCGGATGATGCCTCCCGGCCCCGCAGTGTCCCCCACAGACTGGTAGATGCCCAGGCGTTCCGGAAGATGGACATCAGACTCCATCTCGTCGAAGGTGCCCGGCAGAATGGAGATGACCACAAAATCAGCTCCGGTGAGGACTTCCTCTATGGTCTTGCTGGTGGCATAGCGCCATTTGCCCTTTGTGTCAGGGCGGTTGGAGAGGCGGCTGCCGATGATCTCGTTGTGCCTTGCCGCTTCCTCGTCGATGTCGTAGAGGCGGATGGCGCCGCTTAAGGAGTCGTCCATGGATAAGTCGGTCATGAAGGTCCACGCCCATCCCCTGGAGCCGCCGCCTATGTAGGCGATCTGAAGATCAGAAATCTTGTTGTTTTCGTATTTCATCATGTTTCCCTCCTGTAATGTTATGTTTGACTGGTGTGTGGGTGCTGCATGTGTTTTCTATGGACTATCATATAAAAAAATAGTATAATTGTCTTATAAAATCGCCTACAATATCTGATTTTTTATACTTTTGGCTACTAAAAGAAGGAGGGCTTTGTGGAACAGACAGTGTTTCGGGGAGGGACAGAAGGGCTGACGGTAGAGCAGGTGGTGCGGGACTATGACTACTCCATGGCGGCCAGGCATTTTCATGACACATATGAATTGTACTATCTCCTGGAAGGGCAGAGGTACTATTTTATCGACAGGCAGACTTACCTGGTGAAGGCGGGGGATGTGGTTTTTATAAAGCCGAACCAGATTCACAAGACCAGCACGGCGGGAAATCCCTGTCACAACCGGATACTTTTTCAGATCAGCGGAAAGCTGATGGACCCGTTTTTGAGAGGCTGCGGCATGGAGACCATGGATGAGGTGTACGGGGAGGATGCCTTGATTGTCTCTGTCCCGGAGCGGGGGAGGAGGGAGATAGACGGGCTCATGGCACAGATCCAGAGGGAGCTTGGAGACAGGCCCAAGCAGTATCTGACAGGGGTTAAGCTGAAGCTGGCCTCTCTTTTTCTGGCCCTGAGCCGCTATGAGAAAAAGTCCTGTTTTCAGAAGGAGACGCAGACGGCCCAGACCTGGAAGCACCAGAAGGTTTACGAGGTTGCCGACTACCTCTTAAGACATCCGTGTTCCCAGGAGTCTTTGGAGGAGCTGGCAAAGCGTTTTTTTGTCAGCAGGTCTTACCTCAGCCGGATTTTCCGGGAAGTCACCGGCTTTTCGGTCAATGAGTACAAAAATGTAAACCGCATCAAGAAATCCCAGCAGCTTCTGGCCCGCAGCGACTATTCTGTCACCGAGATATCGGAGCTGACGGGATTCGAGAATCTCACCTACTACGAGAGAGTGTTTAAAAAATATGTGGGCATGACGCCTTTAAAGTATCGGAAGGCAGGCTGTTCCCGTCCAGAAACCCAAGAATCCAGTCCGGGTTGGAGCGGTAGCACAGGTGAGGAAAGCCGGCGATGATGCGGGAAGACGCGTACATGCAGTCCCAGCTCCGGCTGCTCAGAGGCTTGACGGCTTTCAGGTCTTCTCCGGGCAGGGTGCTGTCCCAGTAGTGAAATTCGTGTCCCCGTCCTATCTGCCGCCCCTGCCTATCCCACAGGGTGACGTAGCCGAAGCGGGACAGCCTGTCAGTCCTGTAGCCGTGGGCTTTGATGACGGCTGCCATGGGGTAGGATATGCCGTCGGTTCCTTCCAGGGTCTCGTGGAGGTACAGAAAGCCGCCGCACTCTGCCAGAAGCTTGACGCCCTGTCTGTGCGCCAGGCGGATCTCCGACAGCATGGACCTGTTGGCCGACAGCTCCTTCACCCAGGTCTCAGGGTATCCGCCTCCCAGAAGAATGGCCGATATCCCCGGACAGGGGAGGCGGCTGTCGCGGAGAGGGCTGAAGGGAATCAGCTCCCAGCCGTTTTCTTCCAGCAGGTCCAGATTGTCTTGGTAATAAAAGCAGAACGCCTCGTCCCTCGCCACGGCCACGCGGCGGAGAACCTTGGCCTCCCTGGGCTTCCTGGCAGGTTCTCTGTGTCTGCGCACAGGCGGCGCTTCACCTGCCAGCCCCAAAAGCCCTTCTATATCCAGGCATGTCTCCAGCCGGCCGGCGAGCGCCGCCAGCCTCTCCCGGAGGCGGGCCTGTTCTCCCGGCAGGGTCAGCCCAAGATGGCGGCTTTCCCACGCTGCCTCCTCACACTGGGGGACGGCGCCGCAGAGCCTGACCCCAAGACTCTCCAGGCAGGGGCGCAGCCTCTCGGCCATGGCTGCGGAAGTCCGGTTGAGAATCACGCCGCGTATATGGCTGTCTTTTCCGTATTCAAGGAACCCCTTCACCGTGGCGGCCAGGGACAGACTGCTGCCTTTTCCGTCCACGATGAGAATCACCGGCGTGTCCGTGAGGCAGGCGATGTCGTAGGCGCTGGCCTGAGTTGTGGTCCCCGCGACCCCGTCATAGTATCCCATCACCCCCTCTATGACAGCCATGTCCGCCTGACCGGATTTTTTTTCAAACAGGCTTGTTACCTGGCCGGGAGACAGGAAAAAGCTGTCCAGGCTGCAGCTTGGGATCCCCAGCACATACTGGTGGAACATGGGGTCGATGTAGTCCGGCCCGCACTTGAAGGAGACGGGGGATATGCCCCGCCTCTTGAGAACTTCCAGGATTCCGCAGGTGATTACCGTCTTTCCGCTGCCGCTGCCCGGGGCGGCGAAAAGGAGACGGGGCAGAGGCTTACCGGCCATAGGCTCTGTCCTCCGGGGCATATCCGGCAGATGCCGCACCTGGATCTTGTTTTACATATTCTTCATATTTCACAGTCAGTTCCTCCCGCGTTTTTTGTTTTATCCGATGTCAGAGGCAAGATACCTGCTGCCCCGGCATTATTATATAATGTCTGACCGCTGTTTACAATGTAAAATGTATGTGTGCCGCTATTGTACATCCGGCGAAAACAGACTATAATTATCTTCACAGAGACTTTAAGGATTTGGAGGGCGGGCTATGGCAGGCGTGGGAGAGATGCTGGAGGAGATAAAGGCAAAGTTAAAAGAGGACGGGGAGCTTCGCAGGGAATTTTTAGAGACCAGGAGCCGGAAGAACCCTATAGGGGCTTTCTGTGAAAAGTGCAGGCAGATGGGATATGAACTCTATGAGATGGAAGTGGTTGACGCGGGGGAGGAGTTTTACGCGGCGATCAAGCGCAGCGCCAACGGAGGCGGGGAGAATTCGCCTGCGCTGAAGGGGGAGGACGATTTTTATGAGCTGTTTTTTGCCGATCTGGAGCCGTGACGCCAGGGGCCTGTGTGACCAGAAATAATTATCCGAACTGTTACGCCAGAAAATGAAAAAATGAAAAAAAAGTAAAAAAATGCTTGCCAAGATGAAAGAAACATGCTATACTACAAAAGCATTAAGGAAACGGCCAATTGGTCAAGCGGTCAAGACGACGCCCTCTCACGGCGTAAACCCGGGTTCGATTCCCGGATTGGTCATCAAATTGAAAAGTCTGTGCAAACAGGCTTTTTTATTTTGCTATATCATACATGCCATACATGCGAGCCGTCCCGCCGGCGGAGCGTACAGCGCGCCTGTCCGCGGTGCCTTTGGCTTGTTTTTTGAGGGCGGGAAAGTAAATTTGCCGGAGGTAAAATACTATGCAGTTGGAAAATGATCTGGGCCGCGACCAGATTCGCAGGCTGGTGCCGCGCCTGGCGATACCGTCGATGCTGGCCCAGTTTGTCAGCGTCCTGTACAGCATCGTGGATCGGATGTATATCGGCAATATTCCCCAGGTGGGAGAGCTGGCGCTGGCGGGAGTCGGGATATGCGGGCCGGTGGTGACGCTGATCTCGTCGTTTTCCGCGCTGGCAGGGTTTGGCGGGGCTCCCCTTTTGAGCATCCGTATGGGTGAGGGCAATGACAGGGCGGCCAGGCAGGTTCTCGCCAACAGCTTTATGATGCTGGCCCTTTTGGGGGCGGTCCTGACCGTGTCCTCCTACCTGCTCAAGGACCGCCTGCTTATGTGGTTCGGCGCCAGTGGGGCTACCTTTCCCTACGCGGACCGGTATATTTCCATCTATCTTGCGGGAACGGTCTTCGCGCTGTTTGCCTCGGGGCTGAATCAGTTTATCATCTGCCAGGGGTTTGCCAGGGTGGGCATGAAATCGGTGATGCTGGGGGCAGTGCTGAACCTGATTCTTGACCCGGTGTTTATCTTTGTGTTTCACATGGGTGTGGCGGGCGCCGCCCTGGCCACGGTGGTGTCCCAGACGGCCTCCGCCGTCTTTATCATCAGCTTTCTTCTCGGAAGCCGCGTCCCTGTGAAAATCACGTTCCGGGACTATTCCTGGGGTGTGTGCCGGCAGATACTGAAGCTGGGCTTCTCACCTTTTGTGATAATCGCCTTTGACAATATTCTGATCATAACCATGAATATGGTGCTGCAGAAATACGGCGGGGCCGGGCGCGGGGACATGATGGTTGCCTGCTGCACCATCATGCAGAGCTTTATGCTGATGGTGACCATGCCGATGGGCGGAATCACGGCCGGGACCCAGTCGATTCTGGGCTACAATTACGGCGCCAGGCACATGAAGAGGGTGAGACAGGCGGAGAAGGAGATCCTGAAGCTGACCGTGATCTTCACCTCTGTCATGATGGTTCTGGCCCAGACCGCGAGCCGGTATTTTGTCCTGATATTTACCAGAAATCCAGAGTATGTGGCCATGTCGGTGAGAGCCATACGCATAAGCACCCTGATGATTATTCCGCTGGCGTTCCAGTATACCTTTGTGGACGGCTTCACAGGCATGGGCGTGGCGGGGGCGGCGATTGTTTTGTCCTCCTTCCGGAAGGCGCTGTTCTTCATTATGGTGCTCCTGCTTCCCAGGCTGTTTGGAGTGGAGGCGGTGTTCTGGACGGAGCCGGTGATAGACCTTATCGCGGCGTCGGTGTCCACTGCTTTTTATATTACGTGCAGCGGGAAAATATTAAAAAAGCGGCTTCTGGAGAAGAAAAGCCGCGTCTGACCGGGCAAAAGCCGGTGAGCCCGCCCTGGTGCCCTGCTCCGGCTGATTCACTCCGGCTGATTCATTTGGGCTGATTTGCCCCGGCCAGCTCCCGGATTACCTCCCCGGCGATAAGGAGTCCGGCCACAGGAGGGACGAAGGAGATGCTGGCAGGGGTTTGGCGCCTGCCGGCGGATTCTTCCGGCGAAGCTGCCGGCTTTGCGGGAATCTCTTTTGAGTAGAGAACCTTCAGGCGTGGGATGTCCCGGCGCTTTAACTCCCGGCGCATGACCTTGCACAGGGGGCACACGGAGGTTTTGGAAATGTCCGTGATCTCGAACAGCTCCGGGCGCAGCTTGTTGCCCGTGCCCATGGAGGAGATGAGGGGAAGCCTGTTTTCCCAGGCGTGTTCTGCGATGGCCAGCTTGGCGGATACGGTGTCGATGGCGTCGATGATGTAGTCGACCTGAGGAGGGAGAGCGGCAAAGAAGGTCTCCAGGTTGTCAGGCAGGATAAACTGCTCATAGGTGTCCACCTCCGCCTTCGGGTTGATGTCCAGTATCCGTTCTCGCATCACATGAGTCTTATACCGCCCCAGGGTGCTGTGGAACGCGATGCTCTGCCGGTTGATGTTGGTCAGGGCCACCTGGTCAGGGTCTGTCAGAATCAGGCGTCCCACGCCGCTGCGGGCCAGAGCCTCGGCGCAGTGGGAACCCACGCCGCCTATGCCCAACACCAGGACGGTGGAGGCGGCCAGGCGCTTCAGCCCCTCCCCGCCGATCAAAAGTTCTGTGCGTGAAAATTCATGTATCATCCATATTCTCCTGTTTCATATTCTTGAAGGGTTGTTGTTCACAGGGGTATCTTCTTGCCCGGCTATGCCGGCAGAAGGCCGGGGTGTTCACCCGATGAAAAATCCGTCAGGGATTTTAGCTTACAGGCAACCTTGACGCTTACAATCTATGCCTGATTTTCCGCCCTGTGAGCTGTAACGCAACATGTTACTGTTCAGGCAGGTCTGCGCACTGGCTGCGCTGACCATATGATAACCTGGGCGGGCGGGCAAAAATCCCATCGCCGCAGGCGATTTTCATGGATTTTTGCAGGTTGCTGTGAACGCATGTGAACAGTAACCGCAACATTATTTTACATACTTCTCTTTCAAAAGTAAACTTCCCTTTTCATAAAAGTAAGTGTATAATGGACTTATTTCCATATTTCCATATAAAATCAGCAAAAAGGAGCGCTACATGAAACAAGGATTTATACGAACAGCGGCGGCGACACCGAAGATCAAGGTGGCAGACCCGGAATATAATGCCGGCCAGGTGATACGGCTGATGAGACAGGCCGGGGAGGAGCAGGCGAAGATTATCGTGTTTCCAGAACTGTGTCTCACAGGCTACACCTGCGGGGACCTGTTTTTGCAGAATTCTCTTTTGCAGGAGGCGAGGCGTCAGCTGTCCGTCATACTGGAGGAGACGAGAGAACTGGACATCGCAGGTTTTATAGGTCTTCCGTGGCAGCAGGACGGGAAGCTCTACAACGTGGCGGCGGCGGTTCACCGGGGAAAACTTCTGGGGCTGGTTCCCAAAACCAACATCCCCAATTATTCTGAATTTTATGAAGCCCGCCACTTTGTCCCCGGCAGCAAAAAGCCGGTCTGGGTCCGGTGGGAGGACTGTCAGGTTCCTCTTGGATCGTGCCTGCTTTTTTCTTGCGCCACCATGCCGGGGCTGGTTCTGGCGGCGGAGATCTGTGAGGACGTGTGGGTCCCCTGTCCCCCCAGCATCGGCCATGTACGCGCCGGGGCGACAGTCATTGTCAACTGTTCTGCCAGCGATGAGACCGTGGGGAAGGACGCATATAGGGATTCTCTCATCACCGGCCAGTCGGCGCGCCTGGTCTGCGGATATATCTATGCCAACGCAGGAGAGGGGGAATCCACCCAGGACCTGGTGTTCGGAGGCCACAATATCATCGCGGAGAACGGGACAAGGCTTGGGGTGTCAAAACGGTTTGTCCCCGGCGTGATCTACGGGGATATGGATCTGGAGCGCCTCGCCGGCGAGAGGAGGAGGCTGACAACTTTTCCCGCCTCCCATGGCGGCGGTGAGGATTATGTGTCCGTGGAGTTTGCGCTCCAGGTGGAAGAGCTGCCGCTGCGCCGGTTTATCGATCCGGCTCCCTTTGTCCCCGGCGACAGGGGGGAGAGGGACAAGAGGTGCGAGGATATTCTCTCTATACAGGCCATGGGTCTGAAAAAGCGTCTGGAACACACGGGCTGCACACGGGCGGTTCTCGGGATCTCCGGCGGCCTGGACTCCACGCTGGCTCTTCTGGTGACGGCGAGAACCTTTGATATGCTGGGAATTCCCAGGGATCACATACGCGCGGTGACCATGCCCTGCTTCGGCACCACGGACCGGACGTATCACAATGCCTGTACCCTGGCCAGGAAGCTGGGAGCCGAGCTTATGGAGGTCAATATAAAGGCTTCGGTGCTCAGGCATTTTGAAGATATAGGGCAGGACCCGTCCAACCATGACGTGACCTATGAGAACGGACAGGCCAGGGAGCGGACCCAGATTCTCATGGACATTGCCAACCAGATAAACGGCATGGTGGTGGGGACAGGGGATATGTCCGAGCTGGCTCTGGGCTGGGCCACCTACAACGGTGACCACATGTCCATGTACGGCGTCAATGCCTCGGTTCCCAAGACGCTGGTGCGCCATCTGGTAGGCTACTGCGCGGACACCTGCGGGGAGAAAGAGCTCCAGGCGGTTCTGTCCGACATCCTGGATACCCCTGTGAGTCCGGAGCTTCTTCCGCCTGAGAACGGCGTCATCGCCCAGAAGACGGAGGATTTGGTAGGTCCCTACGAGCTCCACGATTTTTTCATGTATTATATGTTGAGATTCGGCTACAGCCCGTCCAAGATTTTCCGCATGGCTCTCCACGGATTCGGGAAAGAATATGGACGGGAGACTATATTGAAGTGGCTGAAGGTCTTTTACCGCCGTTTCTTCAGCCAGCAGTTTAAACGTTCCTGTCTGCCTGACGGTCCGAGGGTCGGCTCCGTGTCCGTGTCCCCCAGAGGAGACCTGCGGATGCCCAGCGACGCCAGCAGCCGACTGTGGCTGAAGGAGCTGGAGGAGCTGTCGTGACCGCCGCCATGATTACCAGCACCGCCAACGCCCAGGTAAAACATGTGGCGGCACTGGCGAAGAAGGCGAGATACAGAAGGGAGACAGGGCTCTTTGTGGCAGAGGGGCCGAAGATGGTCAGAGAGCTTCCCAGAGACCGGGTCTGCCAGGTGTATGCCACCGGAAGATTTCTCCAGGACTCTTCCCACGCCTGTGTGACGGAGGGGATAGAGAATATACAGGCAGTGACGGAGGAGGCGCTGAAGGCCATGTCGGACACCCAGACGCCCCAGGGCATCCTGGCGGTCGCCAGGGCGTACCGGTATTCCATGGCAGACTTGCTGGAGGGGGATGGTCCCAGGCTGCTTATGATTCTGGAGACGATCCAGGACCCTGGAAATCTGGGGACGATCCTCAGAGCGGGAGAAGGGGCGGGGGTCACCGGCGTGATCATGGACCAGACCACGGCGGACATCTACAATCCCAAGGTTATCCGCTCCACCATGGGCTCTGTCTACCGGGTTCCTTTTCTGTACACAGAGAACCTGGCGGAGACTTTAGCCGGGCTGAAGAGCCGGGGAGTGCGCCTTTACGCTGCCCACTTGAAGGGGAGCGCGGACTATGACCAGGAGGACTACTCCGGAGACACGGGATTTCTCATCGGAAACGAGGCCAGAGGGCTTGGGGAGGAGACGGCGGCCATGGCCGACCGGTTTATCCGGATTCCCATGGCGGGGAGGGTGGAATCTCTCAACGCCGCGGTGGCTTCCTCCATCCTCATGTTCGAGGCGGCGAGACAGCGGAGGAGGGGGAATTGATGAGGAGGGGATGGGGGGAGGCTTGGAGATTCAGACGGCATCTTCTCTTTGGGGATGGGGAAGGCTCGGAGATTCAGACGGCATCTTCTTGTCCGGCGGAGCCGGACAAGAAGCATCGGGCGGTCGCCCGATGGGGAATCTGGGATGAATTTTGGCTTACAAGCGAGCTTGACGCCCAAAATTCATCCCAGATTCCCCGCCGTCTGAACTGTAATAAAAATTAAGATTCTTTTTAGTTGAATGAAATACATATATTGCGTATAATAGATGGCAGAGTACATGAGGATAAGGAGGGATATTATGGAACCCGTATACTGGATGATTGCTTTCGTCGTGCTGGCGGTGATTGAGGGGTTGACTTTGGCGTTGACTACTATGTGGTTTGCGGGCGGGGCGGCGGCGGCGTTTCTCGTGTGCCTGGCGGGGGGCAGTGTCAACGCCCAGCTGGCGGTGTTCGCGGCGGTCTCTTTTGCTCTGCTGGCTTTTATCAGGCCGTGGGCGGTGAAGAATGTGAACCGCCATGCCACAAAGACCAACGCGGAGAGCCTGGTGGGGATGCAGGCGAGGGTCACGGCGGAGATCGACAATGTTCAGGGAACCGGATCTGCCATCGTCAACGGCCAGGAGTGGACTGCCAGGGCCGAGAGGGATGCAGACAGATATCCTGTGGGCGAGATGGTGGAGATCCGCGCCATACAGGGAGTGAAACTGATTGTCAGGAATGTGCAGGAGGAAAAATAGATGGGAGTTGGAGTTTTTTTCGGTTTAACAGGTTTTATCGTTCTGATCATTATCATTTTGATCATATTGTCCACATGCGTGAAGATGGTTCCCCAGGCCCAGGCCATGGTTGTGGAGCGGATGGGAGCCTACAAGGAGACATGGTCCGTAGGGCTTCATTTTAAGGCGCCTTTTATCGACCGGGTTGCGAAGAGAGTCCTGTTGAAGGAGCAGGTTGTGGATTTCGCGCCCCAGCCGGTGATCACCAAGGACAATGTAACCATGCGCATCGACACGGTGGTGTTTTTCCAGATCACAGATCCCAAGCTGTTCACCTACGGCGTGGAGAATCCCATTATGGCCATCGAGAACCTGACAGCCACCACGCTGCGCAACATTATCGGCGACCTGGAGCTTGACCAGACGCTGACTTCCAGGGAGACCATCAACACGAAGATGCGGGCATCCCTGGACGTGGCCACAGATCCGTGGGGAATCAAGGTGAACCGGGTGGAGCTTAAGAACATTATCCCTCCCGCCGCCATCCAGGACGCCATGGAAAAGCAGATGAAGGCGGAGCGGGAGCGCCGTGAGGCCATCCTCCGGGCTGAAGGCGAGAAGAAGTCCACCATCCTGGTGGCTGAGGGCAAGAAGGAGTCTGTGATTCTCGACGCGGAGGCCGACAAGCAGTCAGCCATTCTCCGGGCAGAGGCCGAGAAGGAGAAGCGGATCAAGGAGGCGGAAGGCCAGGCGGAGGCCATCTTAAAGATTCAGCAGGCCACGGCGGAAGGCCTCCGGTATATCAAGGAAGTGGGGGCCGACGAGGCGGTGCTTCAGCTGAAAGGGCTGGAGGCTTTTGCAAAGGCGGCTGACGGGAAGGCCACCAAGATCATCATCCCGTCGGAAATTCAGAGCCTGGCAGGGCTGGTAGCCTCGGTGAAGGAGATTGCCAAGGATTGACATGGGTAATTGACATGTGAAATAGGGGAGCGTCTGGGCAGCAGGCGCCCCCTTTTTATAAAAATACCCAGGCGGAGTCTGGCGGATTATCGAAAGGAGCGGTGAATTTTTTGGAGCTTCAGGTTGACCGGACAAAAGAGTACGGGCTGGTACTGGAAGGAGGCGGAGCCAAGGGGGCATACCAGATAGGAGCCTGGAGAGCCCTCAGAGAGGCGGGAATTCCGGTGAAGGGAGTGGCGGGAGCCTCCGTTGGGGCTCTCAACGGCGCTCTCATCTGCATGGACGATCTGGAGAGGGCAGAGTACATCTGGGAAAATATCAGCTACTCCAAGGTCATGGATGTTGACGACGGCGTCATGGAGGGAGTGAGGAGCAGGGACTTAAAATCCGTGGACATGAAGCTGCTGACAGAGGAGGTCAGGCGGTTTCTCCACGACAGGGGATTTGACATCACGCCTCTCAAGGAGCTGATCGGGGAGACTGTGGATGAGGAGCGGCTGCGCAGGTCGGGGCGGGAACTCTACATCACCACCTACTCCTTAAGCGACAGACAGCTTCTGTCGGTCAGCCTCCGGGATATTCAGCCCGGAGCGGTGGGAGATATGCTCATGGCCAGCGCGTATCTGCCTGTGTTTAAGAGGGAGAAGCTGGGCGGACGGAAATATCTGGACGGCGGAGGCTGGAACAACGTCCCCCTTGACGTGCTTCTGGACCATGGCTATAGGGATATTATCGTGATCCGCATCTACGGCCTGGGCTTTGACTCTGAGAAAGTCACCGAGATTCCGGAGGACGCTGATGTCAGGCACATCGCCCCCCGCCAGGACCTGGGAGGACTTTTGGAGTTTGAAAAAAAGCGGGTCAGAAAGAACATGAAGCTGGGGTATTACGACGGACTCCGCTTTCTGTACGGCCTGAAGGGGCGGTGGTATTACCTGGACGCCCCGGAAGACGAGGCATGGTATCTGGACAGGCTTGTCCGTGAGACCAGGCTGTGGAGAGACCAGCTTCCCCCCGAGCTGCAGGCGGTCCTGGAGGAGGGGGAACAGGAGATTCCGGGGTACCGATACTATATGGAGGTGCTGTATCCCATGATGGCCGGATACTGGAAACTGAAACCGGGCTGGGACTACAAAGAGCTCTATCTGACCCTCCTGGAGCAGGCGGCGAGACGCCGGCGGATCAACCGCTTCCGGGTCTACACCGCAAAAGAGCTGAAGGAAAAACTGAGACTTGCATAATTATAGCTAATACACTATAATTCTGTATTATTATACATGTCATCTACATGACAGAGGGAGGAAAGGCTATGAATTTAAAGGGGAGACATTTCCTGACATTAAAAGACTACAGCCCGGAGGAGATCGGCTATCTTTTGGATCTGGCGGCTGACTTAAAGGAAAAAAAGAAAAAAGGGATTCCGGTGGACAGCCACAGGGGGAAGAATGTGGCGTTGATTTTTGAGAAGACCAGCACCCGGACCCGGTGCGCCTTCGAGGTGGCGGCCCACGATCTGGGCATGGGGACCACTTATCTGGAGCCGGCCGGCTCCCAGATCGGCAGGAAAGAGAGCATCGCCGACACGGCCAGGGTCCTGGGGAGGATGTACGAAGGCATCGAGTACCGGGGATTCGGCCAGGAGATTGTGGAGGAGCTGGCAAAGCATGCCGGCGTGCCGGTGTGGAACGGGCTCACCAACCAGTACCACCCGACCCAGATGCTGGCAGACCTTCTCACCGTCAGGGAGCATTTTGGGAGATTAAAAGGGATAAAACTTGTCTATATGGGGGATGCGCGGTATAATATGGGCAATTCCCTCATGGTGGCGTGCTCCAAGATGGGGCTGGACTTTGTGGCCTGCGCCCCGAAAGAGTATTTTCCGGCAGAGGAGCTTGTGGAAGAGTGCCGGGAGTATGCCCTGTGTTCCGGCGGCTCGGTCACTCTCACCGAGGACGTGGAGCAGGGGACGAGAGGGGCGGATGTAGTTTACACCGATGTGTGGGTATCCATGGGAGAGCCTGACCATGTCTGGGAGGAGAGAATCCGCCGGCTGACCCCCTACAAGGTGACGAAGGCCGTCATGGACAATGCGGGGCCAGAGGCCATATTCCTCCACTGCCTGCCTGCCTTCCACGATCTGAAGACTGCCATCGGAAAAGAGATGAGCGCACGGTTCGGGATAACAGATATGGAGGTGACGGACGAGGTGTTCCAGTCGCCGTGTTCCAAGGTATTTGACGAGGCGGAGAACCGGATGCACACCATAAAGGCCGTCATGGCCGCCACGCTGGGAGATTAACGGATGATGTACGGACAGGGAAGAAGAAAAAGCCCCAGAAACGTCACTTTGATTCTGGACTGGGTCCACATTGTCATAGGCGTCCTGGTGGTGGTCATGGCAGTGATTGCCTTCATTGACCCAGAAAACAATATGATCATGTTTCCCATGATATTCTTTCTCACCGCCGTGCTCAATATTGTCAACGGCATCTACCGATACCGGCAGAGCGGGCGCAATAGGAAGAAAAAATTTCTGGCCCTGGGCCTGTTGGCGGTCGCGGCGTTTCTTCTGGTGATGACGGTGATCAGCGGGTTCAGCATCTGGAGGTAGGATGTGAAGACAGAGATTTTAAGGCTTTTAAAAGAATGTGAGGACTATCTGTCCGGCCAGGAGCTGTGCACGCAGCTGGGAGTGTCCAGAACCGCCGTGTGGAAGGTGATCAAGCAGCTTCAGGGCGAGGGATACAAGATCGAGGCGGTGAGAAACAGAGGATACCGCCTGGTGGAGGGCGGGGACGTGATAACGGAGGCGGAGATAAAAAGCTGTATGGCCCGAGAAAACCGGGGCTGGAGGGTGGTCTGCTATGACGAGACCGACTCCACCAACACCAGGGCCAAGTACCTGGCCGAGGGAGGCGCCGGAGAGGGAACCCTGGTGGTGGCGGAGACACAGAATGCCGGAAAGGGACGGAGAGGGAGAAACTGGGTGTCCCCACCCGGAACAGGCATCTGGATGAGCCTGGTGCTCAGGCCGGATATCCCTCCCTCCAAGGCCTCCATGGTGACTCTGGCGGCGGCTCTGGGAGTCTCTGAGGGCGTTTTTCAGGCGACCCGCCTTTCCGCGCAGATAAAATGGCCCAATGACATCGTGCTGAACGGAAAGAAGATCTGCGGAATCCTGACGGAGATGTCCACGGAGCTGGAGACGATCCAGTATGTGGTGGTGGGAATAGGAATCAATGTGAATATGAAGGAATTTCCCGAGGAGCTGTCGAAGACGGCCACCTCCCTCTGTCTGGAGACAGGAAAGACCTACAAGAGAGCGCCTGTGATCAGCGCCGTGGCAGATTCCTTCTGGCATTACTACCAGGCTTTCCTGGAGGCGGGAGACCTGTCTTCTCTGAAGGAGGAATATGAAAGCCGCCTGGTAAATATAAACCGCCGGGTGACGGTTCTGGACCCGGCGGGGGCTTATCCCGGCGTGTGCCGCGGAATTGACCGGGAGGGGGAGCTTTTGGTGGAGCGGGAGGACGGACAGCTGCACCGGGTGCTCTCAGGGGAAGTGTCTGTGAGGGGAATCTGCGGGTATGTGTAGCAAGGGATGTCTTTATTACACGGACATTTGACTTTTTAGCCGGTATAGGTTAGTATAGTTTTGGCAGCAGTTCAGACCGCAGAGGTGTGGAACGGGCCGAGAGATTTTGAATGGGACACGAGGAGAATAAGGACATGAAGATGGAAAAAAAATTAAAGGTCGGCATTCTGGGAGCGACAGGAATGGTCGGGCAGAGATTTATCTCCCTGCTGGAGAATCACCCGTGGTATGAGGTGGTTGCTGTGGCGGCAAGCCCCCGCTCGGCGGGAAAGACCTACCAGGAGGCGGTGGGAGACAGATGGAAAATGTCTTCCCCCATGCCGGAAGCCGTGAAAAACCTGGTTGTCATGAATGTGAACCAGGTGGAGAAGGTGGCATCAGGGGTAGATTTTGTGTTCAGCGCCGTGGATATGGGCAAGGAGGAGATCAAGGCCGTCGAGGAGGCCTACGCGAAGACCGAGACGCCGGTGGTATCCAACAACAGCGCCCACAGATGGACGCCGGACGTGCCCATGGTGGTGCCGGAGATCAACCCGGAGCATTTTCAGGTGATCGAGTTTCAGAGGAAGCGCCTGGGGACGGGGAGAGGCTTTGTGGCGGTGAAGCCCAACTGCTCCATCCAGAGCTACGCGCCTGTGCTGACAGCCTGGAAAGAGTTCGAGCCATACGAGGTGGTGGCCACCACGTACCAGGCCATCTCAGGGGCCGGCAAGACTTTTCAGGACTGGCCGGAGATGGTGGAGAACCTTATCCCCTACATCGGGGGCGAGGAGGAAAAGAGCGAGCAGGAGCCTCTCAGGCTGTGGGGAAAGATTGAAGACGGAGTCATCGTGAAGGCCCAGGAGCCGGTGATCACCTGCCAGTGCATCAGGGTTCCGGTGCTCAACGGACACACGGCTGCGGTGTTTGTGAAGTTTAGGAAGAAGCCGTCGAAGGAACAGCTGGTGGAGAAGCTGGCTGCCTTTAAGGGGCTTCCCCAGGAGCTGGAGCTTCCCAGCGCGCCGAAGCAGTTTATCCGGTATCTGGAGGAGGACGACCGGCCCCAGGTAAAGGCAGATGTGGACTTTGAGAACGGCATGGGCATCTCCATAGGAAGGCTGAGAGAGGACACGGTGTACGACTACAAGTTCGTGGGACTCTCCCACAATACCGTCCGGGGAGCGGCAGGGGGAGCCATACTGTGCGCGGAGCTACTGACGGCCCAGGGGTATATCGAAGCAAAGCAGTGATGAGATAATCATGGGCGGCAGTTCACATATCCCATGTGGAATCGTAACTGCTGCAAAAATATAATATCAGGAGGAGAGATAATGGGTTACACAAAGACAGAATTGGGGAGTACAGACGACGGGAGACAGGTATACCGGTACACTTTGACCAATGTAAACGGCGTGTCGGCCTCTTTCACGGACCTGGGAGGCGTGTGGCTGACCATGATGGTTCCCGACAGAGACGGCCATCTGGCGGATGTGGTTCTGGGGTATGACACGGTGGATATGCTTCTCCACGGCTCGGGACATCCGGGGGAGCCTGTGGGCAGGTACGCCAACCGCATCGGCGGCGCCAGCTTCACCTTAAACGGCAAGACCTACCAGCTGGCTAAAAATTCCGCAGGGGTCAACAACCTCCACAGCGGCCCTGACTTTTACAGAGACCGGGTGTGGGATGTGGAAGTGGAGGAGACAGGCCTGGGGACGGCCATCCGTTTTTCCCTCTTGAGCCCTGACGGAGACCAGGGATATCCCGGGAACGCCAACGTGACCGTCAGCTACACCCTGACTCCCGACAACAGCCTGCGCCTGGATTATCACATGGTATGCGACGCGGACACCATCGCCAATTTCACCAACCACGCCTATTTTAACCTGGCGGGCCACGATTCCGGCTGTGCCATGAACCAGAAGGTGTGGATGGACGCGGATTATTTTACCGCCACCGACGACAACTCCATCCCCACAGGCGAGCTTGTTCCCGTAAAGGGCACCCCCATGGACTTCACGGTGATGAAGCCCATAGCCCAGGATATCGAGGCGGACTATGAGCCGCTTAAGCAGGGCGGCGGCTACGACCACAACTGGTGTTTCAACCACAGGCCCGGCGAGATGTCCCTGAGCGCCAAGGCGGTGGACGAGGCCAGCGGGCGGTTTATGGAAGTGTACACGGACCTTCCGGGCGTCCAGATGTACACGGCCAACAACTTAAAGCCTTCCTATGTGGGGAAGGGCGGCGTCCGGTACAATGCCAGGGACGGCTACTGCTTCGAGACCCAGAATTATCCCAACGCGGTAAACAGGGAGAACTTCCCGTCGCCGGTGGTAAAGGCAGGGGAGGAATATAAGACGACGACCATCTATAAGTTCGGCGTGCTGTAAAGGAGACTTATTACTTGACAAAATCTTTATACATAGCGGAGAAGCCCAGCGTGGCCCAGGAGTTTGCCAACGCCCTGAAGAGGAACTGGAGGCGCAGCGACGGGTACATGGAGGCCGAGGACGCTGTCGTGACATGGTGTGTAGGACATCTGATCACTATGAGTTATCCGGAGGCCTACGATCCCGGATACAAGCGGTGGAGCCTGGAGACTCTTCCGTTTTTGCCCAGGGAATTCAAGTACCAGGTCATTGAAAATGTGAGCAGGCAGTTTAAGATTGTAAGCGGCCTGCTCAACAGAAAGGACGTGGACACCATCTACATCTGCACCGACTCCGGGCGGGAGGGGGAGTACATCTACCGCCTGGTGGACCAGATGGCCGGTGTCCGCGACAAAAAGAGAAAGCGCGTGTGGATTGATTCTCAGACAGAAGACGAGATCCTGCGGGGAATCCGGGATGCCAAAGACTGGAGCGAATACGACAATCTTTCGGCGTCTGCCTATCTCCGGGCCAAGGAGGATTATCTGATGGGAATCAATTTTTCACGCCTTCTGACGCTGAAATACGGCAATGCCATATCCAATTATCTCCGGGCGGACAGAACAGTGCTGTCTGTGGGCCGGGTCATGACCTGCGTTCTGGGCATGGTGGTGCGCAGGGAGAGGGAGATCCGCAGTTTTGTGAAGACTCCCTTCTACCGGGTGCTCGGAACCTTTATAGGCCAGGGACTGCCCTTCGAGGCGGAGTGGAGGAGCGCGGCGGGCTCCCGGTACTTCGAAACCCCGTTTCTCTACAAGGAAAACGGATTCAAGGAGAGAAAACATGCCCAGGAGCTTATAGACTATCTGTCCGAGGAACCGCCTGTCAACGCCCGGCTGGTGAAGATCGAGAAGAAGAAGGAGACGAAGAACCCGCCCCTTCTCTACAACCTGGCGGAACTGCAGAACGACTGTTCCAAGATGTTCAAGATCAGTCCTGACGAGACTCTCAAGGTGGTCCAGGAGCTGTATGAGAAGAAGCTGGTCACTTACCCAAGAACCGACGCCAGAGTGCTCTCCGCGGCTGTGGCCAAAGAGATTCATAAAAATATCTCCGGTCTTAAAAATTTTCAGCCCGCGGCAGCCTTCGCGGAGGAAATCCTCAGTGAGGGAACCTACAAGAACATCGCCAAAACCAGATATGTCAACGACAAACAGATCACGGACCACTATGCCATTGTGCCCACAGGCCAGGGGATGGGGGCGCTGGGGAGTTTGTCTTCCTTGTCTGCCAGGGTGTACCAGGTGATCGTGCGGAGATTCTTAAGCATCTTTTATCCGCCGGCTGTCTACCAGAAGTACAGCCTGGAGCTTGTGCGCATGGGAGAACATTTTTTTGCCGCCTACCGGGTGCTGGCAGAGCAGGGATACTTGAAGGTGGCCTATGTGCCATCCGGCAAGAAAAAGCCGGCTAAAGAAGAGGCGGAAGACCAGAAGGATCAGAAAGACGGGGGAGAGGACGGCGATGAGGCGGAGGCGCCGAAGGACAAGGAAGGCCAGGACCGGTTCCAGAAGAATGTGGACAATCCGGAGTTCATCAAGATGCTGTCCTCCCTGAAAAAGGGGATGATTCTGGATATCAGCGGGTTTGCCGTCAAGGAGGGGGAGACATCGCCGCCTAAGCGGTACACCTCCGGTTCCATGATCCTGGCTATGGAGAACGCAGGACAGCTGATTGAGGACGAGGACCTGCGGGCCCAGATCAAGGGCAGCGGCATCGGAACCAGCGCCACCAGGGCGGAGATCCTGAAAAAGCTGGTGAATATCAAGTATCTGGCCCTCAACGGAAAGACACAGGTGATCACGCCCACCCTTCTGGGAGAGATGATTTTTGACGTGGTGGGGGCTTCCATCAAGCAGCTCCTCAACCCGGACCTGACGGCCAGCTGGGAGAAGGGCCTCACCTATGTGGCGGAGGGAAGCATCACGCCGGAGGAGTACATGGAGAAGCTGGAGCGCTTTGTGGCAGGGCGGACCAACAGCGTGCTGCGTCTGAACAATCAGTATCAGCTGAGAGAGTATTTTGACGCGGCGGCGAAATATTATAAAGGCGGAAGGGAGACTTCCCCTGCTTCTGCCGGGAAAGGAAAGAAGACATGAAAAAAGAGCAGATGACCATGGAAGCCCTGTTTGACACGGAGAAGACCATGGCGAAGGAGTATCTGGCAAAATATACATATCCCTGGGAGGTGCTTCCCCACATCGGGGAGATTGTAAAGGATCTGGGGGAGAAGCTGTCTGAGGAGGACTATGAGAGGCGGGGAGAGGACGTGTGGATTCACAAAAGCGCCGTCATCGCCTCCACAGCCACGCTGAAGGGGCCTCTCATCCTGGGGAAGGATGTGGAAGTGAGGCCGGGCGCCTTCATCAGGGGAAATGTGCTGGTGGGAGAGGGTTCTGTGGTGGGCAATTCCACGGAGCTTAAAAATGTGATCCTCTTCGACAGCGTTCAGGTGCCTCACTACAATTATGTGGGGGATTCCATTCTGGGATATAAGTCCCACATGGGGGCGGCATCCCTGACCTCCAATGTAAAATCCGACAAGACTCTGGTGAAGGTTCACGGGGAGGACGGGGATATTGAGACAGGTCTTAAAAAGTTCGGCGCCGTCCTGGGCGACTATGTGGAGGTGGGATGCGGTTCTGTCCTGAACCCCGGAGCGGTGGTGGGAAGCCACTCCAACATCTATCCTCTGTCCAGCGTGCGGGGATGTGTTGACAAAAATTCTATTTACAAGAGAGAAGGGGTCATCGTGGAGAAAGAGGAGCGGTGACATCATAAAACATCAGAAAGACGTGAGCCCCCCTTTCCCGGAAAATGAACTTCCGGGGAGGGGGGCCGCTTTCTGCGCGTTTTTTTACTTTGTCCCGAAGATCCGGTCTCCGGCGTCTCCCAGGCCGGGGCAGATGTAGGCGTCTTCGTTGAGGCACCGGTCCAGATGGCCCACATAGATGCGGATGTCCGGGTGGGCTTCGCGGAGGCGGTTAAGCCCCTCGGGAGCCGCTATGATGGACATGAATTTGATGCTTTTCCCTCCGTGCTCTTTGATAAAGTTGACGGCGGACACGGCGGAGCCGCCGGTGGCCAGCATAGGGTCGGTGACTACGATGGTGCGCTGGTCAATGGGGCTTGGAAGCTTGCAGTAGTACTCGTGGGGCTCGTGGGTCTCCTCGTCCCGGTACAGCCCGATGTGGCCCACCTTGGCAGAGGGAACCAGCGCCAGGATTCCGTTTACCATCCCAAGGCCCGCCCTGAGAATGGGGACCACCGCCAGCTTTTTGCCGGCGATCATGGGAGTCATGCAGGTCTCTATGGGAGTCTCCACCTCCACGTCCTCTAAAGGAAGGTCGCGGAGGGCCTCATAGCCCATGAGCATGGAGATCTCCTCAATGAGGGAGCGGAACTCGTTGGTTCCGGTATTCTTGTCCCGAAGCTTGGAAATCTTGTGCTGGATCAGCGGGTGGTCAAAAACAGTTACATTATCCATAATACACGTTCCTTTCTGTTTATTTGCCGTCTATGTTGAACTTTACGATGGCGTAGTCGCCCAGGGCGTGGGGCACCGGGATGGAAAAATAGAGAACCCCCTCGTGGGTGTAGCTGAAGGATTCGGGAAAAGAGGCGTCCTGGGAGGAACTCAACGGGAAGTCCGCCTGGTCGAACAGCTGGGTGTACTGTTCTACGGACATAGCGGCTCGGTGGGTCAGAAGGGCGGCGGTCAAGTCGGGAGATGCCTGGTAAAATTCCACATCTCCGGACATCACATAGCCGGCCATGGTGTAGGCGTCGGAATAGTCGTTAAAGCCCAGGCTTTTTACCTGCTTTAAATCAACTGTGTTGGTATAGAAAATATTGGTGGGATAGGCAGCGCCCTGGACCTGTTGGGTTCCCTCGTACACCGCGGTGAGCCGGCTGCGGTCCACGGATATGACCTTGCAGGTGACATTGATAGTGACCGGGTCCTCCGGGGGGATGAACCGGGTGATGGCGGTGGCGTTGGCCAGGAGCAGCTCGTTCACTGCCTTCTGGGTGCCGGAGTCGCTGAGATTGGAGACTACAGGATACTGGATGGAGATTGTGCCGTCCGTGAAGGTCTCGATATCGGCGGACACGTTGGCCGAAGACTCTGAAACGCCGGTCTCCGATTCGGAGACGGCCTTGGTGGTTTCCGCGGCCGTGGTCACCTCCACGGGGGCGGTGGTGGGAGCCATGGTTTCCTTCTGCGTCTGGGCGGTGGTATGGATGCCGGACAGGTCGGCTCCTTCCTGCTTTTTTCCGCAGCCGAACATGATGACAGATGATCCTAAAAGCACCAGCGGCAATATGTAAGTAGGTTTCATAAAAGTTCTCCTTTGTGTAATCATTGATAATCGTTTTCCCAGAAAAGTATATCATAGTTTGCCGGCGGCCGCAAGGCTGGAAACCATAACTAACAACTTGACAAAACGACAGGATATGTATTACACTTTTCTTACAAATGATGTTTCAAATATTATGGAGGGGAGAAGAGAAGCATGAGTTTTCCAGAGGGTTTTTTGTGGGGGGGAGCAGTAGCTGCCAATCAGTGCGAGGGGGCCTGGCTTGAAGACGGCAAGCAGCCCAACGTCACAGATGTTTTGGTGGGCATCATGTCCAGGAAGCCGGGAATTAAGTGGAATGAGGAGAAAAAGAAATATGAGATGTCCCTTGACCCGGACAAGAAGTATTTAAGCCATGAGGGAATTGATTTCTACCACCGTTACAGAGAAGACTTAGAGCTGATGGCGGGGATGGGATTTAACTGTTTCAGAACCTCCTTCGCGTGGGGGCGCATTTTCCCCAACGGGGATGAGGAGACTCCCAACGAGAAGGGGCTGGAGTTCTACGACAAGGTAATCGACGCCATGCTGGAGCTGGGGATGGAGCCGGTGATCACCCTGAGCCACTATGAGACTCCGCTTCATCTGGTGACGGAGTACGGCGGCTGGAGCAATCACAAGCTCATTGAGTTCTGGAACCGCTATGTGTCCGTGGTGTTTGAGCGCTACAAGGGCAGGGTTAAATACTGGCTGACCTTCAACGAGGTCAACAACCTGCTGCGCAATCCCCTGGTCGCAGGCGGCGTTCTGGCCACCGACCCGGCTGACCCGGACGATCCCATCGGCTCCACCACGGAGAAGGAGAAGTGGCAGGGATACTACAATATCCTGGTGGCCAACGCCTGGACTGTGAAGCTGTGCAGGGAGATAGACCCGGAGGCCAAGGTGGGCTGTATGATGACCGCCTCCAGTGTGGCCACCTACCCGTATAACTGCGACCCGGATAACGTGATGGGCGCCTATGAGTCCGTGCGCATGGCCAACTTCTATTTCGCGGATCCGTTCTGTCTGGGAATCATTCCGGGCTATGTAAAGCGCATCTGGAGAGAGCATGACTGCGAGCCGGTTATGAATGACGAGGAGATCCGGCTGATCAAGGATTATCCTGTATCTTACCTGTCCTTCAGCTACTATCGCTCCTCCACCTACGACAAGGAATACGCCCTCGGCGGGGACACCGGCGGACTTCTGGGCAAGGAGAACCCATATCTCACCGGCTGCTCACCGGAGCCCTGGCGCTGGCCTATCGATCCCAAGGGAATCCGCTATGTGCTGAATGTATATTATGACAGGTATCATCTGCCTCTGTTTATCGTGGAGAACGGCATCGGGCTCGACGAGAACCTTGACGAGGACGGCAAGATCGACGACCCGTTCCGTATGGAGTATGTGGAAGAGCACTTAAAGTATGTCCATGAGGCCATCCTGGACGGCGTGGAGGTCATGGGATATCTGTACTGGGGACCCATCGACGTGGTTTCCGCCGGGACAGGAGAGATGAGAAAGCGCTACGGCTTCGTGTATGTGGACAGGTTTAACGACGGAAGCGGAACTCTGGAGAGAAAGATCAAGAATTCCTACTACCGGTACAAAGACATCATCGAGAGCAACGGGGAGATTCTTCTTGAGAAATAGTCAGGCTTAGAAAGCCATGTCTCACCGTCTGGGAATTTGAAAATAAGAGAAATCAGAAAGAGGAGAGGAAAGAGACATGAAAGGAAGCTTTTTTGTAGGCGCGGACCAAAATCCGAAATTTCAGGTGCGGGAGATGACTTTTGGCCCCCTGGGGCCCCGGGATGTTCTGGTGAACAACAAGGCCTGCGGCATCTGCGGCACGGATGTGCACATCTATCACGGGGAGAAAGGCTCCGCCGACGTGACTCCGCCTGTGGTTCTGGGCCATGAGTTCGCCGGAGTGGTGGTGGAAGTCGGATCGGAAGTCACCGCCGTCAGACCGGGAGACCATGTGGCCCTGGACCCCAACATGTACTGCGGGCAGTGCATGCCCTGCCGCATGGGAAAGAAGCAGGAGTGCGGGCATCTGTTCGCCCTGGGAGTCAATGTCAACGGAGGGTTCGCGGAGTACGCCCTATGCCCGGAGACTCAGTGCTTCAAGGTGCGGGAGGATATCTCCTTTGACGAGGCGGCCATGGCGGAGCCCCTTGCCTGCGTGGTACACGGCATCGACCAGGCCCGGATCCAGCCGGGACAGACGGTTCTGGTTATCGGAGGAGGAACCATCGGCCTGATGATGGTGCAGATGGCCAGGCTCTGCGGGGCATCCACGGTGATCTTAAGCGAGCCGGTGGAGATGCGCCGGAACATCGGCATGGAGGTGGGGGCGGACGCCGCCATCGATCCGATTCACGAGGATGTGCCGGGGCGGATCAAGGAGATCTGCGGGAGAGACGGCGCCGATGTGGTGATCGAGTGTGTGGGAAAACCTTTTGCCGTGGAACAGGCGTTCTCGGCAGCCGGTTTCGCGGCCACCATCCTTCTGTTCTCCGTGCCCGGCGTGGACGCCACAGTGCCGCTGCCTCTCTTCGATGTGTATAAAAAGGAGCTGCGCATCGTGGGCTCCATGATCAATCCCGATACCCATCAGAGGGCTGTGAACCTGATCAACAGCGGAAGGCTGGAGCTTGGGAAGCTGATTACCCATGTCTACGACCTGGAACACATGGACGAGGCCATCCACATGCAGATGAGCGCAGAGTCCATCAAGGTGATGGTACACCCATAACCTGTGGAAAACAGGCGGACAGGCAGAAGACCAGGGCAGACGCAAAAATCCGGCTCTGCATCCCCATGGGAAGGAGCCGGATTCGGCGGCAGTCCTGGTCTTCCTGCCGAATGAAAATCTTTCTGTCGATGCGGAACAGTCTGCCGCTATGGCAATATATGAAGGCATATAAAGAAGATCGCCGAATCATCAGCTTCTTAATCTGACAATTCAGCGATCTTGCCCCTGCCAAGGAGTGCCGGCCGCGGGACTTGAACCCGCACGACATTGCTGCCAATGGATTTTGAGTCCACCTCGTCTGCCATTCCGACAGGCCGGCATATTTCCTGCAACGTTACGTATTCTAACATACTTTCCAACATTTTGCAAGCCCTAATTCGCATAAATCTTCCAAAACCGCCTATACTGGTAACAGTTCAGATACCCCCTGAACTGTTACTATACTGTCGCTGTGTAAGCGCTGCCGGAAGGAAGCGCTGCCGCCGGCGGAAAGGAGACGGATAAAATCATGATTAAGCAGGATACCATAAAGCTTTTGCGGGAGTGCGACGCGGGGATCAAGATGGGAGTGGCATCCATCGATGAGGTTCTGGGGTTTGTAAACCACAAAGAATTGAAAGACTCGCTGGCGCGGTGCAGGGACCAGCACGAGAAGCTGAGGGCGGAGATTGAGGGGCTTCTCTCCGAATACCACCATGAGGGGAAAGAGCCCACCCCTATGGCAAAGGGCATGTCCTGGGTGAAGACCAACATGAAGCTGGCCATGGACGATTCGGACCAGACCATCGCGGGGCTGATGACAGACGGCTGCAATATGGGAGTAAAAACTCTGAGCATGTATTTAAACCAGTATCAGGGGGCAGACCAGAAGTCGAAAAATGCTGCCAGAAAACTCATTGACCTGGAAGAAAAACTTACCGCTGATATACGGAAATTCTTGTGATACGCAGGGAAAAACAATCGCCGAATACAAGGGGATTGTTTTTCTTTATATACTATTGACATTTTATGACAGGAATGATATGTTAATTTAGTCAGACTTACATATACCCTCAGGGGCTTTCTGCTTGGCCCCGGCGGGCAGGCGCACTTTGCAGGGCAAAGTATAAAAGCGACAAAAGAAAGGTGGGAGTCCCCTTGCTTGAGAAAAAAACAAAAATTTACTGGCTGTTTATTCTGCCGGGCTGTCTGTTCTTGGCATTTTTCATGCTGATACCCCTGTTTTCTCTGCTGTTTAAAACCTTTGTCGATGAAGGCGGCGGTTTTTCCATGGCCAACTATTTCGCGCTGCTGGAAAGCACCTATTTTAAACAGGTATTCTGGAGAAGCATCCGTCTGAGCCTGACCAGCACGGCGGTGTGCGCGGTCTTGGGTTTCCCCACTGCGTACTATATTTCCAAATATTCGAAAAATAAAGGAGTGCTCATGGCGCTGGCGGTGTTCCCCATGTTCACCAGCCCGGTGATCCGTTCCTTCAGCTGGATGGTGATCCTGGGAAAGAAGGGGATTGTCAACGATCTTCTGGTGAAGACGGGAATCGTATCTAAGCCCGTCAGCCTTTTATATAATGAATTTTCCATGGTGGTCGGCTTTATCCAGCTGTTTCTGCCGCTGATGATCTTGTCCCTCATCGGCATCATGGACAATATCCCGGAGGATCTGAACCTGGCGGCGGGAAGCCTGGGCGCTTCCAGGCTGGGCACCTTCCGCCATGTGGTGCTTCCCCTTAGCATTCCGGGTCTGGTGACGGGCAGCGTCTTGGTGTTTACCGGATGCCTGACAGCCTACACCACCCCCCAGCTGCTGGGAGGCACAGACACCAGAGTTCTGGCCACCATGATCTATCAGCAGGCCATGTCTCTGGGAGACTGGACCCAGGCCTCGGTAGTGGCGGTGGTGATGATCGTGGTCACGGCGGCGGTGTCGACAGTGATCAACACGGTCAGCAGGAAGCTGAACCCCACGATATAGAGACAGAGATATCCGGCCGCCGGGTCCGGGGACCGGAATCGACGGCATTGTTTCTAAACCTGCATGCGCCCGGCGGCGGACGCACCACCAACCCATGAAAATCTGGCGGGCGCATTTGGCATACCTGGATTGATGCCGCCTAATCGGCGGCGGGATTTTCATAGTAAACACAGGGAAGGATAAAGGAGAAAGATATGGCGCTTTTGGAGTTGCAGAACATAACTGCAGGATATGACAAGAATGTAATCTTGAAGGATCTTGATTTTCAGGTGGAGAAGGGGGAGCTGGTCTCCCTTCTCGGCTCCAGCGGCTGCGGCAAGACCACCACGCTGCGGCTGATTGCAGGGTTTTCCACGCCCATGGCGGGGAAGTTTGTCTTTGACGGGAAGGATTACACCCAGGTCCCCTTAAACAAGCGGAATTTTGGCTTTGTGTTTCAGAGCTATGCCCTGTTTCCCCATATGACCGTGTTCGACAACGTGGCTTTCGGCCTCAAGATGAGGAAGGCGCCTCAGGATCAGATGAAGAAAGAGGTCATGGAGATGCTTGAGACCGTGGATCTGGGCGGTTTTGAGAATCGGTTCCCCAAGGAGATGTCCGGCGGACAGAGACAGAGGGTGGCTCTTGCCAGGGCCCTGGTGATCAAGCCGGATCTGCTTTTGCTGGACGAGCCTCTCAGCAACCTGGACGCCAAGCTGAGGGTGAAGATGCGTGTGGAGATCCGCCGCCTCCAGCAGAAATTCGGCTTCACGGCCATCTATGTGACCCATGACCAGGAGGAGTGCTTTGCCATCTCCGACAAGGTGGCCATCATGAACCACGGGGTCATCGAACAGATGGACAGTCCGTCGGCCATCTACAACCACCCCAAGACAGAGTTTATCGCCCGGTTTGTGGGCTTTGAGAATTTCATGGATATCAGGAAGACAGACAGGGAAGGGGCGTATCTTCTGCCGGACGGCAGCCAGATTCAGGTGGAAAACCGGGGAGAAGGGGAGTGCCTCAAGGCATGCATCCGCCCGGAGGATATTCTGATTGTCCCGGAAGGCTCCAAGGCGCCTAATCCCCTGACAGGTGAGGTTATGGTAAGTACATTTCTTGGAAAGCGCAACCAGTACAACGTGCGCACCGCTATCGGTGAGTTCGAGGTCAGCACAGACCAGGAGAGTGTTTACAGGATAGGAGACCGGGTGACATTATCCCTGGCTCCAGGAAAAATCATCTTGCTTTAGAAAAGGAGAAAAAGATTATGAAAAAAAGATTGTTGAGTGTTGTGACGGCAGCTGCCATGGCGGTGTCCCTGACAGCCTGCGGCGGTTCCGGCCAGGCGGAGAGCGCCACGGCGGCGGAAACCACCGCGGCCGCTGAGGCTGCAACGACAACGGCGGCAGCGGGCGGTGACAGCCAGGCGGCAGAGACGGAAGCTCCGGGCGCAGGCCTGCCTTCTTTCGAAGGACAGCAGCTGAGGATCTCCACATTTTCTTTTAACGCGGAGCTGCTCCAGAAGAATGTGTATGATCCCTTTATGGCGGCTACCGGCTGCGAGCTCATTGTGGAAGGCGGCAAGAACGCAGAGCGGGTCACCAAGATCAAAGAGACCCCTGAAAATTATGACGTGGTGATCATCGGTGATTCCTTCGTCGCGGATATGATGGATGCGGGACTGATTGATACCATTGATTCCAGCAAGCTGACGAATCTGGGGGATATCTATGACAAGGCGAAGGCTCCTCTGGGCGAGGAGTACGGCCCGGCATATACATTTAACAGGCTGGGGATTGTGTATGACAAGTCCACCTGCCCCATTGAGATCACTTCCTGGGAGGATCTGTGGAATCCGGAGCTGGAGGACTCCATCGCCATCCCTGACATTACCACCACTTCCGGTCCGCTTTTGTACTATTCCGTGGCTAAGATGCTGGGACTGAATCCAGGAGCAGACGATGACGCCATCTTCGCCAAGTTTGAGGAGCTGAAGCCCAATATCATGAAGACATACACCAGCGCCAACGATACCATCACCATGCTTAACCAGGGCGAGATTTCCGTGGCAGTGCTTCTCGACTATTCCTACACTGCCGCCAAGTCCGCTTCTGAGGACTATGTATGGGTTGACCCGGCGGAGGGAGTGTACAGCGGCTTCAACACCCTGAATATTGTCAAGGGCTGCCCCAACAAGGAGCTTGCCCAGGCGTTTATCGATTTCTATATCTCAAAAGAAGTGCAGCTTGCCGAGGCTCTCGACGGTGTGGATTCTCCTGTGAGGACCGATGTGGAACTGACGCCTGAGCAGGCGGCGAACTTTACTTACGGCAAGGAGATGATTGACAACCTGCTGATTCCCGACTGGACCGTCATCAACGCCAACAAGGCTGACTGGACTTCCAGGTGGAACGAGCTGTTCTCCGTGCAGTAAACCTACAGGCAGTTTTTGGGACTGCGCTAATTTACCCTATGAAAGCCGGCTGTCGGGGATGAAATCTTTCACAAAGGCTGTCCGGGAAGGAGTTATCCATGAAAAAAAGCAAATCTCTGTTTATTGTTACGTTGTTGGTATACGTGTTTCTGATTGGGCCGCTGCTGGTGATTATGGCGTCCTCTTTCAGCAATACCACTTATCTGAAATTTCCGGGAGAAGGCTTTACCCTGCGGTGGTATCAGCAGATTCTGCAGGTGAAGAGCTTTGGAAGCGCGGCAAAAAACAGTATTATCATCGCCTTTGCAGGCACTTTTGTGGCACTGCTTCTGGGACTCCCGGCGGCCTACGCGCTGAACCGATACTGGTTTAAGGGTAAAGAATTAATCAAGAGCCTGTTTTTGTCGCCGGTGCTGATCCCGGTTATCGTGCTGGGCTTTGTCATGCTCCGGTATGTGGTGAACCGGTTTAAGCTGCCGGCCATGCCAAGTCTTCTCATCGGCCACACGATTCTGTCCATCCCCTATGTGATGCGGGTGGTCACCTCCAGCCTCGCCAACTTTGACTTCTCCATGGAGGAGGCGGCGAGAATTCTGGGGGCGGGGAACGTGTACACGTTTTTCCATATTTTGCTGCCTAATATCAAGTCCGGCATCGTGTCGGCGTGTATTATGGCAATCATCAACTCATTTAACAACGTGTCTCTGTCCGCGTTTCTCACCAGCGCCGGGGTGTCCATGCTGCCCATTGAGATGATGGCCTACGTGGAGTATCACTTCGACCCCACCATCGCGGCCCTCGCCACTTTGCTTATGGTGATTACCCTGGGGGTCATGCTGGTGATTGAGAAAACCCTGGGGCTTAAGAGCGTGGTGTAGGACTTCGGCGACTGCAGAAATATGAACAGGCACCATAAAGGCGTAAAGTTTTTCCTGGATTTCCGGGGACTTTGCGCTTTTTTAGAAGTCAGCCCTGAAAGAATTTTATTTGGAGGAGGTAAAAAATGGCTATTACAGTAAATATTTATTACAGAGGCGCAGGCGGAAGCGCAAAGCGGTTTGCGGAGGAGATGGTTTCAAGCGGGGTGGTCAGTGATATCCGCCGGGAGGAGGGAAATCTCAGGTATGAATATTTTTTCCCGATGGATGATAAGGAGACGGTTCTTTTGATCGACAGCTGGAAGGACCAGCGCTCCATCGATATCCACCACGGTTCGCCTATGATGGCAAGGATCACAGAGCTCCGGGAAAAGTATGATCTTCATATGAAGGTGGAGCGGTATGTGTCGGACGAGGCAGGAGTCCCCGCGTCAGACAGGACATTTATAAAAGAATAAAATACAATAAAGCCGGGGGATATAAGACTGATGATTATCGAGAAAAACCAAAAAGAGCTGGACGCCATGGAGCAGTTTCACCGGGGGAACCGGCAGGAGGGGCTGCGGCTGCAGGAGGAATTCGCGGCGGAGTTCAGGGAGGAATATAAGGAGAAGGATCACTGTCCATGCAGGAAGGCATGCCGCTATCATGGCAACTGCAAGGAGTGTGTGGCCATTCACAGGGCTCACCAGGAGCATGTGCCCAACTGCATGAGGCCGATTATCAATGAGAAGCTGAAAATTCTGTCCCAGCTGACAGAGCACACCATCGCCAATGAGATCGAGCCTGTTCATGAGATCTTGAGGAAAGAGTTTCAGGAGTAATGGGAATGACAATCATAAGCTTAGATTCGGTGAAATTCAGGTTAAAGGAATTTCAGGATTTTGGATGGCTTAAAAAGTACGGGAGGGCTTTCTGGTGTGTGGATGAGACCGGATCGGGGTGCATCGCCATCGGCATGGAGGACAGAGGAGAAAAGCATTTTTTAAAGATTGCAGGCGTCAATACCATCGAGGCGCAGGTGGGACCGGAGGAGTCCGTGGGCTTTCTGAAGCGGGGCGTGCCGCTGTATCAGGATCTGAGGCATCCCAACCTGGTGAGGCTTGTGGAAGCCTATCCATATGAGAACTTCTATGTCGCGGTTTTCCAGTGGATTCAGGGAGAGTGCCTGTTTGACCATTGGAATTTTGATGCCTATAAAAAGGACAGGACGCTGAAAAGTCCGAAGGAGAAGTTCAGGGAACTGCCGGTTGAGGAGAGGCTGGAAGCGGTGGAGGTGTTGTTTTCTTTCCTGGAACATGTGAACCGAAAAGGATATGTGGCCGTTGATTTTTATGACGGGAGCATCATGTATGATTTTGAGAATCACAAGATGACTCTCTGCGACATCGATTTGTTCAGAAAGGCCCCGGTGGTCAATGACATGGGAGAGGGCTGGTATGGCACAAAGCGCCTGAAAGCGCCGGAAGAATACGTGGAAGGCAGCATCGTCGACGAGCAGACCAATGTGTTTACCCTGGGCGCTTTAATCTTTGAGTTTTTTGGAAATTTTACCGACGACCAGGTGAGACAGCGGTATCAGCTGAACCGGTTTGACCCTTGTACCTATTCCCAGTGGCAGCTGAACGAGACCCGCTACAAGGCGGCGGGGAAGGCTGTCAGCCAGGACAGGAGCCGGCGTTATAAAACCATAAAAGAATTTTGGGATGAGTGGGCATCGGCGGGGAGAGAATCATGATTGTTTTGATAACAGGCGCCTCCCATACCGGGAAGACGGCGCTGGCGCAGCGGCTGCTTGAGCGGTATCGCTATCCTTACCTGTCCATAGACCACCTGAAAATGGGGCTGATCCGCAGCGGCAACACGAGCCTTACCCCTATGAGCAGCGACGAGGAGCTGACGGATTATCTGTGGCCCATCGTGAGGGAGATGGTGAAGACGGCTGTTGAGAACAGGCAGAACCTGATTGTGGAGGGGTGCTATATCCCACTGGACTGGCAGAAGGATTTTGGAGAAGAATACTTGCCGGATATAAGATGCTGCTGTCTGGTTATGAGCGAGGCGTATATCCGGAATCATTTTCAGGACATTAAAAAATTCGCCGGCGTGGCGGAACGGCGTCTGGATGACCGGTGGTGTACCATGGAGAGGCTGCTGGAGGACAACAGGAAGCTGCTGGAATCCGACTCAGGCCCCGGTACAGAGTATGTTCTCATTGATAACGCATACAAGGTTGAACCTGTATTTTGCAGCAGTTTGGCCGGCGGGGAGGGAGGCGGCGCGCATGATCCGCTGGGGTGACAGAGGAGACTGGGAGGCTCTCAAGGCGCTTGACCGCCATATAGGGGAAGAGGAACTAAAAAATGTCCTGGATCAGAGGCGGCTGCTGGTCATGTACGAGGACGGGGAGCTGGCGGGCTGGCTGAGGTACGGTCTGTTCTGGGACAACCTGCCGTTTATGAATATGCTCTATATCCTGGAAGGGAGACGGGGCAGGGGAGGCGGAAGGCAGCTGGTTGGATTTTGGGAAAGGGAGATGGGCAGCGCCGGCTACGACATGGTTTTGACCTTCACCTTGTCCAGTGAGCAGGCGCAGTTCTTTTACCGGAGGCTGGGATATCAGGACTGCGGCGCCCTGGTGCTTCCGGGGGAGGCGCTGGAGATTCTCTTGATGAAACGGCTGAGGTTGCGTTATAGAAAAGCGGATAGTATAATTGAAAGCGAAGACGGCTTGAGGCCGCATGGCAGAATTGCGGACTGAGGCCGCATGGGCGGACAGGATTGAGATAGAAGACTGAGACGGAAAGACCGAGGCCGGGATGTCCTGGGAAGGAGGCGAACAGCATGACTTGTAAAGAGGCAGAGGGCATGGTTATGGCTTATATCCGCCATGACATGGATGTGCAGCAGATGGAAGAGTTTTTAGAGCACATCGACCAGTGCGAGAATTGCCGGGAGGAACTGGAGATATATTATACGGTGGAAGCGGGAATACGGCAGCTGGACGCTGACACAGACACGGACCGTTACAATATAAAGGGAGACATGGAGGCAGATATTATGGCTTCCAGGCAGCATATTTACAGCATGCGGTTTTTGTGTGTGCTTAAGTATGCCGCCAACACCCTGATCGTCATGAGCCTGGTGGTCATGCTCCTTTTGCAGGCGCGAATCTGGTGGCAGACGGGGATCTTTTAGGCGGGGAGCAGATTTAGAAAGGGAGCAGAACATGAAGAATAAACTTGTATTAATCGACGGGCACAGCATTTTGAACAGGGCGTTTTACGGGGTGCCGGAACTGACCAACTCGGAGGGACTTCACACCAACGCGGTATTTGGGTTTCTCAACATCATGTTTAAGATTCTGGAGGAGGAGGAGGCTGACCATCTGGCGGTCGCCTTTGATTTGAGCGAGCCCACGTTCCGCCACAAGATGTATGCTGATTATAAAGGGAACAGAAAGCCGATGCCGGAAGAACTGGCGGAGCAGGTGCCTCTCATAAAGGAAGTCTTGAGTTCCATGGGGATTCCCATCATGACGCTGGAAGGGTATGAGGCTGATGATATCCTGGGAACTCTGGCGAAGAAGAACGCGGCGGCGGGAGTGGAGGTCTCCGTGGTGTCCGGGGACAGGGATCTGCTGCAGCTGGCGGATGAACACATTAAGATCAGGATTCCCAGGACCAGCAAGGGGACTACCCAGGTGAAGGATTACTATCCAAAGGACGTGAAGGAAGAGTACCAGGTGACGCCGGAGGAATTTATTGACGTGAAGGCGCTTATGGGGGATCAGTCTGACAATATTCCCGGAGTTCCCGGCATCGGGGAAAAGACGGCTACCAGCCTGATCGCGGCCTACCAGAGCATTGAAAATGCCTATGCCCATCTGGCGGAGATCAGGCCGCCCAGGGCTCAGAAGGCTCTGGGGGAACACTACGACATGGCTAAGATGAGCAAGGAGCTGGCCACGATCTGCATCGACTGCCCCATCTCCTTTTCCTATGAGGATATGGAGATCGGAAATCTTTACACTCAGAAGGCTTATGAGCACATGAAGCGCCTGGGCTTTAAGTCTTTCCTGGCCAGGTTTGATGCCGGCGGCATGGAGGCGCCCAAGGCAGAGAAGCATTTTCGGGTAATCACCGATTTCAGTCAGGCGGAAGAACTGTTTGAGAGGGCTTCCCAGGCGGAGAGGCTGGGATTTCAGCTGATTGCAGAGAAGGAGCAGGTCATGGGCGCGGCCCTGTGCTTCGGCGAGGAGGAGTGTTACGCCGTGGTTTCCCAGGGCTTTCTAACCGGGGATTATGTGGCCGGCAAACTGAAGGAGATTGTGAGGAAAATCAGGGAGAAGGAAGGGGCAAATGCAGACGGAGCCGCCGGGACAGCCTCCAAGGCAATCGGAACAGCCGCCGGGACAGCCGCTGAGACACCGGGGAGGATCGTCACGCTGGACTTGAAGGTTCAGCTTCCTTTTCTGGAGCTTGGGGAGGACAGCGGCGTGATGGACGCGGGGGTGGCCGGATATCTGCTGAACCCGCTGAAGGACACTTACGATTATGACGATCTGGCCAGAGATTATCTGGAGATGGTGGCGCCCTCCAAGGAGGACCTTCTGGGGAAGAAGGCGGCGGTGGGGCAGCTTTTGTCTGACGGGGATGAGAAGGCGGGAATCTGTGTCTGCTATATGGGGTACATTGCCTGGAAATCGGGGGAGGTCCTGGAGAAGAAGCTGAGGGAGATGGACATGTGGCGGCTGTTCGCAGATGTGGAGATGCCGCTGATTTACAGTCTGTATCGCATGGAGCGCGCGGGAATTCGGGTGGAGAAGGAGAGGCTTAAGGAGTACGGAGACGAGTTGAAGGTGAAAATTCAGGCTCTGGAGAAGGAGATCTACGACCTGGCCGGGGAGACATTTAACATCAATTCTCCCAAGCAGCTGGGGGAAGTGCTGTTTGACCACATGAAGCTGCCTCACGGGAAGAAGACGAAGACGGGATATTCCACGGCGGCGGAGGTTTTGGAGAAGCTGGCGGCGGACTATCCGGTGGTTCAGATGATTTTGGATTACCGGCAGCTCACCAAGCTGAATTCCACCTACGCGGAGGGACTCTACGGCTTTATCCGGAAGGACGGGCGGATTCACGGCACATTCAACCAGACCATCACGGCCACGGGGCGCATCAGCAGCACGGAGCCCAATCTCCAGAATATCCCGGTGCGCATGGAGCTGGGGAGGCAGATCCGGAAAATATTTGTGCCGGAGGAGGGGTATACTTTTGTGGACGCGGATTATTCTCAGATTGAGCTGAGGGTGCTTGCCCACATGTCCGAAGATGACAGGCTCATTGAGGCATACAGGCAGGCCCAGGATATCCACGCCATCACGGCCTCCCAGGTGTTCCACATTCCCCTCGACCAGGTGACATCGCTTATGAGGCGCAATGCCAAGGCGGTAAACTTCGGGATCGTCTACGGGATCAGCGCCTTTGGGCTCAGCGAGGATTTGAGCATCAGCCGCCAGGAGGCGGTGGATTATATCGATAAATATTTTGAGACTTATCCGGGGGTGAAGGCATTTCTGGACAGACAGGTGGAAGAGGGAAAGGAACAGGGGTATGTGACCACCATGTTTAAACGGCGGCGGCCTATTCCGGAGCTGAAATCGGGGAATTATATGCAGCGTTCTTTCGGGGAGAGGGTGGCTATGAACTCTCCTATTCAGGGCACGGCGGCAGATATTATGAAGATCGCCATGATTGAGGTGGACCGGGAACTCAGGAGGAGAGGGCTGAAATCCAGAATCGTGCTGCAGGTTCACGACGAACTCCTGGTAGAGACATGGAAGCCGGAGCTTTCGGAGGTGACGGAGATTCTTGAGACGAAGATGAAAGGGGCGGCTGACCTGAAAGTATCCCTGGAGGTGGAGGCCCACGAAGGGGGCAGCTGGTATGACGCAAAGTAGGGCCGGGAAAATTTGGAGGATCGTATTTTTCTGTGTAATCTTTGTCTGCTTCTACCTCTATAGAAGATATCAGTATGAGCGTCTCGGCGTGCTGGAATTTCGCCTGGGGGATGTCCGGCTGGAGCTGCCCTGCGCCGTTGGTGACATAGAAGCCTGTGGCTACCAGGTGAATGAGCTTACCGGCGAGTGTGATGTTAACGAGTGGGGAATAGGAACTGTTCACATCGTACAGGATGACAATGGCAGGGTATGTGAGATTTATGCGGATGGAGACGAGTTTGGATGCCATTTGGAAATTTACGGCGGTATCGATGCCGGGTATATTGAGCGGGTGGCGGCTGCTAAGGGGTGGAGCGCCAAGGCCGTGGAAGATATCGAAAAGATATATGGAAAACCGGCAGAGGAAGACGGGGATACCAGGCTGTATGTCAAGTATAAAAGTGAAACGGAATACGCCTATGTCATAATAAAAGTGGAAGAGTGGGGAGGGTACAAACTCTCCCGAATAGGGATTGTCGCCAGGTGACGGCCCGGACACAGCATGGCCAATAATAACTATGGGAGCTTGTGATTATGGCAACAGACAGAAAAGACAACCGATTAATCGCCCTCACCGGCGGCGTGGGCTCCGGCAAAAGCCGGATTTTGGGGCTGCTGGAACAGGAATATGGCGCAGAGGTGATTCAGACGGACCTGGTGGCCAGGGAACTGGAGGGGCCGGGACAGCCGGGGCTTTTGGCCCTTATCCGGGCTCTTGGGCCTGAGATCGCCGGGGAGGATGGAATTTTAAGAAAAGACCTTTTGTCTGCCATGATTTTCGGCGACGAGAGGATAAGAGCGAAGGTGAACGGCCTGATTCATCCTCTGGTGTGGGAAGAGGTGAGGAGGCGGGCAGAGAAGCCTGCTGCCTCGGTGACAGTGGTGGAATCTGCCGTTCTTCCTGAAAATCCAGGTGACTTTTTTGACGAAGTGTGGTATGTTTATACCTTGAAAGAGTGCCGGATACGGCGGCTGATGGAGAGCCGCGGCTACTCGGAGGAGCGATGCTTAAAGGTGATGGAAAGCCAGGCATCTGAGGAGGAGTTTAGGAGGGCCGCCAGCCGCGTCATTGACAACAACGGTTCCATGGAGGAAGTGAGAAGGCAGGTAGAGGCATTTTTTAACTCCCGGCAGTGAATTCCAGAGCAGCCGGAGGGCAGTTCCTAAAGAAAGTATCTTTGGGAACTGCTGAAGGAGAAAAAAAGAGAAGAGACAGATAAGGAAGAGCCCGAACTATGAGATTTGTAAGTATTGCCAGCGGAAGCAGCGGAAACTGTATTTATATAGGAACGGAGAACACCCATATCCTGGTGGACGCCGGGATAAGCAACAAGCGGATTGAGCAGGGGCTGAATGAGATCGGGGTCAAGGGGAGCGAGCTTGACGGTGTCGTCATCACCCACGAGCATTCGGACCATGTGAAGGGCCTGGGAGTCCTGGCGAGAAAGCACGGAGTGCCCGTCTACGCCACGAAGGAGACTCTGGAGGAGATCGGGGAGATGAAGTATCTGGGAGAATACCCAAGAGAGCTTTTTTGTCCGGTTCTGCCGGATGTGGAATTTTCCATCGGGGATATGGAGATAAAGCCGTTTTCCATTGACCACGACGCGGCTAATCCTGTGGCTTATCGAATCCAGAGCGATCACAAGTCGGTGGCTGTGGCCACGGATATGGGGCATTTTGACCAGTATATTATCGAGCATCTCCAGGGGCTTGACGCCCTTCTTCTGGAGTCCAACCACGATGTGCGCATGCTGGAGACAGGGCCTTACCCCTACTATCTGAAGCGGAGGATTCTCGGCGATCACGGGCATCTGTCCAACGACAACGCGGGGAGGCTTCTGAACTACATACTTCACGACCACTTGAAGCATATTTTCCTGGGACATTTGAGCAAGGAAAATAATTTCGAGGAGCTGGCCCGGGAGACGGTGAAGCTGGAGATCGACCAGGGGGACCACGAATACAGGGCGAGAGATTTTTCCATCTCCGTGGCCAGCCGGGATATGATGTCAGAGATTATTACTTTATAGACAGGAGAGATGTTACATGAGTGAAAAGTTTCCTAAAAAGGCGCGGGAGATCATGGAATAGCGTTTCGGGTGTGATGCGCTTCTCTCTCTGGCCACGGTGTGGGAAGGCAGGCCCTTTGTCCGGGCGGTGAATGGTTTTTATGAAAACAGTTCCTTTTATGTGATCACCAACGCAAAGTCAGAGAAGATGAAGCACATACAAGAGAACCCGGAGGTGGCGGTGTGCGGAGAGTGGTTTTCGGGTCACGGCACGGGGAAGAACCTGGGCCGCGTATGCAGCCGGGAAAACCTTGACATCGCGGATAAGCTGAGGGCTGTGTTTGGCGAATGGTACTATGACGGCCATGTGGATGAAAAGGACCCGGATACTTGTATTTTACAAATTTGTCTTACAGACGGGATTCTGTTCAGCCACGGAACCAGATATGACATTGATTTCACGCAGCAGCCGTGACAGGCACTTGTAAATATTAAGGAGCGCGCAGATAATAAGGAGATTGCCATGAATAAGATTATTATTACAGTAGTAGGAAAAGACACGGTGGGAATTATCGCGAAGGTATGCACCTATCTGGCGGAGAATCAGGTGAATATCCTGGACATCTCCCAGACTATCGTACAGGAATTTTTCAACATGATGATGATTGTGGATATGGACAAGGCTTTAAAGCCCTTTGAGACCGTGTCTTCTGAGCTTGAGGCGCTGGGGGAGGAGATCGGAGTCCGGGTGAAATGCCAGAGGGAGGAGATCTTTACAAGGATGCACAGAATCTGAAAGCCGGCAGTCTTTACGGGTTTTGCAGCGGACAGTGTCGGGAAGTCCGGCCTGCCGGGAATAGGGGGGAGGCGCGGAGGACCGAATGCGCCGGAAAACGGGAAGAAGAATGGAGAGAATCACATGTTAAATATGTTTGAGGTCATCGAGACCAACAATATGATCGAGCATGAGCGGTTGGATGTCCGCACTATCACCATGGGCATCAGCCTTTTGGACTGCTGCGACAGCGACTTAGAGCTGCTCAATGAAAAGATTTACAATAAGATTACCACCGTGGCCAGGGATCTGGTGTCCACCGGGGAGGCCATAGCCAGGGACTTTGGGGTTCCCATTGTCAACAAGAGGATCTCCGTGACTCCCATTGCCCTGGCAGGGGGCTGCGCCTGCAGGACGCCGGAGGACTTTGTCACCATAGCCAGGACTCTGGACCGGGCGGCAAAGGAAGTGGGAGTCAATTTTTTAGGCGGATATTCGGCGCTGGTGAGCAAGGGGATGACCACTGCCGACGAGAATCTGATTCGTTCTATCCCCCAGGCCCTGGCGGTTACGGAGCGGGTGTGCAGCTCCGTCAATGTAGGCTCCACCAAGACGGGCCTGAACATGGATGCGGTGAATCTGATGGGACAGATGATCAAGGCCACTGCCGAAGCCACAAAAGAGCAGGATTCTCTCGGCTGCGCCAAGCTGGTGGTGTTCTGCAACGCCCCTGACGACAACCCATTTATGGCGGGAGCGTTCCACGGTGTCACGGAGGCCGACGCCATTATCAATGTGGGGGTCAGCGGTCCGGGAGTTGTGAAGGTTGCCCTTGAGGAGGCCAGAGGGGAGAACTTTGAGGTCCTGTGCGAGACCATCAAGAAGACGGCTTTTAAGATTACCCGCGTGGGACAGCTGGTGGCCCAGGAGGCATCGAAACGGCTGGGTGTTCCCTTCGGCATCATCGACTTGTCCCTGGCGCCGACTCCGGCGGTGGGAGACAGCGTGGCGGAGATTTTGGAGGAGATCGGCCTGGAGCGCGTGGGAGCGCCTGGAACTACGGCGGCTCTGGCCATGTTAAACGACCAGGTGAAGAAAGGGGGGATCATGGCGTCCTCCTATGTGGGGGGCCTGAGCGGCGCATTCATCCCGGTGAGCGAGGACCGGGGGATGATCGACGCGGTGTCCATGGGGGCTCTGACTCTGGAAAAGCTGGAGGCCATGACGTGTGTGTGCTCTGTAGGTCTGGATATGATCGCCATTCCGGGGAGCACGACGGCAAGCACTCTGGCAGGGATTATCGCGGATGAGGCGGCCATCGGCATGATCAACCAGAAGACCACGGCGGTCCGCCTGATTCCTGTTATAGGAAAAGACGTGGGGGACACGGTGGAGTTCGGCGGCCTTTTAGGGTACGCGCCGGTGATGCCGGTGAACCCTTATTCCTGTGAGAAGTTCGTGAACCGGGGCGGGCGGATTCCGGCGCCGGTCCACAGTTTTAAGAATTAGGGACCGGGAAATATGAAGATTTATTTAATCAGGCATGGCAGGCAGGCCAGCCGGCTGTGCAATGTAGACGTGGAGCTGGCTCCCGAGGGTTACCGCCAGGCGGCGCTGGTGGGAGAGCGCCTGGCAAAAAAGAACATTCAGGCAGTCTATTCCAGCGCCCTGAAACGGGCGGAGCAGACTGCACAGGCGGCTAACCTGTACTGGAATGCGGAGCATGTGGTGGAGCCGGATCTGCGGGAGATTGATTTTGGCCGTATGGAGGGCCTCTCCGACCAGGAGATATGGGAGCGGTACGGGGAGCTTAAAAGAGAACAGCAGAAGATGGAGGCGGATCTGCCCTATCCCGGCGGGGAGTGCGCGGGGGATGTGATCAGGCGGGTCGCGCCGGTTCTGGAGCGGATCGGAAAGGAAGGGCCGGAACGTGTGGCCGTGGTGACTCACGGAGGCGTGATCCGCAGCGCCGCCGCCTGGATTCTCGGGATGGAGCCTGGGAAATACAGGCTTCTCGGGAGGAATCTGGAGAACTGCAGCATCACGGAGCTGGACTATGACCGTTCCGGCGGAAGATTCACCCTGGAGCGGTTCAATGACTATGGGCATCTGGAACCATATCCCCAGCTCCTGCGGGGAGGATGGATTGGAGAGGGAAGGTAAGCCTGCGGGGCTTGCCTTCCTGTTTTTTCCGGATTCCCCGAGACGGACGCCCCGGCTTTTGCCCGGCGCAGGTTCCGGCGCATCAGGACGGGAAGACGCCCTCTGTGAACAGCCGATAATTCACGGCATATTTCAGGGATTTCACGGCAGAAGCCTTGAAAATGAAGGGACAGGGTGTAAGATAAAGATGTGGAGGTATGGCTATGATCAAAATAGCTGTCTGCGATGACGAAGAGGTTATGTGTGAAAAAATGAAATATCTGGTATCTGGGTTCCTGGACCGGCACAGAGAGGCTTACACGGTGACGTGTTACAGCAACGGAGTCCGGTTGCTCTTCTCGCCGGCAGACTTTGACCTCATCTTCCTGGATATTCAGATGCCCGGGATGGACGGGATGACAGTGGCGGGGAAGCTGCGGCAGAAAGGGTTTGCCGGAGTCCTGATTTTCGTCACGGTGGCGAAAGAGTATATGCCCGACGCATTTGCGGTGGAGGCCGGGGACTACCTGTGCAAGCCTGTTGACAAACAGCGTCTGGAGGCGGCGCTGGAGAGGAGCTTAAAACGTCTGCGGTCAAAGAGCGAGAAGAGTTTGGTGATTCAGACTGTAAACTGGTGCAGAAGCATCAGGGTCAGGGACATCTACTACTGCGAGGTCATTGACAGGAAGATCTACATTCATACAAGAGACGGGATCATGGACTACTACGGGAAGATGAAGGAACTGGAAAAGAAGGCGGGTACATGGCTGTTCAAATGCCACAGGAGTTATCTCATCAACCTGGACTGTCTGTGGGAATACCGGAACGGCACGGCGATTCTGGAAAACGGGGAGCAGATTCCCGTGTCAAAAAGCTGTCATCAGGCCCTGATGGAGCGGATGATGCAGTATATGGACGAGGAGGAGTGATGACATTGATGCCGTGGAAATGGTATCTTCAGTGGTACATTATGTGGCCCGTTGTCCTGGGCTGTGGAGTTATGCCCCTCATGCTCGCTGTGTTTTTCTGCCGCTTCTGTCAGGCGCCTGTGAAATGGAGCCGCTGCGGGGTTTACATGGTATTGTCAGACCTTCTGGCGCTGGGTGAATACAGGATGGGAATGACGGGGAGTCCGGGATTGGCGCTGGAGGTGCTGCTTCTGGCGGCGTGGGGAAAAGTGTGTATTAAAAAAAGCCATGGGCGGACTGTGGCCGCGGCGGTGCTGCTGCTGTCTGTGTGCGGTGCTGTCCACGGCATCATTTCCTGGGCAGAGCAGAGATTGTTTTTTCCTGTTGTCGTGGCGGAGCCGATGATCTATCTGTGGGACGGGCTCAGAGAGCTGGCGAAGACAGCCTGTATGTTTGCCGTACTGACTCTTATGCTTAAAAAATTCGGGCAGATGATTGAAGAGGCCGACGAGAGGATTCTGGTCTGGCTGGCGGTTCCGGTGTTTTTCTTGTCTATGGTGGAGAGAATCATACGGAATTCTGTTTACGGGGACACTCTGGTCACGGATACGGTCTCCGGGCAGGTCAGAGCCGTCATAGACATCAATCACGGAGAAATGCTTGTCCTCCAGGTCTTTGCCTGCCTCTGTCTGTTTCTGACCATGGTGGCCTGTAAAAAAATCACGGTCATACTCCGGGAGGCAGAGAGGGCCCGCCTTCTGAAACAGCAGATCAAAGCCCAGGAGATCTATGTGCAGGAGGCGGAGGCGCGGCTGGGACAGACAAGAGGCTTCCGCCACGACATCAACAACCACCTGATGGTACTGTCAGAGCTTCTGAAGAAGAACCAGACAGAGGAAGCCGCTAAGTATCTTGAAAAACTGGAACAGGTGTCTTCCGGCCTCTCGATGGAGGTTCACACAGGAAACGCGGCCGTCTCGGCGCTGCTGGGGAGCAAGATTTCCTCCGCCAGGCAGAAAGATATACAGGTCCAGTGTGACCTGGCGCTTCCAAAACCTAATCCCATCGATGATATGGACTGGTGCATCCTTTTTTCCAACGGGATGGACAATGCCATACAGGCATGTGAGAGCCTTCCGAAGGAGAGACGCCATATCAGGATTAAAAGCCACAGAAAAGGAAATTTTTATCTCGTCACCCTGGAGAACAGCTGCAAGAGAGAGCTTAAGAATCCTCCTCCGGAGGGAACCGGCCTGTCCAATATCCGCGCCACGGCAAAGAAGTACAAAGGCAGAGTGGAAAACAGGGTTTCGGACGGCGTCTATCAGCTCAGGCTGCTGTTTACAACGGAAACGGGGCATTTCACAGCAGAACCGTAGATGAACGGGGAAATCCGGCCGATAGTCAGGGAGAAAGGAGGGAAGAAATATGACAGGTATCAATCCGACAAGTATCCCTGTGTCAGGAGGCAGCCAGATGGCTCCTGCCGCTTCGTCCAATCCCCGGCTGAAGGCCCTGGAACAGAAACTGGAAAAGCTGAAAAAGGAAAAAGAAGAGGCGGTCCACAACAATGACAGGGACAAAAAGAGGGAGCTGGAAAAGGAAATCCAGAAAGTAGAGCAGCAGATTGAACAGCTGAAGAGGAAAGAAAAGCAGAAGAAAGACAAGCAGGACGAGAAGGAAGAGGGAAAAGGAAACCTGGCCGGTTACGGGCAGAAAATCCCGGACGCTTACCTTGGCAATGTGATGGACTTATACGGCTGACATGCCGCAAGTGATTCGGTGACAGGAAAAAGATGCCGCGGCTCCAAGGCCCGGCATCTTTTTCTCGTTTTACAGGTCAGTCCGTCTATGCGGAAATATCAATATAAGTTCCCTTTTTCGGCGGTTCCTTCTCGTAAGTTTCGGGGGCGGATCGGAATGTGGTCCGGGTGTTGCCTCCGGCGATGTAGGTTCTGCCGCATTCGGGACAGATATCCGTGTGGTAGGTGACAGACTGGGAGACGACTTCCTTGTCCTCTCTTAGTGCCTGCGCCCGTGCGTGAGCTACATGTTCTGACTCATGGGCACGGACAGCGTAAGCCGCCCGCTCGGGGCTGAGTCTGGTAGGCGTTTTGAAAGAAACCGAAGGATCGTTGGAGCCATCTTGATACTTTCGGTTTTTGCAGGTCTGGCACTCGTAGGTGTCCAGATCCGGCCGTCCGGATACTGCCGGGTTTTCCTGTCCCCGGAGTCCCAAAAATCTCTGCCCTGCCGCTGCTGTCCCGGAAAAAGGGGAACCGGACAGAGACCGCGCAGGAGATGAAAAGGACAAGCCGTTAAGGGATAATGAATAATTGATAAGATCGCCTCCTTTTACAGGCTTTATGAGAACAGACGCATTGCAATGTCCCGTCTCTACGGGCAATTTTACCATATCTGCAAATCCGGCGCAAGAGGTGCGGGCAGTAACAACTTGTTATTTTCACCGCCTTATGGTAGAATCAAAGCTGTAGAGAAGGTTCTGGTTTTAAAGAAGGTGTGGGATATGCAAAGGATACTGGTGGTAGATGATGCGGAACTAAACCGCGAATTGCTGCGGGAGATGCTCAAGGATGATTACGAGATAGAGATGGCGGAGAACGGAGATGAGGCCCTGCTGCTGCTCAACAGATACGGAGGTGACCTGACAGCGGTTCTTCTGGATCTGCAGATGCCGAAGAAAGACGGGTTTTCTGTGATTGTGGAGATGAAGGGCAGCGGCTTGATAAAAAAGATTCCCGTGCTGGTCATAAGCGGCGAGTATGATGTGGAGGTGGAGAACCAGTGCTTTCAGCTGGGAGTTTCCGATTTTATTCACAAGCCTTTCGTGGGATCGATTGTTAAAAACAGGGTGAAGAACACCATCGATCTGTTTGACTGCAAGAATCAGCTGGAGCTGAAGGTGATCGAGCAGGAGGAGACTCTGAGAGAACAGGGACAGATTATCAGGATTCAGGAGGAAAAGCTGCGGGAGGAAAAGAACTTCAACAGGCTGATGATGGAGTACCGCTCGGCGATCATGGAGGTTGAGACGCGGCTCAAGGTGCTGAACGGGGAATTTTCCCAGGAGTACAACCGCAATCCCTTTGAATCCATCAAGAGCAGGCTGAAGTCGCCGGCGAGCATCTACGAGAAGATGGAGCGGAGAGGCTTTCCCATGACGATGGACAGCATACGTGAAAATCTGACGGACGTGGCAGGTCTCAGGGTGATCTGCTCTTTTCCGGACGACATTTACCGCCTTGCGGATTTATTTATCAGACAGGATGACATCATCCTCATAAGAAGAAAAGACTATATCAGCAATCCCAAGCCAAACGGCTACAGAAGTCTCCATCTCATCGTGGATGTCCCTATCTTTTTATCCCATGAAAAGAAGTATATGAAGGTGGAAGTGCAGTTCAGGACGATCGCCATGGACTTCTGGGCGAGCCTGGAGCACAAGCTGAAATATAAAAAGGACGTGGAGAATACAGACGAGATTGAGAGGCTGCTGAAGAACTGCGCCGACTCCATCGAAGACCTGGACTACCAGATGCAGGAGATCCGGAACAAAATCGACAGGGAGAGATAGCGGGTCAGGATACGAGATTTCGGCATATGGAATTCCGGCCGCTTTACAGGCGCCGCCGGCTGCCGGCAAGGGATATAATCAGATATAATCAGGCACTTAGAAATATCTAGGTGCTTTTTTGCTGTCTGACTTGGAGAGCGCATTTATATGAATCCGGACATGAGGAACCAATTATGAGGCGGGACATAAGATATAGTAAGCCAAGCATCTACAGGAAGGCGCGGCTGTTATGAACAGGAAGGAGAATATTATGTTTCCAGACGAGTTAAATGGCTATGAAAACGAAAGAAGCTGGGATTGTTCAGGGGGAATGAATCTTTCTGAAGAAAACTTTGAAGCCCTGGTCAGAGAAGAGCATCAGGCATATGACAATCAGAGGGGAAGAGGAGGCTGCTGCTGCAGAGGCCCTCAGGGACCTCGCGGCCCCAGAGGCTGTCCGGGTCCCAGAGGCCCCAGAGGCTTCCAGGGCCCCATGGGAGTGCCGGGCCCGGCAGGCCCGAGAGGCCTGACCGGAGCCATGGGGCCCGTCGGTCCGACGGGAGCCACAGGAGCCACCGGGGCCACGGGAGCCATGGGCCCGACCGGCCCGACGGGAGCCACCGGGGCCACGGGAGCCACCGGAGCCACTGGAGCCATGGGCCCGACCGGCCCTGCCGGAGCCGCCGGGGCCACTGGAGCCATGGGCCCGACCGGCCCTGCCGGAGCCACCGGGGCCACTGGAGCCATGGGCCCGACCGGCCCGACGGGAGCCACCGGGGCTACTGGAGCCATGGGCCCGACCGGCCCTGCCGGAGCCGCCGGGGCCACTGGAGCCATGGGCCCAACCGGTCCAACCGGCCCCACAGGAGCGACGGCGCCATCTGTTTATGCAAAATTTCGGTATGATTTGTGCCGTGTGATGCTCTCAAAATTTTGTTGACATTCATGTATATGTCCTCTATAATATTATTAAATAGATAATATCAGAAAAATATTATCATTTTAATAATATGATGCCGGGACTAAAATTTAACAGGAGGTCAACATGGTTTATAATCTGAACGATTTAAGAGATGTATATGAGAAGGGGCAATCTCTCAGGTTTGTATTTTTTTGGAAGCATACGCCGGAGCCGGATGGCCGTATCAGCGAGACATGCCTCAGCCAGTGGTGGTCATGCCGCTTCTCGGCAGACGGCACAGAGTACAGCTGCGCGGAACAGTTTATGATGGCGGAGAAAGCCAGAATGTTTGGAGACAGGGAGATGCTTAAAAAGATCCTGGAAGCGGTTCACCCCAAGGAGATGAAGGCTTACGGGAGGGCAGTAAGAAACTTTGACAAGGAGAGGTGGGACGGAGCCTGCTATGAGATTGTAAAAAGGGGAAACGAGGCGAAATTTTCCCAGAACCCGGACCTTTGGGAATATTTAAAGGGAACAAGAAACCGCATACTGGTGGAGGCCAGCCCGAGAGATCAAATCTGGGGAATCGGAATGGGAAAGAGCAATCCCGATGCTCAGAATCCTCTTAAATGGAGAGGAACCAACCTTCTCGGCTTTGCGCTGACAGAAGTGAGAGATCAGCTGTTAAGCAGGGAGGGAAGCTGAACCATGCCAAGACCGCTGAGAGACAAAGACGGCCTGACGGAAGAGGAATTTCTGGAAAAATATGAGCCGGGAGATTACCCGAGACCGTCTGTGGCCACGGATATGGTGATTTTTACAGTGACAGACCAGGAGGAGGACAATTACCGAAAACTGCCTGAGAAAGAACTGCGGCTTCTGCTGATCAGAAGAGGCGGTCATCCCTATCTGGGAAGCTGGGCGCTGCCAGGCGGTTTTGTCAGGCCTTCCGAGACCACCGAACAGGCGGCGAGCCGGGAACTCAGGGAGGAGACAGGTGTTGACAAGGTATACTTAGAGCAGCTGTACACCTTCAGCCAGCCAGGGAGGGATCCGAGAACCTGGGTCATGAGCTGTTCCTACTTAGCCCTGGCCGACAGCGCCAGGGTGCGGCTGCAGGCAGGCGACGACGCGGACCAGGCGGCATGGTTTAAGATGGCATGCCGGATGAAGGAAAAAAGAGACAAGACAGAAGTGTGGGAGCTGGAGCTGAACCATAAAGACATATCTCTCGGCGCCGTTCTGGAAAAGGAGACAGACGGAACCTTTGCAGGGAGCAGAATTGTGGAACAAGATGGCCTGGCATTTGACCACAGCCGGATTATCGCCTATGGCCTTGAGCGGCTGAGAGGAAAACTTCAGTACACGGATCTGGCGCTCCATCTGCTGCCGGAATATTTTACCTTGACACAGCTGCAGCAGGTCTATGAGGTGATTCTGGGAAGGGAGCTGCCTGCGGCGGCATTCAGGCGGAAGGCTGCCCCCATGGTGAAGGAGACAGAACAGTACACGGAAAACCAGGGACACCGTCCCTCCAGACTCTACCGCAAAAACCAGGAAGGATAATCAGGAGGATCCAATATGGACAGGAAAGCAACAGCCAGAGAGACTCTCAATATCATAAGCCGGGGATTCTATGTGGTGCCTGGAGAAACGAGAAGAATCGACATAAAGCAGGATATAGAATATTCTGTAAAAAACAGCCGTTTGATCACGCCGGCAGAGGGGGCCGCCATTTTAAGAAGGTATGAAGAAGAGTCATCAAAAAAGAAAGTCACCTCATCGGTCGACACGTCTGTGGAGAATATATCCACTGTGGATGCCGTCAGAAAGCTGGCGGCCCGGGGAAAGGAAAAGATCGGCGTGCTGAACTTTGCCAGCGCCAAGAACCCAGGAGGGGGATTCATCAACGGCGCCAATGCCCAGGAGGAAAGCCTGGCCGCCTCCGGCACGCTCTATCCCACGCTGACGGCACAGGAAGAGTATTACAGAGAAAACAGGGCGTTCAAGTCCATGATCTACACGGATTACGGAATTTATTCGCCGGATGTGGTTTTCTTTCGGGAAGGGAACTTCCGTCTGGCAGAGCCGGTGAAGGCGTCTGTCCTGACGCTTCCGGCGGTGAACATGGGGCAGGTTATCCAGAAAGGCGAGGACATAGAAAAGGCGAAGACGGCCATGAAGCGGAGGATGAAGCTTGCCCTGGCGGTCTTTGCGGACCAGGGCGCCAGGAATCTGGTGCTGGGCGCCTACGGCTGCGGGGTTTTCCGAAACGATCCCCAGGACATAGCGGCCTGGTGGAAGGAACATCTGGAAGAGGGTTACGGAGAGTATTTCGAAAGTATTTTTCATGCGGTTCTTGACCGCTCTAAATGCGGAAAGTGCATAGGAGCGTTTGACCGTATATTAGTTTGACCGTATATTAAAATGAGAAGAGATCCGCTTAAATGGTCGAGTCTTGGCATTGCAGCCAGATCAAGGAGAAGGAAGACCGGCAGATCAGCATCCGGACAGCCAAAAAGGGAATGGCGTGGCGCTCACCTTCCGGAATGCTTATGCGGTATGTCCCAGGATGACAGACGGACTGTCTGCCGCCGCAAAGGAGGGCAAGAAAAATCACGGGGAGCTGAACTGCCGGGTGGAAGGGGAAGAGTTTGTGCTGACCCTGATGTGTATGAAAACAGAATAGGATTTTAAGGGGCGCTGTCTGCGGGCAGCGTTTTTTGTCGCCCTAAAAGCGGTAAAGGGCTGTGACGCAGGGTTCTTTTCAGATTGGGGAGACGGAATGATATTGGACATACAGCCAGTCATAGACTTTAATAGTCGACGGCTTAAAGGAGGAGGAACATATTGTCCATAGAGGATATTCCCAAAAGCAGCCTTAAAGATATCCGGGATGTGGATATTGACGCAAGCCTTCCGGGAGATCTGCGGGCGCTTCGGTATTTCCGGCAGATTCAGAATCCCTATTGCTTTCTGTGTGACGGGACGCCTGTGGAGATTTCTTTTGTCAATGAGGCGCAGGATCTTGCCAAGGCGCTCGCCGGTTATTTTTCTGCCATGAAGTGACGTTTTTTGCGGGGAGCGAGGTATCTCTGAGACTTGAATGGATGGAGGGGAAAATGGCTAGAATCAGAAAATCCGCAGACAAGGCTGCCTGCTGCGACTCCCGCAGCGGGAGATGGCTTGTGGCCGCCTACATCCGTCTTTCTCGGGAAGACGGAAACGATGAGAGTCTGAGCGTCACCAATCAGAAAAAAATCATCAGAGAGTATCTGGAAACATTTTTTGAAGACGAATTTACCCTTGTAGATTATTATGTCGATGACGGGCTGACGGGCACGGACTATGACCGCCCGGATTTTCAGAGAATGATCCGTGACATGGAGGCAAAAAGGATAAACTGCGTGATCTGCAAAAATCTTTCCCGCATGTTCAGGAATTACTCGGACCAGGGATATTTTCTGGAAAAAATCTTTCCCATGAACAGGACCCGGTTCATCACGGTGAGCGAACCGAGAGTGGACAGTTTCCTCCATCCTGAGGCGATACAGGGGCTGGAGGTGCCGATTAACGGGCTGATGAACGACCGTTTCGCGGCAAAGACTTCCATGGATGTGCGTGACACCTTTGCCACAAAGAGGAGAAAAGGCGAGTTTATCGGGGCGTTCGCCCCATATGGATACAAGAAGGCTCCGGACAATAAAAACGCCCTTGTGATTGATGAGGAGGCCGCCCAGGTGGTGCGCAGGATATACCGGTGGTTTGTGTGGGAGGGGATGAGCAAAAACGGCATTGCCCGCCGGCTAAACGACTTAGGGATCGCCAGCCCGGCTACTTACAAGAAGAGCAGAGGGCTGAAATTTTGCTGTCCCCAGGGGGAGAAGAGCGACGGCCTCTGGTCCTCCGCCTCCGTCTCAGCCATCTTAAAGAACCAGGTGTATACGGGAACCATGGTTCAGGGGAGGCAGAGAGTCATCAGCTATAAGGTGCATAAACGGTACGCGGTTCCGGAGGAGGAGTGGTATGTCGTCCCGGATACCCATGAGCCTGTCATCGACGGGGAGCTGTTCCGAAAAGCGGCCCAGCTCCAGATGAGAGATACCCGGACGGTGCCGGCAAAACGGGAGGTGCATCTTCTGGCAGGGTTTGTCCGGTGCGCGGACTGCAAGAAATCCATGACAAGGCAGAAGACGAAGAGCAAGGTCTACTATTACTGCCGCACGTTCAGGGAAAAGTCAAAAAGCGCCTGTGGGAAACATTCCGTGAGGGAGGAGGTGATTGTCAGGGCCGTGCTGAAGACGGTTCAGACACAGATTTCCCTGATGGATTCCTGGGACCGGTTTGCCGAGGAGTCTGCCAGGCTGTCCGCGGCTCAGTGCGGGCTGTCAGGGCTTGACGGCGCACTGTCGCTTAAACGAAGGGAGCTGGAGAAGGCCGCTTCCATCTCAGACGGGCTTTATGGGGACTGGAAAAACGGTGATATATCAAGAGAAGAATATCTCCGCCTGAAGGAAAAGTACAGGGAGCAGACCAGGCAGTTAAATGCCGCGATCCAGAATATTCTGTCCGAGCGCAAGGCGGCGGAGAAGAGGGAGTCAAAAGGCGGAGCCTGCCTGGCAGAATTTTTGAAGGATAAAAATGTAAAGGCGTTGGACCGTGGGCTTCTGGCGGCATTGGTAAAAAACATATACGTTCATAAGGGGGGAGAAATCACAATAGAATTTAATTTTGCTGACAGATACAGACAGATGGAGGGAGAGTTTGGGAAAGGCTTCGCGAAGTAATGATAAGGGAATACGGGGGGAGGGAAATAAAATCCGGGAGGTTTGGATTTTGCATAAACACATGGAGCCACGGGTGCAATGGGTCCCACCGGCCCGGCGGGAGCAGCTGGTGCAGTAGGCCCAACGGGTCCCACCGGCCCGGCAGGAGCAACAGGGGCCGCGGGTGCGACCGGTGCGGTAGGTCCGACAGGGCCGGCCGGCCCGGCAGGAGCAGCTGGTGCAGTAGGCCCAACAGGTCCCACAGGTCCGGCAGGCCCCATCGGTCCCACAGGTCCCACCGGGGCGGCGGGAGCAGCAGGAGCGGAAGGCCCCACAGGTCCGACGGGTCCCACCGGCCCGGCAGGAGCGGCAGGAGCCGCGGGAGCGGAAGGTCCCACAGGTCCGGCAGGCCCCATCGGTCCCACAGGTCCCACCGGGGCGGCGGGAGCAGCAGGAGCGGAAGGCCCCACCGGCCCAACTGGCCCGACAGGCCCCGCAGGTCCCGCAGCCGGGTTAGCGGCCTACGGAGGTCTGTACAGCACGGCGCCTCAGACCCTGAATCTGACTATAGGAGGCACAACCCAGATTCCGCTTCCCAGCAATGCGCCGTCATTAGGAGTCACCTATACGCCGGCAAACAGCATAACAGTTACAGACGCAGGCACCTATGAGATCAATTACAACACCACCCTGACGGCGGCGGTGGCCACTACAATCACATTTGCCGTGAGAGTCAATGGAACCGACGTTCCAAGCGCGACCATATCCAGAGCCTTATCAGTAGGCACCAGCTCCCTGTTCAACGGAAGCACGGTTGTGACTTTGGCGGCAGGCAGCGTTGTGGATATGGCTATTTCCGCTCTCCTGGCAGTAGGCATAACCCTTGGCAGCGGCCTTAACGCCCTGCTTTCGATCAAGAGACTGGATTAAGAGAAAAATTTTCACGGAACAGAGAGGGCGGTCCAGGATACCGCCCTTTCCTTACAGCTTTGCAGAAAATGAACAGACCAGGGGAGGCATCTATGAAAGTTGTTGTGTATGGGATTTGCAAAAATGAGGCCCGGTTTGCAGAGCGGTGGGTCAAATCCATGTCTGAGGCAGATGAGATCGTGGCGCTGGACACAGGTTCCGAAGACGATACGGCAGAGCGCCTCAGAGAAATGGGGGTAAAGGTGGCGGAGGAGACAATCATCCCGTGGAGATTTGACAAAGCCCGCAACCGCTCCCTAGAGCTGGTGCCGGAAGACGCGGACATCTGTGTCTGCACGGATTTAGATGAAGTGTTTGAGCCGGGCTGGAGAAGACTTTTGGAGAAAGCGTGGACAGAAGGCGCCGGCCAGGCCAGATACCGGTACACCTGGAGTTTTACGAAGGGGGGAAATGAAGGGGTGGTATTCTGGATCGAAAAAGCCCACCGCCGCCACGGCTATCAGTGGGTCCACCCGGTCCATGAGGTGCTTAAATGGACCGGGGAAGGGGCTCCCGGAGTCATGGTGACGGCGCAGGGCGTTCAGCTGAATCATTTTCCCGACGCGCAGAAATCCCGCGGGCAGTACCTGCCTCTTCTGGAACTGTCTGTGGAGGAGGAACCTGGAGACGACCGGAACATGCACTACTTAGGGCGCGAGTACATGTACAAGGGCAGATGGGACGACTGTATCCGGACGCTGAAGAGACACCTGGCCATGCCGTCGGCGCTGTGGAGGGACGAGAGGGCGGCATCCATGCGGTATATTGCCAAATCCTATCTGATGAAGGGGGAGAGGAAAAAGGCCAGAGACTGGTATCTGAAAGCCATCGTCCAGGCGCCTCACCTGAGGGAGCCCTACACGGACCTGGCCCACGCGCTCTACGAAGAGGAGGAGTGGGAGGGCGTGCTGTATTTTACCGGCTGCGCCCTTGCCATAACCCACAGGCCCGCCACCTATATCTGCGAGGCCTCTGCCTGGGGAAGTCTTCCCCACGATCTGCGCGCCATGGCATTTTTTTACACCGGGCGGACTGAGGAAGCGCTGGAGGAGGCAAGAAAAGCGCTGGCCCTGGCTCCGGAAGACAAGCGTCTTTTGGGAAATGTGAAAGCTTTGGAGGAGAAAGGGGGAACCGTCACAGGATAACCAGGGAGCGGGTGTATTCGTTTTTGGGCTGTATGCCGATTTTCTGTTCAACCACGGACTGATAGACGTGGGAGCAGAACAAATCCTGTTCAAACTGCTGCCTGGCATCAGGGGAGAGGAGGCGGGGGGCGTCGGCGGTCTTTGTTACAAGGGGCAGCCTGGAGCCCTTTTTCACTCTGCCCAGCAGGGGAGCAGAGTCCCGGCGAAATCCCAGTATCCGGATATAAGAAGCGTATCCCAGACGTTTTCTGGTGTCCATGTCCTCCTGGGTCATGTTCAGTAAAATGTGCATGAGACAGCGGCTGATGCGGGTGTAGGTGTACTGCTTTGTCTTCAGAGCGGCGACCCGCTCCTCAAAGGAGGAAAATGCAAGGGCTTGTCTGCTCATGCGCAGAGCCAGCTCCGGGGAGACATCGGCAAATCTCTCAAGCCTTTTCCCCTGCTCTTTCGCCGGCCCGGCCAGCTCCAGGAGGCGGTAGGAGAGGAGGAGGGAGAAGTCGTTGACGGACACAGGCACGGCGGAGGAGGCCGCCTTCAGGCAGGCGGGGGGAATCTGGGAGCTTAGAGCATCGGCCAGCGCCCCATGTGTGGATACATCACCACAATCAGCAAAAGGAGCGCCTGTCCCACGGTGCCGGCCCGGCTCAAGAATCATCTTGCGGATAGCGGTGGCGGAGCTGTAGCCGGAGGACAGACTTTCATCGTGATACCCGGCTCCCTGACGGGGGATGGTCACAGGGACGATGGAACTTCCCCTTTTTATCAACGCCTTTAAATATTCCACCCCCAAGGTGTTGTTGGGGGCGGCCAAAAGGGAGGAGGAGTCCCGGGAGCATTTCAGGGAAGACAGGTATCGGGACAGGGCGGTCTGCCTCGCTTTTGGGTAGGACTGTCCCAGGGAAACCTCCTGTTTCAGCGCTGCCTGGAAGGTTTCCGGCTCCTGGACAAGAATATGGGCCAGCTCCATGAGAGGGGCGACGCGGCCGCACTCGCTGCCAAAGCATATGTGGCTCACAACCCCCAGACTCTCGAGGACGGCGATGCCGCAGGAGGCAAAATCCTCGGCGCTTGCCAGGGCGAAGGCGGGAGGCATCTCCACTACCAAGTCGGCTCCCGAGGAGAGGGCCATGGAGGCGCGGGTGTATTTGTCAAAGACGGCAGGCCCTCCTCTCTGGACGAAGTCGCCGCTCATGACCACAATGCAGCAGGAGGCGCCGCAGAGTTTTTTTGCTTCCCGGATGTGAAAAGCGTGCCCGTTGTGAAACGGGTTGTATTCCGCGATGATTCCCACCACCTTCTGGGGGGATATGTTCTGTTGGGACATAGAGGTAATCCTTTCGAATAAACATGATGCCTGGCATCAGCCTGGACTGATTTACAATGTAGCATTTTTTTCGATAAAAAGCAATGGGGGAACCATGCTCCGAGAATTTCCCCAGGAATATTGGCTTACAGGCAGGCCTGTTTTCTGTCCTGCCTTTCCTTGACAAGAGATAGAACAATGTTATAATTGAATCACTTACAATTAATTTGTCAGGAGAACCATATATGCTTAAAGTCCGGATTTCCAATAACAATACTCCTGCGGACATTGTCTATGATCTGCTGGAGATAGAAAAAAAAGCCTATCTTCCCCACCATCGAGGCGAGTTCCTCTCCATAAAAAGGCGGTTTGAAAAGAATAAGGAGATGCTGGCTCTGATTTATGATGACAGCCGGCTGGCAGGCTATCTCTGTTTTTTCCCTGTCTCCAAAGAACTCCACGATGAGATCGCGTCAAAAGGGCTTTTCAGGGACGACGATATTCAGCCGGAGGATGTGGCGGAGTACACTGCCTGTACATACCTTTACATTATCTCCGTCGCAGTGGCGCCGGATTATCAAAACGGAACCGCGGCCAGAATGCTCACCCAGGCCATGTGGGATTTTTTGAAAAAGAAAGAAGAGGAAGGAGTCTTTGTCCAGGATATCACTGCCGCCGCCGTCACCTCCGACGGGGAGCGCTTTTTATACCGGACAGGCCTTGAGATGATCCACGACCACGGGGACAAAGGATACAAAATTTTCAGAATGGACAGGAGACGGTTGGAAGATGTCTTACACTGATATTGTCATTATGCTGCCGGTGGCAGCAAAAACCGAGTTAAACGTTCCCGGCGGCTCCATCCCCCAGGACATGGCCTGCTATCTGGACAAGATTAAGGAAGTCTCTTTCTATGAATGCGACAGACGGATAGCAGAGAGCGTGGAGAGATTCTGGCTGGGTGAATTCTGGCTGGCGGACATGACCGACACTTATAAGGAGGTGGAGAGGTGGCTGCCGGTGGATCTGGTGCTGGTGTACCAGAGGAGCACAGGGCTGGGAATCGCCCAGATTTTTATCGAGAATTTTCAGCACAATCCCACCCAGATCGGCGATATGGTCTCCTCTGAAAATCTGTTTTTCTTCGTCGGCGGCAAGGGAAAAACCCCCCCGTCTCTTGAAGAGGCGGTAGAAAAGATCCAGGTATCCCGGTTCCTCTCTGAGAGATTCGGGCTTGTCAAAAACGGGACTTCGCGGGTTATGTACACCCTTTCCCTGGAGGACAAGAACATGGAAGACCTTGTCTACCTTCTGGCAGGCGAATCCAATGTCAGCCAGAATATCGAATACAGGCTTCAAAACAGCGAACTGGAGGCCGCGGCAGACCAAAATATTGCCATGTATGATTTTTACGAGCTCTATGTCTCCGGCAGAAGCCTGGTGTACATGCTTAAAGACATGAAAGATTCCTTTGCCGGGAATCTGCCTGAAGAAGTTCTGATGATTTATATATGCGAGATAGCGGTTCTGCAAAACGCAGCCCTCTGCCGCATCAACCGCCAGATTACCGATGAGCTTCTGTGCGACAGCAATATTTCCTCAAAAACTTCCCTGGCCATGCAGATGGAATTCGGCAAGACCATCTTGCTGTGGGACAACAATATCTACAAATACGATGTCCCCCAGCGGCTGTCGGCGCACATCGTCAAAAGCTTCGGCACCGGGGAGCTGTATGAGGAGTACACCAAAAACAGCCGCCATCTGGAACAGATCGCCATGCTTAAGAACAACATCGCCTCCGAGCGGGAGGGAGCCGTCCTCAACGGCCTGGCTCTGATTCTCAGCATCGGCCAGCTGGTCCAGCTGATCTCCGCCGCCGTGGCCTATGCCAGGAAACTTCCTGTCTCTGCAAATTACACAATCGCCGGGTGCCTGGGGCTGCTTGCCACGGTCATATTTCTTCTCCTGCTCCGCCGGAAAATGAACAGAGGCATATTGTTTTGTAAAAAAAGCAAATAATTTCCTGCGCAGTACTTGAAAAAAACCGGTAAAGCCCCTAAAATATAGGATAGAGTCAACAAACCTGCTGTCAGACAGCGGGGTACGTGACCCTCAGGGCAGCCTCTATATAGGCATGCAGGCATGTCCACATGCAGGTATTATCCACCTGGCTGGCTGCCCGCGGGAATCAAGAGAAGGCGTTGATCTAATACTGTGAAAGAGGAGAGAATATCACTATGAAATTTATTGTTGAGACAAGCGCGCGCCACGTACATCTGTCCCAGGAGCATCTTGAGGCATTGTTCGGCAAGGATTTTGTCCTGACCAAGAAGAAAGATCTGTCCCAGCCGGGGCAGTATGCCTGTGAGGAGAGAGTTACCATCGTGGGGCCTAAGAAGGAGCTGAAAGGCGTATCCATCCTTGGACCGGTGAGAAAAGATACACAGGTTGAATTGTCTCTGACAGACGCCCGCTCCATCGGTGTTACCGCGCCGGTGAGAGAGTCCGGGGATATCGGGGGAAGCGCTCCCTGCAAGATTGTAGGCCCTCAGGGCGAGATCGAGATTGCCGAAGGCGTCATCGCCGCGAAGCGCCACATCCACGCCACCACGGCAGACGCCAAGGAACTGGGCGTGGAGAACGGCCAGGTTGTTTCTGTCAAGGTGGACACAGAGGGGAGAAGCCTGGTATTCGGCGATGTGGTAGTCCGTGTGAGCGATTCCTACGCCTTGGCTATGCACATTGACACAGATGAGTCCAACGCAGCCGGCTGCGGCAGGGAAGTGTACGGCGAGATCGTCAAATAAAAAGACAATAAACAGAAACCATAAAGGAGACATATCAGCCATGAAAATCTTAGTAGTAAACTGCGGAAGTTCCTCTCTGAAGTATCAGCTCATCGATATGGACAATGAGAGCGTTATCGCCAAGGGCCTGTGCGAGAGAATCGGCATCGAAGGCTCCAAGCTGACCCATCAGCCTGCCGACAAGGACAAGTATGTGGTGGAGAACCCTATGCCGGACCACACGGTCGCCATCCAGATGGTCATGGACGCCCTTAAGGACAAGGACCACGGCGTGATCCAGAACACGGACGAGATCGCGGCCATCGGCCACAGAGTCCTTCACGGCGGAACCGTATACAGCGATTCCTGCATTGTCAACGAAGATGTGAAGCGGGTCATCAGAGAGTGCTTTGACTTAGGACCTCTCCACAATCCGGCAAACCTGATGGGTATCGAGGCCTGCGAGAAGGCTATGCCCGGCAAGCCCAACGTGGCGGTCTGGGATACGGCTTTCGGCATGAAGATGCCGGAGAAGGCTTACCTCTACGCCATCCCCCACGAGTACTATGAGAAGTACAGCATCCGCAGATACGGCTTCCACGGCACCAGCCATATGTTCGTATCCGGCGAGGCCATCAAGTTCGGCGGCCTGGACCCGGAGAAGGCCAAGGTCATCGTGTGCCATCTGGGCAACGGAGCCAGCGTGTCTGCCTCCATCGGCGGCAAGTGCGTGGACACCAGCATGGGGCTTACCCCTCTCGAGGGCCTGATCATGGGAACCAGAAGCGGCGACATCGACCCGGCAGTGGTGCAGTTTATCTGCAATAAAGAGGGCAAGGACGTGAACGAACTGCTGAACATCCTCAACAAGAAGTCCGGCGTTCTGGGAATGAGCGGCGGCGTATCCAGCGATTTCCGTGATATCGAGAACGCCAAGAAGGAGGGCAACCATCTTGCAGAGGTGGCCCTGGAGGCGTTCGTCTACCGTGTCGCCAAGTATATCGGCGCTTACACTGCAGCCATGAACGGCGTGGACGCCATCGCCTTTACCGCCGGCGTGGGCGAGAACGACAAGGCAGGCAGAAAGGCTATCTGCGAGTACCTGGGTTATCTGGGAGTGAAGATTGACGACGAGGCCAACGACGTGAGAGGCAAGAAGACGGTTATCTCCGCGGCGGACTCCAAGGTGAAAGTGATGCTGATTCCCACCAACGAGGAGCTGGCCATCGCAAGGGACACTCTGGCGCTGGTGAAGTAGAAAAACCGGGCCCTCCGGGTTGTTTGGAAAAGCTTAGGATAAGTTTTGGAAAGAATCGGTTGACAAATACTTTCAGCCTATGTATAATGACAAAGGTGCGTATTAGGAGATTAATATGCTTATTAACTTGACAGAGCTGTTTACCAGGGACGGAAAAGAGAAGGTTTACACACAAGAACTTGAGATGAAGACGTTTCAGGCACCGGGTGGTGTATACGATCTGGTGGAGGCGGAGCCGGTCAGGCTTCATGTAGTGAACACAGGCAAGCGCACGCTGGTGTTGGACGGGACAGTCAGTTTGTCTCTCATAATACCCTGCAGCCGCTGTCTGGAGCCGGTGAAGGTTCCCTTCTCCCTCGATTTGGAATGTGTGTTTGATATGAATCAGACAGACGAGGACAGAGCGAGAGCTCTCGATGAGCAGCCGTATTTGCAAGGTTATAATCTGGATGTCGACCAGCTGGTTCAAAGTGAACTGATGCTGAACTTACCTATGAAAGTCCTGTGTGATGAAGATTGCAAAGGGATCTGTAATAGATGTGGAGTGAATCTCAACCATGAGATCTGCGACTGCGACCGCAGCTCGCCGGATCTGAGAATGTCTGTTATCCAGGATATTTTTAAACAGTATAAGGAGGTGTGAACCATGTCTATCTGTCCAAAGAATAAATCTTCAAAAGCAAGAAGAGATAAACGCAGAGCCAACTGGAAGATGGGTCCTGTGAATCTGGTGAAGTGCAGCAAGTGCGGCGCTTTGATGATGCCTCACAGAGTCTGCAAGGCCTGCGGCAGCTACAACAAGAGAGAGATCGTCAGCGTTGAAGATTAAGATTTGAAAAATTGGCAAAATTGAAAAAAGCTGGGAAACATAGGGCTTCTGGGGGTTTTCTCCAGGAGCCTTTGTTTACATAATTCGGCTTTCCGAAAAATCGCACCCTGAAATTCCGAATTGTCTTGTCTCAGGCGCAAAACGTAATGAAAATAATTCTTCTTGCAGGGAACTGCCCGTGGAAAGAAAACTGACAAGAAAGACGCCAAATGTTGAGCTGCACAGCTGTCTCTCCGGCATCTCCCCCATCCACTTCATGCTGTGCGCCTCTATTCCAGGCGCATGGCACTGCAGGCTCCGGGCATATTTCCTGCCCGCCCGGGACCTGCGCGGCTTCCTCACCGGCTCTTCTTTCTTCTCCTCTTTCTTCTTCTGGTATTTCAACTCGAGATTATAACGGCCTAATGTGCAATAAATCGTTTTTCCATATGTTTCATAGATGTGGACGAATTTATCCTTGTCTTCTGGCGCGTCAAAGACCAGCATCAACATTTTCTATCACTCCCCGTCGTGATAATCGATAATCCAATTCAACAGCCACTATAGATTCCGGAATATCCAATATCTTTTGCTGCTCCAAAGATGGGAGTTTTTTTAACTGACTTTCAATATTTTTTAGTTTCTCGGATGTCTTGAATCGGCGGTACAAGACGCCAGCCGCATATGTCAATGACGCACTGGCGATGGCGGGTATACTTAATCCGGAAGAACTTTGTACAGATTTTCATAAAAGATGCATATCCGCGGAGAAACAGATATCCGAGTGACCTCACACTGTCAGGAGAGGGCTGCTGCCAGGAGGAATTCCCGCTGGTATGCAGCTGATCCAGAGAGGCAAAGAAGTATCCAGAAACCCCAGATACAGAAAGAAAGGAACAGAAATATGAATATCCAGCATCAGGGTTTTGTTACGGTTCTGGAATCCCAAACGCCCTCTCCAGGCGTGAAGGGGCAGAATTCCGGTGGGGAAATGGGAATCAAGACCGGCATTGCATCCCCCGAAGATAAAGGATCTGCAGCAGAAGAAGGCGGAAATGTGGCAGCTTTGGAGCTGCTGGATGATGTGATAGAAGCGATCATCCGGCAACAGACATATCCAGCAAATGACATCAGCCAAGAGAAGAATGGAGGTGACTGATTTTGTTTTCAATCGGGCAGGGGTGATCTTCCCCTGCCTGACGGTTATAATAAAAGCAGATAATTAGCGGCGGACAAGGGAGGGATCGGATGGAAGCAGCAAAGCGGGGCGCCGCGATTGCGCGGCCGAAGCCGTGTCTGCGGCGGATTCCCCTGATACAGTCGAACATATCGTCTATACCGGCGAAGGGATTCTGACTCTTCACGTATTGCCTCCCGGGCTGTTTTTCTGACCCTGGCATCACATGCCTTAGCGGCTGCTTCCCAAGATGCTCTGCAAGGTGGCAAACAGCTTGTCTATGTCTATGGGCTTGCCCAGATGGCCGTTCATGCCGGCGGAGAGAACCCGCTGCCTGTCCTCCTCGAAGGCGTTGGCGGTCATGGCTACGATGGGCAGGCTGGCGAGGCGTAGGTTGTCCATGGCGCGGATGACCTTGGTGGCCTCGATGCCGTCCATCACAGGCATCTGGATGTCCATCAAAATCAGATCATATGGATCGTCTGCACACCTGCGCACCATCTCCACGGCTTCGGCTCCGTCTGAGGCCACCTCCACAGTGCACCCGGCCTCCTCCAGGATGGTGACGGCGATCTCCTGATTCAGTTCGTTATCCTCCACCAGCAGAAGGCGCCAGGCCATGAGCTGCTGATCGGGGGCGCTATCCTGGGCCTCCTGCCTGCCGGGAGTGTCGCACAGGCGGAAGGTGAATGTAAAGGTAAAGACGCTGCCGCATCCCTGCCGGCTCTCCACGGCAATATGGCCCTTCATCAGGTCAACTAAGTTCTTGGTGATGGACATGCCCAGGCCTGTTCCCTGAATCCCGCTGACGGTGGAAGTCCGTTCCCGCTCGAAGGGCTCGAAAATATGCTTCAGGAACTCCGGGTCCATGCCGATGCCCGTATCTCGGATACAGAATTCGTAGACGGCCGTGTCTTCACCGTCCCCGGGCCTCTCGGCGGCCGAGACGGAGATGTGCCCGCCGGCAGGCGTGAATTTGAGGGCGTTGCTCAGCACATTCAGCAGCATCTGATTCAGGCGCAGCCGGTCACAGACCACATAGGGGTGAACCAGAGCGCTGTCATCAAGCTGAAAATGCAGCCCCTTGGCTTCCAGATCGGCCTGGATGATGGCCTGAAGATCCCGAAGAACCTGGGGCAGGCTGCAGGGCGCCTCCTCAATCGCCATCTTTCCGCTCTCGATGCGGCTCATGTCCAGCACATCATTGATCAGGCTGAGGAGATGGTTGGAGGAGGCGGTGATCTTATTCAGATAGTCCCGCAGCAGCTCCGGGTTGTCCAAATGTGTGGCGGCCAGATTGGTGAATCCGATGACCGCGTTCATGGGAGTGCGGATGTCGTGGGACATGTTGTTGAAGAACATGGTCTTAGCCTGGGATGCCCGCTGGGCCCTGAGAAGGGCCTCTTCCAGGAGCTTGCGCTGTTCTTCCAGCTTTTCATCGGTTTCCTTCTTGTCCGTAATGTCCACAAACATGCCCACATAAGTGATGGGAGTGCCGTCTTCCCGGCGGGAGAGCTTGCCCGTGGCGCGAAACCAGCGATATCCCCGATCCTTCGTCAAAAGGCGGTACTCCACGTCGTAAAGGCGCTTTCCGGTATAGTCGTCGATGGTGGCATAATACTGATCTAAAACCCTGTCATGGTCTTCCGGATGGAGAAGGTCAGACCAGGAACACAGGACATTGGGGAAGTCTTCTTCATCCTTGTAGCCGATCATGGTGCGGAATTCCTGGCTCCAGTAGACGCTGACCATCTGTCCCTGCTGGTTGAACTCCATGGTCCACATGCCGGAGCACAGGATTTCGTGCACCAGCTTCAGCGCCGTGGTCTCGTGCTCCAGGGCCTCCAGCGCATCCAGCCTCTCCTGGACCAGGCGGGCCATGTGGGCGTCGCCGGTGTTTGAAAAATGGGTATCCGTGGCGTCCTCCACAAAGACATAAAAGAGATCACCGTAGACATCTGTGCGGACAAAATGTCCATAGTCCTTAAGCCAGCGGACGGCGCCGTCTTTCCTGACAATGCGGTATTCCAGATAGTCCATATCATTGCCGCGTACGAAAATCTGTTTTTTGATGCTTCGCTCCGCCGCCTCCATATCCTCTGGGTGGAGCATCCCGGGAAAGGTAAAACCGGTGTGTTCTTTGAATTCTTCCAGGCTTTCACAGCCATAAATCTGAACCAGAGCCTGATTGGCATAGATCAGCTCCTCGTCTCCGTCGGCATGATAGATGAAGAAGCCGCCAGGCATCCGTTCGGTAATCTGTTTCATAATTGGGAAAGTCTGCTCACTCAAACTCAGAAAGCACCGATCCGATTGATCTCTTTTTTGCATAAAGCCCCCATCCGTCCCTTCCTGTGTACAACAATTATAAAAAATATTGTACCATTTCCTGGTCACCTGTCAAGTTTATATGAGCCAAAAAGAAAACAGGGCGGCCCATTTAGCCGTCCTGTTTCACATATCAGGGTCAGTATACCAGGTCGCTTTCCAGGGCCAGAATCTGCACGGCCGGGAACTGGTAGGCAAGACCGATGATATACAGGGTGTAGGTTACGCCGCTCATCACACTTAAGGCAGCAGTGTCCATGATGGCGATGCGCGTGTTGTTGCATTCCACGTATCCGTTTCCCATGAATACAGAATTGCTGTTGGAGCAGGGCAGGGCTTCGGACACGGAGACCCGGTAGGAGCCGCTTCGGACCGCGTTGTAACCGGATACGCTCATCTGGTTAAGCCCCTGGAAGATCCGCCCGTATCCTGACAGGAAGATATCCACGGCGCCGCTGTTGGGGGACAGGTTTACGGCCCTGAGACAGCCGGAATTCCGGTAGTTGCAGGGTGTGTCTGTCAGCGTAAACAGGGTGATTCCCGATCCGTCGTTTATGATGGACACGGTGTAGGAAGTGCCTCCCGAGAAATTGATATACCGCTGGAACAGAGTGCGTCCTGTCTGGGCGCTGATGACTGTCACCAGGGTGCTCTGGCTGTTGCTGTCCCGATAGTAGGGGGTGGAATTGCCAAACTGCATGTTATTGATCACCGTGCTGTTTCCCAGTCTTACATTGAGGGCAGGCTGGTTGACGGCGGCGTGCAGGAAGCGCACGGTGGCGGCTGTGCCGGAGCCGGTGCTGCAGTTAAAGCAGCCGGAGCCGGTGTTGCAGCTAAAGCAGCCGCTTTGTCCCGGAACGATGATGACAGGACGGTTGTTGCCTCCCTGATTGTTATTGTTGTTTCCTCCGCTTGGCGGTCCCCAGGAGGGGGTGTCGGGAGAGACGGGGAAGTATCCGGGGGAATTGTCGCCTCCGCTTGGCGGTCCCCAGGAGGGGGTGTCGGGAGAGACGGGGAAGTATCCGGGGGAATTGTCGCTTCCGCTTGGCGGTCCCCAGGAGGGGGTGTCCGGAGAATTAGGGAAATATCCCGGAGAGTTGTCTGCGGAGGTCTGGGCGTTCTCTGCCGTCTGTGTTCCGTCCGTGTTGTCTGAGAGAGAGCGGGTGAGATTCATACCGTTCCGATCAATATACATAGGCATTCCTTTCTGTTTGATTGCTGACGCAAACGCTATGGTATATCATATGTGGAAAACGCTCTCATGTGTTCAAATTCCAAAAAAATTTTTTGTGTCGAATAGGGGTTTTATTTCTTTTAAAAGTGATGTATAATCACACACAGCAGAATTTCCCGGAAACAGGACAACTTAAAAAGCGGGATGCTATAGGAGGAGATTATGTTAGATATCAGATTTGTCAGGGAGAATCCGGAGACGGTAAAGCAGAATATCCGGAATAAATTTCAAGATGCCAAGCTTCCCCTGGTAGACGAAGTTATTGAGCTGGATGCCAGGAACCGGAAAGTCAAGGCGGAGGCGGACAGCCTCGGCGCCTCCAGGAACAAGCTGTCCAAGGAGATCGGGCAGCTCATGGCCCAGGGAAAGAAAGAGGAGGCCCAGGCAGTGAAGGCTCAGGTCACAGCCAACGCGGCCCGTCTGGAGGAGCTGAAGCTGGAGGGGAAAGAGCTGGAAGAGAAGATACTGAAGATTATGATGACCATCCCCAACATTATTGATCCCAGCGTCCCCATCGGAAAAGACGACAGCGAGAATGTGGAGCTGGAGAAATTCGGAGACCCTGTGGTCCCGGATTTTGAGATACCCTACCACACGGACATTATGAAGTCCTTCGACGGCATCGATCTGGATGCTGCGGGAGAGGTGGCCGGCAACGGGTTTTACTATCTCATGGGAGACATCGCGAGGCTTCACTCCGCGGTGATATCCTATGCCAGGGATTTCATGATCGACAGAGGCTTTACCTACTGCATCCCGCCTTTCATGATCCGCAGCAAGGTGGTCACAGGGGTTATGTCCTTCGCGGAGATGGATGCCATGATGTACAAGATCGAGGGGGAGGACCTGTATCTCATCGGGACCAGCGAGCACTCCATGATCGGCAAATTCATCGACACCACCACGGCGGAGGAGGAACTCCCCAAGACCCTCACCAGCTATTCTCCCTGCTTCAGGAAAGAGAAAGGCGCCCACGGCATCGAGGAGAGGGGAGTTTACCGCATCCACCAGTTTGAGAAGCAGGAGATGATCGTGGTGTGCAGGCCGGAGGAATCCCCCATGTGGTATGAAAAGCTGTGGAAGAACACGGTGGATCTGTTCCGCTCTTTAGATATCCCGGTCCGCACCTTGGAGTGCTGTTCCGGCGACCTGGCCGACTTGAAGGTGAAGTCCTGCGACGTGGAGGCATGGTCTCCCCGCCAGAAGAAGTACTTCGAGGTGGGCTCCTGCTCCAACTTGGGCGACGCCCAGGCGAGAAGGCTGAGAATCCGCGTGAAAGGCGGGGACGGCAAGTATTTTGCCCACACGCTGAACAACACGGTGGTAGCTCCGCCCCGCATGCTCATCGCGTTTTTGGAGAACAACCTTCAGGCAGACGGAAGCGTCAAGATCCCGGCGGCGCTCCAGCCTTACATGGGCGGCAAGACAGAGCTCCGCAGGAAATAATCCGGCGAAAAGGCCAGCGGGGCAGCGCCCCGCCAGACCTGCCGGGTAAATAACAGAAAAACAGCCCCAGGGCAGAGGAGATATCCTGCCCTGGGGCTGTTTTTATTTTTTAATGTCGATCACCGGCGTCTGTGTCTCGGCAATCTGCAGCCGGCCGGCGGTGTATGCCGCCCTGGCCCTGGCATGGCGGACCTTGCGGGCTTCCGGTGTCACCTCCGCCTGGGCGCGGGTCTTCTTCTGCCGGGGGATAACCTTCCCGGCTGCATCTCCGGTTTTGATGGTCTCAGAGCGGGAGAGGACCTTTGCGGCGGCAGTGTCCTCTGCCGGGGCATGGTCTTCGCCGGCGGAAGAGACTTCTCCGGATACCTGGGAGTCCGGGTCGGAAGGCTCTGCTGTCTCTTCCTTTTTCTCCTCTGCCTTCTCGGCTTTGGATTCTTCGTCCAGACCCAGCTCCGCCTTCCTGGCCTCCTCCATATCCTTCTCGGCCTTTAAGCGCTCCGCCTCCGTGGGCAGCTTCTTATATTCGCCGCTTTTTACGAAGGAGCGCATAGAGTCCTCCAGAGCCGTGGACTTGGAAAGCTCCTGCTTGATCAGAGCCAGTTTCTTGCCGCTGGGTATGTTGGGATTGTTCTTGATGTTGTTTACCTGATCCAGTCCGGCAGCGGCGTGGGCGGCCTTGACCCGCTGCACCTCCTCCTTGGTCCGGCAGTTTTTCAGTTCCCTCTCATAGGCTTCCCGCTCCATCTCCACAGCCTTGGCCTTCTTGTAGGTCTCGGGGTCGTGCTCCTTTAGGTACTCCATCTCCTTGGCGGAGAGCCGCTTTCCGGCCATCAGCTTCATATCGATCTGGGCGGCCATCTGGGCGGAATTATCCTTCTGAGATTCCCGGATATCCTCCAGCTGCCTCCTCACGGCGCTGTCCTGGCCGTCCCCGGAGCTTTCAGAGCTTTTGGAAGTTTTGGAGGTTATCTCCCGGGAGGCGAGATCTTCTGTCTGCCTTTTCTGCCACTTCATCTTCATTTCCATATTTTGGGTGTAGGTATTCAGGGAAGTGACCATCATGATACTCATATCAGTACCCCCTTTCGCGCATAAAAATGCCTCTGTATTTTATATCGTCGCGGCCGGGGAAATCTTAATCTCCCCAGGCTGTAGGAAAAGAAAAAACAGCGGCTGTCCGCCGGGGATCAATCCGCTTCCTCCGGCAGTTTTTTGGGATCTGCCAGGAGAGAGTAGTTGGTGTGGTAGATCACAAAGCCGGGGGCCCCTCCGGCAGCTTTTTTCACATGTTTTTTCTGTATATAATCGATCTCCACCTTGTTGTTTCCCCGCCCCTTGGAATAGTAGGCCGCGAGAGCGCCCGCCTCCTCGAAGACCCTGTCGGGGAGTTCTTTTCCTTCCGCCTTCACGATGACATGGGAGCCGGGAATCCCTTTGGCGTGGAACCACCAGTCGTTTCCCGTCGCCGTCTTGAAGGTCAGCTCCTCGTTCTGGTAGTTGTTCTTGCCCACATAGATGTGGAACCCGTCTGAGGATATATAGTGGAAGGGACGGCTGGTGATCTTCGGCTTTTTCCCTCCTCCGTAGCGGCGCTTGATGTAGCCGTACTCCGTGAGCTCCTCCTTGATCTGCACCAGGTCTTCTTCCTTCAGGGCGATGTCCAGAGCCGTGTTGATGGACTCTAAGTGCTCCACCTCCTTCTTCGTCTCTTGCGTAAGGTCGGACAGGGCCTCAAAGGTGCGCTTTAACTTGTTGTACCTGTCAAAATATTTCTGGGAATTCTCCCTGGCGGTGAGCTGGGGGTCCAGGGGGATGCGTATCTCCTGGCCGGTATAATAATTGAGGCACTTCAATTCTTTTTCCCCGCCTGAAAGCTCATAGCCGTAGGTGTTGAGAAGTTCGCCGTAGACCTTGTATTTATCCCGCTTTTGGGTGTCTTTCAACTGCTTGACCTGGAGGTCGTATTTTTTGTAATTCCGGTCAAGGGCAGTCTGCACCACGCGCCGCAGGTCCGCGGACTTCTGGCGGATTCGGGTGAGGGTGTTCTTCTCCGCATAATAGTTCTCCAGGAGAAGGCTGATATTGTCAAATTCTCTGGTCTCGTAGTCCCCGCCGTCAAAGCAGGTGAGCGGAAGGGAGGAGAACTCCACAGGTTCCCCGCGGCGGTAAATGATATTGGGATAAAATTTTCCTCCTTCCACGTCCTCCATCACCAAGGCGACGGTGCGGTGGAGGTGGACCAGCTCCGCCTCCGACAGCTGGCTGGCAGAGTGTTCCCCGTCGATGGATGCCAGATGACACAGTTCCTCCCCCATAACAGGGCTGATGCCCGTGAGCTTTAAGTAGAGGGCCTTGTGGACAGGAGCCGGGGTCTCCCTCATAAGGCGGGCGAATTCTTCCGGCGGGATGTGAAGCGGGTCGCCTTTTTCCGAGGTCCGGGGAATAAAGTAGCTTCTGCCGGGGAGAACCTCCCGCACAGAGCTCACCTGGGCGGACACATGCTTGATGCTGTCCAGGATAACCCCGTCCTCCCGGCAGAAGATGATGTTGCTGTGTTTGCCCATGAGTTCTACGATCAGCCTCTTCTGGCATAAGTCTCCCATCTCGTCCAGGTGCTCGATTCTGAATTCGATGATCCGCTCCAGGCCCGGCTGGGACACCTGAAGAATCCGCCCGGTACCGATATGCTTGCGCAGCAGCATGCAGAAGTTTGGGGCGGTCAGGGGACTGGGTTTGTTCTTCTCCGTAAAATAGATGAGGGGGAGGCTCGCACTGGCGGAGATGAGAAGGCGCAGGTTCTCCCGGTTATTTTTAACTGTCAATAAAAGCTCGTCTTTCTCGGGCTGGGCGATTTTGTTGATTTTGCCGCCCTCCAGTTTCTTTTTTAAGTCTCTGGTCAGATTCGCGATTACAATTCCATCAAATGCCATATTTTGCTGCTCCTTTATTGTTTTTCAACATAGCTATTATACAGGACTTTGATAAAAGATACAAGGAGACTGAACAATAGTTCTCTGTTGATATCCTGCGGCTTCCAAAGTACAACTTTTTAACCCCGGCATCATGTAACATATAAGATGTTATATTTGACACCTACCAACATGAGGACAGAAAAAACGACAAAGGAGGAAGTTTTATGGCAGGAACAATGTACGGATATGTCAGGGTATCTACCAAAGAGCAGTGTGAGGACAGGCAGCTCATCGCGCTCCAGGAGTATTCCATCTCGGAAAACAAGATTTATATGGATAAACTGAGCGGAAAGGATTTCAACCGTCCCCAGTACCGCCGTCTGCTGCGCAGGCTGCGGCCGGAGGATGTTCTGGTGGTGAAGTCTATCGACCGCCTGGGGCGGGATTATGACGAGATATTGAACCAGTGGAGGATCATCACCAAGGAGATACAGGCGGACATTGTGGTTCTGGACATGCCTCTTCTGGACACCAGAAAGGCAGGAGCGGATCTGACGGGAACCTTTGTGGCGGACCTGGTACTGCAGATACTGTCTTATGTCGCCCAGACGGAGCGTGAAAATATCAGGCAGAGGCAGAAGGAAGGCATAGAGGCGGCGAGGATGAGAGGGGTTCAGTTCGGAAGACCCAGGAAAGAGGTGCCTATCCAGTTTTACACACTGAAAGCAGAGTGGGAGAAGCGGACTATCACCTCCAGGGAGGCGGCGAAGCAGCTGGGAATTGCCCAGGACACCTTTCTTCGCTGGGCCCATAACAGATAAACATTGACTTGTTTTTCCATTTGCCTTATAATGAAGTGTATCTATGACGAAAGAGAGGCTGGTTTACCGATGATACGGAGCATGACGGGATTCGGCAGGTGTGAGAAGGTGACAGACCAGTACAAGATTACCGTGGAGATGAAGGCGGTGAATCACCGATATCTGGATCTGAGCATCAAGGTGCCGAAGAAATTCAATTATTTTGAGTCGGCGATCCGGAATATGCTGAAGAACTATATTCAGCGGGGCAAAGTAGATGTGTTTATCAATTATGAAGATTATACGGAGGAGAGGCTTTGTCTGAAGTATAACGAAGCTCTGGCGGCAGAGTATGTACAGTATTTTAAGAAGATGAGCGAGGAATTAGCTATAGAAAATGATGTGACCGCCACCGTTCTCGGCAGGATGCCGGAGGTGCTGTCCATGGCCCAGGCGGAGGAGGACGAGGAGACCATATGGAAGATACTATCCCAGGCCGTGGAGTCTGCCGCAGAACAGTTTGTGGAGAGCCGCGCCGTGGAGGGAGAGAACTTAAGGCGGGATCTTCTGGGCAAGCTGGACTATATGACGGAGCTGGTGGACTGGGTGGAACAGCGGTCGCCGGAGGTTGTGGCGGCGTACAGGGCGAAGCTGGAGGAGAAGGTGAAAGAGCTGCTGGGCACCGCCTCCATAGACGAGAGCCGCATCGCCACGGAGGTCACCATCTTCGCGGACAAGGTCTGCGTGGACGAGGAGACGGTAAGGCTCCGAAGTCATATCCAGCACACCAGAAATGAGCTGAAGGCCGGGGGAACCGTGGGGAGAAAGCTGGACTTTATCGCCCAGGAGATGAACAGGGAGGCCAACACCATCCTGTCCAAGGCCAATGACCTGGAGATATCGGACCGTGCCATCGCCCTGAAGACGGAGATCGAGAAGGTCAGAGAGCAGATTCAGAATATTGAATGATGTCAGGGTCAAAAGGTCATGTATGACATGCTCGCATGTCGATACATGACTTTGGGACCCGCAAAAACATGAAAAAGTAGCCCGTCAGGGCGAATTTTGAATGTTTTTAGGATTGTGAGAGCGCGCAGCGCGGAACAATCCGTAGACATCAGGGGTCAAAACACCTTTTGCCCCCAACATTATCGAATAGGAGTTGACGGATATGAGTGAACAGGGGATACTCATCGTGGTGTCCGGCTTTTCGGGAGCGGGGAAGGGAACGCTGATCAAGGCTATGCTGGAGAAATACCACAATTACGCGCTGTCCATATCAGCCACCACAAGGATGCCCCGTGAGGGAGAAAAGGACGGAAGAGAGTACTTTTTCGTGAGCCGGGAGAAGTTTGAGCAGATGATCGAAGAGGAGCAGCTGATTGAACACGCCCGGTATGTCAATAATTATTACGGGACTCCCAGACAGTATGTGTTCCAGCAGATGGCCGACGGCAGGGACGTGATCCTGGAGATAGAGATTCAGGGCGCGCTTAAGATTAAGGAGAGGTTTCCGGAGGCCCTGCTTCTCTTTGTAACGCCTCCCAGCGCCGACGAGCTGAAGCGACGCCTTGTGGGCAGGGGCACGGAGACCATGGAGGTTATCCGGCAGCGGCTTCACCGGGCAGCGGAGGAGGCCGAGGGGATAACTTCCTACGACTACATTTTGATCAATGACAAGCTGGAGGACTGCGTGGAGGCCATGCATCAGCTGATTCAGGCCCAGCACCGCAGAGTCAGCGGCAATCTGGATTTTATTGAGCAGATGAAATCCGAGTTGAGCGCCGTATAGGATCACAATTTCAGAAAGAGAGGTATCAGATATGTTACATCCATCATACACGGACCTGATCAACGCGGTGAACAGCGGCGTGGAGCCCGGCGAGGAGCCGGTGGTCCAGAGCCGTTATTCCATCGTCATCGCCACAGCCAAAAGGGCAAGGCAGCTTATCGCCGGGGAGGAGGCCATGGTCTATTCCGACAGAAAGAAGCCTCTGTCAGTGGCGGTTGAGGAGCTGTATCAGTCCAAGGTAAAGATCCTCAGCGAGGACGATTCGGAGGAGGAAGCCCTGGAGGACAACGGTTCTGAGAGCGGGGATTCCCCGGCAGAGACAGCCCTGGAAGAACAGCAGAGCGATTAAGCAGGTGCAGATTGACAAGGCCTGCGGGCAAGGACACAAAAGCCGTCTCGCTTCTGGCGAGATGGCTTTTGTCCTAAGGAGACTATATGAAGATACTATGCGTTTCATTAGGCTGCGACAAGAATCTGGTGGACACTGAGAATATGTTGGGCCTGTTAAGTAATGACGGTTATGAGTTTACCGACGATGAGGCAGAGGCGGAGATCATCATCATCAATACCTGCTGTTTTATCAATGACGCCAAGGAAGAGAGCGTCAACACCATACTGGAGATGGCGGAGTACAAGAAGACAGGGCAGTGCAAAGCCCTGGTTGTGACCGGGTGCCTGGCCCAGAGATACAAGACGGAGATCACCGAGGAGATACCCGAGGTGGACGCCTGTGTGGGCACGTCTTCCTGGGATGAGATCTGCCGGATTTTAGAAAGCGCTCTGGCCGGAAAGCAGGAGATGTGCTTCAGGGATTTGGACCGGATGCCGGATTGGAAGGCCGGGAGGGTTGTGACTACAGGCGGGCACTATGCTTTCCTAAAGATCGCGGAAGGCTGCGACAAGTACTGTACCTACTGTATCATCCCCAGCCTGAGAGGGTCCTACCGCAGCGTTCCCATGGAACGTCTGGTGAAGGAGGCGGAGGAGCTGGCAGAGGGGGGAGTGAAGGAGCTGATTCTGGTGGCGCAGGAGACCACCCTCTACGGGACGGATCTCTACGGCCGCAAGGCTCTTCCCCAGCTTCTGAGGGAGCTGTGCCGTGTCCGCGGGATTCGGTGGATACGGATTCAGTACTGCTACCCGGAGGAGATTACCCAGGAGCTCATCGACACCATCAGGACCGAGGAGAAGATATGTCATTATCTTGACATCCCCATCCAGCACGCCAGCGACCAGGTGCTGCGGCGCATGGGGCGGAAGACTGCCAGGCGCCAGCTGGAGGAGATGATCGAAAGCCTGCGCCGCCAGATTCCTGATATCGCCCTGCGCACCACCCTGATCTCCGGATTTCCCGGGGAGACAGAGGAAGACCATGAGATTCTCATGGAGTTTGCGGACCAGATGGAATTCGAGCGTCTCGGTGTGTTTGCCTACTCCCAGGAGGAGGATACCCCCGCCGCCGGGTTTGAGGGACAGGTGCCGGAGGAGCTCAGGGAAGAGCGGCGGGCTGAGCTCATGGAGCTGCAGCAGGAGATCGCCTTTGAGAAGTCCGAGTCCATGGTGGGGCGCGTGCTGGAAGTGATGATTGAGGGGAGGGTGGCCGACGAGAATGCTTACGTAGGCCGCACTTATATGGATGCTCCGGGCGTGGACGGCCTGATCTTTCTGAACACGGAGGAAGAACTGATGTCGGGAGATTTTGTCCGGGCCAAGGTGACCGGAGCTCTGGAATATGATTTGATAGGAGAGATATGCGATGAATCTGCCCAATAAACTGACCGTTCTGAGAGTACTGATGATCCCGTTTTTCGTGGCGGCGCTGCTGTGGGACAACGGCGGCAGCCGGACTCTGCGGTGGGCCGCTGCCCTGATTTTCGTGGCGGCAAGCCTCACGGATTTTCTGGACGGCAAGATAGCGAGAAAATATAATCTGGTAACTAATTTCGGAAAATTTATGGACCCCCTGGCGGACAAGCTGCTGGTCTGCTCCGCCCTGATCTGCCTGATCCAGCTGGGTCAGCTGCCGGCGTGGATGGTCATCGTCATCATCAGCCGGGAATTCATCATCAGCGGTTTCCGCCTGGTGGCCTCGGACAACGGGGTGGTCATTGCCGCCAGCTACTGGGGCAAATTCAAGACCACCTTTCAGATGATCGCGGTGATTCTGCTGATTGTTGACATCCGGGCTCTGAAGACGGTGACTGACATCTGCGTGTGGATCGCCTTGGCGCTGACCCTTATATCCCTGGCGGATTATCTGAAGAAAAATTATAAGATTTTGACAGAAGGGAGCATGTAAGACATGGTAGTGGAAGTGATCTCGGTGGGCACGGAGCTGCTTCTGGGCAATATCGTGAACACCAACGCCCGGTATCTGGCGGAGGAGTGCGCCCTGCTGGGGCTGACCATGTATAACCAGACCGTGGTGGGAGACAACAGGGGAAGACTGTCGGAGGCTGTCAGGACAGCCCTGGACCGGTCGGATATCGTCATCCTCACCGGCGGCCTCGGCCCCACGGAGGATGACCTGACAAAGGAGACCTGCGCGGAGGTGATGGGCTTTCCCCTGGTGGAGGACAGCCGCACCAGGGACAGGATCACAGAGTATTTTAAAAACAGCAGGCATCCGGAGATTCCTGGCAACAACTGGAAGCAGGCCATGGTCCCGGAAGGCGCCCTGGTCCTGGACAACCACAACGGCACGGCTCCGGGGCTGATACTTGAGAAGGGCCAAAAGCGGGCAATCCTCCTTCCGGGCCCTCCCGACGAGCTTATACCCCTGTTTGCCGGCCAGGTAAAGCCCTATCTCCAGAAGCTGAGGCCGGAGGTCATCGTGTCCCAGATGGTGAAGATCTGCGGCGTGGGCGAGAGCAAGGTGGAGGAGGAGCTTATAGACCTTATTGACAGACAGACCAACCCTACCATTGCTACATACGCGAAGACGGGGGAAGTCCATGTGAGAATCACAGCCAGCGCTTCCGCCAGCGAGACGGCGGAGAAGCTGATCAAGCCTGTGGTGAAAGAGATCAAGAGGCGCATGGGCACGGCAGTGTACACTGCCAGGGCGGAGGAGACGCTGGAGATGGCGGTGGTCCGCCTCCTGAAAAAATACGAGCTGACCCTGGCCACGGCGGAGTCCTGCACCGGCGGCCTGGTGGCAGGGCGAATCGTCAACGTGGCCGGCGCCTCCGACGTATTCCACCAGGGATTCGTCACCTACTCCAACAAGGCAAAGAGAAAGCTGCTGGACGTGAGCAAAAGCACCATCAAAAAGTACGGGGCCGTCAGCAAGGAGACTGCCAAGGAGATGGCGGTAGGCGGCGCGTTCGCCGCGGACTCGGATTTGTGTGTGGCCGTGACCGGCATCGCGGGACCCGACGGGGGTACGGAGGAGAAGCCGGTGGGCCTGGTGTACATGGCGTGCTGTCTGGGGGACAAGGTGACGGTGGAGAGATACCAGTTCAGAGGGAACCGGAGCAAGGTCAGGGAACAGTCTGTGGTGCGGGCCCTGGATCTGGTCAGGAGGACCATCCTGGAGAATCATAAGTAGAAGGTAGCAGAGGAGATTGGCAAGTGAAAGATCACAAGAGCAAGCGGTATATGACCGCGGTGTACCGATATGCCTTTTCAAGGCTGGTGCTTCATTATACCCTTTATTACGAGGTCAGCTCAGAACATCCGGCTGTCTCTGAAAGAGAGCAGTCCATAAAGGCAGACTTTGATAAAGTCCTGACAGGATTTCTTCAGGGAGAGGCAGGGACAAAGGAGCTGGACCGGCTCCGGGGACAGATTGGGGAGAGAGCCGAGATAATGACGGCGTATTCCGACTGCTTCCAGATATATGAGTATGTGCTGAACAGGATAGAACGGCGTTTTGCGGATATGCCGTCTTCCCGGTACACGCCCGGGGAGATGGCCGGCAGACTGGCGGCGGGACTGGCGGACATGGAGCAGGCGGCGGACAGAAACAGCCGCCTGAGAGACATCCTGTCCCACCTGCCTGTCCGCTTCACCAGACAGAAATTCTATGATATGGTCACGGAGCGTTTTACCGTCTACATAGGACTGAGCCGGGAGAGCGTGGAGAATTTTCTTCACATGCTGAAGACGGCGGTTATGGTGCGCCTGCCGGAGAATATGGACCAGGAGGAAGAACTGGGCCAGGTGCTTTCCTGCTTAAAAAGCGCCGACTACCGCAGCCTTGACAAGACAGGCTACGGCAGATGCCGGGAGATGCTGGCCAGAGGCGTGAGAGCGCTGGAAGAGAAGACGGAGCTCTATGTGACGCTCCAGGAGATGGCCAACGAACTGTACATGCTGGTTCTGACAGAAGACAGGCGGCTGGTGGAGGCAGGGGAGGAAGCTGCCTTCCGCGGCGGGCTTAAAAAGCTTCAAACCGGGCTGGCAACGATGAAGGGCATCCCCGAGGAGGAGCTTGAAGAGATACTGTCCAGGATGGAAGGCATCCAGGAGTCGGTGGAGGACATTGTGATGTCAGGGAATCCTCTGGGGAACCCGGATTCTGACCAGATTCAAAAAAAGCTGGACAAGCTCACATCAGGAAGCTCCTTTATGTCCCTTGAAGAGAAAGAGACATCGGGTGAGACGGCGGACAGAGAGTGGATGGAGGAGCAGGCGCAGGTTCTGTGCCGGGAACTGGACGGGCTGTTCGCCGGGCTTCAAAAACCGGTGGTTCGGTCTGTCATGGCCAGGGTGCTGGCCAGCCTCCCTGTCATGTTTCAGAACGACAGGGAGTTGGAGGAATATATCCGCACCAGCCTGGAGAGCTGCGCGGACCTTTCGGAGCGGGAGGCGTGTCTGGAATTATTAGAGCAGGAGCTGATGGATTTCGATGTTGTGGTATAGCCGTCTCTATGTAGGAGAGAGAGCCAGAAAACACCTGTTTTCTATCATAAGGAGTATCAGGGAAAAAAAATACCGTCCGGGAGTCTTTGTGATTACTCCCGCCTCAAATGGGAATAATATCCTTGACATCTATCCGGGGTATATGCTTTTGCTGGAGAGCGGGAGAGTGCAGGAACTGACGATACTGGGCATCGCCGACGGATATCAGGAGGCTCTGGCGCTTGCCGGAACCATGGTGGAAGAAATGTATGAAAAAACAGGCGGCTTCTGTCTGGAAGAATTCCTGACAGAGCGGGGAGGTAAGGTGTGGTAGGATGCTCCCGATTCTATTGAGTATACTGAAAATCGCAGGCATCGCGCTGCTGGCGCTGCTGGGGGTCATATGTCTGCTGGTGTTTACGGTGCTTGTGATACCTGTCAGGTATGGCTTGTCAGGTTCTTACGGCGAGTCAGTCCGGGTAAAGGCACGTGTTACCTGGCTGCTGCATGCCGTATCCGCGGCGGTTACATATGAGGAGGAGCTTAATGTATCCGTGAGAATCCTGGGAATCCGGCTGTTTGGGGACAGCGGACGGGGAAAGCCTGAGGAGGCCGGAGAGGAGCCGGGGGAGACTCCGGGGGACCCGCTGCCCATCTCTTCTTGGGAGAAACAGGCAGAGGTGAAGCAGGCTGAGAAGGAACAGGCCGCTGACGGCCGCGGGCGGGAGGAGCGGGCGGACCCGGGAGAGGCCCCTGGAGAGGCCGGCGTTTCCCACGACCCTCTCCCGGGTGGAGAAAAGGACGAGACCGGAGAAGGTTTCCCAAAAGCCCGAGGACGGAAGGCGGGAAGGAAGAAGCCGGAAAGTCCAGGGCGAGACGGGGGCGGTGCAGGGAATCCGGGCCGGCTTGTGAACTCCGCAAAGGAAAAATGGAACCGCCTGAGACAGCAGAAAGAAAAGGCGGAGACATTTATAAGGGACGAGAAAAACCGGCAGACCTTCAGGCTGCTTTTGAGACAGTTCAAGAAACTGATCCGCCACCTTATGCCCACAAAGGTCAGGGGAAAGGCGGTTATCGGCTTCGAAGATCCGGCGGTTACGGGAAAGGTTCTGTCGCTGCTGGCTGTCCTGTACGCCTGGTACGGTGACAGCATAGAGATTTCGCCGGTGTTCCACGAGCCTGTCTTTGAGGTGGAAGGGACCATAAAAGGCCGCGTCAGGGCGGGCACCCTTCTTCTCTGCTGTGTCAGGGTGTTGTTAAATAAGAATTTCAGAAGTCTTGTCAGGAAATTTATGAAGGAGTGGAGGTAAATTAAGATGGCAGAAAATAAGACAGGAGGCGGCAGCCAGTTTTCTTCGGCAGTGGAGGCGATGTTTCAGGGAATGGACCATCTGGTGGCGACGAAGACCGTGGTGGGGGATGCGGTGCGGGTGGACGATGCCATCATCCTTCCTCTGATGGATGTGACCTGCGGCATGGCGGCAGGCTCTTTCGCCGAAAACGCCAAGAACAGAGGGGCGGGGGGCATGAGCGCCAAGCTGAGTCCCAGCGCCATTCTGGTGATCCAGAACGGAAGCACCCGCCTGGTGAATATCAAAAACCAGAACACGGTCAACAAGATGCTGGACATGGTTCCCGACCTTGTCAACCGATTTACAGGCGGAAAGGTGAGCGTGGGAGAGGAGTTCTCCAGGGATGCGGTGAAGGCGGCCGAGGATATGGCAGAGGAAGCAGGCAGGATTTGACGCTTCGCTCAGGGAAGCATGGCATAGGGACAGGCTCTGGGACATAGTATAGATTAGGATAAACTATATCCGTATACCATGCAAATGTGATTGCGAGGGATTTCTATGAAAAGACTTTGGGGCCTGATCCTTTTTTGTGTCGGTGTGGGCATGGCGGTGAAAGTGCTGATCCCCACGACCCTTGGACTGCTTATCTTTATCGTCGGTCTTCTGGCGACAGGGTATCATCTGTTCTGCAGATGTTGAAAAAGTGCCTGTTTTACGGCAAAAACTCCAGGGAAACTTCCCTGGAGTTTTAAAATCGTTCAAGAATCTCTTCAATTAAGCCCTCTCGACCAGGCCGGAACGGAGGCAAGAAGTACATACATACATCTTTTTGGACCCGCCGTTTACTTTAACTTTAACGGACTTCACGTTAGCTTTCCACATCTTGTTGGATCTTCTATGTGAATGGCTCACTGAATTACCAAAGTGAGCAGCTTTTTCGCAAATTGCACATTTAGCCATGATTTGCACCTCCTTAAAAGCTACTTGGCTTCTGTTATATAGAAACCGCAACAACATGTATAATAACAGATTGTGCCATATTTTGCAAGAGGAATTTTAAAAATCTTTGTAATAGACACAATATCTTGTATGTGGTATACTTGTAGCAAATCAGGCATAGCAGAAAAATGGCTGGACAGAATAGAGAATATAAAGAAAAGAACAGGAGGTTTTCGTTCATGAAGGGACGGATCAGCAACAGACTGGGTGAAATCCAGATTAATCCGGAAGTGATAGCGACCTACGCCGGCATGACGGCGGTGGAGTGCTTCGGAATCGTAGGCATGGCGGCAATCAGTATGAAAGACGGACTTGTAAAGCTCCTCAAGAAAGAGAGCCTGACCCACGGCATCAACGTGGACATCAGGGATAACCACATTCTGCTGGATTTCCACGTGATCGTGGCATACGGCATCAGCATCTCGGCGGTTGCGGACAATCTGATCGAGAATGTAAAGTACAAAGTGGAAGAATTCACCGGTATGGAAGTAGACAAGATCAATATCTATGTCGAAGGCGTCAGAGTGATCGATTAAGGAGGAGCAGCCCGTGGGTATGAATACAATTGATGCAAAGTGTCTTCAGAAGGCCTTTCTGGCAGGCGCGAAGAGCCTGGAGGCCAAAAAAGACTGGATTAACGAGTTAAACGTATTTCCTGTTCCCGACGGAGATACAGGAACCAACATGACTATGACTATCATGGCGGCGGCCAGGGAGGTGGCGGCTATAGAGAATCCTACCATGGAGAATCTGTCCAAGGCCATCTCCTCAGGGTCCCTCCGGGGCGCCAGAGGAAACTCAGGCGTCATTTTGTCCCAGCTGTTCCGGGGATTTACCAAGGAGATCAAGAAGACGGACGTGATCACCGCCACCACCCTTGCCAACGCCTTTGTCCGCGCCACAGAGACGGCCTACAAGGCGGTTATGAAGCCGAAGGAGGGAACCATTCTCACGGTGGCAAAGGGGATGGCTGACAAGGCTGTGGAGCTGGTGACGGAGACAGAGGATATCATTGAGTTTGCCGAGAAGATCATCGCCCACGGGGACTACGTCCTGAGCCAGACACCGGAGATGCTTCCCATATTGAAGCAGGCCGGTGTGGTGGACTCCGGAGGACAGGGTCTGATGCAGGTGATGAAGGGCTGTCTGGACGGCCTTTTGGGCAAGGAGATCCAGCTTTCCGTGGAGGCCGCCCCCTCCCGGGTCTCTGCCGGCGGCGGGGCGCCTCTGGAGGAGGCCGATATCCGGTTCGGCTACTGTACGGAGTTTATTATCAATATAGAAAAGACATATGGGGACAGGGAAGAAAAGGATTTCAAGACCTACTTAGAGTCCATCGGCGATTCCATCGTGGTGGTCTCCGACGACGGCGTGGTCAAGGTCCACGTCCACACCAACGACCCCGGACTCGCCATCCAGAAGGCGCTCACCTTCGGCTCCCTCTCCAGGATGAAGATTGACAATATGCGGGAGGAGCATCAGGAGCGCCTGATCATGGATTCGGAGAAAAAAGCAGCCGCACAGAAGCGGCAGGCGGCAGAAGCAGCAGAGGAGCCGTCCGCCAAAGACCAGCCAAGGAAGGAGTGCGGCTTTATCGCCGTGTCCATCGGCGAGGGGTTCGGAGAGATTTTCCGGGGAATCGGCACAGACTATCTCATCCAGGGGGGACAGACCATGAACCCCAGCACCGAGGATATGCTCAACGCCGTGGACCAGGTGAACGCGGATACTGTCTACATCTTCCCCAACAACAGCAACATCATCCTGGCGGCGGAGCAGGCGGCCTCCCTGGCGGAGGATAAAACCGTCATCGTGGTTCCCTCCAGAACCGTTCCCCAGGGGATCACAGCCATTATCAATTTTGCCCCGGAACTGTCGCCGGAAGAGAACAAGGCTGCCATGATCGAAGAGATGAGCCGGGTGAAGACCGGACAGATTACTTATGCCGTGAGGAATACCGTCATCGACGACAAGGAGATCAACCAGGGAGACATCATGGGCATCGGCGACAAGGGGATCTTGTGCGTGGGGCAGTCCGTGAAGGAGACGGCCCTGAACACCCTGGCCGCCATGGTGGACGAGGATGCGGAGCTGATCACCATCTACTACGGGGCCGATATCACCAGAGAGACGGCGGAGAACCTTTTTGCCAGCGTCCGGGAGGCATATCCTGACAGGGAGATCGAGCTGCAGAGCGGCGGGCAGCCTATCTACTACTATCTGCTGTCTGTGGAGTAGACAAGGAAACCGGCCCAATTGAGAACGGGGGAGTATGTTATGAAGATTCAGCCCGATTTGCTCACCTCCCTGACCCGTGTTCCGGGGCGGGAGAGAACTGCCGTGAAGGAGAGGAAGGCCGTGAGCCGGCTTCTGGCGGAGAAGCTGCCTGGAGCTGACGGGGCAGCCCCGGCGGTGAAGGTGTCCATATCCGGCGAAGGGATGGAGGCCTGGTGCCGCGCGGTGAAGGAGAATGGCTGACAGTCCGCCATGCCGACAATTGCAAAAGCGGGAAAAGGGGACCGGCGCACACAGATGTGTCGGTCCTTTTTCGGGAATCACAGAAAGGAAGCAGACACAGATGGGGAACAATCAGGAATCCATCCGATCCCTGAAAGGAATCGGGGAGAAGACCGGGAAGCTGTTTGAGAAGCTGGGAGTGTTCACTGTGGGGGATCTCATAGGCTATTATCCCAGGGATTATCATGCGTATGAGGCGCCGGTTCCCATAGGAGAGCTTAAGCCGGATATGACGGGGGCAGTGGAGGGGATTCTCCAGAAGACGGCATCCGTCCGCGCCTTCCAGCGCACCCAGGTGATCACAACCTCTTTGAAGGACATCACCGGTTCTCTGCAGCTGACCTGGTTCAACATGCCTTTTCTCAAGAACACTCTGCAGGCAGGAACCTGCCATATTTTTTATGGGAAGGTGGTGAAGAAAAACAACCGCCTCACCATGGAGCAGCCGGAGATCTTCACCAGGGAGAGCTATAAGGCCATGATGGAGACTATGCAGCCGGTTTACGGCCAGACCAAGGGACTGGGCAACAAGGCCATCACCAGGGCAGTGGCCCAGGCTCTTAAAGCCCGCCGGATGGAGAGGGAGTACCTTCCTGCCGACATGCGGAAAAAATACGGCCTGGCAGAGTACAACTACGCCGTGGAGCATATCCATTTTCCAAAAAACCGACAGGAGCTGCTCTTTGCCAGGAAACGGCTGGTGTTCGACGAGTTTTTCCTCTTTATCCTGGCGGTGCGGCGCCTGAAGGAGAAGAGGCAGGACAGGCGCAGCAGCTGTGTGATGAAACCGGTCCCTCACATCGGGGAGCTGGTAAAACGTCTTCCCTACCGACTGACGGCCGCCCAGTCCAGGGTTCTGGAAGAAGTGGAGAGGGACTTAACCGGCGGCCTGACCATGAACCGCCTGGTCCAGGGGGATGTGGGCTCGGGAAAAACCATCGTCGCGGTTCTGGCCCTCCTCATGGCGGCTTACAACGGCTTCCAGGGGGCCATGATGGCGCCCACGGAGGTTTTGGCCAGGCAGCACTTCGAGGGCATGAGAGAGCTGTTTGAGACCTACGGGATCGACAAGGTTCCGGTGCTGGTCACAGGGTCCATGACGGCGAAAGAAAAGCGGACGGCATATGAGAAGATAGGAAGCCATGAGGCGGACATCATCGTAGGAACCCACGCCCTGATCCAGGAGAAGGTGGTGTATGACCGGCTGGGTCTGGTGATCACCGACGAGCAGCACAGGTTCGGCGTGGGCCAGCGGGAGATGCTGGGAGGCAAGGGGGAGGAACCCCATGTGATGGTCATGAGCGCCACCCCTATTCCCAGGACCCTGGCCATCATTCTCTACGGAGACCTGGACATCTCGGTGATCGACCAGATGCCGGCGGACCGCCTCCCTGTGAAGAACTGCGTGGTGAACACGGGATACAGAAAGAACGCCTACGGTTTTATAAAAAAACAGCTGGCGGAGGGGCGGCAGGCATATGTGATCTGCCCCATGGTGGAGGCCAGCGAGATGATGGACGCAGAGAACGTGCTGGACTACACCAAGACTCTGAGGAAAGAGCTGCCGGAGGCCGAGATCCAGTACCTTCACGGAAAGATGAAAGGCAAAGAAAAGAATCAGATCATGGAGCGGTTTGCCGCCGGGGAGATTCAGGTCCTGGTGTCCACCACGGTCATCGAGGTGGGGGTCAACGTACCCAACGCCACGGTGATGATGATCGAGAACGCGGAGCGCTTCGGTCTTGCCCAGCTCCATCAGCTGAGAGGCAGGGTGGGGAGAGGAAAATACCAGTCCTACTGCATCATGGTCAACTGCGGCGATCAGGAGGGAACCCAGGAGCGCTTAGACATCTTAAACCGGTCCAACGACGGATTTTATATCGCCTCCGAGGATTTAAAGCTCCGGGGGCCGGGGGACATCTTCGGAATCCGTCAGAGCGGGGACATGGAGTTTAAGCTGGCGGACATATTTACAGACGCCAATGTTTTAAAAAACGTTTCGGAGGAAGTGACGGTTCTGTTAGCCGAGGACGGAGGACTTGAGTTTGAAGAGCACCGGGAACTTAAAAGACGGCTGGAGGAATATCTGGAGAGAAGCTATGAGAAGCTGAATCTGTAACCGGATATCCATCTGTTAAAAAATGACATATTACGCAGAACCTTCTAGTGTATTATTTTTCAGCAGGCACATAATAGGAGTGTAGCAATTAACCAACACACAGAAAACAAGGAGGCGTTTTACTATGTCTAACAAATCTTCAAACACAACTAACGTACCAGAGGCAAGAGAGGCTATGGACAAATTCAAAATGGAAGTTGCAGGGGAGATCGGCGTGCCGCTGACCAACGGATACAACGGCAACCTGACATCTGCCCAGAACGGTTCCGTAGGCGGCTATATGGTGAAGAAGATGATCGAAGCCCAGGAGAAGCAGATGGCCGGTAAGTAAAAAGCCGATATAAATCAAAAGAATATCCCGGATGGTCTAGAGGCTGTCCGGGGTTTCTTTTTTGCAAAAATATATGAGAAATATCTTGTGGCAGAAAAAAAAAGCGATTATACTTGTAGACATAAAAACAGAGGAGCAGATATATGAGAGTGATTGCAGGAAGCGCCAGGAGAATTCAGCTGAAAACCGTGGAGGGTCCGGATACCCGTCCGACTACAGACAGAATCAAAGAGACATTGTTTAACATGATACAGAACCGTCTGGCGCAGACCAGTTTTCTGGACTGTTTTGCCGGGAGCGGCGGAATCGGCATCGAAGCCCTGAGCAGAGGCGCCGCAAGGGCTGTCTTTGTGGAACAGAACCAGAAGGCCGCAGACTGTATCAGGCAGAATCTCAAGGCCGCCAGACTGGAGGAAAAAGCTGCGGTTATGACATGTGACGCGCTGGCGGCCCTGAGAAGGCTGGAGGGGACGGGACAGTCCTTTGACACCGTGTTTATGGACCCGCCTTACAATATGGAGTGGGAGAAAAAAGTGCTGGAGTATCTGAAAGATTCCAGTCTGATTCACCAGGAAACTTTAATCATCGCGGAAGCCTCAAGGGAGACAGATTTTTCTTATCTGGAGAATATTGGGTTTGCTATTGTCAAGAATAAGGAGTACAAGACAAACAAGCATGTATTTATAGAAAAAAAGGCGGAATAGGAGAAGCTTATTTATGGCGGTTGCTGTATATCCGGGCAGCTTTGACCCGGTTACTTTAGGACACCAGGATATTATTGAGAGAAGTTCAAAAATCATGGACAAAGTGATTGTGGGAGTTTTGAAGAATAATTCAAAATCTCCGTTGTTTTCTGTCCAAGAACGTGTTAATATGTTAAAAAGCGTTACCGGGCATCTGCCCAATATCGAGATACTGGCATTTGACGGACTTCTGGTAGACTTTGTGAGGAACTGCCGGGCCGATGTCATCGTCAGAGGCCTGCGCGCCATCACGGACTTTGAGTATGAATTGCAGATGTCCCAGACAAATCGCGTGATTTCTCCTGGGATCGATACCATTTTCCTGACCACTAATTTGAAATATTCATATCTCAGTTCCAGTATTGTGAAAGAGATCGCCATGTATCAAGGCGACATCAGCGCTTTTGTCGCTCCCGAGATCGCAGTGAAGGTTCTTTCGAGAGCGGAAGATGTCAAAAACGGACGCCCGGCTCGATGATTATGACACCGGGGTCCAAGGGTCATATATCATATTATCGAAAAGGAGAGGCTACATACTATGAGCAGAATTGAACAGTTAATCGGTGAAATCGAAGAATATATCGACAGCTGCAAGTATCAGGCGCTGTCTAACAATACAAAGATCATTGTCAACAAGGAGGAGCTGGAGGAGCTTCTGGTGGAGCTGCGGCTCAGGATTCCCGACGAGATCAAGCAGTATCAGAAGATTATCAGCAATCAGGACGCCATACTCAGCGAAGCCAGATACCAGGCCGACAACATGATACAGGAGGCTACCGCCCAGACCAACGAGCTGGTCAACGAGCACGAGATCATGCAGAGGGCCTACGCCACGGCCAACCAGATCGTGGAGGATGCCAAGGTCCAGGCCCAGTCTATCATCGACGCGGCAGTGGGTGATGCCAACAACATCCGCCAGGGCGCCATCGTGTACACAGACGACATTCTCAGAAACGTGCAGAATATTATCTCAGGCACCATGGGGGACGCCCAGGAACGGCTGGGGGCCTTTCTCGCGGCCATGCAGTCCAGCTATGACATAGTCAGCAGCAACCGGAACGAGCTGGTGGCGGACCCGGCGGTCAGCGGCCAGGAAGGAGCATATATGCCAGAAGCGTAAATACTGCCATGGACAGGCAGCCGTGGAGCAGCTTCCACAGAAGGTAGTGAGATATGGAGAGGCGGGGGCTTTTCAGGACGCTTCTGGTCTGAAAAAGGCCGCAGAGGCCTCCGAAGGCCGAGACGAAGCACAGCGCCGCTCCCAGGGGGATTCCCGTCAGCGTCCGGGACAGCGCCCGGATGCCTGTGGTGATCTCCACAATGCCCAGGAGGCAGGCTTTCGCCGCCGGGGAGACGGACTGTATCTGCTCCACAAACTCTGCCAGGATGGAGAACAGCATGATATAGCCGCCTATTTTTATCATGACCTCAAAGGAATTCATCATGGACTGGTCGAAGGACTGGCGGTTTTTCCTGGATTCAGGGAGAGCGGCAGAGTTTTCCCCTGCGCCGTAAATCTGCCGGGACAGAAAGGCCATGGGGATGAGAGGAAGGTATATGGCGGCCAGCATGAGGGGGACGGGGAGAAAAGCCCCTGCCGCCGGCGCCGCATAGCCCAGAAGGAACATGGGGCTCGGGTGATTGCTGACAGACAGGAGATACCGTCCCTCCGAGGGGGAGATTCTCCCCTCGTCCACGAATTCCCCGCAGGTTTTTGCCCCCATAGGGTAGCCGCAGAGCAGGCCTGACACCATCACGTAGCAGCCTGCGTCGGACATGCCAAACAGCCTCTTAAACACCGGTCTCACAGGGGCGGTGAGGAGGCGGATTCCCCCAAGAGAGACGATGAGTCCGGAGCATATCATGAAGGGCAGCAGGGTGGGGAGAACAGTCTTGTACCACAGGAGCAGCCCGCGGCTTGCCCCTTTAAAGGACAGAGCCGGGTGAGTCAGCAGAAGGACCAGGGCGATGACGGCCATGGCCGGAAAGAAGGATTTTTTCATAGTCACCAGAATAAGATGTTTTATACACTATATGAGCGAAGGAGAAGCGGATATGCGGCTGCTTTTGCTGATTCTTCTGGCAGTATTTCAGGTGACGGTGACTGACTATCTGGTCTTTAATCCTGATTTCTATCAGCTGGACGGGTACACCTGGGAGAGCGACGACTTCCGGGCCATGGCGCTGGGAGAGAGGCTGGCGTCGGAAGAAAATCTGGATATGGAGATGCTCACGTCTCTCATGGTAGAACATGAGTACGACCTCACCGGCCTTAAGGAGGGGGAGGCTTTAAAGGCCAATCCCCTGATTTCCGAGAGAAGGCCGGTGGAATACAGAAAGCTCCTTCACGGCTACCAGGCCGTATTCGGCGATCTGAAATATTTTCCCATACCTGAAAGCACCAGGCCGGACACGCCGGATGTGGCCTACGAGAACGGATGGATGGAGGAGAGAACCTACGGCGGCGATCGGAAGCATGAGGGCTGCGACATCATGGGAATGGAGCGGCCGAGAGGCTTTTACCCCGTGGTCAGCATCAGCGACGGGGCGGTGGAGAATGTGGGATGGCTGGAGCAGGGCGGCTGGCGGATAGGCATCCGCGCGGCGTCGGGCCTGTATATTTACTATGCCCATCTCTACGATTACAGCCGGCAGTGGGTCCGGGGAGACACGGTGAGAGCCGGGGAGCTGCTGGGATTTATGGGGGATACCGGATACTCTGCCGTGGAGGGAACCACCGGCAATTTTGACGTTCACCTCCATGTGGGAATGTACCTGAGGACAGACCACTACGAGGAGATGAGCGTCAATCCCTACTGGATACTTAAGTATCTGGAACATCACAGGCTTGTGTATGATTACTGAGTGGGAGGTATATGATTGAAGATCGAGCTGCCTGAAAATTTCTGCCGGGAGATGAAGGCTCTGCTGGGAGATGAATATGAACAGTATATAGCAAGCTTTGACCGGCCGAGAAGCCTGGGCCTGCGGGTGAACACGCTGCGGTGGACTCCCGGTGAGTGCAGACAGCGCCTTCCCTGGCCGACAGAGCCGGTGGGGTGGGTGGAGAACGGCTTTTTTTATGACGAGTCCGCCAACCCGTCAAAGGACCCCTACTATTACGCGGGGCTGTACTATCTGCAGGAGCCAAGCGCCATGACTCCCGCCTCCCTTCTCCCCGTGGAGCCGGGGGACATGGTTCTGGATCTGTGCGCCGCTCCCGGAGGAAAGAGCACGGAGCTGGGAGCCCGGTTAAAGGGCAGGGGCATGCTGGTGGCCAACGATATCAGCAGTTCACGGGCCAAAGCCCTTCTGAAAAATTTAGAGCTGTCGGGCATAGGCAACAGTTGTGTAACCAGCGAGACGCCGGAACGGCTGGCGTCGGCATTTCCCGGCTTTTTTCACAAGATTCTCGTAGATGCCCCCTGCTCGGGGGAGGGGATGTTCCGGAAGAACCCGGACATGACCGCAGACTGGAGGGAGAAGGGGCCAAAGCACTACAGCCCTCTTCAGAGGGCCATCTTAAAAGAGGCCGTGAAGATGCTGAAGCCCGGCGGATACCTGCTGTACTCAACCTGCACCTTTTCCAGGCAGGAGGATGAGGAGACTGTCAGGTGGGCGCTGGAAAATTTTTCCAATATGGAACTGACCCCCCTTCCCCTGTTTGACGGCGCCTGCGGCGGGGCCGGGCTTTCCGGGTGCCTGCGCCTGTTTCCCCACAAGATCCGGGGAGAGGGGCATTTTATGGCCCTGCTTCGGAAGAAGACCGGAAAGGGAGGCGGGGGAGGTGAGAGGAACCTTCCGGAAGAAAGGCCGGCCTCCAGAGCCGGGAGCAGGAGGGAATCCATGGTCCGGGTGAATCTGGATGAGGAGAAGGAACTCCGGGCTTTTCTGGAAGACACAAGGCTTACGTGGGAGAGCTCCCGGCTGGTGAACATACAGGACATGATCTGTTATCTGCCGGAGGGATTCCGGGCCGGGCTGGGACTGCGCTATCTTCGGACGGGGCTGTTGGTAGGGACCGTGAAAAAGGGACGGTTTGAACCTTCCCAGGCCATGGCCATGGTTCTCGGAGAGGAACTGTACGCCAACACCGTGTCCTTTGACAGAGACGACCAGCGGGTGATCCGGTATCTCAAGGGGGAGACCATAGCCCTGGAAGACGGGGAAGGCCCGAGGAAGGGCTGGTGCCTGGTGTGTGTGGACGGGTTTGCCCTGGGGTTCGCCAAGGGAAACCAGATGACTTTGAAGAATAAATATTATCCGGGCTGGCGGTGGCAGTGACAGAGACAGGAGACTGGTGGGAGACATGACGCGTTTGGACAAAATGCTGGCGGAGATGGGCGTGGGAACCAGAAACCAGATAAAAGAGATGGCGAAAAGGGGAAGAATCCAGGTCAACGGCGCGACGGAGAAAAAAGCCGACAGAAAAGTTGACCCTGAAAAGGATCTGATTGCGGTGGATCAGGTTCCCGTCTCCTATGCAGAGCTGGAATACTATATGTTGAATAAGCCTCAGGGAGTGGTGTCCGCCACAGAGGACAATGTCCATGAGACGGTGATGGATCTGCTGAGAAAAGGGCCGGACGGACCGAAGAGAAAGGACTTATTTCCAGTGGGGCGCCTGGACATAGACACGGAGGGGCTGCTTCTCATCACCAACGACGGGGGGCTGGCCCACGGCCTTCTGTCCCCCAGACGTCATGTGGACAAGCGGTATTACGCCAAGGTGGAAGGCGAACTTCCCCCAGACGCCGGCCGGCGGCTTGAACAGGGAATCACCCTCCTGGACGGCACGCCTGCGCTTCCCGCGAAGCTGGAGCTTCTGGACGGCTGCGAAGAGGCGGGAGGCGGGGCGGACAGCGGCGAAGGGGCCGGAGGCAGAGAGACCGGGGCGGACATCCGCCGGGTGGCGCTCACCATCCATGAAGGGAAGTTTCATCAGGTGAAGCGGATGTTCCAAGCCCTTGGGTGCCGGGTGGTGTTTTTAAAGAGGCTTTCCATGGGAAGCCTTGTGCTGGATGGAAAGCTGAGGCCGGGGGCGTACCGGCCCCTGACAGATGAGGAGGTCCAGGACCTGAGACGGTGCGCTTTTGCCGGGGAGGGCCCCCGGAACCGGGAGACCGGCTGTGACCCGGCGCCTTTGCAGGACTGAAATAAGAGATTGTTAGAGAGGATAAAAGTTGTGGACATATTACAGGGAAAGAAGGCATTCATATTTGATCTGGATGGGACTCTGGTGGATTCCATGTGGATGTGGAAGAGTATTGATATAGAATTTCTGAGACGCTACGGCCATGAATGTCCGCCGGAGCTTGCGCGGGCCATCGAGGGGATGAGCTTCTCCGAAACCGCCGTCTACTTTAAACAGCGGTTCGGCCTGCCTCTGTCCGTGGATGAGATCAAGGCCATATGGACGGAGATGTCCATCGACAAATACCGCTATGAGGTTTTGCCTAAAAAGGGCGCGCCGGAGATTCTGGCATATGCGGGGGAACACCATATTTCCTGCGGCATCGCCACCAGCAACGGCCGGGAGATGGTGGAGGCGGTCCTTGGTTCCCTGAAGCTGGCGTCCTGTTTTGAGGCGGTGACGACGGCCTGCGAGGTGAAGGCGGGAAAACCGGAGCCGGATATTTACCTGAAGGTGGCCGGGGACCTGGGAGCCGCGCCTGAGGAGTGCCTGGTGTTTGAGGACGTGCCGGCGGGGATTCTGGCAGGCAAGAGAGCGGGGATGACCGTGTGCGCCGTGGACGACGATTTTTCCAGACACATGGAGGAGGAGAAGCGTTCCCTTGCGGACTGTTTTATCCGGGATTATTTTGAACTGTTGAAATAAGGCATGGCCAGGAGAGGAAATGTGACGGTATGAAGCCAGACTATTTGCCCATAAGCCGGGCGGACATGAGCGTGAGAGGCTGGAATCAGTGTGATTTTGTGTATGTGTGCGGGGATGCCTACGTGGACCATCCCTCTTTCGGCCATGCCATCATATCCAGAGTTCTGGAAGCTCACGGGTACAAGGTGGGGATGATTCCCCAGCCGGACTGGAAGGACAAGAAGAGCATCGAGGTTCTGGGGAAGCCCAGGCTGGGATTTCTGGTCTCGGCAGGAAACATGGACTCCATGGTGAACCATTATTCCGTATCCAAGAAGAGGCGGGGGGAGGATTCTTACACTCCGGGGGGAGTCATGGGGAAACGGCCCGACTACGCGGCTGTGGCGTACTCTAATTTAATTCGGTCCGTGTACAAGGACAGCCCGATTATTCTGGGCGGAATCGAGGCCAGCCTCCGCCGGCTGGCTCATTATGATTACTGGTCCGACAGGCTGAAGCGATCCATCCTTCTGGATTCCCAGGCGGACTTAATCTCCTACGGCATGGGGGAGCGATCCATCGTGGAGATCGCCGACGCCCTGGACAGCGGCATCGACGTGAAGGACATCACCTTTGTTCAGGGAACCGTGTACAAGACGAAAAGCCTGGAGTCTGTGTATGACTATGAACTTCTTCCGGATTACAGGGAGCTTCTGAAAGACAAAAAAGAGTACGCCAGAAGCTTTTTTGTCCAGTACAGCAACACGGACCCATTTACGGGACGGCGCCTGGCAGAGCCCTATGAGGGCGTCTACGTGGTTCAGAATCCCCCTGCCAGGCCCCTGACCACGGCGGAGATGGACGATGTCTACGGCCTTCCTTACATGAGGAACTACCATCCCTCCTACGAGGAGGCAGGCGGTGTTCCTGCCATCCGGGAGATCAAATTCAGCCTCATCAGCAACAGAGGGTGCTTTGGGGCATGCAGCTTCTGCGCCCTGACCTTCCATCAGGGGCGGATTATCCAGGCCAGAAGCCATGAATCTCTTGTGAACGAGGCCAGAGCCCTGACGGAAGAGCCGGATTTCAAGGGATATATTCACGATGTAGGCGGCCCCACCGCCGATTTTCGGTATCCGGCATGTGAAAAGCAGATGACAAAGGGGGCCTGCAAAAACCGCCAGTGTCTGTTTCCGGAACCCTGCAGGAACCTGAGGGCGGACCACAAAGATTATATAGAGCTTCTGAGAAAGCTGCGTTCGCTGCCGAAGGTGAAGAAGGTGTTTATCCGCTCCGGAATCCGGTTCGACTACGTGCTGGCGGATTCGAAGAGAACCTTTTTGCGGGAGCTGTGCGAGTACCATGTCAGCGGGCAGCTGAAGGTGGCGCCGGAGCACGTGGCGGACCCGGTGCTGGCACGCATGGGAAAGCCTCGAAACAGCGTGTACCGCCAATTTGTCAAGGAGTACGCCGAGATGAACAAAAGCCTTGGAAAGAAGCAGTACCTGGTTCCCTACCTTATGTCCTCCCACCCAGGCTCCACCATAAAAGAGGCCATTGAACTGGCAGAGCACCTGCGGGACTTGGGGTACATGCCGGAGCAGGTCCAGGATTTCTATCCCACCCCCTCCACCATCTCCACCTGTATGTACTACACCGGATACGACTGCCGGACCATGGAGAAGGTGTATGTTCCCACCAACCCTCACGAGAAGGCCATGCAGAGGGCGCTGATCCAGTACCGGAATCCCAAGAACTACGACCTGGTCATGGAGGCGCTGAAGGCAGGGGGAAGGACAGACCTGATAGGATATGATAAAAAATGTCTTATCCGGCCAAAAGACGGGAATCCTTATGGCAGGCGCGCAGGGAAGGCCGCGGCGGCGAGGGCCCAAAAAGGAGCGAGGACAGGGGAGGGCGGCGAAGGACAGAGGGCCTTGAAGCCTAAAAAGACCATCCGCAACGTCCATAAAAAGAAAAGACAAGGATAAAGGAAATATTTTTTTAGGGAGAACATTTATGAAGATTGCGTTGATAACAGGCGCCTCATCGGGCATGGGGCGGGAGGCGGCGGTTCAGATCGCAGACCGGCTGGCAGGCATTGATGAGATATGGCTTGTGGCGAGGAGGAGAGAGCGCTTGGAGGAGCTGGAAGGGCGTCTGCCTGCCAGGTTCAGATGCTTTGCCGCGGATGTGACCAGCAGGGAGGACAGGGACCTCCTGAGGGACGCCCTGGAGGCAGAAAAGCCTGATGTTAAGATTCTGGTGAACGCCGCCGGATTCGGAAAGATCGGCAGGGTGGGAGAGCTGGAGGAGGATACAGAATGCGCCATGGTCCGGTTAAACTGCGAGGCCCTCTGCGCGGTCACCCATCTGGCGCTCCCCTACATGAGCCCTAACAGCCGGATACTCCAGTTCGCCTCATCGGCGGCATTCCTCCCCCAGCCGAAGTTTGCCGTTTACGCCGCCACCAAAGCATTTGTCCTCAGCTATTCCAGAGCCCTGGGGGCGGAGCTGAGAGGGAGGGGCATCTACGTGACTGCGGTGTGTCCGGGGCCGGTGGACACGGAATTCTTCGATATCGCGGAGACCACAGGCCAGATACCCTTGTACAAGCGGCTGGTGATGGCCAACCCCAGGAAAGTGGTGAGAAAAGCCCTGACAGACAGTTACATGGGGCGCTCCGTGTCGGTCTACGGTGTTACCATGAAGGCCTTCAGAGTCCTGTGCAAGGTGCTTCCCCACGAATTGGTGATGGGCATTTTGAAAACTTAATCCAGGGAGAGACAGAGTTTATGAGCAGACGTAAGAAAAAAGGCCAGTACGGCTATCGGGACCGGCGCAGGCGGCTCCAGCTGGCCAAGGTGCTGCTGGGGGCGGCCATGATTCTTGTCCAGGCGGGAGCCAGAGGGCTGACGGACAATGAGGCGGTTAAAAATATTCTGACAGTCATGGCCGTCCTGTCTGTGCTTCCCACTGCCAACGCGGCATCGCCTCTGCTGGCGTCGTGGAAGTACAGGACGCCGCCGCCGGATTTTTATGAGAGGGTTGACGGGGAGAGAGAAAAAGGGCTGATGCTTTATGACCTGATTGTCACTTCCAGGGAACAGATCATTCCCCTGGATGCGGTCATGGTTCACCCCAAGGGAGTGTACGCCCTCTCAGGCTCAGAGAAGCTGGATGTGAAAAAGGCGGAAAAATACTTGAACGACACCTTCAAGGCTCACCGCCTGGACCCGAATGTAAAGATTATCCGGGAAGAGCAGGCGTTTTTAAATAAGCTGAAAAACCTGGGGGCGGCTTCAGAAGACCAGGACGACGGGAGCGTGGAGTACGCCGCCGGATTGCTGAAGAATCTGTCCATGTAAGCCGGCATAACCGGGGGCCGGACATCTTTTAAAGGGCTGTGGCGCACAGGTGAAGGGGCATAAGGCCACACAGAATCGAGGAACTATGAAAGAGATCAAAGTAGCGGACAACGAGGCTGGGCAGCGGCTGGACAAGCTGCTGGGAAAGTACCTGAATCTGGCGGGAAAAGGGTTCATCTACAAGATGCTCCGCAAGAAAAATATCACGCTCAACGGCAAAAAGTGCGACGGGACGGAGCGGCTGGAGGCGGGGGACGAGATCAGGCTGTTCCTCTCCGACGAGACTATCCGCAAATTTTCACAGGTTTTTGTGCAGGAGGTGAAAAAGACGAGGCTGGATATCGTCTATGAAGACCGCCACATCCTGCTGATCAACAAGCCGGCGGGCATGCTGTCCCAGAAGGCGAAGGCGGAGGACGAATCGCTGGTGGAGTACATGACCGATTATCTTCTGGACACGGGGGCGCTGACAAGGGAGGATCTGCGGACCTTCCGCCCCGGCGTGTGCAACCGCCTGGACCGCAACACCAGCGGCCTTGTGGTGGCAGGCAAATCCCTAGCCGGCCTGCAGGTTATGGCTGACGCTTTCAAGAGCCGGAGCCTGGGCAAGTATTATTACTGCGCGGTGAAAGGGAGGGTGGAGGGCAAAAGGACCATCCACGGATTCCTCACCAAGGACGAGAGTTCCAACCAGGTGACAGTCCTCGAGGAGGCGGTGTTCGGAAGCTCCCCCATCTCCACAGGATATGAGCCTGCCGCCTGGAAAAACGGGTATACACTGCTGCGTGTACAGCTGATCACCGGGCGGACCCATCAGATCCGCGCCCACCTGGCATCTGCGGGACATCCTGTGGTGGGGGACATGAAATACGGAGATCCAAAGGTAAATGACGAGGCGAGAAAAGCATTTGACATCCGCCGCCAGATGCTCCACTCCTGCCTCATAGAGTTCCCAGAGCTTCCGGAGCCTCTCGCCTATCTGTCAGGAAAGCGCTTCGAGACTCCCATGCCCCGGGAATTTGTCAGAATGTTCGGGAGGGATTATGCGCAAAAAAAGTGAGCGCCCGCAGAAAAGTCCCCGAAGGCCCGGGGGAAAGTTAAGGCTCCTTTTGGAGGTATGCATGGCGGTGTGCATATGTATGGCAGGAGTCCTCTGGGTTCTGAGAGTCCGGGGAGACAGAGCCGTCACCATAAGGCCTGAAAAGGATTATCAGGCCGGGGAAGTGGTATTCTACGACCAGACGGATAAAAGATGGTCCGGGGACAAGCTGGGCGCATCGGTCTACACCATGAAAAGTTCCGGGTGCCTCACCACCTGCATCGCCTCGTCTCTCTCCACCCAGTGGAGCCGCGAGGGCGCGGGAAGGCCGATGACGCCCGGGGAGTTAAATGAATATTTCAAAGAGCAGGGAGTCTACAACGACAGCGGAGATATTCTTTGGGACCGCTTGAGAGAGGCCCTTCCCGACGGGGAGGTGTATGCGGCCTCCTCCGTGCGCGGAGAGGAGATTGAAGAGCTTTTAGCTCAGGGGCATTATCCCATAGTGAAGGTGAAGATGTACGGACGGGGCGCCCAGCACTGGGTGCTCCTGGTGGGAGGCGAGGACGGGGAGTACTTTTGTATGGACCCGCTTTTGAACCAGGGGGAGCTGGTTCCTTTAAGCCTCCACGGAGGAAAGGTTTACCGCATGAGATGTGTCTACTGGAAAGACTAAATTTATAGCGGGAGCGAAAAGAGGCGGCAGAAGATGAAGATTGATTACGATAAATTTCTCACGGCGGCAGAGAAGGTACATATCCATGTGTTAAGGTTTGTCACCGCGCTTCTCACCATGTCCATGTGGCTTCTGGTTTTAGGCGGCGGTTTTGTGTCATGGCATCTGGTGTCCTACGGCCTGCGTCTGTCGGGAATCCTGCTGGTCATCCTCTTTCTTCTTGTCTACGGGGGATTCCAGCTTTTGCTGGTGTGGATGTGCCTGCTGTGCCGAAGGCTGCGTATCGCCAAGCGGATTGCGGTGTGGATATTTATCTGGGTCCCGGCGGTTAACCTTTTTCTGGCCCTGTACGTGAGAGGGCTGGCCAGACAGGAGATCGACCACACCCTGTATAAAATAGACCTGGATGATGTCCGGGCAGAGCGGCAGATATGCAGCACCAGATACCCGCTGCTTCTGGTTCACGGCGTGGGCTTTCGGGATTTCCACTATTTCAATTACTGGGGGAGAATTCCGAGGGAGCTGAAGCGCAACGGGGCCAGGGTGTACTACGGGCACCAGGAGGCGTGGGGCACCGTGGAGTCCAATGCCCTGATTTTAAAAGAAAAGATCCGGGAGCTTCAGAGGGAGACAGGATGTGAGAAGGTGAACATTATCGCCCACTCAAAAGGCGGGCTGGATTCCAGATATCTCATCAGCTGCCTCGCCATGGCGGACAGCGTGGCCTCCCTGACGACCATCAACACCCCCCACCGCGGGTCCATGCTGGTGGATTTTCTGAAAAGGCTTCCCGACAGCCTCTACCGCCTGGTGTGCCGGTGGATCGACCTGTATTTCGGAATGATGGGAGACAAAAATCCCGACGCTTACAGGGCAAGCTATCAGCTGTCCGCGGCCTACGCCAGGGAGTTCAACCGGCTCTGTCCTGATATGCCGGGAGTCTACTATCAGAGCTTTGCCAGCCTGATGCGCTCCGGGTTCAGCAGCAAGCTTCTGTGCGTTCCCTACTGGGTTCTTAAAAGCCTGGACGCCCCCAGCGACGGCCTGGTCACCGTGGAGTCCGCCAGGTGGGCTGACTTCCGGGGAGTCATTACCAACGCCTATTTAAGGGGAATCTCCCACGGGGATATCATCGATCTGACCAGGGAGGATTACCGGGGATTCGACGTGAAAGAGTTTTATGTCAAGGTAGTGGAGGATTTAAAATTAAGAGGCTTTTAAGGGGCTTTTGAGAGTCCCTGCGGGAAAGGAGTGACTTGCGCCCATGGGGACATGGAACAGCCGGGGCCTGAGAGGTTCCACGCTGGAAGATATGATTAATCACAGCAATGAGGTGTACAGGGAGAGAAAGCTGGCCCTTATCCAGAAGGTGCCCACCCCCATCACCCCCATCACCATCGACAAGGAGACCAGGCATATCACTCTGGCCTACTTTGACCAGAAAAGCACCGTGGACTATATCGGGGCGGTCCAGGGCGTCCCTGTGTGCTTTGACGCCAAGGAATGCGCGGTGACCACATTCCCTCTGCAGAATGTCCACGAGCACCAGGTGCTGTTTATGAAGGAGTTTGAGGAACAGGGAGGGATCGCGTTTATCGTGCTCCACTGGACCTCCAGGGACGAGATCTATTACATTCCCTTTGACGAACTCTGCCGGTTCTGGAACCGGATGGAGAGCGGCGGGCGCAAAAGCTTCACCTACGACGAGATGGACAAGACCTGGAAGATCGGGAGGCAGAGGGATGTGCTGGTCCACTATCTGGAGATGATAGGCAGGGACCTGGAGAGGCGGGGCATGTAAAAAGATAAGCTTTCAGTCGGCAAATGCAGGAGGGAGTAAGATGATTTTACAAGACGGAGACAAAAGGCGGAAGAAATTTCTCAAAGAAGGCGATGTGCTCAAGAGGATGAGGAACACAGGCGGGGGAGGAAAGGGCTTGCTGGCGGGAGGCGCGGTGCTTTTCGGCTTCGGCTTTCTCCTGGCGGCGCCCTGCCTCCTTGTCAGCCTGAATGCAGCGCTGTCCGTGGGCGGGATCTTTTTGATTCCTGGTTTTCTGCTGATCGTATTGGGAAAGGCGATGCAGAACCGGAAGGTGAGAAGCTATCTTGAGTACTATAAAAAGGAGACAGGCTTTGACGAGGGTGAGCTGATGGAGCTGGAGCGCGAGCTGATGGAGCCGGACATGGTCATGTTCGGCAATGTCCCCTACAACAATCCTCAGGGCGCAACCAAAAAAAATCCGCAGATCCCGTGTATGATCACCAGGAATTATTTTGTTGCCCCCTTCGTCATGGGGAACAGCTATATCAGGAGAATCTCCGACATGATCCTGGCCGCCTATTCCCAGGAGCTTCCGGGAATCAATGGGTACAGGCAGGGGCTTGTCTTTCTGTCAAAGAGAGACGACGACGCCTACAACAACGGCACTCTGACCAGGGATGTGTGCATGGAGATCATAGGCGTTTTGAAGGAGAGGCAGCCGTCCCTGATCACGGGGCAGATGTTTGTGTATGAAGACAGACAATACAATGTGCTTACAGACGGACCGCAGATCGCGGAGATGTTCAGGAAACAGGATAAGACGGAGGAGAGGACATGATTGAATTTGAGGCAGAATTCCACAATGTAGACCATCTGGAGAAGGTTCCGGGGACAGAGGGCTGGCGCCTGGAGCGTTTTCCCGGACAGCTCCAGAAAGAGCTGGGGATCGCCCGGAATCACAACGGACAGTTTCGTTCCCGGTTTGCCCAGGGGTGCGAAATCCGGTTTGTGACAGAGGGAGATTTTTTCGAGATAGGCCTGAGCGCAGGCTGGAGGGACGGAGAAGTGACGGTGTGGCTGGGGGATATTATGCATTCCAGACACACGCTGAAGGCAGGCGAATTCACCGTGCTCCACATCGATTATCCTGACGCTTTCAAACAGGTGGATACCAGCCAGATCCCCGCAGGGAGGTTCGCTTCCCAGGTGTGGCGGGTCCAGTTTGGCCATGGGGGATACGTGTATTTTCATTTTCTTGACACCTTCGGGGCTGAACGCAGACCGCCAAAGCCGGAAGAGAAACCGGAGATCTCCTGGGCGGCCTACGGCTCTTCCATCACCTGCGGACACGCCTGCGGCCAGTACGTCAACAGCTATGTGGAACAGGCGGCTCTCCATCTCGGGTACGACGTGCTGAACAAGGGGCTTTCCGGCTCCTGTATGGGGGAGACGGCGGCGGCGGAGTATCTGGCAGGTCTTTCTGTGGACGTGGTCTCCTTGGAACTGGGAGTCAATATGCTTGCCTTTCTGGAGCCGGAGGAGTTTGAGGCCAGGGTCAGCAGGATTCTCGGGGAGATGAGAGAAAAAAGCAGGGCAAAAAAGATATTTGTCATAGATATGTTTGACAACCGGGGCCGGATATTTTTGAATCATCAGGACAGACGGTATCGAAATTTTCATTCTTTCCGCCAGATCGTCCGGGAGCAGACTAAAAAACAGGGTGACGGCAGGATGGCGCACCTGGGCGGAGAGACGATTTTAAAAAGTCTCACCTGGCTCAGCGGGGACCTGCTGCACCCCTCGGATACAGGCCACATTCTCATGGGGAGAGAGCTGGCAGAGAAGATGAGATGAGACAGAGATAAGACAGGACAGAGATAAGACAGAAGAGGACAGGACAGGGCAGAGCCGGGGCAGGCCGAGATGGCGCTTTGGAGAACAGGAGGCGAGACAGACATGGGAGGACGCAGGCAGGAGATCATCGATCTGGTAAACAGGGAGGGGGAAGTGAGCTTTCAGCAGCTGAGGGAGGCTTTTCCCCACGTGTCCGAGGTGACGCTGCGCAAGGACCTGCGCATTCTCGACGCCGGACAGTATCTCATCAGGGTCTACGGCGGGGCCAAGTCCATCAGTTCCACTTACACCGGCATGGCCAGCTACTACATGCGCAATACCCGGCAGACGGAGGAGAAGCAGCAAATCGCCTGCAAGGCGGTGAGACTTCTGAAGCCCTATGACTCCCTCTACCTGGCGGCAGGGTCCACCTGCGGCGCCGTCGCCCAGAATCTTCCGGATATTCCCCTCAGAATCGTCACGGACGGGCTGGAGACGGCTATGGCCCTGTCAAAGCACAAGAAAGCGAAGATCCTGGTTCTGGGAGGGGAGATGGACCAGGAGACCATGCAGATGACGGGGACGAGGGTGTTCGCAGAACTTGAGTCTCTGCGCCTGGATTATGCCTTTAACGGAACCCTTGGTCTCAGCGCGGAGTACGGATTCGGTTACCAGTCCGTCCATGCCCTTATGATGACGCAGCAGCTCAGGCGCCATGCCGAGAAGCTGGTGATCCTCATGGACTCCTCCAAGGCAGAGGAAGTAAAAGCCATGTACAATTTCGAAACAAAACATGTAGATATTCTCATATCGGATGACAACCTGAAGAAGGAGACCGCCAGGGCCCTGTCAAAAGACCATGTGACGGTTTTGTAAGGCGTGGAGGCTGTACATGGTCTCTGCCTGTTTGCTTAGGGATGCATTTTACCGCCAATTTCCGTTGGCGGTATTTTTTTGGTATGACGGGCATGCCCGTGTTCTGTGGTGAAACTCCACTTAGGCGTAGCTGCCGACGAACTTTATAGCGACTCCCAAGTTTTGCATCGTGAGGCGCAGACGAGAAGAAGGGATAACAAAATCGTAGCCCTGCGGACAGAAACCCGATAACAAGGCGTTTATGCAGCCGTAACCCATAGGCGCAAATCGGGAGGGTAGACGAGGAAAGAACACAGATTATTACCTGGAACGTCATGCTTTGAAGTTATGTTGAACCGCCGTATGCCGAACGGCACGTACTGGTGGTGTGGGAGAGGGATTAAATTCCCCCTGCTCGATTCCCGGGGAACCGCGCCTTATGCTTGGCCTCCTTCCTGGAAATAACCATCCGATTTCAAGGAAGTTTTGTCTTGAAATACGCTTTGCTTTCCATGACAGTTCCGTGGATTTCATGAGTAATATTGTTGAAATAGTAATCAGTATGAGAAAAACAAATTATTTGTTTATGTATTATGCCCAAAAACAGAGAGAAAATATTATCATAAATGCACTATTGTAGACGGATAGATATTATGATAGAATCGTATCAAGACAAAATATTTAAGTTTCGAAATAAAACCAACAGCGGAACCTTCCATTATCTGTGCCTGCCAGAAAGGAGTACTGTTTTATGAAGCACATTCTGATGATGTTTACAGACCAGATGCGCTATGACGCCGTCAAAGCCCTGGGCAATCCGGTCATGCAGACACCTAACCTGGACGCTCTGGTCAACGACTCTGTGGTGTTCAGAAACTGTGTCACCCCGTCCCCTGTATGCGTGCCGGCGAGACATTCCCTTTTCGCAGGCCAATACTGCGCCCGGACCGGCTGCAACAACAACAATTCCGAAACCCAGTATGCCGGAGAGGGCTTTTACTCCCGCCTGACCAAGGCCGGATACCGGAGCTGCTGTGTGGGCAAGATGCACCACGAGATTGATCCCTACGGACTCATGGGATTTGAGAAACGTCTGTCCCAGGAGGAATTCCCCGATTCCAGAGATGACTACACCAGATTCATAATGGATGCGTATCCCCATGTCTATGATTATCACGGCATGCGAAGCGAGATGTACTATGTTCCGCAGATTTCTCCCCTTCCGGCAAAGGACCATCCTACCCGGTGGATCGGCGATCAGAGCGTGGAATATATTGAAAGCTGTAATCCCGAGGAGCCCATGTTTCTTTTTGCGTCCTTTATCCATCCTCATCCGCCTTTCTGCCCGCCGGCGCCGTGGAACAAGCTGTACCGGGAAGATCCGCCATCCCCCCACTGTCCGGACATGAAGGACTTAGAGGATTACTGGGAGATTCTGGGGGACCGCTGTTCCTTAAGACGTTTGATGATGAGTGAGCAGGATGTGCTGCGCATGAAGAATTTTTACTACGCGTGCATTTCTTTTATGGATTGCCAGGTGGGACGAATTATCAAGGCCCTGAAGGATAAAGGCATGTATGAGGATACTTTGATTCTCTTTACCAGCGACCACGGCGATATGATGGGAGATTATCAGGTGACGGGCAAGCGGACTATGATGGATTCCTCCTGCAGGACTCCGTTCATCTGTCATTATCCGGGCAGAGCCCATGAAGAGCGCTATGACATCTGCTCCCTGGTAGACGTGGCTCCCACGCTTCTGAGCTTCGCAGGCATCTCTTTTGACCCGGCGGAATTCGACGGCGTGGACCTGTTCGGAGAGCGCCGCCACGACTATGTGTACTCCCAGTACGGCTGCGGCGAGGACGGAACCTACATGGTGACGGACGGGGTGGACAAGCTGGTGCATCGCATGAAATCAGACAGATATTTCTATTTCCGCACCCAACAGGGAGAGAGGGACACCAAGAACATCTATGACCCGGAGAATCCTGTGGTGAAGAAGCTGAAGGGCCTTTTGGACGCTTACCAGCAGTCGGATGTGAACAAGTCCAAAAAGAGCGAGACTCATGAGCCGACGACCAAGACCCATCCCCATTATGCAGCCCGCATCGACCATGCCCTGCGCCACGATCAGGAGGCGGCGGAGATTCCCCAAGGGTATGTCATAGATCTTGGATAACGGAAAGCGGGATAAGAAAATGAATAATTATAAAGCCATTGTATTTGATTTTGATATGACACTGGCGGATACTGCCCTGGTAATCGTCACTCTGCTGAATCAGGTGGCGGGTGAGTTCGGATACTCTGGCATGTCTGCGGAAGAGGTCCTGCCCATAGTTGGTTACGGCCATGAGATCATGCTGTCCCACGTAACGGGGGAGAAAGATCCTGAAAAACTTCATGTCATGAGGGACCGCTACCGCCAGGTGTGCCGGGAGAGGATGCCGGATATGATGGTGTATTTTTCGGATGTGCCGGAAAGCCTCAGGCGGATAAAAGAGCGGGGGTTCCTTCTTGGAGTTTTGTCTCAGAAACCCCATGCGGCGCTCTCCGGCTCTCTCGAAAGGCATGGGCTGGCGCAGTACATTGATGTGGTGACAGGCTGCGAGGATGCCCAGGCCCATAAGCCGGACCCCAACGGCCTGCTGGTCAGCGCCAGAGCCATGAAACTGGCGGTGTCGGAGATACTGTTTATCGGTGACCACCTGGTAGACCAGGAGACTGCCAGGGCTGCCGGGATGGATTTTGCGGCTATGCTCAGAGGAATCACGGCGAAAGAAAAGTTTGACAGCGGCTTTGTAAAGCATTTCTATTACACGGCCGGCCAGGTGGCGGATGAGTTTTCGGCGTGATGTGCTTTTTGATCCTGCAGGTATCCCTGGCAGGCGGCTGGGTGAGAGATATGATGGACCCCAAGCTGAAAAACCGCGGATAACAGACAGAAACGCTAAATATAAAAAAGGAAGGACTATTCAAATGAAATTATCGACAACGACCGCCATGTACAGAGACCGCCCTGAAGGACGGGCAGTGATACCCATCATAGACTGTGTGAAACGGCTTCACAAGGCAGGCTATGAGGATGTGGATTTTAATTTCTGCCTTATGAACCAGTATGATCTGGAGCTGACCAATGACCGCTGGATGGACTGGGTGAAAATGATGAAGGAGGTTCTGGCCCAACTTGGCATGACTGCCGGACAGGCCCACACGCCCTTCTACAATGTGCTGGATCCGTCAAGCGTCAAAGATGTAATCCACACGGAGGAGATGGTCCGCCGCTCCATCATAGCTTCCGGAGAACTGGGGGTAAAGGCCACAGTGATACACGCAGGGACCTGTTTCTGCGACAATGACTACAAAAAAATTCTCCGGGACAATGTGGAGTATTTTAAGCCCCATGTAGAATTGGCCGCCAGATACAACATGGATATAGCGGTGGAGAACCTTTTCGACAAGATGGACCCGAAGCGGGGTTACCGCCTCCGCCGCTATACGGCCAGGGTAGATGAAGTTCTTGACCTGGTGGAAGCTCTGAGACAGCACTATGACAATGTAGGTGTATGCTGGGATTTCGGCCATGCCAACGAGATGGGCTGGAATCAGCCCCAGGCCCTGGAAATTATCGGAGACCGGCTGATCGCCCTCCATGTACAGGACAACTATGGAGTCATAGATGATCACCTCTTTCCCTATCACGGCACCATCGAGTGGGAGCCTGTTATGAAGACCCTGAAAAAAATCAATTATCGGGGAGTGTTTGCCTATGAGACACATAAGGCATCTATGAGAGTGCCTGAGCCGCTCATAGACGCGCTCCTTGCTTACTCCGTAGAACTTGGGAATTATCTGATCTCCCTGTATGATCAGGCATAAGGAGAATGGATATAGGCCTTGAGGCCGCCGGAGCCAACACGGTAGCGGTACTCCGAAAGCCGGAAGAGAGGATACCAGGCGGAACACATGCCGCTTCCATCTGCTGGAATATATTTATGAAGGATTACCAAAGCAGTAAATAAAAAAGTTATTTACAAACAGCCCAAAGTGTAGTATCATCATCTGCAAATGCTGCTTTTATCACGTCAAAGCAGCATGAGAATCCTGAGAGGAATGAGGATATGGAGATGAGAGAGCAGATGAGCGCCGAACAGAACAAGACGGCTTCGGCGGACGGGAGACAAAAAGTCCCCGGCCTGTACGACCCGGGCTTTGAGCATGACAGCTGCGGAATCGGGGCTGTGGTGAATATGAGAGGGGTAAAGACTCACGGGACCGTGGAGCAGGCGCTTCACATCGTAGAGAACTTAGAACACAGGGCAGGAAAAGACGGAGAGGGCAAGACTGGCGACGGTGTCGGTATCATGCTTCAGATTTCCCACAAATTTTTCAAGAAGGTGACAAAGCCTCTTGGGATTGAGCTGGGGGACGAGAGGGAGTATGGTGTCGGCACGTTTTTTTTCCCGCAGGATATGCTGGCAAGAAACCAAGCCATGAAGATGTTCGAGATCATCGTGGAGAAGGAGGGGCTTGAGTTTCTTGGGTGGAGGCAGGTGCCTACAAGGCCGGAGCTCATCGGAAGGAAGGCGGTGGACAAGATGCCCTGTATCCTCCAGGGGTTTGTGAAAAAGCCGGAGGAGCTGGAGAAGGGGCTGGAGTTCGACCGACGGCTCTATGTGGCAAGAAGAGTGTTCGAACAGAGCAACGACAACACCTACGTGGTGTCCCTGAGCAGCCGCACCATCGTGTACAAGGGAATGTTTCTGGTGAAGGAGCTGCGCCGGTTTTTCGTGGATCTCCAGGACAAGGATTACGAGTCGGCCCTGGCCACGGTCCATTCCCGGTTCAGCACCAACACCAACCCCAGCTGGATGAGGGCCCACCCCAACAGGCTCATCGTCCACAACGGGGAGATCAACACCATCCGCGGCAATGTGGACAAGATGCTGGCCAGGGAGGAGACCATGGAGTCGGATTTTTTCAAGTCCACCATGCACAAGGTCCTGCCCATCATCAACCAGGAGGGCTCTGACTCCGCCATGCTGGACAATGCCCTGGAGTTCATGATGATGAGCGGCATGGAACTTCCCCTGGCGGTGATGATCATGATCCCCGCCCCCTGGCGCCACGACAAATCCATGCCCCAGGAGGTGAAGGATTTTTATCACTATTATGCCACTATGATGGAACCCTGGGACGGCCCCGCCTCCATCGTGTTCAGCGACGGAGACATCCTGGGAGCTGTCCTGGACCGCAACGGCCTCAGGCCCTCCCGCTACTATATTACCGACGACGGCTATGTGATCCTGTCGTCGGAGGTGGGGGCCATTGACATCGACCAGTCCAGGATTCTCAGAAAAGACCGTCTCAGACCCGGGAAAATGCTTCTGGTGGACACCAGGCAGGGAAAGATCATCACGGACGAGGAGCTGAAACTCTCCTATGCCAGGAGAAAGCCCTACGGCCAGTGGCTGGACTCCAACCTGGCGGAACTGAAAAAACTGCCCATACCAAACCGGGGCGTTCCTCCGATGACCAATGAAAAGAGGGCCAGGCTCCAGAAAACCTACGGCTACACCTATGAGCAGTACAAGACCATGATTCTTCCCATGGCGCTAAACGGCGGGGAGCCGGCTTCGGCCATGGGCGCGGACATTCCCCTGGCGGTGCTGTCCGCCAGACACCAGCCTCTGTTCAACTATTTTAAACAGATGTTTGCCCAGGTCACCAACCCTCCCATCGACTCCATCAGGGAGGAGATCGTCACCAGCACCACCGTGTTTGTGGGGGAGGACGGCAACGTGCTGGAGGAGAAGGCGGAGAACTGCAAGATTCTCCAGGTGGACAATCCCATTCTCACCTGCACGGACCTGCTGAAGATCAAATATATGAAAAAGCCGGGATTTAAGGTGGAGGTGATCCCCATCACGTACTACAAAAACACCTCTCTGGAAAAGGCCATCGACCGGCTGTTTCTGGAAGTGGACCGCGCCCACAGGGCAGGAGCCAACATCATCATCCTGTCGGACCGGGACATCGACGAGAACCACGTGCCCATCCCATCCCTCCTGGCAGTGTCCGCCCTGCAGCAGCATCTGGTGAAGACCAAGAAGAGGACCTCCGTGGCGCTGATTCTGGAAAGCGGGGAGCCCAGGGAAGTCCACCACTTCGCCGCGCTGCTGGGATACGGGGCCTGCGCCGTCAACCCGTATCTGGCCCAGGAGTCCATCCGGTATCTCATCGAGACAAAGATGCTTGACAAGGATTACTACGCCGCGGTGGACGACTACAATCAGGCAGTGCTTCACGGCATTGTGAAGATCGCCTCAAAGATGGGGATATCCACTATCCAGTCCTACCAGGGAGCGCAGATTTTCGAGGCTGTCGGCATCTCCAAGGAGGTGGTGGACCGGTATTTCACCAACACGGTCAGCCGGGTAGGGGGCATCACCCTGGAGGACATCGCAAAAGACGTGGATGCTCTTCACTCGGCGGCCTTTGACCCTCTGGGGCTGGATGTGGACCTGACCTTGGACAGCGCAGGCAGCCACAAGCGCCGGGCGGGGCAGGAGGAGCATCTGTACAATCCTGTCACCATCCATCTGCTGCAGGAGGCGGCGAGGACCGGCAGCTATGAGACTTTTAAAGAGTACTCCCACGCCCTCCACGAGGAAGGCCAGATGGTCAACCTGAGAAGCATCATGGATTTCCGGTACGACGAGAACGGAGGCATCCCCATAGAGGAAGTGGAGAGTGCGGAGTCTATCATGAAGCGTTTTAAGACAGGCGCCATGTCCTACGGCTCCATATCCCAGGAGGCCCATGAGACACTGGCTGTCGCCATGAACATGATCGGCGGAAAGTCCAACAGCGGAGAGGGAGGGGAGAGCCTGGAGAGGTTAAATCCAAAGCCGGGGGAGAAAAACAGGTGTTCGGCCATCAAGCAGGTGGCATCCGGGCGGTTCGGCGTCACCTCCAGGTATCTGGTAAGCGCCAGGGAGATCCAGATCAAGATGGCCCAGGGCGCAAAGCCTGGGGAGGGCGGCCAGCTGCCGGGGAAGAAGGTGTACCCGTGGGTGGCCAAGACCAGGCATTCCACCACAGGCGTAGGGCTGATCTCGCCGCCGCCCCACCATGACATCTATTCCATCGAGGACCTGGCCCAGCTCGTCTTTGATCTGAAAAATGCCAACTCACAGGCCCGGATCTCGGTAAAGCTGGTGTCCGAGGCGGGAGTGGGGACCGTGGCCGCCGGCGTGGCCAAGGCAGGCGCCCAGGTGATTCTGGTATCCTCCTATGACGGCGGGACGGGGGCGGCCCCCAGAAACTCTATCTACAACGCAGGGCTTCCCTGGGAACTGGGCGTCGCGGAGGCCCATCAGACACTGATCATGAACGGTCTGAGGGACAAGGTAATTCTGGAGACCGACGGAAAGCTGATGACCGGCAGGGATGTGGCCGTCGCCTGCATGCTGGGGGCTGAGGAATTCGGGTTTGCCACGGCTCCCCTGGTGACCATGGGATGCGTGATGATGCGCGTCTGCAACCTGGACACCTGCCCGGTGGGAATCGCCACCCAGAACCCGGAGCTTCGCAGGCGCTTCAGGGGAAAACCGGAGTATGTGGTGAATTTCATGGGGTTTGTGGCCCGGGAGCTGCGGGAATACATGGCAAGGCTGGGAATCCGGACCGTAGATGAGCTGGTGGGCCGCACGGACCTTCTGAAGAAAAAGGAACACCTGGCCTCAGACAGGGCCGCCAAGGTGGATCTGACCAACATTTTGGGCAATCCCTACACAAATGTGAAGCTGGCCGGATACGAGAAGAAACAGAACTATGACTTTAAGCTCCAGGAGACGGCGGACGAGAAGATACTCCTGAAAAAGCTGAGAACCTCCCTGGCCGCGGGGCAGAAAGACAGCATTCAGATCAATGTGTCCAACGTGGACAGGACGCTGGGAACCATATTGGGCTCCCGGATCACCCGAGCCTTTCCGGAAGGACTGCCGGAGGATACCTTCACCGTCACCTGCAAAGGAAGCGGCGGACAGAGCTTCGGCGCCTTCATCCCCGCAGGTCTGACGCTGGAACTGGAAGGGGACAGCAACGATTACTTCGGAAAAGGCCTGTCCGGCGGCAAGCTGGTGGTCTATCCCCCTGCCAATGTGAAATTCAAGGCAGAGGAGAACATCGTCATCGGCAATGTGGCCCTCTACGGAGCCACCGGCGGAAAAGCGTTTATATGCGGTGTGGCGGGAGAGAGGTTCTGTGTCCGCAACTCCGGCGCCACTGCCGTGGTGGAGGGCGTGGGCGACCACGGATGCGAGTACATGACCGGGGGCCGGGTGGTGGTTCTGGGAATGACCGGCAAAAATTTCGCCGCCGGCATGAGCGGAGGCATTGCCTATGTGCTGGATGAGAACAATAACCTGTACAGGCGGCTCAACAAGGAGATGGTGTCTTTTGAGGAAGTGACCAACAAGTACGATGTCCTGGAGCTGAAGGCCATAATCCAGGAGCACGCGGCCTGCACCGGCTCCCTCAGAGGCAAAGAGATCTTAGACCGATTCGGCGAGTATCTGCCCAGGTTCAAAAAGATCGTGCCTCACGACTATCGGCGCATGATGAACACCATCGTCCAGATGGAAGAAAAAGGCTTAAGCAGCGAACAGGCGCAGATCGAGGCATTCTATGCCAATACCAGGGAACTGTAGGAGGATGGGAACATGGGAAAGCCAACAGGATTTTTAGAATATGAGAGAGAGACCGGCAGGGCCCAGGAGCCCAAAACCAGAATCAGGCATTTTAACGAGTTTCACGCGCCTTTGGGCGAAGAGGAGCAGAAGAGGCAGGGCGCCCGGTGCATGGAGTGCGGAGTGCCCTTCTGCCAGGCCGGCGCCGTGATGAAAGGGATGGTCTCCGGCTGCCCGCTCAACAATCTGATACCAGAGTGGAATGACCTTATCTTCTCCGGCAACTGGGCGCAGGCATACAACCGTTTAAAGAGAACCAACAGTTTCCCGGAATTCACCTCCCGGGTGTGCCCCGCCCTGTGCGAAGCCGCCTGCACCTGCGGTCTCAACGGGGAACCTGTGACTGTCAGGGAAAATGAATACGCGGTCATCGAGCGCGCCTACGCAGACGGAAAGGCGGCGGCGAAGCCTCCCCGCATCAGAACCGGCAGGAAAGTGGCGGTGGTGGGTTCCGGCCCCGCCGGGCTGGCTGCCGCGGACCAGCTGAACAAGCGGGGCCACCGGGTCACCGTGTTCGAGAGAGACGACCGGGCGGGGGGACTTTTGATGTACGGGATTCCCAACATGAAGCTGGAAAAATGGGTCGTGGACCGCAAAGTAAAGATTATGCAAGAGGAAGGCGTGGTCTTCGAGACAGGAACCGATGTGGGAAAAGGCCAGAAGGCTTCCCGCCTGTTAAAGGAATTTGACTGTGTGGTTCTGGCCTGCGGCGCCTCCAGCCCCAGGGATATCCAGGTGCCCGGCAGAGAGGCGGAAGGAATTTATTTTGCCGTGGATTTCCTGAAAATGACTACAAAAAGCCTTTTGGATTCCGGCCTGTCAGACGGGAAGTACGTGTCCGCCAGAGGAAAACATGTGATCGTCATCGGAGGCGGCGACACAGGCAACGACTGTGTGGGAACCGTTGTCCGCCACGGATGCGCCTCCGTGGTCCAGCTGGAGATGATGCCCAGGCTGCCGGAGGTGAGAGGAGAGGACAACACCTGGCCGGAGTGGCCCAGAGTCTGCAAGACAGATTACGGCCAGGAGGAGGCCGCAGCCGTGTTCGGGAAAGACCCCAGGCTCTATGAGACCACCGTGAAGGAATTTAAAAAGGACAAAAACGGAAAAGTTCACGGCGCCGTTCTGGTGGGTCTGGAGTCCCGGAAAGATCCCAAAACCGGCAGGAGACACATGGTTCCTGTGGCCGGAAGCGAAAAAGAGGTGGCAACAGACCTGGTGCTCATAGCCGCCGGTTTTCTGGGAAGCCAGAAGTATGTGACCGACGCCTTCGGAGTCAAGGTCGACGAGAGGACCAACGTGGCCACGGCTCCCGGCTCTTACAAGACCAATGTGGACCGGGTCTTCACCGCCGGAGATATGCACAGAGGCCAGTCTTTGGTGGTGTGGGCCATCAGGGAGGGGAGAGAGGCGGCAAAGGAAGTGGACCAAAGCCTGATGGGGTACACAAACCTGGTGTAGCCATCCCGGAATGAAAGCATCCATTTTCGTACTTCTTTATCTCACATGAGCAAAATCCTACAAAAAGTAATTGAAATCTCACAGAAAGTATGTTATGCTGTAACGAACAAAAAATAATTTGTCCTTCGTAATGATTATCGCCGCAGATACAGTGCGGCCAGATGACGGATAAACATGCAGACAAGCATATAACGCGGCAGTTCAGATCCCATGTAGGAGCTGCCGCCATATAACAGAGCAGAGTAGGCCCGCGCGCGTTAAGTGTCGGCTGGACGGGGAGTTGCCAGCCGGACGAAAAGAGACGCCTCTTGCGGTGCGCAGGCCGCATCCCGCTGCAATAGGATAGGACTATCTCCTGTTGTGGTAAGGAACTGCAAAGGAGGTAATTTTATGAGAAAAATGACAATGTTGTTCCGGGATTCTTACAAGGAGCTGAAATCCGTGAGAACCGTCACCACCATGGCCATGTTTGCCGCGGTCGGCGTGATCTTAGGCTCTCTGACCATCCAGATCGGCGATTTTATCAAGATCGGCTTCTCCACCATCGCCAACCAGTTTGTGTACTATCTGTTCGGCCCGGCTGCGGGATGCTTCTACGGCGGAGCCCTTGACGTGCTCAAGTACTTAATCAAGCCCACAGGGCCGTTCTTCCCCGGCTGGACCTTAAGCGCCATGGCGGCGGGTGTGATTTACGGGAGCTTTTTCTACAAAAAGAAGCTGACTGTCTGGAGAGTGCTGGCGGCGGAACTGACGGTGTCCGTGATCTGCAATATGCTTCTCGGCACGCTGTGGCTTGATATCATGTACGGAAAAGGCTTCTTTGTGCTGCTGCCCATGAGAGTCTTCAAGAATCTGGTCATGTGGCCGGTGAATTCCTTCCTGTTTTACACTATGGCCTGGGCCATGGAGCAGTCCGGAGTGTTCCGGATGATACGGAGATCGGCGTAACGAAGAAAAATGAATCCTGTATTCCGCCAATAAGTTCGCCCAGGTTCTTACATTTTATGTCAGAACCTGGGCGAATGCTGCTGCCTGTCAATCCGTTTTCAAGGATGCTCACTGCTCCAGCAGCCGGGCGATCTGTTCGACAGCGTAGGAACCGCTGTTGGCAGCGAAGGAGATGCCGATTCCAACGCCGGGATACTGACGGGTAAAGGCATTGCCTGCCACCAGCTCACCTGACGCATAGAGACCTTCCACAACATTTCCCTGTCCGTCAAGGACTTGGCAGTTGTTGTCAACCTGGATGCCCGGAATGGTTCCGAAGTAGCGCAGGGTGACTTTTTCGAGGTAGAAGGGAGCGGCCTCAATCCTTGTCGCCTTGTCGGCGGAAAGCTCATATTCCCCGGCCGGAATCGCCTCTCCTGCGTCGGCAGCCGCGTTGTAGGTATCAATCGTTGTCTTTAGAACCTCAGCGTCAATGCCGTTGTCGGCAGCCAGCTCCTCGATGGTGTCATACTGTTTCACATAACCTTTTTCTATTTTTTCCTCAATCGTGTCCGTAGTCCCATAACTGGAGTCGGCGAGCAGAAAGGTCTCATGGTCTGTCTGCTGTGAGCACGCGCGCTGGATTACATATTTAGGCTCCGCCTCGCCGATGAAACGCTCTCCCTCTTTATTGACAAGGAAATAAGAGTCTATCAGATTGGTGCCGTCCGGAGCGACGATCGATCCCATGGAGCCGTCTCCAACCACCGGAGTGCCAAACTGCCGTGTCATAAGAATGCCATCTCCTGTTGCACCTGGGTTGGCCGAGGAGAAGCCGTCCGCGAACAGGGGAAGATATTCCTTCATCAGTTCAGGATTGCTTCCAAAGCCTCCTGTGGCCAGCAGCACTGCTTTGGCATGGATGCTGTAGCGGGTTTCGCTGTCAGAGACCACAACACCTGTTACAGCTCCGTCTTCTACCAGAAGTTCCTCTGCTGTCGTACCCATGCGCAGGTCGTATTTGCCCTCGACATATGCCGTGATTAAAACGCGGTAACATCTGGACTTTTCCCATGAACTGTTTTATAATAGAAAGAACGGACTAATTATTACTAGAAGTATGAGGAGGTTATGAAGAACTATGAGTGAGAATTGTACTCATGATTGCAGCAGCTGTGGGGAGAACTGCAGCAGCAGGACAGAGGAACAGACCAGTTTTCTGGAGGCGCTGAATCCTGCCAGTTCGGTGAAGAAGGTCTTCGGCGTGGTCAGCGGAAAGGGCGGCGTGGGCAAATCACTGGTCACTTCCCTGCTGGCGGTTAAGATGAACAGCAAGGGCTACAGGACAGCCATCCTTGACGCGGATATTACAGGGCCGTCGATTCCCAAAGCATTCGGCATCTCAGGGGATATCGGGCTGACAGAGGACAAGCTGATGGTTCCTGCCACAAGCAGCACGGGAATCCAGATTATGTCCGCCAATCTTCTTTTGGACAACGAGAGCGACCCGGTGATCTGGAGAGGTCCGGTGATTGCGGGGGCGGTAAAGCAGTTCTGGAACGAGACTCTGTGGAAGGACATCGACTACATGTTCGTGGACATGCCGCCGGGAACGGGGGACGTGCCCCTCACCGTGTTCCAGTCCCTTCCCGTGGACGGGATCATCATCGTCACGTCTCCCCAGGAGCTGGTGTCCATGATCGTGGGAAAGGCCGTGAATATGGCGAGAAAGATGGATATTCCCATCGTGGGTATTGTGGAGAACATGAGCTATTTAAAGTGTCCTGACTGCGGAAGGGAGATGGCCGTCTTCGGAGAAAGCCATGTGGATGAGATCGCCGACGAATACGGTCTGGAGGTGCTTGCCAGAATTCCCATAGAGCCTGAGACGGCCCGGAAGGTTGACGAGGGAGCCGTTGAGTTTGTGGAAGCAGACTGGCTTGATGAAGCTGCGGCAAAACTGGCGCCATAAGACAGGGGTGCCGGTATGAGGATTAATATGAACCCTAACAGCGAGCTGGTTCAGTCCATCGTCAGCGTGCCTCACCTGGTCCAGGTGCCGGACAACCTTCTGGCCCAGGCCCACCAGTTTCAGGAGGCCATGATGATGTACACCTGCGCCATCCGCGAGGTCAAGACCAAGCTGGAAGTGCTCAACGACGAACTTTCTGTCCGGAATCAGCGCAATCCCATCGAGATGATCAAGTCCAGGGTGAAGAAGCCCTTAAGCATAGTGGAAAAGCTGAGACGCAGGGAACTGGACGTGTCTGTGGAATCCATGATGCACCATCTGGACGATATCGCCGGCGTCCGGGTCATCTGCTCTTTCGTAGACGACATCTACCAGGTGGCGGAGATGCTTGTCCGCCAGGATGACGTGCGGGTCATAGCCGTGAAGGATTACATCAAGAATCCCAAGGAGAACGGTTACCGCAGCTATCACATGATTGTTGAGATTCCCGTGTTTTTTTCCAACGAAAAGCGGCTTATGAGAGTGGAAGTCCAGATCCGCACCATCGCCATGGACTTCTGGGCCAGCTTAGACCACCAGCTGAAGTACAAGAAGCCGCTTATCGATTCGGCAGAGATCAGCCAGGAACTGAAACAGTGCGCGGATATTATTGCCCGGACGGACGAAAAGATGCTTTCCATCCGCCAGAGCATCGAATCCCAGGGCATTCAGGTCAAGCGCGACTACTAGCGGCTGCGGGGCGCGGTTTCTAATACAGATAACAGGACAGGGATTCCGTGTTCCGGAACCCTGTTTTTTTGTACAGGTTTCTGGCGATATAGTTGGTTCCCGACACCTGAAGGGACACTTTTTCTCCCATGCCGGCGAGAACAGACAGCATGCCTCTTAAAAATTCCCCGCCGTATCCCTTCCCCCGGAAATCTTCATGAATCTGGAACGCATAGAGGTAGATCTCATGTTGGGAGGGAAGAATCCCGCAGGTTCCGATGAGCTTGTCTCCCAGGAGGGCGCAGTACAGATTGTCCTCCTCCTTTTTTATGGTCAGTGAGGACATGGCCGGTTCCCTGTCCTTCGCCGTCAGCCTCCGCTCCATCTTGTGCTCGGAGTACCAGTACTCGGCCCCTATGGCCTCCATGACAGCCTTGGCGGAAGGGGTCTTCTCGTCCACCAGGAAGCAGAAATCCAGCTGGCAGCCCTGCTCTTTTTCACAGGCCTCCACAAGGTCCAGGCATCGGTCCATGAGGCGGGTAAAACATCCCTTTCGCCGCCTGGAGGGTTCTACAAAGCAGCAGCACTCGCAGCGTCCGTCCCCCGGAAAAAATAAAAACGCCATGGCCGCCAGGAAGCTGCCGTCGTACAGAAGAAAAATATTGTACTCCAAGTCGTCCTCCACGGGGGCGGACAGCGACAGAGGTTCCATTGATTTGCAGGAAGCCAAAAGCTGTTCCATGTCTTCTTTCTGCCGGTCTGTCGGTTTGGTTGTCTGAATCAGATTCATAATTAGACGCTCCTGTGTTTTTTTTATATTTTAATCCTTTCACCGCCTAAGCGCAATCAATTTAGAAAATAAACTTGTGGCAATCCGTAACTGATGATAGAATTGGGACAGCCTGGCAATCCGGGCTGGGAAAGGACGGAAGAGATGAAATACTTAAAACAATGCTGCATTATTTTTGGAATTACCATGGCGGGAGAACTGCTGAATGCGCTTCTGCCGCTGCCGGTTCCGGCGGGAGTATACGGACTTTTTCTGCTGCTGGCCGGCCTGTGCGCAGGCATAGTCAAGCTGGAACAGGTGGAGGAGGCGGGAAGCTTTCTTCTGGACATCATGCCTGTCATGTTCATCCCGGTGACGGTGGGACTGATAGAAAATTATGACCTGATAAAAGCCGTGGCCATCCCTCTGGTGGTCATATCCGCGGCGTCCACCGTCATCGTCATGGCCGTCACGGGGAAAGCCTCGGAGTTTTTGGTCTCACTGACAGGAAAGGAGAAGAAACAAGATGAATGAGCTTTTGATGAATTCCGCGTGCTTCGGGTTCGCCCTCACCCTGGGCGCTTATCTTCTGGGAGGCTGGCTGAAAAAGAAGACAGGGCTGGCGGTCATGAACCCTCTGCTGGCAGCCGTTGTCATTATCATGGCGTTTCTCATTATTTTCAAGGTGGATTACAAGGTGTACGAGGCGGGGGCCAGGTATGTCAGCTTCCTTCTGACACCTGCCACCGTCTGCCTGGCCATCCCTCTGTACAAGCAGCTGAGGCTTCTTAAGGACAATCTTCTGGCGGTGGCAGCAGGCATAACCTCGGGGGTTTTGTCCAGCGCCGTGAGCATCTTCGCGCTCAGCAGGCTGTTTGGGCTTAACCACGAATACTATGTGACCCTGCTTCCAAAATCCATCACCACGGCTATCGGCATGGGCGTCAGCCAGGAGACCGGGGGAATCGTGGTTCTCACCGTGGTCAGCATCATCATCACCGGCATCCTGGGCAACGTTATCGGGGAGACCGTGTTCAGGGTCCTGAACATCAAAAACCCCATCGCCAGGGGGCTGGCCCTCGGAACCTCCGCCCACGCCATCGGCACCGCCAAGGCCCTGGAGCTGGGAGAGGTGGAAGGCGCCATGAGCAGCCTGGCCATCGCCGTGGCCGGGCTCATGACAGTGGCGGTGGTTCCGTTTGCCGCGTCCTGGCTGTAGGGCTGCCCTCTGTGAACGTAACAGTTATGTAATCTGCCCTTGAAACAGCCAGGTATTTATGGTAAACTTTTCTATGAAAAATGAGACCCTAAATCAAGGAGGATATGATGATCAGTCAGTTAATCGAAAAGATTCAGAAGACCAAGGCGCCTGTGTGCGTGGGTCTGGACCCGATGTTGAGCTATATCCCGGAACATATTGTAAAAAGAGCGTTTGAAGAGCACGGAGAGACGCTGAAAGGCGCGGCTGAGGCAGTGTGGCAGTTCAACAAAGAGATTGTGGACCACACCTGGGATCTGATCCCTGCGGTGAAGCCTCAGATTGCCATGTATGAGCAGTTTGGAATCGAGGGATTGATCGTATATAAAAGAACTGTGGACTACTGCCAGGAGAAGGGCCTGGTGGTCATCGGCGACGCCAAGAGAGGAGACATCGGCTCCACCTCCGCCGCCTACGCGTCTGCCCATCTGGGACATGTCCAGGTGGGAGGCCAAAAGCCGGCTGGATTCGGCTGCCAGTTTGTCACCGTGAACCCTTACTTCGGAACCGACGGGGTCAAGCCCTTTGTGGATATATGCTCCCAGGAGGACAAAGGAATCTTTGTTCTGGTGAAGACCTCCAATCCATCCAGCGGGGAGTTCCAGGACCGACTGTTCGACGGCAGGCCTCTCTATGAGCTGGTGGCAGAGAAGGTGGTGGAGTGGGGAAGCCTGTCCATGGACGGAGCCTACAGCAACGTGGGGGCGGTGGTGGGAGCCACCTACCCCCAGATGAGCAGAACCTTGAGAAAGCTCATGCCAAGCACCTACTTCCTGGTGCCGGGCTACGGTGCCCAGGGCGGAACGGCAGAAGATTTGAAATGCTGCTTCAATGAGGATGGATTGGGCGCCATCGTCAACTCCTCCCGGGGAATCATCGCCGCCTACAAACAGGAGAAATACGCCGAATTCGGACCGGAACATTTCGCCGAGGCGTCAAGGCAGGCCGTGGAGGATATGGTGGCGGACATCAACAGCGTATTATAGCCCACATAAAAGGAGAGACTCGCATGGCAAAAGAAAAAAAGAGAGTTGTGGTCACAAGCCAGGAGCGGCTGTCGGATGACATCTGCAGCATGTGGCTTGAGGCGGGCTCCATGGTGTCCGGCATCAGGCCGGGACAGTTTATCTCTGTCTATTCGGGCGACGGCTCCAGGCTGCTCCCCAGGCCCATCAGCATCTGCGAGGCGGACAGGGAGAAGGAGAAGCTTCGCATTGTCTACAGAATCGCGGGGCAGGGGACCAGGGAGTTTTCTGCCTGCAGGCCCGGTGATTTTGTCCATATCCTGGGACCTCTGGGAAATGGTTTTCCCGAAGTCGCCGAGGACAAAACCGCGCTTTTAGTGGGAGGGGGCATCGGCATCCCCCCCATGCTGGAGCTGGCCAAGACCTTGCGCTGCAGGAAAACGGCTGTTCTGGGATACAGGGACAAGCTGTTTCTCCACCATGAATTCCAGCCCTACTGCCAGGTGTTTGCGGCCACCGAGGACGGAAGCGCCGGGACCAAAGGCAACGTGCTGGATGCGGTGAAAGCAAACCGCCTCCAGGCGGATATCATCATGGCCTGCGGCCCCACGCCCATGCTCCGGGCCCTCAAGGCCTACGCCGCGGAGAACCACATAGAATGCTATCTCTCATTGGAGGAGAAGATGGCCTGCGGCATCGGGGCGTGTCTGGCCTGTGTCTGCCAGACAGCGGATGTGGATCATCATTCCAATGTCCGCAACGCGCGGATATGCAAGGACGGTCCCGTATTCAGGGCAGAGGAGGTGGAGCTGTAGATGAACACAAAAGTGACCATCGCGGGAGTAGAACTGAAGAATCCGGTGATGACTGCCTCAGGCACCTTTGGTTCCGGGCAGGAATACGGAGAATTTGTGGATTTAAACCTTCTGGGCGCCGTGGTGACCAAGGGTGTATCCAACGTCCCCTGGCCCGGAAATCCCACCCCCAGAATCGCGGAAACCTACGGGGGCATGCTCAACGCCATCGGCCTTCAGAACCCGGGCATTGACGTGTTTGTAAAGAGGGATATCCCGTTCCTGAGACAGTATGACACCAGAATCGTCGTCAACGTCTGCGGCAGAACCACAGAAGACTATGTGGAAGTGGTGGAGAGGCTGGCGGACCAGCCGGTGGATCTGCTGGAGATCAACATCTCCTGCCCCAACGTGAAGGAAGGCGGCATCGCCTTCGGCCAGGACCCCAAGGCGGTGGAGGCCATCACAAAGGAAGTGAAACGCCACGCGAAACAGCCGGTGATCATGAAGCTGAGTCCCAACGTGACGGATATCACCGCCACGGCCAAGGCGGCGGAGGCCGGCGGCGCAGACGCCGTGTCCCTGATCAACACACTGACAGGCATGAAGATCGATGTCAGCCGCCGGACCTTCGCGGTGGCCAACAAGACCGGCGGCCTGTCCGGACCGGCCATCAAGCCGGTGGCGGTGCGCATGGTCTACCAGACCGCCCAGGCGGTGAAGCTGCCCGTCATCGGCATGGGCGGCATCATGACGGCGGAGGACGCCATAGAGTTTATCCTGGCGGGAGCCACGGCGGTTTCCGTGGGCACCGCCAACTTCCACAACCCTTACGCCACGGTGGAGATTGCCGGGGGAATCCGATCATATATGGAACGTCAGGGAATTGAAGACATCAGAGAACTGGTGGGAGCCGTAAAATAGAAGGCAGGCACAGAGAGGTAAGGATATGGCAGAAGGTGAAATGTTAAAATTGAAAAAAATCTGAGGCATACGGAAAGATGAAGCGGAGATACATTGAGCTAAAGTGATACTTTCTGCTTCGGGCATCAACTTAACAGAACTTGACTGCATAAAAGAGCAGAGGAGACGCTCATGCCCTCATGCCGTAAGGTGTGGGAAGAATGGAGGAAGACATGGAAAGCTACAAGAAAGAATTTATAGAGTTTATGGTGGAGAGCCAGGTGCTGAAATTCGGAGAGTTCACTCTGAAAAGCGGGCGAAAATCCCCCTTTTTCATGAATGCCGGGGCCTACGTCACCGGCTCCCAGCTGCGCAGGCTGGGCCAGTATTACGCGAAGGCCATCCACGACCACTACGGCGCGGACTTTGACGTGCTGTTCGGTCCCGCCTACAAGGGAATCCCCTTAAGCGTGGCCACCGCCGTCGCGTTCAGTGAACTGTACGGCAAGGATATCAAGTACTGCTCCAACCGCAAGGAGGAGAAGGACCACGGGGACGCGGGGATTTTGCTTGGAAGTCCCATAAAGGACGGGGACAGGGTGGTGATCATCGAGGATGTGACCACATCAGGCAAATCCATCGAGGAGACCTTCCCCATCATCAAGGCCCAGGGAGATGTGGAGATCGTGGGACTGATGGTATCCTTAAACCGCATGGAGAGAGGCAAGGGGACAAAGAGCGCCCTGGAGGAGGTTCAGGAGCTGTACGGCTTTAAAGCCAACGCCATCGTGTCCATGGCCGACGTGGTAGAGCACCTCTACAACAGAGAGTGCCTGGGCCAGATTGTCATCGATGACAGGATTAAGGCTGCCATCGACGAGTACTATGAGCAGTATGGGGTAAAATAAACAGGCGAAGGAGAGTGAACCATGGAGAGAATCTACAAGACTATGAGAAATATCGGCGCAGCCAACATCGCGGCCGGTATCGTAATCATCAGTGTTGGTCTGATTGCCGGGACTGTATCCATCGTTACTGGCGCTGTTTTGCTGAAGAGAAAATCTGAAATTACCTTTTAGAAGACAGGCAGTATTCCGTCCAACGGCGGAATACTGCCCTTTATCTTGCAAAATATCCGGCGGCCCAGGTCCCTTTGGGGCAGCGGGCCTGCCGCAGTATGGGAGCAGTAGGTTAAATGATCCGTAACACCACAAGAAATCAGAAATTGGGCTGGGTGCTGTTTGTCCTGTACCTGATAGCCCTGACATATTTAATGTTTTTTGCCGAGTCTCTCGGAAGGACCGGCAATGCCCAGGCAGAATATGCCTACAATCTGGAATTATTTAAAGAAATCAAACGATTTTACATTTATCGGGAACAGCTGGGCTGGAAAGCGGTTGTCCTGAATCTGGGAGGCAACGTGGCCGGCTTCATGCCTTTTGGGTTCATCTTCCCCATTATCAGCAGAAGGGGAAAAAGATGGTACAACACATTTTTACTTGGATTTTTCTTAAGCTTTTGCATCGAGATCACTCAGCTGGTGTTTAAGGTGGGGAGCTTCGATGTGGACGACTTATTATTAAATACAATCGGCGGGATTCTGGGATTTCTGTGCTATAAGACAGTGCAGGAGATCAGAATAAGGAGGAAACGGCGTGCCAGGAAAAACAGGGAAACGGCGTACAGGGAGAGCTAAAAGAGAGACAGGTTCCAGACAGAGGGCAAGGGGGTTCGGGAGAAGCCAGGCTCCCGGCTACAATACAGAGGAGAGGGGCTCTTCTGACTATGTGAAAAACAGCGTCCTCCGCAAGTATCTGGAACCGGACAGGGAGAGGGAGCAGGAGCTTCAGAGAAGGAAAAAGGAGATTATGGCCGCGAAGCAGGCCAGAAAAGAGAAGAACCTCAAGGAGATGAAGGAGCTGGCAGCCAGCCGGGTATCCTATGTGAAAAAGCCCTTCGCCGTCCGCAGCAAGATGTCCATGATTCTGACGGCGGCGGCCCTGGCTCTCGGCGGCGGCGGCATCTACCAGGCGGTGACCACCCAGGGACAGGCTTCCATCACCTTCGGAGCCATGGGATTTTGCAGCATCTTTCTCTCGGTCATCGCCATATGGTACGGAATTATCGCTTTCTGGGAGGATGACAAAAATTATATTCTGGCCAAGCTTGGCATCGGCGTCAGCCTTCTGATGCTGGCGGCATGGACAGGAATCATTATAATAGGACTGAGAGGTTAGAGATTATGAATTATGAAGAATTGTTTGCCCGGGAGAACGAGGCTGTGAGGGAGCGTCTTGAGCTGAGTCTGGAGCGCATAAGGGCCGTTGTGGATGAACACACGGCGGCGGCGCCCTATGACCGGTATTTTAAGGAGACCGCAGCCTTTATCCTGATGGTCAGTGAGTTCTGTCAGACGGTAAAATCCGGGGCGTACAGGAAGCTGGGCCTGGAAGAGCTGAAGGCCTGGAACCGCCGGCTGTACCGGGATATCCTTCCGGAGAACTACGAATCCAGCTACGCCAACCCCGCCTGGGGGGCCAGGGAGCTGGGGCCGGACATGGGGCCGGTGCTGTCCTATGTGTACACGGAGATACGGGGGCAGATCGCCTTCGCCGCAGAGCACCGCCTGACAGAGATCACCATCTTAAATGAGCTGTTTATCGAGATCTACAATCTGTTCGAGGGGGAGACGCCGTCTCTCCAGTCGGTAAAGGACGTGATTTACTGGTTCAACAGCGATTACACCGACTTGACCGTGGACTATCGGGTCAGGGAGCTTCTGGACCCCTCCCTCTCGTTCGGAAAAGACATCGTGACAACCTGCGATTTAAACGATCTGCGGTATCTGTATTACTACGGCGAGTATGTGTCAGACGAGGAGCTGAACATCGCAGACTTCTTAAACCGCCTTCCCCAGGAGACCATCGACCGCATGGCGGACACTTATACGGAGGGATATCGAAAAGGCTTTGAGGTCATGGGGCGGGACCTGTCCAAAAAGCGGACCGTGGCAGTGCTCTATGAGCTGGGCTTTGAGAGAATGGTGAAAAAAGCGGTGGAAAATTTCAGGAACCTGGGACTGGAGCCTGTCATCTATCGGGCCGCCGTGTGGTCGGTGAACAAGAATCCAAGCCGAAAACGGGGATTTCACGGCACTTCCCCCAACAGGCAGTACGACTATGACCACCGCTATGATTCGGCTCTGTACATGAAAAAGGGCTTTACGGACCGAAAACTGGCGGTGCTTAAAACCGCCTATGAGACATGGAAGAAACAGGCAGGAGACTACGGCGGCCCCGCTGTCATAGAGACCTTCGGCGAGGAGGGCTTCCGGCCGGAGAACAAGCCGGAAGCCCTGGCCCTGAGCGAAAAGCAGGAAAAGCTGACCATCGCCCACGCCAATGACTCCTCCCGGACGGTGAACCAGTATGTTCCGGGGGAGGAGACCAGCTTTACCATCATCGCCTTTCCCAAGCCTTCCATCGGAAAGAATTTCAGGGAAATCTTTCAGGAAACCATCAGGATCAACACCCTGGACTATGAGGTATACAAGAATATCCAGCAGTCCGTCATCGACCGCCTGGACAAGGCGTCCCATGTGGTGGTGACCGGGAAAGAGGGCAACAGGACAAGGATGACCGTAAAGCTCCACACACTGGAGGAGCCTGACAGGCAGACCAACTTCGAGAACTGCGTGGCAGACGTGAATATTCCTCTGGGCGAAGTATTTACCTCCCCGGTTTTGGCGGGAACGGAGGGGACCCTCCATGTAAGCAGTGTGTACATCGGCGATTTCCAGTTTAAAAATCTGTTGATGGAGTTCAGGGACGGAAAAGTGGTTTCCTACTCCTGCGACAACTTTGAGGACCCCCAGGCGGGAAAGGCCCTGATCAAACAGATGATCTTAAAGAACCATGACACCCTGCCCATGGGAGAATTTGCCATCGGAACCAACACGGCTGCCTACGCCATGGCCCAGAAGTACGGCATCGCGGACAAGCTGCCCATCCTCATCGCGGAGAAGATGGGCCCCCACTTTGCGGTGGGCGACACCTGCTACAGCTGGTCTGAGGACACGGCGGTGTTCAACCCGGACGGCAAGGAGATCATCGCCAGGGACAACGAAATTTCCGCCCTGAGAAAAGAAGATCTGTCAAAGGCTTATTTCAACTGCCACACAGACATTACCATCCCTTACAGAGAATTAGATGAGATCTACGGGGTGACTGAAGGGGGAGAGAAGCTGCCGGTGATCGCGGGCGGAAGATTCGCGGTCCCGGGGACAGAGACTCTCAACCATGCCTTAGAAGAAGGAGGCGCTTTGCTGTGAAGATTCGAGTCAACATCAAATCCATGGGAAAACGGAGACATTCCATAGAGCCTGTGAGCTACGACCTTCCCCTGGGAACCGGGGAAAAGGGTGGGGAGGAGCCAGGCTCCTTCACGGTGCGGGAACTGATTCTGGGCCTGACCGAGGCGGGGGTGGAAGACTACAACCGAAGGCTGGAACAGCCGGAGATTCTGAGATGCCTGACAAAGGAGGCCATCGAGGACAAGGCAGAAAGCGGCAAGGTCTCCTTCGGTCTTATCTACGGAGAGAAGAAGGCAGACCTCCAGGCGGCAGCGGACAATGCCATACAGTGCTTTGAAGACGGGATATACAGGATTTTCCTTGATGAGAGACCCCTGGAGAATCTGGAAGAACGGATTGCCGTTACACAGGAGAATGTATTTACCTTTGTGAGACTGACAATGCTCACAGGAAGGATGTGGTGATCATGGGAGAGTACGACAGAAATACCCGGGCGGCCCTGGATAAGGCGAGAAGGGCCCGGAGGGACAGAAAGCTGGCAGAACTGTCCGGACAGGACAAAGCCCTGGCCCTTGACGTGCTGGGGAGCGCGGGAACCAACATTTCCAAGGTGACAGCCGGATTTTACAAGACAGAACAAGGGTCTCTGGCCAAGTGGTTCCGGGGAAGAGAGCTTGTCGGCTTTTTTGTCCCCCGGGAGCTGACAGAGTCGTTTTTGTATATTGTGGACAAGCTGAACAAATTTCCTTTTTCGGCAGGCTGGAACAGGAGGACGGTGAGAACAGCCAGCTACGGTCCCTGCGCCCGACAGGCTTTTTTCATCCTGGCGGCTTACGAAAACTTAGGGTACTGCAAGGTGTCCGTGGAGGACTTTATCTACGGCCGCATGGACCCGGAGATATTGGACTACGCCAGGAATTCCTGGGGCTTTGACAGGAATTTCAGCTATATCTACGCGGCGGAGATCGACCGGAACAACCAGAAGGTCATCGACGCCTTAAAAGATCTGATTTTAAGCGAAAACAACACCGCTTATCTGAACCGGGAGATGATTCTGGGAATCCTCCGGTCTGACAGCGCCGAACTACATAAGCTTCTGGGGGACCTTCTCCTGGCGGCCAGGCTTCAGGAGGGTCTTCGCCAGAGCATCTGTGAGTCTATGGACGAGGGGACCAGGGAGGCGTTCCTCACACTCCTCAAAGTCATCGAGGACAACAACTTAAGCCGGTATTCCTCTGTCAAGCGGTCCATCGCTGCCTGGATCGGGATCTTTGACGAGAACAATGCGGACCGGGTCACGGACAAGCTGTTAAGCCTTATGGGCCAGTGTCTGAGAGACAAGAGCCTCTGCCGGAAACTGCTGGCAGGCAATGATTCCGTCGAGATCAGCGTGGCCTTGTGGGCCCTGGGCTTCGATGAGGCTGAGGATGCGGTGGAGGCCATGATGAAGCTCATCGACTTCGGCACGAAGAACCAGAAGCTGACCGCGTCCTACTACAACCAGAACCTGTTTGACGAACAGATCAAGAAGAAAGCTGCCAAGAAAGTGATTTTAGAGTACAGCGACGACTTAGAGCTGGTGGCCGCCTTTCTTCCCGCCTACTCCTCGGGGCTTTTCGGCTGGGTGCGGGGGCTGCTGAAAAGGGATTCCGACGGCAGGGGAGAAGAACGGCCGGTGAAGCCGGCGGTGAAGGATTACTATGACAGCCGGGATGAGGCCGAATCCCTGTACCACAGATTTTACAGTGTCTATGAGCATATTCCCAAAAAAGGGCTGGTCTATGATCCCTGCATCTTCCCCTGGTACCGGGTGGAGATGACCCCTGCCAATGTGATCTGGCATCTGGCCTTTCTCGCCTACGTGCTGGAGGACCAGGAGAAGATCACTCAGGCGGCAGAGCTTCTGGGGGAAATGTCCGGAAGCTACGGACGGGCCGACTTGATGACCCTCCTTTTGTATAATCCCAAAAACAGGGCGCAGAGGGATATTTTGATCAAATCCATGGGAATTGCGGAGGAGTCTGCCTCCAGGAAGGCTGTTTCCCTGGCGAAACGTCTGTCACTGGAGAGCCGGGATTACGAACTCATGGAGGATATGCTGCGTTTTAAGAGAAGCGGCCTGCGCAGGGAGCTTCTGAACTTCCTCATGCAACAGCCTGAAAAAGATATGGAAGAGTGTCTGAAACGGCTTTTGGCGGACAAAAAGGAAGAGAAGCGCGGCGGCGGTCTGGACCTGCTTTTGCGTCTGTCCTCCCAGAAGGAGAAGGCAGAATTGTTCGAGAAGGTGAAACCTCTCGCCTCCCTCATAGAGAACCCTACTGACAAGGAGAAGGTGCTTCTGGGGGAGATCCTTGGAAATCACCAGCCCTCCGGGGCTTTGGAAAAAGGCTTCGGGCTTTACGACCCTGAGGCAGAGGAGGAGATTCCTGATCAGAAGCCGGGAACAGATGCCCTGAAACAGTGCGTCCGCCTGGAGGAGAGGAAAGTTATAGAGAAAATCAAAAAGCTCGACGCTCTGGTGGCAGCCCACAAGGACGACGAGTATGAGTCTGCCTCCGGGGACAAGACCCTCATCGGAGACTCATTCCGGCGGGTGAAGGGGAGCGCCGCAAACGACAGAGGATTTTTCGGGCTTGAATGCTATCCGCTGAAAGAGGAACTGAAGGCCTTTTACCAGGAGGAGATCAGGGATTACGCCGTCTTCGTGGAGCTGGAGGCCCGGCTGCTTTTTCCGAACAGCGAGCTCTATGAGAACAGCCGCCCCTTCTATAAGGTCCTTTTTGGGAAAATGCCCTTTAAGCCGGAACCCTTACCCCTGGAATACCCCAGGCAGATAAGTGAGATACGGTCACTCTTCCGCCAGGAGTTCATCGACAAAAAATTCCTGTTAAAGGCCGGTATCCAGGCGGCCAGAGCCCTGACTCCCGCCATGAACAAGGATAATGTGATGATTTCCTACCGTTACAAGGGCTGGAACGACAATCTTTACAACTCTTCCGCCTGCGCCAGCCAGATCCGGTTTATCGACCGTTTTCTGGAGGGGCTTCAGTACTGGGAGACAGACCAGGAGTTTACAGAGGCTTTCCACGCCGCCTGGGGGCTGGAGCTTAAGTGCCGGCTGAACCGGGAGAGAACCCAGTTCTTCAGCGGCAGCAACTCAAGCTGGGAGGGGATGACCCCCATGAGGCCCTACTGGTTTTTGAAGGCATTTCATATGGGGCTGATCTCCAGGGATATCCTGTTCAAGGCGGTGCTGAACTACTATCACAGGGGCACCTGTCTCCGGGCCCTGTGCCAGCTGGTGAAGGGAGAGTACCAGAAGCCGGCCAACCGGCAGCTGTGGAACAAGTTTTTCGGCAGCTCCATGGGCCGCGACATCACAGAGCGGGGCGGGGAGCTTGTGGGGCCGGATACCTGGTGCGGAAAACTGGTGAAGGATCTGTATGACACCATCATACCTGTGCTGGTGGATATCGAACTCCGCCGCGGCGAGGCGGAGACCCCTGTGTCCCCGGACATGGCGGGCGTCTCCTACATCCGGGGCGCAGAGTACCTTGCCAGGATTCTCATGGCCCTGGGGAAGGACACCTTGAGCCGGGAGACCTATTACTCCTGGTACTATTCCTCCAAAAACAACAAGAAGGATACCCTGAGCCTTCTGTTAAAGTCCTGCTACCCTGCAGAAGGTGATGACAAAAATACTTTAAAAGAAGCCCTGAAAGGAACCAGCGTTAAGGCGGACCGGCTGGTGGAGGTGGCCATGTACGCGCCCCAGTGGATTGACATCATACAGGAGTATCTGGGGTGGAAGGGTTTAAAGAGCGGCTGCTACTATTTCATGGCCCACATGAATGAGCGCTTCGACGAGCAAAAACAGGCCATGATCGCCAAATACACGCCGCTGTCCATGGAAGAGCTTCAGGACGGAGCTTTTGATATCGACTGGTTTAAGGAGTGCTACGCCCTTCTCGGGGAAAAGAATTTCAGCCTTCTCTACAAGGCGGCCAAGTATATTTCAGACGGACAGAAGCACTCGAGAGCCAGAAAATACGCGGACGCGGCTTCCGGAAAGGTGACCCTGGAGCAGCTTCGGGCGGAAATCGGGGCAAAGAGAAACAAGGACCTGCTGATGAGCTACGGCCTGGTTCCCTTTGGCAGAGAACAGAAAAAAGATATGGTGGGGCGGTATCAGTTTATCCAGAATTACGCCAAGGATGCAAAGAAGTACGGAGCCCAGAGGCGGGCCAGCGAGACCAAGACCGCCCGGATCGGACTGGTGAACCTAAGCGTCCACGCCGGATTTTCCGACGTGACCAGGCTTACCCTGAATATGGAGACAGAGCTGATACAGGAATTGACTCCCTACATGGAGTGGACGCCTGTGGAGGATGTGGAAGTCCGCCTGGAGATCAGCCAGGAGGGAAGGAGCGGCATCCTGTGCCGGAAAAACGGGAAGCTGTTAAAATCCGTGCCCTCCAGGCTGGGGAAGAAGCCCTATATCCTGGAGGTGAAGGACGCCCACAAGAAGCTGAAGGACCAGTACATCAGGGCGAAAAAGATGATGGAAGAGTCCATGGAAAGCGGGGAGTGGTTCACGGCGGCGGAAGTGGGCGGGCTGTTTAAAAACCCTGTAGTGAAGGCGATTCTCAGCCCTCTGGTGTTCGCCTGCGGGGACAAGATGGGCTTCGCGGAGGAGGCGGCAGGTCTTAGGCTCCGAACGTGGGCTGGGGAGAGCCTTCCCTTGGGGGCAGATGACAGGCTGCGCATCGCCCACCCTCTGGACCTGTACAAGGCAGGCATGTGGCATGAATACCAGAAGTACCTGTTTGAGCATCAGCTCCGCCAGCCCTTCAAGCAGGTCTTCCGGGAGCTGTATGTGAAGATGCCGGAGGAGCTGGGGCTGAGATATTCCCGCATGTTCGCCGGCAATCAGATACAGCCCCAGAAGACTGTGGGGGCCTTAAAGAGCCGCCGCTGGGTGGCGGACTATGAGGAAGGGCTTCAGAAAATTTTCTATAAAGAAAATATTATCGCCAGAATCTACGCCATGGCCGACTGGTTCTCCCCCAGCGATGTGGAGGCGCCTACGCTGGAGTGGGTGGAGTTCTCCCACAGGAAGACCTTCGAGCCTCTGACCATCCAGGAGGTCCCGGACCTTATCTACAGCGAGGTCATGCGGGATGTGGACCTGGCCGTCAGCGTGGCTCACGCGGGAGGCGTGGACCCGGAGACCAGCCATTCCACCATAGAGATGAGAAGAGCCATTGTGGAATTCAACCTGCCTCTGTTCGGCTTAAAGAATGTGACCTTAAAGGACAGCCACGCCCTCATCGCCGGAAGCCGCGCCCGCTATTCCGTCCACCTGGGAAGCGGCGTGACACACCAGGAGGGGGGCGCCATGCTTCACATTCTTCCGGTGCACAGCCAGAAAAGGGGAAAGCTGTTCCTCCCCTTCGTGGACGAAGACCCCAAGACCGCGGAGATCATGTCCAAGATTGTGCTGCTGGCAGAGGATAAGAAGATAAAGGACCCCTTTATTCTGGAGCAGATTATGTGACCTGCGGCATGTGACCGGGGGACAGCAGCAGGAATTTATTAAATATCTTGACGGTATCTGAAAATACCTGTATGATGTTACTATGAAAGTCCCGCCGCCGATTAGGCGGCATTCATTCAGGTATGCCAAATGCGCCTGCAGAACTTTCATGGGTGGTGGCGCGTCCGCCGCCGGGCGCATGGAGGTTTTCTGTGAAAGTTCCACCGCCAAAACAGGCGGTATGAAGGTTTTATGCTAAAGATGTGGTTTACACAAAAAATGAACACAAGAAGGAGAATGGCTATGGCTAAGGTTGGAATCGTAATGGGCAGCGACTCGGATATGCCTGTTATGGCGCAGGCAGCGGATATACTGGAGAAGCTGGGGGTTGATTTTGAGATGACCATCATCTCCGCCCACAGGGAGCCGGATATCTTTTTTCAGTACGCGAAGTCTTTAGAAGAGAAGGGCGTCAAGGTAGTGATCGCAGGGGCCGGGAAGGCGGCTCATCTGCCGGGGATGTGCGCGGCGCTGGTTCCCATGCCGGTGATCGGCATCCCCATGAAGACATCTGACCTTGGCGGCGTGGACTCTCTCTACTCCATCGTGCAGATGCCTTCCGGCATCCCGGTGGCCACCGTGGCCATCAACGGGGGAACCAACGCGGGAATCCTGGCGGCCAAGATTCTCGCCGCCTCAGACCCGGAGCTCCTTGGACGGCTGAAAGCCTACTCCGAGTCGCTGAAAAACGACGTGGTGAAAAAAGCCGGGAAGCTGGACGAGATCGGATACAGAGAATACTTGGAACAGATGAAAAAATAGCGGCCCTGCAGGCGCGCAAGATGACGGAGGATTGGTTATGGATTACAAGAAAGCCGGAGTGGATATCGAGGCCGGATACAAGTCGGTGGAGCTGATGAAAAAGTATGTGACAGGAACCATGCGCCCGGAGGTTCTGGGCGGTCTGGGTGGTTTTTCCGGCGCCTTCTCCCTGTCAAAGATCAAGGAGATGGAGGAGCCGGTGCTTCTGTCTGGGACAGACGGCTGCGGGACAAAGGTAAAGCTTGCCATCATCATGGACAGGCATGACACCATCGGCATCGACGCGGTGGCCATGTGTGTCAACGATATCGCCTGCGCCGGCGGCGAGCCTCTGTTTTTCCTGGACTACATTGCCTGCGGAAAGAATTATCCGGAGAAGATCGCACAGATCGTCAAGGGCGTGGCGGAGGGCTGCGTCCAGTCGGAGGCGGCCCTCATCGGAGGCGAGACGGCGGAGCATCCGGGGCTGATGCCGGAGGAGGACTACGACCTGGCAGGCTTCGCGGTAGGTGTCTGCGACAAAAAGGACATGATCACCGGAGAGAACTTAAAAGCCGGGGACGTGCTCATAGGCATGGCGTCCACAGGCGTCCACAGCAACGGCTTCTCCCTTGTCCGCAAGGTGTTTGAGAAAGAGATGACCAGGGAGGGCCTGAATACCTACTATGACCAGCTGGGGAAGACTCTGGGGGAGGCTCTCCTGACGCCAACCAGGATCTATGTGAAAGCCCTCAAGAGCATCAGGCAGGCAGGAGTGGCCGTGAAGGCATGCTGCCATATTACCGGAGGCGGGTTCTATGAAAATGTGCCCCGCATGCTGAGAGAGGGCACAAGGGCTGTGATCAGGAAAGACAGCTATCAGGTCCCCGCCGTCTTCCGTCTGCTGGCAGAACGGGGCGATATCGCCGAAGAGATGATGTACAACACCTACAACATGGGAATCGGCATGATCGTGGCGGTGGATAAAGCAGAGGCAGAGAAGGCCATGGAAGCCATTAAGGCGGCGGGGGATACCCCCTATGTCATCGGCGCCGTCGAAGAAGGAGAAAAAGGGGTGACCTTATGCTGAGAGTCGGCGTCATGGTGTCAGGAGGAGGAACCAACCTTCAGGCGATTCTGGATTCCATAGACAGCGGGGCCGTCACCAACGCCAAGGTGGAGGTGGTCATCAGCAACAATCCCGGCGCCTACGCCTTAGAGCGCGCCAGGAACCACGGGATTGAGGCCGTGTGCCTGTCCCCCAGGTCATTTGAGACCAGGGAGGCCTTCAACGACGCCCTTCTGGAGAAGGTGGACCAATTCGGTCTCGACCTGATTGTGCTGGCCGGATTTCTGGTGACCATCCCCGCCGCCATGATCCGGAAGTACAGAAACAGGATCATCAATGTCCATCCCTCCCTGATTCCGTCCTTCTGCGGGGTGGGGTACTATGGGCTCAAGGTCCACGAGGCGGCTCTGAAAAGAGGGGTGAAGCTCACCGGAGCCACGGTGCATTTTGTAGACGAGGGCATGGACTCCGGCCCCATCATCCTTCAGAAGGCGGTGGAGGTTCTGCCGGGAGATACGCCAAAGAGCCTGCAGAGGCGGGTCATGGAGGAGGCGGAGTGGCAGATACTGCCCCAGGCCATCCACATGGTCGCCAACGGAAAACTTTAAAACCTGCTGCAATTATAAAAGGCGCCAGGCCTTTCCCCGCCGTGAGCGAGGAGATCTGGCGCCTTTTTGCTGTTCTTTTGTCCGTCATAGAGGGTTACTGTTCACTGGTCAGAGGAGGCCTTTGATACAGCTTGCGGTTAATCTCTTTTTTTATAATCTCAATCTCTTCTTTTACCGCTTCAAGATCGCCTTTTTTTACCTGTCTCTCGATCCTCTCAACTGCTGAAAGCTGATCAAGAAGATAACCGTTGTATTCTTTTTCATTTGTCGGCATAATTCACCACCCTTTCACAGCCGCCCATCCAATGCGGAATCTGAATTGTTATCTATATTATAACGAATCACGGGGAAGGTGTAAAGATTTTATTGTTTCCTGTGACCATTTCCCGTGATCAATCTTTCGGCAAAGTGAAAAATGTTTTGCATTCACAGGGGGCATCCGATATAATAGTAAAGAATCTTTTTTACTAAAATACAAAGCATACAAGTATGAGGAGGCGGAACATGAAAGTATTGATCGTAGGCGGCGGCGGGAGAGAGCACGCCATCGCGTGGAAGGTGGCTCAGAGTCCCAAGGTGGAGAAGCTGTACTGCGCCCCCGGCAATGCGGGAATTGCCCGGACGGCGGAGTGCGTGGATATAGGGGTCATGGATTTTGATGCCTTGACAACGTTTGCAAAAGAAAAAGAGATCGATCTCACCATCATAGGGCCCGACGACCCGCTGGCGGCGGGGGCCGTGGATGCGTTCGAGGCCGCCGGGCTTAAAGTGTTCGGGCCCAGGAAGAGGGCGGCGATCCTGGAGAGCTCCAAAGCATTTTCCAAGGACCTGATGAAAAAGTATAACATCCCCACGGCTGCCTATGAGACCTTCGATTCTCCCCGGAAGGCCCTGGCCTATGTGGAGACGGCGGACATGCCCATCGTCCTGAAGGCGGACGGGCTGGCCCTGGGAAAAGGAGTTCTCATCTGCAACACCCGCGAGGAGGCAAAAGAAGGGGTCAGAACCCTGATGATGGATAAGCAGTTCGGTTCTGCCGGAGACAGGATCGTGGTGGAAGAGTTCATGACCGGACGGGAAGTGTCGGTTCTCTCCTTTGTGGACGGAAAGACCGTCAAGGTCATGACCTCCGCCCAGGACCACAAGAGGGCAGGGGACGGGGACACCGGGCTGAACACAGGAGGCATGGGAACATTTTCACCAAGCCCCTTCTACACCAGGGAGGTGGACGAGTTCTGCCGGAAGAACATCTTTCAGCCGGCTGTGGACGCCATGAGGGCAGAGGGCAGGGAGTTCAAGGGCATCATCTTCTTCGGGCTGATGCTGACCCCAAAGGGGCCCAGGGTTCTGGAATTCAACGCCAGGTTCGGCGATCCGGAGACACAGGTGGTGCTTCCCAGAATGAAAAACGATATTGTGGATGTGTTCGAGGCGTGCATCGACGGAACTCTGGACAAGGTGGACTTAGAGTTCGAGGACAATGCGGCGGTGTGCGTGGTTCTGGCATCCAAAGGATATCCGGAGCGCTATGACAAGGGGCTGCCCATATCCGGCCTTGACAATTTTAAAGACAGAGACGGATACTATGTGTTCCACGCAGGAAGCAAGGTGAACACAAAAGGACAGCTGGTGACCAACGGCGGCCGCGTCCTGGGAGTAACCGCCCTGGGAGAGGACTTAAAGACAGCCAGGACCAACGCCTACAAGGCCACGGAGTGGATTCACTTTGACAACAAATATATGCGCCATGACATCGGGAAAGCCATCGACGAGGCATAAACTTTATACCATGCCGTCAGGTGGAAGGAGACGAAAACCATGATAATTATCGTATGTATTGACAGCAAAAACGGCATGGCCTTCAACGGGAGACGGCAGAGCCGGGACCGGATTCTCAGGCAGCGCGTGCTCTCCCTGGCGGGGACAAAAAAGCTGTGGATGAATGCCTACAGCGCAAAGCAGTTCGCGGACGAAGCTTCGGACTGCATCGTGACAGATGAACAGTTTCTGGAACATGCCGGTCCAGGGGAGTACTGCTTCGTGGAAAATCAGGAGGTCTCCCCGCATCTTCCGCGCATTGAAGGGATCATCCTCTATCGGTGGAACCGGACATATCCGTCAGATTTCTGTTTTACCGCGGACCTGGCAGAGTGGAAGCTGGAACAAACCGCAGATTTTCCCGGCTCTTCCCATGAGCGGATAACCGAGGAGATCTATGGGCGCGGGACCTGCGGGCCCGGGGCGGAGGTATCCTGAAAAGCAAAAGGAGAAAAACTTATGAAAACTATAAGAATCAGGGTTCGTATGGCGGCGCTGGCCGCCGCGGCTCTTCTGTCTGCCGGATGCGGCGCTCCCGGCGCCATAACCCGCGAGGTGATGGCGGGATTTGTCCCGGAGGCCGCCGGCCAGACGCGGGAAGCGTCAGTCTCGGGGACGGCTTTTTGCCTGGAGGACGTGCCGGCATATTCGGGAAAACCCTACGAAGTGATAAATGACAACGTGCCCTATTTTACCGGGGCAGAGCTGACGGAGATTTCCTTCGAGGATTACAGCGACTTAGATTTCCTGGGCAGGTGCGGCGCTGCCAGCGCCAGTGTGGGAACAGATATCATGCCCACGGAAAAACGGGGGGACATAGGACAGGTGAAGCCCTCCGGCTGGCAGACCGTCAAGTATGACAGCATAGACGGAAAATATCTGTACAACCGGTGCCATCTCATCGGATACCAGCTGACAGGGGAAAACGCCAACGAAAAAAATCTCATCACCGGAACCAGGTACTTAAACATCGAGGGGATGCTGCCTTTTGAAAATATGGTGGCGGACTATGTGAAAGAGACAGAAAATCATGTGATGTACCGGGTGACCCCTGTTTTTGAGGGGGACAACCTGGTAGCCTCCGGCGTTCTGATGGAGGGCCGGTCTGTGGAGGATGACGGGGACGGAATCATGTTCTGCGTGTACGCGTACAATGTACAGCCGGGAATCTCCATCAGCTATGCGGACGGCAGCAGCGTCCTGGCAGAGGAGAGCCGGAGCGGCGGGGAGGAGACGGCAGACTACATTCTCAACACGAGCACAATGAAATTCCATTATCCCACATGTTCATCGGCAGAAGAAATGAACGAATCCAACAAAGAGACCTTCACCGGAAGCAGGGACCAGCTCATCACCCAGGGGTATGCGCCCTGCAAGAGGTGCAATCCCTAGTGTGCTGACACGTTTATTTTTGAACGAATGGCGCAGAATAAATTTTCATTCTGCAAGGCGGAGAAAGGAGGCGATGCGGTGGCATCGTTGACCGCCGGCAACGCGGCAGATGGAAAGTTAGGCAAGTCATTAGTCAAATTATGAATGTGTCAGTGCACTAGAAAGTACAGAAAAACTACCCGGCCACAGTGAGATATCTTGCCGGCACATGCCTGGTGAGCCACACTCCGTTGACAGACCGGAAAAATTCATAGCCGTCCGCCGCCATCTGCCCGGTGTCAACCCGATACACCACCGGCTTTCCGTGGCGGGTTCCCACCTTCACGGCGGTTTCCACATCGCCGGAGAGATGTACATACAGGCGCTCCTTGGCGAAAAGCCCGTTCTCGTTGATGGAGGCCGTGTACTTCTCGCCGGTTCCATGGTAGAGGAACCGCGGCGGCGCGGCTTTTGACAGTTCCACATCTACAGACACCGAGTGGCCCTGATTCGCCCGAATCAGGGTCTTGTCTTCATTGAACGAATATCTCTGTTTGTCATCAGTCATGACAATCTCTTCAAGCATGGCCATATCGATGTAAGCTGTCCGTCTGATTCCCGCCAGCAGTTCTTCCACCACCGCCCAGCCGTGCTCGTCCAAGGTGATGCCTGCCGCCTCCGGGTGATGGCGCAGAATCAGGCTGATATATCGGCTCAATCCGATTAAATCCATAAACGATCGCCTCCTGTCCCATATAGTTGTCGTTACTTTGAAAGTCCCGCCGCCGATTAGGCGGCATGAATTCAGGTATGCCAAATGCGCCCGCAGGACTTTCATGGGTGGTGGCGCGTCCGCCTCCGGGCGCATGGAGGTTACTTTATGATAACAAAATTTCCTGAATTTTACAATATATCCGTTGACATTTTGGAAAAAGTACAGTATTATGGGCCATAAGAGATCTGGCGGAATTTCTTTCTGCCATAGTCTGGCAAATATCTGTTTTTCATTTGCAGTTTCAGCAGATGATCCACAGCAGGAAACCATGGAAAAAGGCGGTGGTGTGTTTATGATTGTGTAAACTCCGGCGCGCCGGCCGGAAAAGTATTGTTGTATCCGTTAAACGGTCAAATACCCGTCAGGAAGCTGACGGGGCATTAAGGAGAATTTTTATGGAAAAAAACACGATCATCGAGTCCGGCCTGACCTGCTTCGTAAGGGCCAGGGCAGAGCTTATGAAGAGCTGGCTGGCTGACGACTGCTCCGGCCGGATGCTTCTGGACAGAATAAGAACCATGACACTGGAGCCGGCGTCTTTTGCCGGCGGGGAGGCCCGCCCCTTATCGGGGAAAAATTATTCCTTTCCCGGTTTTTCCGTGTCAGTGCAGGTGCTGGACGATGAATTTCTGGAAGCGGCATTCGATAAGCTGGCGGCAAGGTACAGGGAAGACGCCGTCTGGGAACGGATGCCTTACGTGCAGAAGCTTTGTCTGGAGCCTGCCTTTGAGATGGACCACAAGACGGTTCACGTGGACTGCACCGGCTTTTTGGTTTACGCTGTGGTAAAAAATGACAGATGTTTAGGAGAACTCCGGGATTACATGGAGCAGAACAGGGCCTCCTGTTATGAGGCATATGCTTGTTCGTCCTACGCGGACACCCCCTTTTTGCAGTGGTTTCCCGCTCCGCGGGTGGATGACGCCTGTCTGTGCCTGGGCCTCCTGGAGCGGATTCGCCGGGGGGATAAAGATGCCCTCGCCGCCTACACAAGAATCGCGGCAGAGGGATATAAGAAGATGAGAAATCAGTTAAAACGCTGCCCTGCCGTCAGCGGAGACTTCCTCCGCATCCTGTCGGAGGAAGAGGACGTGTGCCTGCGTCTTTCCATCCTGGCCCTGGGACTTGCCATGGCCCAGGACATGGGAATACCGATCCAGGAGGATTACACGTTCTACAGCATTCTCTCGGCCATGGTCTGCTATGAGGAGGAGATGTTCGAGTCCCTGGAAGAAGCAGCCGCCACCGAACAGGGGAAGCGCAGACAGCGGGAGCTGGAGGAGATTTACAACTGTTATGATTTTCACCAGTGCTATGTGGAATCCATCTACCACAATCCGCCGCCGGATCTGAGCCTGGAAGACCACAGTTTCCGGCATGACTCCGACTATGAGAGGTTATTTTCTATATTTCAGGTAAATCCAAGAATATTTCATGGAATCCGGCTGTCTCGGGAAGAGGTCCAGAAACTTTGTTCCACAGAAGAAGATATGGCATGGGAGGACTATGAGCCTATGCTTCTCATGGCCACTCTCTGCAAATATATCTCCGCGATCTCCAAGGAATACAAAAGAGACGAGGGTTCAAAAGCCTGGAACGAGGTAAAGCGGCTGCGGGAAGAAATTTTAAACATCAGGAAGCTGCTGTCTGCCTCAAGAGAACAGCTTTCAAAAATCGCCGGTGAAAAGGCGAAAATGCAGGCCGAGATGAACGAATGCCGTCTGGAAGCCTGCCGGAAAAGGGAACAGCTGGACAGCGCCAGAACCCGCCAGGAGACACTGAAAAAAGAGCTGGAGGAGCTGAGAAGATTTGTCGCCGCCACCCTGGAGAAGGCGGAATCCGTTCATACAGAATCCCCCCGGACGGAATCTCCCCAGACAGAATTTCCCCAGACAGAATTCCCTTCCGGGCGTCCTGCCAAAAACTCCCGCAGCCCTCTTTCTCCCGACAGGCGCCAGTCTCTCAAAGCCCTGTACAGCCAGCAGGTGGTGGTAGTCGGGGGCCATGAGAACTGGCAGCGGAGAGTCCGCGCCCGGTTCCCTCACTGGCAGTACCTGCCGGCGGACAAGAATCATTTTGATTCCAGAGCCATACAAAACAAGAAGATCATCATCGTCAACACCCTGGTCCTGAAGCACAGCTGCTATTACCGCCTCATGGCCCAGAGGCGCCCTGAACAGACGGTTCTCTACGTCAACGAGAACAATATGGACCGTTTCCTGGACCAGCTGGGAAGGCAGTTGAGCGCCATGGCGGCGGAAGGCTAGACGGATGGGGACTTTGCCGATAGCTCCTCACATTTTTTGCGGTAGAAGAAGACAGAAAGTCCCATGGATATAGTCCATCCTATAGGCCACGCGCACCATATGCCTATGGGAGAGTTGGTCCAGCCGGACAGGACAAATGCCAGAACCACTCTGAGTATTAAGTCCGTAAAGGTGGCAGTCATAAACTTTCCCATGGCGCTGACTCCCCGGAGAATGCCGTCGGCCGCCAGCTTGGCAGACACCGCGAAGTAGAAGGGCGACAGTATCCACAAGAACTGTCTGCCTGTCACAAGGGCGGCGGCAGAATCTTTTTCCATGAACAGGAGAAGAAGATGCCTGCCAAACACTATGTACAGCACACAGAAGGGAACACACAGGCACCACACCATCCTTAAGCCTGCCCGGAAGCCCTCCCTGATCCGTCCGTACTTTCCGGCCCCCAAGTTCTGTGCCGTAAAATTGGAGATTCCGTTTCCGATGGTCGTGAAGGAGGTGGTCACCATATTGTTCAGCTTGACCGCGGCAGAATAGCCGGCCATGACAGAGGAGCCGAATCCGTTGATCACACCCTGGATCATGATATTGCCCACGGAGATAAAGCTCTGCTGCAAGATGCTGGGAACCGCGATGGCTATGATCCTCTGGAGCAGCCCCTTGTCAAACACCGGGGGGGTCCCCTGGATGGGCATTTTTCTCAGACGTGCCCATATGGACAAAAGAGCCAGCGCGCAGCTGATCCCCTGACACAAAAAGGTGGCCCAGGCCACACCTGCAACTCCCATGTGAAAGGCTTTTACAAACAGAATGTCCACCGCTATGTTGGACGTGGAGGACGCCGCCAGAAAGCAGAAGGGCGTCTTGGAGTCCCCCAGGGCAGAGAAGATTCCCGTGGAAATATTGTAAAAAAACACAAAGGGCAGTCCCCACACATAGATATCCAGATAAAGCGTGGAGTCCGCGAAGACCTCTTCGGGGGTGCGGATCAGGCGCAGAAGAGGACCGCACCCCAATATTCCAATCACCATGAGCATACAGCAGAGGGCTCCGCTGAATATACACGCCGTAGTCACCGCGGTCTTCATCCTCCCGTATTCCTTCGCGCCGTACAGCTGTGACACGACGACGGAACAGCCCATATTGCACCCGAAGGCGAAGGCGATGAAGATCAGCGTGATCTCATAGCTGTTTCCCACCGCGGCCAGCGCGTTTTCACCGATGAATTTGCCTGCTACCAGACTGTCCGCTATGTTGTAGAGCTGCTGAAAGACAATGCTGCCAAACAGAGGAAGGCAGAAACTCCACAACACGGTCTCCGGTTTTCCCACTGTCAAATCCTTGTTCATAATCTCATATCCTTTCCGTTGTTTTTGATTTACATGACTCCGGAAATGTATTATAATACATTTTATGAAATAAGGAAAATATATATAATATATTGGAGATATATAAATTATATATGGATATTAATTTCGAATACTATAAAATATTTTATTTTGCAGCCAAGTACGGGAATATTACCAAGGCGGCGGCAGCCTTGAGGAGCAGTCAGCCCAATGTGACGCGGGTTATGAAGCTGTTGGAGTCCCAGCTGAACTGCGGGCTGTTTATCCGCGAGGCCAGGGGAATCAGCCTGACAGAGGAAGGAAAACTGTTGTACTCCCATGTGGAAATCGCCTGCAGACATCTCCTGAACGCCCAGGAAGCTCTTTGCCGGCAGGATTCCCTGGGACAAGGCACCGTGGAGATCGGGGCGACGGAGACAGCCCTCCATCTGTTTTTGCTGGAGGCGCTTCCGGGGTTTAAGCTGGAATATCCCGGAATTAAGATCAAGATCCACAATCATTCCACAAGAGAGACCTTAAAAAGCCTTGCAGGCGGCAGACTGGATCTGGCGGTGATCACCACGCCGTTTCAGGCTTCCAAGCCCCTCTCGTGGGAAAAAGCCCTGGACTTTAAAGAGATTCTGGTTGGCGGAACCCACTACGCAGGGCTGGGGGAAACGCCTCTGAAGCTGGAGGAGGTTAAAAAATATCCCTGGGTCGGCCTGGGGCGGGAGAGCGCGACTTATCATCTGTACAAAGACTTCTTTATAGAACATATGATTGATATGGAGCCGGACATGGAGGTGGCCACCTCTGACCTTATGCTCCCCCTTATTGAAAATAATCTGGGGATTGGATTTGTGCCTGAGAAGCTGGCGCTTCCCCTGTTGAAAGAAGGCAGTCTGGTTCAGATACAGATCGACTGTCAGGTTCCCGGGCGTTCGATACAGATCGTCTCGGATACGGAGCGGGGAAGAAGCCTGGCGGCGGAGACTTTTTATAAATATCTGAAAAAACAGACAATTCATAATCAGGACAGAAGAGAAACTCTTGAATAAAACCGGGATTAATAGTATAATTATTCCAGTTTATATTAATATCCAAGGAGGACACGATTATGGTCAACTGGAACAATATGGATGCGCTTGCTTCCTTTCAGGAGCTTCAAAAGACGGAGAAGGTGAAGCTGCCCCAGGTGATGGCCGGGGAGAGCGGCGCAGAGAGGGCGAAAAAGTACAGCGTTCCCATGGCAGAGGGCATGGTCTACAGCTACGCTGCCAAGCAGGTGGATGACAAGGTGCTGGAGGGACTTGCCAAGCTGGCCAAGGAGGCCCAGCTGACGGAAAAATTCAAGGCTCTTTACAACGGTGAGGTGATCAATACCGGAGAGAATAGGATGGTGCTTCACCACATGACCCGCGGACAGTTGGGCGAGGCCGTTGTGTCAGACGGCGTGAACAAGCGGGATTTCTATGTGGGAGTGCAGCAGAAGGTTGCAGAGTTTGCCAAAAAGGTACATGCAGGCGAGATCGTCAACGGGGCTGGGGAGAGATTTACCACCGTGGTCCAGATCGGCATCGGCGGCAGTGATTTAGGCCCCCGCGCCATCTACCTGGCCCTGGAGAACTGGGCGAAAAAACAGGGAGCTCTCAAGATGGAAGCAAAATTCATCAGCAACGTGGACCCGGACGACGCGGCGGCTGTTCTGAATTCCATCGATGTGGCCCATTCCCTCTTTATCCTCGTGTCAAAGTCGGGAACCACCCTTGAGACTCTGACCAACGAGTCCTTTGTCAAGGATGCCCTGAAGAACGCCGGCCTTGACGCCTCCAGGCATATGGTGACGGTCACCAGCGAGACCTCTCCTCTGGCAAAGAGCGACGACTATCTGGCCGCATTCTTTATGGACGATTACATCGGAGGGCGGTATTCTTCCAGCTCTGCAGTGGGTGGAGCCGTATTGTCCCTGGCCTTCGGACCGGAGGTGTTTGAACAATTTCTCGAGGGAGCGGCTCAGGAGGACAAGCTGTCCCTGAACGAGGATATCTTCCAGAATCCCGCCATGTTGGATGCCCTCATCGGCGTCTACGAGCGGAACGTGCTTGGTTATCCGTGCACGGCGGTTCTCCCCTATTCCCAGGCCTTAAACCGTTTCCCGGCCCACTTGCAGCAGCTGGATATGGAGTCCAACGGCAAGAGCGTGAACCGTTTCGGCGAGCCTGTGAATTACCAGACAGGCCCGGTGATCTTCGGTGAGCCTGGAACCAACGGACAGCACTCCTTCTATCAGCTGCTCCACCAGGGCACCTCCGTTGTGCCCCTTCAGTTCATCGGATTTAAAAACAGCCAGATCGGCACAGACGTGGTCATCCAGGACAGCACCAGCCAGCAGAAGCTGTGCGCCAATGTTGCCGCCCAGATCGTGGCCTTCGCCTGTGGAAAATCAGATGACAACAGGAACAAGAACTTTGAGGGAGGACGCCCCTCCAGCATCATCATCGGCGACCAGCTGAATCCGAGGACCCTGGGAGCGCTGCTGGCCCATTTTGAGAATAAGGTCATGTTCCAGGGCTTTGTGTGGAATGTGAACAGCTTTGACCAGGAAGGCGTGCAGCTTGGAAAAGTGCTGGCCAAACAGGTGCTGGCCCACGAGACAGACGGAGCGCTGAAGGTTTTCAGCGATCTGCTGAATATCTGATCCTATATCAGCCAGACAGCTGTATGGAACAGGCAGACATATTCCGGAGAGTATGTCTGCCTGCTTTGTCATAAAGGAAAACAGTTATCATAAGGAAAAACGGAATGAAAGCAGAGAAAAAATTATTGGCATGTCTCACCGCCGCGGCCATGGCAGTTCAGCTTTCCGCCTGCCAGATTCTTCCCCGCCGGGAACTGGTCGCCAGAACTTCCGATACCGATGAAATGTCCAACGGGGTGCTGGGAGATGAGAAGAACCAGGGAGAGCTTCGCTACCAGGACGATTACTATGAATATGTAAACAGCGAGCTGCTGGAAACCATCGAATTGGGGCCAACCGACTCTCACTGGGACTGGTTTGGAGAGCTGACCGCCGTGGCGGACGAGGAGATGGGGGAGATCATCAGGGAACTGTCGGAGGATGGCACGGTCTATGAAAAGGGCAGCAGTGAGCAGAAGATCAAGGATTTGTACCAGTGCGTGTCCGACATGGAGAACCGGAACGAGACAGGCCTGGGCCCCTTAAAGCCCCATATGGACAGAATCAGGAACGCCCAGAATATCCAGGAGTACGTAGACGCTCTCACCTATCTCAGCGACGAGTTCGGCTTCAGCAGCATTGTGGGAGGCTACAGTATCATGCAGGACAAGGCAGATTCCAGCCGTTACGCGGTGTACCTTCTCTATGCCGACACCCTCATAGGAAAGGAATATGTGGAGGGGACAGATACCCAGGAGTATGTAGAGATGTATATGGACTACGTAGAGAACATGCTGCTGGAGTTTGGCATGAAGGAAGAAGAGGCCCGGCGCTCCGCGGATTCCGTGGAAAGGCTGATGCGGGAGATCTGCGGCGCCTCCCTGACGGTGGAGCAGTTCTATGACCCGTCCAAGACCTACAACGTGTACACCGCCGAGACGCTGCAGCAGCTGTACACCAATGTGGACATAGACAAGATGCTCAAAAACTTAAGAATCGACGGCCAGGACCAGTATATTGTCATGGACGTGGAGCAGGCCAAAAAGGTCAACTCTCTTCTCACAGAGGAAAATTTAGAGGCGCTGAAGGATTATTCAACCTTTGTCATGCTCAACGATGTGGCCAGCTATGCAGGCGGGACCTGGGCCGGACTCTATGAGGACATGGAAAACGCGCTTTATGGCATCACGGAGAGATGGGGAGATGAGGATACCTGGCTGGAACTGACCAGAGAACTGCTTCCCTGGGATTTCGCCACCATCTACGTGGAGGAGCATTTTTCACAGGAAGACAAAGAAGCCGTGGAGGAGATGATTGAACTTATCCTGGAGGAATATGAGACAATCATCATGGGACAGTCCTGGATGAGCCAGGCGACAAAAGAAAAGGCCGTGGGCAAGCTGAAGACCATGCAGATTAAAATCGGATACCCGGATGAGTGGCCGGAGGAAAAAGACATGATGCAGGTCACGCCGGTGTCAGAAGGAGGAAGCCTGATATCCAATCTGCTGGTGAGCATGAACGTGCTGGTGGAACACAGCCTGAATCAGCTGGGCCGCGAGGTGGACAAAACCGTGTGGGACATCACGCCCCAGACCATCAACGCCTACTATGACCCGCTGAACAACGAGATCATCTTCCCGGCGGCAATCCTCCAGGCGCCCTTCTATGACAGCGACAGCAGTTACGGAGCCAACATGGGCGGCATCGGATACGTGATCGCCCACGAGGTGAGCCATGCCTTTGACATCACCGGCGCCCTGTACGACGAGTACGGAAACTACAACCTGTGGTGGACAGAGGAGGAGATGGAAGAGTACCAAAGACTTTCACAATCCATCATCCAGTACTACAGCGGGTACGAACTCATGGGCGTAAAGGTAAACGGTGAACTGACACTGATGGAAAACATTGCTGATCTGGGGGCGATGACCTGTATTGCCTCCATCATAGGGGACGACAAAGAGGCGCTTGACCAGGCGTTCGGACAGATGGCGTACAACTGGGCCTGTGTGGATACTTCCAGCTTTGCCATGTATCTCCTCAACACCGACACCCACTCCCCCAACAGGGTCAGGGTCAACGCCGTTCTCAGTTCCTGCGACGCCTTCTACGAAGTCTATGATATAAAAGAGACTGACGGCATGTACGTGGCGCCTGAGAACCGGGTGGGAATCTGGCGGTGAACCGCCCCCGGACAGGTGCGCCGTCTGGGCATCGACGAGATATTGGAGGAAGACCGGTATGGACATTGCGGGAAACACAGTGATTCTCCGGGCGCTGGAAGAACAGGACAGCAAGATGCTGCAAAACCTCATTGAAGACCCGGAGACAGCGAAGGTGACCGGCGGGTATTCCGCCTCTGTTTCCTATGAACACCAGATGGACTGGTTCCTCTCCGCGGCGGGGCCTTCCCTCTGTCTGCGGGGCGTCATTGCGGACCGGGAAAATCCCAGGGAGGCATTAGGGGTCATCGTGCTTTCCAACGTGGACTCAGATAAGAAGACGGCGGAGATTTATATTAAACTGATGAAATCCGCCCGCCGGAAAGGCTACGGGCAAGATGCCGTGACGGCTCTGGTATCCTACGGTTTTTCCAGGATGGGCCTGAGCTGCATTTACTCCAGCATCCTGGAATACAACACGGCGTCCCGCAGGCTGTTTGAAAAATGCGGTTTCAGGCAGGAGGGCATCCATAAAAGAGGGGCGGGCAGAGACGGGCGTCCCAGAACCGTGTGCGTCTACAGAAAAATAAACGAGAACTGCCCCTAGCCCTCTTGGGACTTGAGGGCCGGGCATCCTCTTGTCCCCGCGGGCCGGAGGATGCCCATTTCATGTGAAATCCCAAGGGCTATGTCAGGTTCTTGATTTTAAAAAAATCATCAATTCTTTTCTTGATATCCATGGGGTTTAGATATTTCAGAAGATATCCGTCCGCCTTTAAAGCCAGGACCTTTTTCACGCTTTCCTTGTCGTCCCTCCCCGTCAGGAAGAAGACGGGTATATCCGCGAATTCCCTGTCGGAGTGGAGCATCTCCAGCACGTGAACCCCGTCGCAGACCGGCATTTCATAATCCAACAGAATCAGGTCCGGTCTGTCCAGTGTGATGGAACGGATAGCGGCCACCCCGGAACCCACCTCTGAAATGTCATATCCCTCGTCTAACAGCCGCTTGATCCGCTGGCGCACGGTGATGGAGTCATCCACGATGAGAATTTTCGGCTTTGCGCTCTTCTCCTTGTCCGCAAGATATTTCTCGATTTCGCTCATGGCATTGCTCACGTCGAGAGGAATCCAGAAGCTGTTCTCCAGCAGCTGAGGCGCGAAGACACAGTAAGAAAAGTATCCCTTGTCCGTGCTGAACAGAAGGCTGATCTGCGGTTTTTTCTTCTCAAAAATCTCGTGGAACTGTTCGTAGGTCAGAAGATTCTCCTCTGTCATATCATAGGAATGGATAGACGGATAGTGATTCATGATGCGCCTCACAAACTGGCATGCCGTGTATCTAACCGCGTTTAGCAGCATGATATCCAGCTTGTCAGATCTGACGCCCATGAGTTTTCCCACTGTGTTGAGCAGTATGCTGTCTTCAAAAACCAGAAGAATTTCCCATTGTTTATCATCCGTCTCCCTGCCGTAAACCAGACGGTAATATACTCCCTTGCCGAATCTCTCCCCGTCGTAGGCATTGCTGATTACCTGGGCTTTCAGCTGGAACATGTTTTTCAGAAGCTCAAGAATCGCCTGTTCCACAGCCATCAATTCTTCCTCAGGCAAAAGGTCTGCCCACTGGCTCATTTTTTCTCCCGTGATGGCCCTGTCTTCTGTCAGGGTATGTCCGATGAGCCAGCCGGCGCAGACAGCCAGAAAGTGCTCAACCGCCGGGGGAGAGTAGTTTTCCCGTTCCAATTCCTTTTCCAGCGCCGGCAGGGAGTTCTCCCTGAAATCCCTGTGCAGGCGCTTGTGCATCTCAAGCTCTTCATAACCGGTCAATTCCATATATTTCTCTTCGTCTTCAAAATGTTTCAGCGCGTGCGCCTTAAAATACTTGACCCCTTCCTGGCACGCCCGTCTGCTTTTTGTCTCTTCCCCCTTAAGGGCAAAGAGCTTGTTGATAATCCGAAACAGTTTCTGGTGTTCCTCGTCAATGATTTTTATCCCAATGTTAAACTCATCCTTCCATATCAGTTGGTTATCCATAAAAAACCTCCCCCTGCCGCGATTATGTTCTTTCCCTCAGCAGGCATGTTTTTGCGGGTCCCAAAGGTCATGCTCCATGTAAGCATGACAGCCACGGCCTTCTTCCCCTGATATCATAGTATTCCAGACAAGCCGATTTGCCACAGGCACGCCTTTTCCTCCATGGGAGAGAGGCGCCTGCTCCATAAAGCCGTTTGTGACATATTTTCGCTCCTTTGCGACATAATCTAAAAGGATTCCCCCTGTCCGCCGATATACTCTCAGGAAAGAAGGTGTGGCTATGATCTCAATCGCGGTTTGTGACGATGAACTTCTGGAGTGTGTCAGCATATCGGCGAAAATCCGGGACTGCATGGAGGAGCTGGGGATACCATGCAGCATTGAACAGTTTCAGAGCGGAAAAAATCTGCTTGGGTCACTGGGGCGTTTTGACCTGATCTTTTTGGATATTTTCATGGAGGAAATGGACGGCATGGAGACGGCAAGGCGGTGCAGGGCGCTCTCTTATGAAAAGAAGCTGATCTTCCTTTCCTCAAGCCGCAGCTACGTATTTGACGCCTACGACGTGGAGGCCTTTCACTATCTGGTGAAGCCCGTGGACCAGGAGAAACTAAAGAACGTCCTGAAACGGGCGGCCGAGAAAGAGCTGCGCTTTTCCAGGGATTATATTGTGGTCAGCAGGGAGCGGCAGAAGAGAAAGGTTTTTCTGGAAACCGTCCGATACTTTGAGATCAAGGGCAGGCAGATTGATGTCCATGAGGAGAACGGGAGCTTTGCCTATTATGAGCAGATGGGAGCTCTGGAGAGACAGCTGGAGGGGAAAGGATTTTTCCGATGCCACAAAAGCTATCTGCTGAACTTAAAGTATGTGGAGGTTTACAACCGGCAGGAAGCCATCCTTGATAACGGCGAGAAAATCATCATCGCCAAGCGCAGATACGATAAATTCTGCCAGGCGATTCTGGCTTACATGAGAGAGCATGGAGGAATCCTATGAGTGAAGAGACAGGTTATCCGGACATCCTTATGCTGACGGTCTGCCATGCCGCCTATGCCGGCTGTGCCTCCCTTTTTTTAAAAACGCATCTCCGCGGGACAGAAAAAGAAGCATGGGGCTTTGGCGGGGCGCTTTTCTGCATACGCATGGCGGTCATATTCTTCTGCGAAAGGGAGAATCTTCCATACATGTTCTGCGCCCTGTTAAGCCAGGGGATTCTTGTGTGCCTGACCATGTGGGTATTTGAGGGGGAGAAGGAGAAAAAGCTTCTGGCTGCAGCGGTTTTGACCGTCATGAGCGGACTGATCTGGAATTTCGGCGATTCGTTTCTGTGCTGTGCCTGGCTGATACTCACACACCTTCTCACAGGAGGCAGACAGTCGGCGGCGCTGGGAGCCTGGGAAGGCAGAAGTATCACCGCGGTGACTTACGCGGCAGGAATCGCAGCCGTCTGCCTGCTGTCAAAGCCTCTCAAGCCTGTGCTCACAGACAAGAGGAAAAGCTGGTATCTCTTTCTGACTATCCCTCTTTTTTTCATAGCCCTTGTGACGGATCTGGTCAACTGGGCGGCCAGCAACGGGATTATGGTCCAGGCGTGGGGGAAATATGGTCTCTATGAAAACCAGCTTTTCAGCCACGGCGCCATGTGTCTTTTCACCGGGCTTGTCATGGCGGCGGCAGCCTTTCTCGTGTTCGGGATGGACAGGCTTGACCGGGCGGAGCAGGTCAGGGAGCAGTACCGGTCCCAGGTGATGTATTACCAGATGATGGAGGAAGAGTACAGCCGTATGGAACGCCTGAGACACGACATGAAAAATCATGTCATAGCCCTGAAGAATCTGGCGCAGAACCGGCAGTGGGAGAAGACGGTCATTTATCTGGAAGAGATGGCAGAGGAGGGAGGGGTGGAGGCCGGCGATGAGATTACCGGAAGCCTGGTGATCGACGCCCTTCTCTACCATAAAAGACGGCAGGCGCAAGCCCATAGCATCCGCTGGCAGTGCGATGCCAGGCTGCCTAAAAGCTGTCCGGTGAAGGAGATCGACCTGTGCATTATCCTGGGAAATGTCCTGGACAACGCTCTGGAAGCCTGCCGGAAGCCGCCTGAAGGGGAAACACCGTTTATCCAGGTGTATCTGGGCGCCATCAAAAAATGTCTTTTTCTGGAGGTGCGAAACATCATGCCCCGGGATGGGGCTTCAGAGAGAGAGGGTCTCAGACGAAACGGAGGAGAAACCAGAAAAGAGCGCGCCGGAGGACGCGGTCTGGGCCTGGGAAATATCCAGTCGGCGGCGGCAAAATACAACGGGGCAGTGCATGTGGAGAAGGGACAGGGCGTGTTTGCCATATCGGTCTTGCTGCCGCTGTACTGCCGGGAGGAAAAGGCGGAGAACCGCATATGACATGAAAAAAACCGTATGTGCCCACTTCATAAGCTTCTTCAAAAAGACGCCGAAACAACAGTCAGGAGCATAGTCAAAAGGGATTGGGCTCCATTAAGTATACAACTGCAAGAAGGAGGTTGCCCATGAATGTAAAAACAATGGAAGGTCTGGCAGGGGCTGATATCAGTGCCCGCCTGATATCGACTCCCATGAACGTGGCGAAGGAGGCGGAGAACAAAGGGGATACGGAGAAACTAAAGCGCGCCCTGGGATATGCCGCCGGGATGAAAGACCAGGCAGAAGATTACGGCGAAAAGACTGCCCAGGGGATGAAGCAGGAAGCCATTGAGACCAAGAAGCAGGAAGAACTGCGCCAGGAAGAACTGATCAAGGCGCGGAAGGAGGAGAGAGAAGAGAGAGAAAAACGTCTCGAGTCCGGAGACGAAAACCGGCAAGACAGCAGTTTTGACTCTGTGGAAATCAGCGAAGAGGGAAAATACCAGGCTGAACTGGCGGCGCAGGCATCTCCGGCATCCGGGGACATCCCCCGGGATTCTTCTTATGATAGATCCGGGGAAGCCGCAGAACCGGCGGCCGAGCCCGGAAAAAATGTGGATGTAACCGTATAGGCATAGTCCGGAGCATCAGACAGCGATTTCTGAGCAAGGCATAATCGACACACAGCCTGCCCTCATATCCGTGAAGGCAGGCCGTATTTATCATCCGCAGAAACTCAGATGTTTCTTATCGTTAAAAAACTCGTCGATTCTTTTCTTGATATCCGTGGGCCTTAAATACTTTAACAGATATCCGTCTGCCTTCAGGGACAGCACCCTTTTCACGCTCTCCGCGTCATCTCTGCTGGTCAGAAAGATAACCGGGATATCCTCGAATGTCCTTTCGGACCGGAGCATCTCCAGCACATGGCTTCCGTCGCAGACAGGCATCTCATAATCCAGGAGAACCAGATCCGGTCTGTCCAGCGTAATGGCCCGGATTGCGGCCACCCCGGAGCTCACCTCTGAAACGTCGTAATCCCCGGACAGCAGCCTCTTCAGCCCCTGACGTATGGTCATGGAATCATCTACAATGAGAATTTTCCGCTTTATATTTTTTTCTTTCTCGGCAAGGTATTTCTCAATTTCGCTCATGGCATTGGCTGCGTCAAGAGGAGTCCTGATACCATTTTCAAGGAGATGGGGCGCGACAACGCAATAAGAAAAATATCCCTCGTCTGTGCTGAACAAAAGACTGACCTGGGGCTTTTTCTTTTCAAACATCTCATGGAACTGCTCATATGTGAGAAGGTTTTCTTCTGTCATGTCGTAGGAGTGGATGGCCGGATAATGGTCCATGACACGTCTCACAAACTGACATGCCGTGTATCTCACCGCGTTGAGCAGCATAATATCCAGCTTGTCGGATTTGATGCCCATAAGCCGTCCCACGGTGTTGAGCAGGATCTTATCTTCAAAGACCAAAAAGATTTCCCATTTTTTATCATCCTGCTCCCGGCTGTAGACCAGACGGTAATATACTCCTTTGCCGAATTTCTCCCCGCCGTAGGTGCTGCTGATCACCTGGGCATTCAGCTGGAACATGTTCTGCAAAAGCCTGCGGATCACCTCTTCCATGGCAGCGAGCTCTTCCTCCGGCAGAAGACCTACCCACTTGCTCATCCGCTCCCCCGTGATGGCCAGGTCCTCGGTCAGGGTGTGCCCGATGAGCCAGCCGGCGCAGACAGCCAGAAAATGTTCCATCGACGCGGGAGAGTAGTCTTCCCTGTACAATTCTTTCTCTAATGCCGGAAGGGAATTCTCTCTGAATCCCTTATGTAAACGGCGGTGCATCTCAAGTTCATCATAATCAATTAATTCCATGTATTTCTCTTCGTCCTCGAAGTGCTTCAATGCGTGTGTCTTAAAATACTTGATCCCCTCCTGACACGCCTGCCTGCTCTTTGCCTCTTCCCCTCCAAGGGCAAAAAGCTTGTTGATAATCTGGAAAAGTTTTTGGTGTTCATCATCAATGATCTTTATCCCTATATTAAACTCATCTCTCCATATCAACTGGTTGTCCATACATAAAATCCTCCTTTGCCGCAATGGTGCTTTAAAATATACCCTTTTGCTGATAGTCATTATACAATATGGACAGGAAAAAATCAAATATTGGCAGAGATAAATTTGTTCAATTTGGCAAACAATGATGACAGCTCAGATACCCCCTAAGCTGTTACTGCATACGGCCATTTAGAATCGCTTCCCCAGGGGGCCGTATGCCTGGGCCGCTGGTTTTTCCCACGGTCACCGGGGTAAACGCTCTGACCTATCCGGACTGTCTCCCGCAATTTCGTTACTGTTCACATGCGTTCACAGCAACCAGCAAAATCCATGAAAATTGCCTGCGGCGATGGGATTTTTGCCTGCCCGCCCAGATTATCATTACGGTCAGCGCAGCCAGTGCGCAGACCTACCTGAACAGCAACACAATTTCACCAAAAAAATAAAATTCAGAAGAAAATACTTGACAGATTGCACAATCACTGGTAAAATTTCCTACATAAAGTACAAAATAATGAACATTCAATTCATGCCAAAGAACATATTTCAGGGGATGCCTTTATGAAATCCGATGCCAACCAGATCCTGTACCAGAAAAAAGGGGTTACCATCAGCAATCTGGCCCTTAATCTGCTCTCCAAAGACGTGGGAGACCGCGTAGCGCCTATTTCTTATTATCAGGAGGAGTTTCAGGTCTCCAGGGGGACCATGCAGAACGCGTTTAACTATTTAAAAGATATCGGGGCGGTCCGCCTGACCCACCACGGACATCAGGGGACCTATATAGAAGCCCTGGACTACGGCAAGCTCCAGGAAAACTGTGTCCAGCAGGAGATTATGGGCATCATGCCTCTCCCTTATTCCGCCACCTATGAAGGCTTTGCCACGGCGGTGTACGCCCAGCTGGACAGGCTTAAATTTAACATGGCATATGCCAGAGGGGCCGTGGGGAGAATTCAGCTGGTGGAGTCGGGAACCTACCAGTTCGCGGTCACATCCCAGTACGCGGCAGAGCACGCCGTCGCCTGCGGGAAGGAGATTGAGACTCTGATGGAGTTCGGGGCCGGCAGCTATCTGTCCAGACATGTCCTGCTTCTGAGAGACCGGCAGGCAGAGGGAATCTGCGACGGCATGAGGGTGGCCTACGACAGAGATTCCCTGGACCAGAGCCGCATCACCGAGAATCTTATCAGGGACAGGCAGGTGGAGAAGGTGAACATCAGGACCCAGCAGACCATATCCGCCCTGCTGGATGGAACCATCGACGCCGGCGTATGGAATTATGACGGAACCATAGAAGACCGCTACTTAAGCCAGTGGAACATGGTATTTCTCAAGGAGGACGAGTACAACAATCAGTTTTCCACGGCAGTGATCGTCATAAAGAAGGGCAGTGCATCCCTGGCGGAGCTGCTTAAGAAGAACATCAGCGTAGGAGTGACCTTGAAGATATTGAATGAAGTCAGGTCAGGCAAGAGAAGGCCTTATTTCTAGACCTCCTGTCTGGGGCAGCCCGGGCGTGTGGGCGCAGGGAGTCCGGCTAAAAGGACTCTCTATTTATAGAAGTCAATATACAAAAAAATGTATATTCATGGAAAACATGGATAGGATTTACATCTTGAGATAAACGGAGGCGCCATGGATTTAAAGAAAACCGTTGAGTTAAGAAAAACTGTTGAGGAGAGGCTGGATCTGATGATTCAGGCAGAGATAATATCGGAGAACACCGCCGCCTTCTGCGCGGAGGCGGCAGAGCTTATGCTTAAAGAGCCGGGGGACAGGGAGGGGGAGAAGCTGAACATGTTCATCACCCACCTCGCCATGGCCGCAGACCGGATGGAGCGGGGAAAGACCGGGGAGGTGGCAATCGACGCCGGGGTCTTTGAGACGGTGAGGAGAGAGCCTTGCTTCGGGGAGGCGGTCCGCTTAAGAGACAGTATCCTGAAAGCCGCGCCTGCAGAGTTTACAGAGGCGGAGGCAGACTTTTTGACCATACACTTGTGTAACCTTTTGACGGAAATAGATGAAGCTTGACAGGCCGGCAGGGCCGCGGCAGAAGAAAGGAGGATAGAGACGGGACCCGGGGACAGTCAGGAATAAGCAGCACCAAATACCAACAATAGCAAACTGACAACAAACAAAAATGGAGGAACAATTATGTTGAACTATTTGCTGGCAGCCGGAATCGGCGCCATGTCTTCGATTTTGGCAAACAAAAACGTAGCAGTGTACAATGACGGCTTCCGCCCTGTGTACACAGAATATTTCAGCGGGAGAATGGACAGAAAGTCCCTGGCAGCCACGTCATTTGCAGTCAGCTTCGGGCTGATTGTGGGATTCGGCTTCACCAATTCCATAGCCATGGGAATCATCATCATCCACACCTTCCTTCTGATGGGAGACATTATCGGAACCTGGTGCCCGGATTCCCCGAAAGGTACCGTCATCTCGGCGGCGGCAGGGGCAGTGTGGGGAATCCTGGTGGTGGCTTTCATGTCATCCATATCAGGGCTGTTTGCCTCCCTCCCTGTGAATTTCCTGCCATACATAGGAAACGTGGCGGACATTGTGGTGGCCACCTTTGCCATCTTCCCGGCCCTGGCCACGGCATATCAGCACGGGGTGAAAAAGGGAGCCGTGACGGCGGCAGTCACCCTGGCAGTCTACGTGCTCATAAAGAACTTCGGCGTATTCCAGTTCGGAGAACTGAAGCTGTCTCTCAACGCAGACGGCATGGCCATGCTGGCAGGCACCATCGTGATGATCCTGTTTACGGTGCGGGTGAAGAGCGAGGCCATCGGCGCGGATCTTACCAATATTTTCGCGGACAATGTAAACCGGATCAAGAAGAACTGGATGTATTTTCTGGTTATGGGCGGCCTTCTTTCCGCGGCCTCCTCCCAGTGCCTGCTGACCACCGATGTCATCTCCGGGCCTCTGCAGATGAAGCATGAGTTTGCCCAGGCTGCGCTGGTGTCCTGCATAAGGGCGGTGGGCTACATCCCTCTGGTGTACACCACGGCCATTGTAACCGGCGTATTTTCACCGGCAGGCGCCTACTTCTCCGTGGCGGCGGGGATGTTCTGCGCTTCCCTGGGGCTTTCCGCCCCTGTAACCTGTGTCCTGGCATTTGTAAGCGGCGCGGCGGTTATCACTGTGGAAACCTTTTTCCTGGGAAGCGTGGGAAATATGCTGGACAAGTTCCCGGCCCTGAGAGAGCTTGGAGACCACATCCGCAACGCCATGTCCCAGATTCTGGAGGTGGCCCTGCTGGTGGGAGGCTTTACCGCATCTGCCTCCATCATGAACGAAGTGGGAATGTCCTACGTGGGCTCCATGATTGTGATGATCGTGTGGATGATGAACAAGTGCGCCAAAAAGCCCTTCCTGATCCCCATGGCAGTAGGGCCTGTAGTCACTATAGCCATGGGATTTGTGGCAAACCTTATTAAGCTTTTAGGACTTTCTTTAATTTAAGTGATTCAGAGAGAAACGGAGGAGACAAGGATGAAGATTGTAGTCGGAGGAGCGCTGAACAAGAAAGAGAACGGGGAGCTGATTGAACAGTACGGAAACGGCCGGGTGGAAGTCACCGTCATGCCGGATCTGCAGGCGGCCATGGCCTTAAAAAGCGGCCAGGCAGACTATTATTTCGGCTCCTGCCAGACCGGGGCGGGAGGCGCCTTGGGCATGGCCATCGCCATGAACGGCATGGACAAGTGCATCACCGTGGCCATGGTCGGAAAGGTTTTGAAGGACGAGGAGATTCTCACTGCCGTGAAAGAGGGAAAGAAAGCCTTCGGGTTTGTCCCGGAGGCGGCAAGCCGTGTGATTCCCGTTATCATGAAGGGGATACTGGGATGAAGCGCGCCGTCAGGCTGGCCCAGCAGACCTTTCTGGCCCTGAAGGATCCCTATGGCTCCGTGGAGAAGGTCTATCCCCAGGCGATCCACGCCGTAGAGCGGCAGGAGAAAGTCCGTTATCTGGGAGTGAAGGATATGGCCCCCATCCCAGTAAGGCTCCTGAGAACCCTGAGGGGAAAAGGCTTTGAGCTCCACACCCTGGACCGGTGCAGCGTCAACGGGAGGGCCGTGGACATGATGATCAAAAACCCCCTCACAGGCGGCCCCATGACCGGCTCCAGCAGCGGAACAGCAGTCAATGTGTTTCTGGGCATCAATGATCTGGGAATCGGCACAGACGGAGGCGGCTCCGTGCTGGCGCCGGCCATGAGCCTCAACTGTTATGGGTTTATCAGCCCCCTTCTGGAGAGGGAGCACATGAAAAAGCATGAAAAGAGCTCCACGGACAGCCTGCGGTTTACGCCTTCCCTGGGATTTATAGCCAGAGACTTAGAGGTTCTGGAGGAGGCGGCGCAGACGACGCTGGGATTTGGCCTGTCCGGGGAAAGCTCCGGGGAGGAGCCCCCGCTGTCTGTGGTCTGTCCCGGCTGGCTGGAAGAAAGGGCAAAACACTTTCTCGCCGGAGGAGGGGAGGCAGAAGGCAGGAAGACAGAAGGAATAGTCCTGGAAGCCGGGGAATTCCCTCCCCCAGGCAATGAGCGGGAGCCGATGATCGCCTTTTTAAAGGAGCAGCTGCCTTCCTGTGACATGGTGGTCCACTATGAAAAGAGGATCGACGTGGACGGACTGGGGGACAGCATCCTGGGCCACTTTGACCAGGAGACAAAGGCCCTCCAGGAAAAAAGCGGAAAGTACTTTGTCCGTGCGGCCAATATGGCCGGGGCCACGGCGCTTTGCATCCCCGACGGCGGTTTGGCAAGCGGCTATGTCCTGATGTGCCAGTCAGAGCCGGAGAAGATCCGGCGGCTGTTTATGGCTGCCAGAAGATTTCCGGCAGTCAAGGACGAGCTGGTGGAGAGGTATTTTCGAAATATAGACGCGTATTTCCCTTACGGGGTGATGGAGGCGGGACTTTATGACAGCTGACGGACAGAGCGGGCAAAAGGGGAAGAACACCGGGGCGGCCAGGGGAAGCATCCTCCGCCGCGGCTATACGCTGATGCACGAACATATGACTCTGGACTTATCCGGGATAAAGAAGGATGAGGACTGCCGCCTGGACTGTTTTGCGGAGACGGTAAAGGAATTAAAGGAGCTTTACCAATACGGCGTCAGGAATATTCTGGAGGTGACCAACAACGGGATGGGGAGAGACGCCGCCTACATACAGGCGGTTTCAAGGGAATCGGGAATCAGCATCCTGCCATGCGCCGGGTTTTACAAGGAACCGTTTCTGCCTTCGTGGGTCCGCCAGAAGACGGCAAAGGAGCTGGCAGAGTTTATGGCAAAGGAGCTGGAGGCGGGAATCGACGGCGGCAGCCTTCGCGCCCAGGCCGTGGGAGAGGTGGGAACCAGCAGGCAGGAGATGAAGGAGGAGGAGAAAAAGATCCTGGAGGCAGCCGCCATGGCAGCCGCGATGACAGGCGCGCCTGTGACCACCCACACCACTCTGGGAACCATGGGGAGGGAGCAGGCAGAATTTCTCATAAAGCGGGGCGTAAAGCCCGGGAAAATCGTCATCGGCCACATGGATCTGTCCCAGGATATGGATGTCATCTTTTCCGTCCTGGATACAGGAGTGAATATCGGCTTTGACACCGTGGGAAAAGAGAGCTACTGTCCGGATTCCTTCCGGGCAAAAGCCCTTAAGGAAATCCAGGACAGGGGAATGATTTCCCAGGTAGTTCTCTCCATGGACATCACGAGAAAATCACATTTAAAATTCAGAGGCGGACGGGGGTATTCCTACTTGTTTACAGACTTCCTTCCCATGCTGAGCGCCCAGGGAGTGTCCGGGGAGAGCATTGCTTCCATGCTGATCCATACCCCAGGGCGGATTCTGGAAAGAGATTAAGGGTAAAAGAAAGAGGGTAATAATATGCAGACTTATCCATTGAGAAGCCTGACTGTCCAGGAGGCCGCAAAGCTTCAGTTCAAAGTGGTTGACAGCATCACCAGGGAATTCCAGGGCAGCCAGTCTCTCAGCAGAGGCGACCTGGGCATCTCTCCGGAGACAGGCAAGCCGGCTGCCACCGCCAGGGCGGAGAAGGTGATCGCCAGGATTTTTGACGCAGAAAGCGCCATGTTGGTGAGAGGAGCGGGCAGCGGAGCCATAAGGCTGGGGCTTCACGCCATGGTGAAATGCGGCGACAAGCTCCTGATTCACAAGGCCCCTGTCTACAGCACCACAAAGACCACCCTGTCCATGCTGGGACTTATGCCGGTGGAGGCGGATTTTAACGACCTCCTCCAGATCGACAAGGTGCTGGAACAGGAGAAGGACATAAAAGGCGCCCTGGTGCAGTATACCAGACAGAAGCCTGACGACAGATATGACATGGAGACGGTGATCTCCAGGATCAAGAAGAAAAAGAACATCCCCGTTCTCACAGACGACAACTACGCGGTTATGAAGGAGGAGCGGACAGGGGTTCAGTGCGGAGCGGACCTGTCCTGCTTTTCATCATTCAAGCTTTTGGGGCCGGAGGGAGTCGGAATCATCATAGGGAAAAAACAGTACATTCACAAGCTGACAGAGGAAAATTATTCGGGAGGCATGCAGGTCCAGGGACACGAGGCCATGGATGTGCTCCGCGGCCTGACCTACGCCCCGGTGGCCCTGGCAGTCCAGGCCCAGGTGGGGGAGGAGTGCGCAAAGCGGCTGAAAGCCGGGGAAGTGGCGGGAGTGAGAGACGCCTTTCTCGCCAACGCCCAGTCAAAGGTGCTGCTGGTGGAATTTGAGGAGGAGATCGCCCACAGGGTACTCCGGGAAGCCCAGAAGCTGGGCGCGGCGCCAAACCCTGTGGGGGCAGAGTCGAAATACGAGCTGGTTCCCATGTTTTACCGGATATCCGGCACCTTCCGCCAGGCAGACCCTTTGCTGGAGCGCAGGATGATCCGCATCAATCCCATGCGGGCAGGAACAGACACGGTTATAAGAATCATAAAAGAAGCCATGGAAAGGGTGAGCGCAGATGTTTCTCCATCAGACAGTCAAGAGGAATAAGAACCTGGTAGATGCGGCGTTTTTCCTGCACCGGAGAGGTGATATCCTTCCCGACTCCTATGTGATCGACGTGGATACGTTCCTTGAAAATGCGGGAAAAATGTTAAAAAAGGCCAGGGACAGAGGCGTAACCTTGTATTTCATGCTGAAGCAGGCGGGCAGAAACCCGTACCTGGCAAAGGAGCTGGTAAATATAGGTTACGAGGGGGCGGTGGCGGTGGATTACAGGGAGGCCCTGACCATGATGCAGCACCAGATTCCCATCGGCAACGCAGGGCATCTGGTGCAGCCGCCCCAAAGCTTTACAGAGCGCCTGGTGGACTACGGGCCGAAGGTCATCACCATCTATTCCAGGGAAAAGGCCCGGGAGATTGAGGCGGCGGCGTCAAAGCTGGGGAAGAGGCAGGCGGTGATGGTCCGCGTGTACGGCGAGTCGGATATGATCTACTCCGGACAGTCCGCCGGGTTTTGCCTGGAAGAGCTTTGGGACACGGCTGTCTGGATAAAAACCCACTGCCCCCATATAGAGATCAGGGGAATCACGTCGTTTCCATGCTATTTTTATGACCAAGAAGCCGGAGATATCATGCCCTCCAAGAACCTGGGCACGGTCTTAAAGGGCGCGGAGATTCTGAGGGCCTGCGGGGTGGAAACGTCCCTGATCAACACCCCATCCGCCACCTGCTGCCGCACGCTGGACAAGATGGCATGCTTTGGAGGCAACTGCGGGGAGCCGGGCCACGGGTTGAGCGGGACGACCCCCATGCACGCGGACCACGACCTGGAGGAACGGCCGGCGGTGGTCTATGTCAGCGAGATCTCCCACAACTTCTTCGGCAATGCCTGCTGCTTCGGCGGGGGCCACTACCGAAGGTCCCATCTGAGGCATGCGCTGGTGGGAGAGAGCGCGGAAAGGGGAACGGAGATGGAGGTGATCCCCCCGTCAGCCGAGAGCATCGACTACCATTTCCAGATTCCCAGAGAGCGGGCAGTGGGGGAGACGGTGGTTATGGCATTCCGGTTCCAGATATTTGTCACCAGAAGCGACGTGGTCCTCGTAAGAGGGCTCCGCGCCGGAAAGCCGGAGATAGCAGGGATCTATGACAGTCAGGGAAGAAAGAAGGACGGATTTTGAAACGATTTGTGATAATTGTGCTGGACGGATTGGGAATCGGGGCCATGGAGGATGCCGGATCCTTCCGCCCCGGAGACGAGAACGCCAACACGGTGGGAAGTATTCTTAAAAGCTGCCCGGACATGAAGCTGCCTGCCCTGGAGCGGCTGGGGCTCATGAACGCCTGGGGCTCTGAAAGCCTCAACATGAAATTTTCGCCGTCTGCCAATTACGGAAAGGCCAGGCTCCTTCACTATGGGGCCGACACCTTCATGGGCCATCAGGAGATCATGGGAACCCGCCCCAGGAAACCGGAGAGCCACCCCTTTCAGGAGAAGGCGGACGCGGTGGCTGCCCGCCTGAAAGCCGGCGGCCACCAGGCGGACATCATCTGCCATCAGGGGCTTCGGTACGTGGTGTGTGACAAGTATGTGACCATAGCCGATAACCTGGAGGCGGACCTGGGCATGTGCTACAATGTGACGGCTCCCCTGGACTTTATCTCCTTTGAAAAGGAGCTGGAGATCGCCAGGCTGGTCAGGGAGGTGGTGACCGTCACACGGGTCATCGTGTTCGGAGGCAGAGGCAACACCATGGAGGATCTGTGGGCGGCGGAAGAGGTGAAGGAAGGAAGATTCATCGGCATAGCTTCTGCAAAATCCAGATCCTATCAGCGGGGATATCAGTGCCTGCACTTAGGCTACGGCGTGAACAAGGAGGTGCAGGTTCCCACCATCCTCACCCGCGCCGGCATCCCCGTGGTCTTAATCGGAAAGGTGGCGGACATTGTGGCCAACGACATGGGGAAGAGCATCTCCTGCGTGCCTGTAAAAGAGTGCATGGAGCACACCATAGGGGAATTTGAACAGATGGACACAGGCTTTATCTGCACCAATGTGCAGGAGACCGACCTGGCGGGACACAGCCAGTCCCCGGAGGAGTACCGGAGGGTTCTTGAAGAGGCGGACAGGGGCATCAGCCGCCTGATAGGAAGGATGGACAGAACAGATGTTCTTCTTGTCATGGCAGACCACGGCAACGACCCGTCCATCGGGCACAGCCGCCACACACGGGAGTACGTGCCGCTTCTGTTCTGGAAAAAGGGGGTGGAAGGAGCCCCCTTAGGAGTGAGACACACTCTGTCCGACGCAGGCGCCAGCGTCTGCGGCTTTTTCGGCGCGCCGATGCCGGAGAACGGGGAAGTGATTGCAAAAATCCTCTGATGGCTTTATACTAAAGAAAAAGCCGGGAAGTCAAATGGCAGACATGCTGCTGGAACGGGGAAACCGTAAGTTCACAGTCACTCCCGCCGGAGAGCATTTTTACAAAAAGAGCCTTATCCTGACAGCAGAGTTTGAGAAGCTGTGCCGGGAGGACAGCCAGATCGCCCACGGAAAAGACGCACTTTCAGGTCCCCGATAACAGCCTGGGGCCTGTTTATCCATAAATTACCTGTTGAATTCAGAACGTATGTTCAAAAATCAAGCAGCAGGTTTTCATATTGATGTCAATTCGGCCTTCCTGCCCTGGGAGGCCGTTTATCATCTGACCCACAGAGGCTTAGGATCTGCGGGAGACCGCCTCCGCCGTGGGCGGTGACCCGGTCCTGCGTCACAGGAGCATACTGGCCAAATCCATCTCTGCGAAAAATACCAGGCAGAGAACCAGTGGGTGTTAAACCTGCGGCAAACGCATCAGAAAGGTTATAAGTTTAGATAAGTTTTTGCGATAGGTTACGATTTGCTGTGGGCAAACAGGTTGTTTCAGATAAGTAGGTTGCGATTGAAAAATATGCCCACTGATGGTAAAATATAGAAAGTGACGGTTATCTGGCGCGTCGACGCAGGGGGAGGGAATGTTAGAATGTTAAGTTCCTGTCTTGAAGAAATCAGCGGTTGGACCGACGTTGCCTCTTCTGCGAAAAAACACGCAATTTTTAAAGGTTTGGCGGATTTGAGGAGGAAGGAAAGATGGATACAGAAAAAATTACAATTGACCAGACATTGCTTGCCGGCATAGTACAGACCCTCGGCAGGGCGCCGGAGAATTTCCATGATTTTCAGAAGATCAAGGATCTGTCCTGCTGCGGCACGGCCTCTGGCCAGAGCACGGCTTATGACGGCCCTCTTCCCCGGCGGCTGGAGATCGTGAGCGGAGATTTCAGCGCCGTCGGGAAAATGTCCCGCCTCAAGAAGCTGACTCTGTCCGGGGTGAAAGTCAATGATTTCTCATTTTTAACCACCTGCACCGCCCTGGAGAGCCTGGAAATCTCGGACTGCGGAATATTTGACTGCACATTTCTGGACAATCTGACAGGCTTAAAAAACCTCAGCCTGCTGCGCTGTTCGGCCCTGGCGCATATGGAGCATATCCTAAAGCTCTTCCGCCTCACCTGCCTGTCTCTGGAGGGCACTATGATACAGGATGGGGAGTGCTTCAAGAACTGCCCCATACCGGAGATCCATCTTCCGGAACACCTCCTGAACGAGCAGAGGAAAAGCCATGCGGCCTCCGGGGCGGAGAAGAATGCGCAGGACAAAAACGGCGCGCCCTTTCAGGCGGCGCGGAGAAATCCGGGGCAGTATCCTTACACACTCATTCCCCTGGATTCTCCTCTGTGGGAGTCTTACAGGGGTGCCTACGGGGATGTGAGAGAGTATCTTTCTGCCGTCACAGGAGAGCGGAAGGAGGCGCCGGAGCTTTTGAAGCTGCGCCGTATGGAGCGCGCGCCTAAGACAAACTATGAGATCGCTTTTGATAATCTCTGTGAAACCCTGTGGCACCAGATGAGTTTTTATTCTGCCACCTGGCTGACGCTGCCATGGCTGGCCAGCCTTATAGAGGCCTGGGAAAAAGAGGGGGATCTGGAGTGGTGTCTTAAGGGCATCACGGCGGCAGGAAGCTGTCTTGCCACAGACGTGTACGGGAACCGGCCGGAAGATGAATCCGTCTGTGAGAGCTATGAGAATGCCGCCAAGCAGATTCGCCTGATTGCCATGGATTTTATGGCGGCGCACATGGACTATATCCAGAAGAAAGATGTCTGGCAGAAGCGGGAATTTGCCACGGCCGCGGCTGCGATTCTGGGGGAGAGAAGGCTGGCCTTTATGCTTTTCCTTTCCTCCTTCGACTCCTGTTACATAATCTGTCCGGACTGCGAGAATTGTGATGAAGAAATCGAGTTCGGCTGCTTTGACCCCGCAGAGCGGATTGAGGCGGCAAAGGTTCCGGAAGAGACGTGGGATGGAAAAAGCCTGGAGAAGACAGAGCTGTGGCTGTTCAACCTCTTTGCCCTGCTGGGGGACAAAGAAGGAGAAGAATACCTAAGATACTGCTTCGGGACTTATGAATGTCCGGAATGCGGAAAGAAGATGCAGACGCTTACAGGGATGGAAGAGTATTACCTGGGGGAGTAACCCGGACTGCATGCTATCCGGTTTGCCGCTGATTTTCGGGGACTGGCCGGGGAAGGGCATATCATGGTATGGAGGCATAACAGAGCTGAAAAGGAGATCACTATGGATGCAGTTGAGAAAAAAATCGTGGAAATCATTGAGGAGAACCGGGAAACTATCCTGGAGTTTGCGGAGGATATTTACAATCACGGGGAGCTTGGATACAAAGAGTTTCGCACCAGCGAAAAGTTCAGAGAGATCATAGGCAGATGTTCCGAGAGAATCCAGGACAAGCTGGCAATTACCGGAGTGAAAGCGTATCTGAACCAGGAAAAAAGGGGGAATTTTTCCCTGGCTCTTTTGGGGGAGCTGGACGCCCTGCGGATTCCCGGCCACGCCCATTCCAATCCCGAAACCCAGGCTGCCCACTGCTGCGGCCATCACGCGCAGCTGGCAGGGGTTGTAGGCGCGGCTCTGGCCCTGGGCCGTCAGGAGATCGCGGACAAGCTGGATGGCCAGGTCGTCTTCTTCGCGGTTCCGGCGGAGGAATACGGGGAGGTGGAATTTAAAAATACTCTCATAGAGCAGGGGAAGATTCAGTACGGCGGAGGAAAGTGCGAGCTTCTTCGAATCGGCGCGTTTGACGATGTAGATGCCTGTCTGGCTCATCATACTTCTGCCGGCGGAACCGATGTAGGCTGCGGAAGCAACAACGGCTTTGTGTCTAAGGTGATCCGCATCTTCGGAAAGGCGGCCCACGCGGCGGCGAAGCCGGAACAGGGAGTCAACGCCTTATCCGCCGCCTCTCTCGGACTCCAGGCCCTGGCCCTCAACAGGGAGACCTTCCGGGACGAAGACAGCGTGAGAGTCCACCCGATCATGACAAAAGGAGGCAGCCTGGTCAATGTGGTGCCCGACGAGGCGGTGATCGAAACACTGGTGAGGGGAAAGACTCTGGAAGCCTTCGCGGACGCCGCCGAGAAGACGGACCGCTCGTTTAAGGCGGGAGCCTACGCCCTGGGAGCAGGATACAGAATTGAGACCATGCCGGGATATCTCCCCCAGCTTCCCCAGTGCTTTCCCCCGGAGCTGGCAGATGCGGTGGAGGAGCTGGCGGGAAAACCGGTGCGAAAAGTGCCTTTGGCAGAACACAGCGGAGGCTCAACGGACGTGGGAGATGTGCAGCACCTCATGCCGGTTCTGACCTTCCGGACAGGAGGCGTAAAAGGGAATCTTCACCAGAGCGATTTCGATGTCATCGACGAAGACGAGGCATATATCCTGACAGCCAAGATATTTGCCGTCAGCACATACCGGCTGCTGAAAGACGGCGCCAAAGCCGCCAAAAAACTAAAAGAAGAATACCGGCCCAGATTCCGGTCTAAAGAAGAGTATGTGGAATTTATGAATCAGTTCAATAAGGTGGAAGAGGAGAGATAAACATACATTTAAATCAAACATGCAAAAGCAGCTCCGCAAGGATAATTGCAGTTTTGTCTGGTTGCGAAAAACCTGGAAAGGTTTTATAATTCTCTTATAATATGATGTTAGGGGCAAAAGGTTTTTTGCTGCCTGCGCCGGAAGAGGGAGATGAAACTATGTGGAAAGATGAACAGGGAAATACTTGGTACCGCGGCAATCTGCACGCGCACACCCAGCGCTCGGACGGGCGCCTGTCCTACGAGGACATGGTGTCGCTTTACAGGGATGCCGGTTATGATTTTGTGGCGGCGACAGACCACTGGGTCTGGTCGGAGACAGAGGAGAGCCAGGATTTTCTGCTGCTGGCAGGCTGTGAGTACGACGTGGGGCTGAAGGTGCAGGAGGGGGTTTACCACATTGTGGGAATCGAGTGCGAAAAGGCTCCTGACCTGGTGAGGAGAGCTCCCGGACTCACTGCCCAGAAGATTATCGACGCCATCCATGAAGAGGGAGGCTTCGCCATCCTGGCTCACCCTTCCTGGTCCCTGAACCGGGTGGATCGCGTCCTGAAGCTCCGCGACATCGACGCCGCGGAGATCTACAACACCTTTTCCGGGGTTCCCTGGAACGGCCGGCCCTACTCCGGGGATTTTGTGGATATGATGGCCGCCGAAGGGAGGTATCTCCCCTGTATGGCGGCAGATGATTCCCACCGCTACGAGGGGGAGGCGGGACGCTCCTATCTGATGGTGAAGGCGGAGGCGCTTACCAGAGACGGGATTATGACGGCTCTCAGAAGGGGAGATTTTCTTGCGACTCAGGGCCCTATGATGAGCGTGCGGCTGGAGGAAGACCGGGCGGTTGTGGACTGCACGGAGGCGGCGCAGGTGGTTTTTTACTCAGACGCCGTGTACTCCTGGGAGAGGGTTACAAGGGGAAAAGGGATCACCCATGCCAGCTGCCGGTTTATGCCTAACGACACCTATATACGGGTGGAGGTGACTGACGAACAGGGACGCACTGCCTGGTCCACGCCTGTTCCCATAAGACGGGGATAGAAGCGATGAAGTACTATATCAGCGCGGACGGCGGCGGAACGAAGCTGATGTCCGTGTTATTCGACGAGAATTTCCGACTTCGGGGAGTGGGGAGGAGCGGGGCGGTGAATCTGAATTTTTCGTCTCCCGACCAGGTTCGCGGCCATATGGAGGAAAGTCTCAGGGAGTGCTTAAGGGAAGCGCGGCCTCAGGCGCTGGAAGCAGTGTATTTCGCCGGTCCCGGCCCGGTTGACCTCTACCAGGAGGTTCTGGGACGCATGACGAAAACCCCGCCGGTAACGCGGCTTTTCGAGGGGGCGGCGTGTGTCTACGCCGGGCTGGTGAAGGACAGCGGGGTTGCGGCCATCGCCGGAACAGGCTCCAGCGTGTTCTGCATCGAAAAGGGAGAATGCAGGCGGCTGGTAGGCGGCTGGGGAAGCCTGGTGGGAGACGAGGGCAGCGGATACGATATCGGGCGGCTGGGAATCCGGGCCGCCGTCAGCGCCTATGAAGGCCGGGGGCCGGAGACATTGATTCTGAAGCTTCTGTATGATGCCTTTGGAATCCAGGATATGCGGCAGATGGTGCCCATAATATACAGCGGCAGCTACCGGCAGGTGATCTCCGGCGTGTGCCGGCTGGTGGCCCGGGCGGCCGGAGAGCAGGACCGGACGGCGGTTGATATTTTCAGGAGAGCCGGGGCCATCCAGGCGAGACAGGTGGCTGACGCGGTAAAGCTGGAATACCCGGAAGAGAATACAGAGGTGGTGATTGCCGGAAGCGCCTGGAAGGGATCCCCCGCGATGTTTCAGACATTCCGGGACTGCCTTGGGCAGACGTGCCCTCAGGTTCAGGTGAAAAAATCTGTCTTTGTGCCGGCGGCCGGCGGCGTTGTCTGCCAGCTTTTAAAGTCAGGTCCCATAGACGGCGCAAAGAGAGAATTTCTCCGAACAGAGTTCCGGCAGCTTCTGTTCGGAGAGGATTGACCCTGCAGCCTAACATCTGTCCCGGTATTCGGAGGGAGAGATGCCCACGGTTTTCTTGAACATATGTCCGAAGTAGGCAAGATCCCGGTAACCGGTCATCTCGGCCACCTCATAGACTTTATAGCGGTGGTCTGTCAGAAGCTTCATCGCCATGTGCATGCGGTACTGGGTCAGATAGCCGATGACGGTATAGCTTGTCTCTTTCTTAAACACATGGCTCAGATGACTTTCGCTGACTGCCAGGTGGCTGGCGATGGAAGTGATGCTGATATCGGCATCCATGTAGTGGTCGGCGATGTACTGCAGGGCTTTTAAGACATACTTGCTTTTATCACCCTTTGTCAGGGGCAGAACATTCTGGGGAGTCAGGATGGTCTGCTCCTTTTCTTTTTGGCGGATTCGGGTGACAGCCCCGGTCAGCTCCTGAGTCTGAAAAGGCTTTAAAAGATAATCCACGGCGCCCAGCTTTAAGGCGCTGCGGGCATACTCAAAATCGCTGTAGGCGGTGAGGAGAATAAAGCTGGCAGGGCAGTTTTGACGGCGCAGTTCTGTCAGCATCTGTATGCCGTCCATGTGGGGCATGCGCACGTCGGTGATAATGATGTTTGGATTATACTGCCTCACCGCCTCAAGCCCCTCCGCGCCGTTGGCGGCTTCTCCCACCACGATGCAGTCCATGGAGGCCCAGTCGACTCCTAACATGATTCCTCTTCTGATGATCGTCTCGTCATCAACCACCAGGATCTTAAACATATAAATTCTCCTTTCTGATAATCGGGAGCCTGACCCGGACGCAGCTGAAATTTTCCGGCGAAGATTCCCCGGACAGACCGTATTCATCTCCATAGTGGAGACATATGATCTGGTTGACATTAAACAGGCCCATATGCCCCTTGAGCATCGGCTTCTCCTTAGAGTTGAGCCACTCCAGAATATCCGGCGGAATCCTGCCGCCGTTGTCATACACAGACAGAAGCAGGCAGTCTTCCGAAACGGCAGCCGTCAGCTTGATGTAGCCGTCCTCCTTTTCCGCCACGCCGTGGAGAATGGAGTTCTCTATGACAGGCTGCAGACTCAGCTTGGGAATCAGACAGTTTAGACAGTCGGGATTCACCGCCTCTTCATATGTAAAGCTGTCGGCAAACCGGATGCTCTGAATTTCGATGTACCGGTTCAGAAATTCCAGCTCATCGGCAAGAACAATTAGCTCGTCGGCGGAAACGCTGACTCTGAGAAGGACTGCTAAGTCCGTGGCGAGGGAGGCGATGGTAGGGGCCTGGTGGGTGACGGCCAGCCATTTGATGGAATCCAGGGTGTTGTACAGGAAATGGGGGTTGAGCTGGGCGTGGAGGATGCGGATCTGGGCCTCATTCAGCGCTTTTTGGCGGTTTAAATTTTCCCGATATTCTGCCACCATGCGGTTGAAGCTGGATGCCAGGCGCCCGAATTCATCGGCAGCATCCGCAGTATTTAAAGACAGGCTGACATGGAAATTTCCCTTTTGAACCTGAGCCATAGCCTGGTCCAGCTGCTGGACGGGCTGCGCCAGATGGCGGCACAAAAACAGCGCGCACACCAGGCACAGAGGAAGGCACAGAAAGCTCATGAGCGCAGTGACCGCCCGGAAGGATCTGAGAGCCTGGTCAGTGTAGAACCGGGGCTTTGGCAGAACCAGATAAAAATCCGAAAGCTCCTCCTGGGCGAGGAAAAAGCAGGAATTCTTATCATAGCCCTCCAGGGACTGATGGGCCAAAAAGTATTCCCGCATCTCCTCTGCCTGGCCCGACGCCCTGAAAAAGGACTGGGAACAGTAGATAGGGCGCCATCGGGAGTCCAGGAGCAGCAGGTCGGAAAAGCTGCGGCTGCTGCCGAAAAGGCGGTCAAAATGGTCCTGGTTCATGGAGATCACCAGATAGCCCAAAAGCTCCTGGTTATAGTGGCGGACTGTCCTGGCAGAAACGAATATGGCTCCCGGCGCTAAGGTGTCGTACCCTTCATAGAGCTCGCCGGTGGAACAAAAAACCATATCCTTTGACTGCCTGGCGGCGTAGAGAATCCCCTGGTTTACCGGGAGAAAGCCGCCGGGAGAGCTTGTGCTGCCGGTGGTGTAGAGACAGCGCCCCTCCACATCGAAAACATCAAACTGGGCGTATTCATGGAGATCCTCCGTGATCTGGAACAGCTGCTGCCAGAGCAGCTTGGAATCCGCGTACTTTTTGTTCAAGGAAACCTGGACAATGGGGTTGTTCTCCAGAGAGACGGCGATGGAGGCAAAAGATCGGAACGTCTGTCTCAGCGCAGACGCCAGTACCTTCAGCTGTTCCCCTGCCTGGGCGTTAAGCTCCCTCTGGTTCCGGTTAATCTGATACTGCATGATCAGGACATTGCAGAAGAAGACCAGAAGCAAAGTGCTTGAAAGCATGGTGGCGAATATTCTGTTTTTGAAAGAATGCCCCACCCAGCGGGCGGCGGCTCGGGAAAATCGTTTCATGGACATACCTTCCTTTCAGGCGTCACGTCAGGGAGACAGGCGGAAAAAGAAACGCTCCTCTAAGTATTCCTGAATCGTCTCATCTGACAGAAACGCCAGGAATCTGCCGGCATTCTCCCGGCGGGGGCTGGCGCCCAAAACCGCCACCGCGTTTGAAACGGGAGGAGTTTCTTCCTGCGGGAGGACGATGGTGATATCATATCCGGCTTCCGCGGCCCGCAGCGCGGCGTCCTCAGAGACAATGCCGATATAGCAGGTTCCGTCAGCCACTGCCCGTATCAGCTCGTCTATATCGGGAAAGCAGTGGCCTGATAGAAGCCCGGACAGCTCATCGGGGGAGACAATCCCATCGGAGGAGGCTGCTCCGCCAGAAGAAGCAGGTCTGCCGGGGGAGCCGCTCCCGCCGGAGGCTGCTGTCCCGCCAACGGCCCCGCCTTCCGACCGGGAGAGCCCCTGGCTCACGGCCTGGATGAACGCATATCCCTCACCTGTATCCCGGGGATCAAAAACGGCTATCCGCCCCTTCCATACAGGGTCCAGAAGGTCGGACCAGCTGTCCGGGGGATAGAGAGTGACCAATTTTGGGTTATAGATTATGACGATATCGCTGCAGCTGTAGGGGAAAACGGTTTGAGAGGGAGAGGAACAGACAGAACTCAAATCCCGGGCAGGGGCGAACAGCTCGCTGCTGCTTTCCAGGACATCTTCCGGGGCCAGCATCACATCCCAGTCTGCCTCCCCGCCGGAGGAAATCCGGGACAGCTCCGCCAGGGTACCGCCGGTTTTCACAGATACCCAGATGCCGGTGCGGTTTTCAAATTCTCTGACCAGAGGGCTGATCACCTCGTCCTGCATGGAGGTATAGAGAATCAGCCGGTCCTCCCCGGAAGGCGCGGAGACGGCGGGAAGGCTCTCCTCTGACGGAGGGCAGGAAAACAAAAAAAGAGCCAGAATAAAAAGAACCAGAGAGAGAACCAGGGCGGACAGAATCCGTGTTTTATAATTGGTCATTCCTGTCAAAATCCTCCCTCCTGTACATGTAATCTGTACACTTCGTGATATTGTTTGTATATTTTAGCAAAATAATCACAGAAAATCAATATGGTTTTGGTGAAAAAAGCAGATACCTCAGACAATTTGCAGTTTTATCCAGTTGTGCCGTCTTCCCCTGAGAATGTAAACTATAGATAACCAAAAGTCAAGGGCCGGCTGTCCTATAAAGCGGCAGCGGCCCGGAAGAAGAAGGAGGAGGAAACTGCATGAAAAAAAGATTTGTATCTGGCATGGTTGCCCTGACTATGGCGCTGCTGACGGCCTGCGGCGGTTCGGAGGCGAAGACGGAGGAGACAAAGGCAGCAGCGGGCGGCGGTGAGACGGCAGACAGCGCTTCCGGGGAAGAGCAAAAAGATTACTCCTGGTATACCATCCGTCTGTACACCAACGGAAACACGACCCAGATGGTGGACATGGTGAAGGATATGGCGGCGGAGGCAGGTTTTACGGTTTCCATCGATGACTCCAACGTGGTGAACGGGGCGGACGCGGTTATGCAGGCTGCCAACGAGAATAAAGACGGAGACTTCCTGGACGGCTTTAACGACACCCTCTGGTATCAGATTCTGGAAGGCAAATATGAGAACCTGAAAATTGCCGATTGGAAGCCCGCCTGGGCCGACAAGGTCGGCGAGTATGTTCTGGAGGATAAGGTTTACGGGCGGGGAATCCAGAACGTCATGCTCCTGTACCGCACGGACGAATATGGAACCAACGGAGAGACACTGAGCTTTGAACACTGGTCCGATATCGTGGACAGCGGCTACACCTGGTATCGTCAGAACAAAATCGGCGGAACCACCAACACTAACACCAACAACGCCTTTCTCTATCCTTATGTCGACCCCGGCTCTGAAGCAGGAGGCATCAGCGTGGAGGGCTGGAAAAAGCTGTGGAGATTCTGCGCGGACGGGCAGGTGTTCATGGAAGATACCTATGGCTTTGACCCCTTAAACCGGGGCGATGTGAATATGAGCATTTACTTTACCAGCGCCCTGTACGGAGCTATCCAGAACGCGGGGGACACCTCGGAGCATCCCCTTTTAGGAACCACCCAGCCGGAAAACTGGGAGCTCTTAAAGGTAGCTGACGGAACCTACTACATCGCCGAGTACATGGGAATCCTGGAAAGGGAAGGACGCACTCCCCAGGAGGAAGAGGTGGTCCGGGCCTTTGCCGAGTGGTTCGGTTCGACAGAGGTCCGCGCCATCATCGCCGAGGACCGGGGGACCTTCCCGTGCAACGAGGACGCGGCGGCGATGCTGTACCCGGATGGGGTTCCGGAAATCTTCACCAGCCAGAAGAACATGGCTCTCACCCAGGTGGGAGACACAGGGATGACTTACTTAGAATATGTAAATGAGCACATTGCGGAGTGGAATAACATTCAGACGAACCTGGGCTTTTACTGGAGTGATCAAAACAGCCCGGTGGCAGAGCCGGACTGGGATAATATCGACTGGGCGACCATCACAAAGTCAGGCACGTCCAGCTAGACAGAAAAGACCTGAATCAGGCGCAAAGAGGGGATTTTTATGATACAGCTGAAAGACATTGTTGTAAAATTTGGAGACTTTACAGCGCTCAACGGGATTAATATCCACGTGGGCGAGGGAGAATTTTTTACTTTTTTAGGTCCCTCGGGATGCGGGAAGACTACGCTGCTTCGGACGCTCACCGGGTTTATCCGGCCGGACGGCGGCTCCGTGCATGTAAAAGGAACGGATATCACAGACCGCCCGGTGGAGGAGAGAAACATCGGAATTGTGTTTCAAAGCTACGCGCTGTTTCCCACCATGACCGTTTATGACAATATCGCATACGGGCTTAAGGTTAAGAAAGTAAAAAAAGACGAGATAAGACAGCGTGTGAACGACATAGCCGGGAAGGTGGATTTGACCCCTGAACAGCTCAAGAAGGCGGTGGCCCAGCTCTCCGGCGGGCAGCAGCAGCGTGTGGCCATCGCCCGCGCCCTGATTATGAACCCCTCGATCATCTGTCTCGACGAACCCTTAAGCAACCTGGACGCCAAACTGCGGGTGCAGCTCCGCAACGAGCTTAAGAACATGCAGCGGGAATTCGGAATCACCACCATCTACGTGACCCACGACCAGGAGGAGGCCCTGACCCTGTCGGACCACATCGCAGTATTTAACAAGGGAGTGGTGGAACAGATCGGGACTCCGGACGAGGTGTACAGCCATTCCAGGACAGAATTTGTGTGCAACTTTATCGGCGATATCAACCCCCTGTCAGAGGGGTTGAAAGCAGAGCTGGCCAGAGCGGGGGCGGCGTTTAACCAGGCGGACAAGTGCTATATCCGCCTGGAGCTGATCCGGGTGAACTCCAGAATTCACCCAGACGACGTGGAACTTCCGGGGATTGTGGAGAGCAGTGAATACTACGGCCTGTATATCAAATACCAGATCGACATAGGCTGTCAGAAGGTAAAGGTTGTTGAGAAAAATAACGGCACGGATCTGCACAAACGGGGAGACAAAGTGAAGGTCGTGATCAATCCCGGCGATATCATGAGCTATCCGGCGGGAAAGGAGGGGGCGCCATCGTGAAAAAACATCTGTCAGACCGCCTGCGCCCGTCGGCTCTCGGAAAGCTTGTCTGCGGCGCGCTGTTTGTCTACCTGTTTCTCGGATTTATGGTAATCCCCTGCTGGAATACCCTGAGCAGCATTTTCACGGCAACCAACTCCCAGGGCGAGACCGACCCTCTGGCAGTCATCCGTTTCTTCTTTGCCGGAAACATGAAGATTTATGTGTGGAATTCCCTGAAGCTGGCCCTGATTTTGATCGTCACGGTGAACATCGTGGGAATCTCCAGCGTTCTGCTGACAGAGTATTTTGACATTAAAGGAGCCCGGATTCTCCGTCTTGGCTATATGACCACCTTAATCTACGGCGGCGTGGCTCTGGTCACAGGGTATCTGTTCCTGTATGGAAATACGGGAATCGTGACTTCAGAGCTGGGGAAGCTGATTCCGGGATTTAACACCCGGTGGTTCACGGGATTTCCGGCGGTTGTCTTTACCATGACCTTCGCCTGCACAGGAAACCATATGCTGTTTTTGCGCAACGCCATCAGGGGAATCGACTACAATACGGTGGAGGCGGCGCGGAACATGGGGGCAAAGCCCTTCCGTGTTCTGTGCACGGTGGTGCTTCCCACCCTCATCCCGACTCTCTTCTCCCTGACGGTAATGACTTTCATCGCAGGGCTGTGCGCCATGTCGGCGCCCACCCTTCTGGGCTATGACTCCATCAACCCGGAGATTGTCCGGCTGGCGGGAACATCGGGGGGCTCGGAGGCCTTTCCCCAGGCGCGGGCGGCGCTGTTATCGGTGATTCTGGCCTGTTTTACGGTGGTACTCCTCACCATCCTTTCCTCCTACGAGAGGAAGGGCCACTATCTCTCCGTGTCAAAGACCAAGACAAAGCTTCAGAAGCAGAGAATCACAAACCCTGCGGCAAATGTTCTGGCCCATATTTACGCTTACATATTATTTGCCGTCTACATGATACCGGTGGTTATGATTTTCCTGTTCTCCTTCCAGACGTATCAATCAGTCCGGGGAAAGAAACTGGATATCAGGAGCTGGACGCTTATCAACTATTATGGTTCCCAGAATTATGACTATATTCTCGCTTCCGGCAAGACGACTACGAGGAAGGGCGCCGTCTCCGGGCTGTTTTCCAACGATATCACCTTGGGAGGAATCCGCCTGAGCTTCCTGTTCGCGGCAGCGGCGGCCCTTCTTGCCTGTGTCATCGTGGTCATCGCCTGCGAATACATTTTTAAAAACAGGAATAAAAAGAGAAGCGTAATTGTGGAGTACTGCATGCTGTTCCCGTGGCTGCTTCCCACAGTCCTGATCTGCTATTCTTACAGAAGCTTTTTTAATTCGGAATCCGTGTGGTATGTGGGAAACAAGAATCTGTATTACGGAAAAAATGTGTGGACGCTGATTATCCTCGCCTATATCGTGACCAGGCTTCCTTTTTCCATCCGCATGATCAAAGCGTCCTTTTATGCCATCGATGATGAGATAGAGGACGCGGCAAAGAATCTGGGTTCCGGAAGCCTGCGCACTCTGATTCAGATTAAGCTCCCCATTGTCCTGCCAAGCGTTCTGGCTGTGCTGGCTTTAAATTTCCGCTCCTTATTCACGGAGTATGACATGTCGGCAACCTTTGCCAACCCCCATGCCATCACCTACGCCATGGTTATGCAGAACATGACAGGGGACGAGGGAATCAGCGGATACAATATTAACGCCACCGGGCGCCGCTGCGCTTCCATGGTATTCATCATGCTGGTGTCGGGGGTGATCCTGTATCTGGTCTACGGCGTGGGAGGACGTGATTTAAGCGAGCGCCTGGAGGCGAAGGAGAGGCGCGCCGGAAGGCTTGAAAGGATAAAGGCGGCGGTGAGAAAGCCGGCAGCGAGAAAGGCGGAATAATCATTATGATAAATATAGAAAGCATGACCACAGAGACCGTCAATGAGGCGACGAAACATATTGACAGTCTGGATTCCCTCCGGATTGTCAGGCTGATTAATGAGGAAGACAAAAAAGTGGCAGAAGCCATCGAGGCGGAACTTTCCCATATAGCAGAGGCCGTAGACATGGCGGCAGAGCGGTTCGGGCGGGGAGGAAGAATCATTTACTGCGGCGCCGGGACATCGGGGCGTCTGGGAACTCTGGACGCGGTGGAACTGACTCCCACCTACAATGTGTCTCCTGACCGGGCCTTCGGGCTCATCGCCGGCGGCGAGGAAGCCATGTACCGGTCCGTGGAGGGCGCCGAGGATTCCAAGGAACTGGCGGTGGAAGATTTGAAGCGCGTGGGCCTGACAGAGAAAGACTGTGTCGTCGGCGTCGCCGCAAGCGGGAGAACTCCATACACGCTGTCGGCTCTGGAGTACGCCAACAGCCTGGGCGCCTTGAGCATCTCCGTCACCTGCAACAAAAAAAGCCCCATGGCAGAGGAAGCCCGAATCTCCATCGCTCCCATTGTGGGGCCGGAGGTAATCTGCGGCTCTACCAGGATGAAGGCGGGAACCGCCCAGAAGATGGTGCTGAACATGTTCTCCACAGGGGTGATGATCCGTCTGGGCAAGGTTTACCAGAATTATATGGTCCATCTCCAGCCCACCAACGAAAAGCTGGTGGCGCGCTCGGCACGCATGATCTCCCAGATCACCGGAGCCGGCCAGGAGACCGCCCAGGAGATGCTCCGGGCCGCCGGAATGAGGGTGCCGGAGGCTATCGTGATGATTTTAGGCCGATGCGGCTTAGAAGAGGCCGGGGCGGCTCTCGAAAAGACCGGCGGGCGCGTCCGCCAGGCTTTGGAGCTCACAGAGAAGAAATAAGTATACCTGCCGGCAGACATGCGCCGGTGCAAAGGCAGGAGGAATCACATGGAACAGCGGGAACAGATCCATAAGCAGATTAACACCATGATTGAGGAAGGGATTGTCTGGGGGGCTTCCTACGGCTTCGGTGGAGAAGGAGAGGAGGAGGAAAGCTTTTACGCAGGCGTCCAGGGCGCGGTCCCTCCATGGAGCAGCAGAGGACTGGCTCCGGGGATGCTTTACGACCTGGCCTCTGTCACAAAGGCGGTGGGAACTACCACCCGGATTCTCCAGATGGTCCAGGAGGGGAGACTCTCCCTCTCCACCTGCGTCGGGGATGTGCTGGGACAGTTTCGATATCCGGATATCACTGTGGAGCACCTTCTTCTCCACAACAGCGGGCTTCCGGCGGAGATTCGCGACAAGAAGACCCTCACCCCCGGCAATATTCTCCAGCGTCTTTTTGACACAGAGCCGGGGAACCCTCCGGGAAAGAGGTTCTGCTATTCAGATCCGGGGTTTATCCTCCTGGGCCTGATAATAAAGGCTGTGGACAAAAAGAGCCTGGAGGAGGCTATGAGAGATGCTGTTTTTTCACCTCTGGGCATGGAGAACACCTCCTATCGGCCAAAGGCGGATATGGAAAGATTCATCCCGGAAGAGTACACCCAGGCCCGAGGCTGCATATGCGGGGAGGTTCACGATTCCAAAGCATATCTTCTGGGAGAGAGCGGAAGCGCCGGACTGTTCTCCACCCTGGAGGATCTCATGAGCTTTGTCCGGGCCTTCGTCAGCCGGGACATCCGGATCTTCCACAAAGAAATCTTTGAACTGCTGGAGAGGAGACAGGTATTTGGCCGCACCCTTGGCTGGAGCGTGGAATACGGTCCCCATACGCTGTACCACACAGGCTTTACAGGAACTTCCATCCTTATGGACATGGAAAAAAGGCGGTTCTTTATTCTTCTGACCAACCGGATTCACCCCACAAGGGACAACAGCCGCTTTCTGGAACGGCGGCAGAGATTAAACGAGACGTGGCTTGCCGGCTCTGCTTGATTAAAATCCTGCCGTGTGCACAAGCACATCCGGGTCGTCCTTTCGGTACACCCGGCAATAGATATCATACACCTGTGTCTCCCCGTCTTCCTCCTCAATCTCTATCCTGGTCTCTGTCACACAGATTTCGTGGCCTGCCTCTCTCAGCCGTTCCACCAGTTTCCCAATCTGGCGGTCTTCCAGGGCAGGCCGCCAGATCTGCACCTGTGCCATAAGGTCCGGATCCCAGATGCCCATAAGATATGCCTTTCCATCTGTCACTTCCCCAAGCTGTCCCATCCGATATTGTATAAATGCCTGGTTTTCCTCCTCCCACACCTTCTCCTCAGGCTGTCCTCTGTGGTCCTCTGCCCCTGTCTCTGCCAGAAGCCTTCCCAGCTCTCTTGTCAGAATCCGCATCCCGGCGGCGTTTAAATGCCCCTGATCGTAGAAGTCAATGTCAAAGTCCAGCCCTATATCCTGATTCATGTAGTTTACACAGAAAATCCCCTGCTCCTGGGCGTACCGGCATACCCCGTTGGCCTCCCTCTGCTGCTCCGGGTGGTAGGAGTAGGGGATATGGATCAGGATCAGCCGGATTCCCAGGCTTTCGCACAGCTCATTGATCCGGTCTATATATGCCAGCTTCTCCTCAGCCGCCTTGGCCATATCCTCAGAATCCGTGACGATCTCAGCCGCCGGATAGCACACCTCATAGCGGGGCTGTACCCCGTACTTTCTGCTGGGATACAGGCGGAAATCCTCATTTCTCAGATCATTCCACCGGTTATGATACAGAAAAAACGGCACCAGCATAGCCGCCTGATCCTCCTTGGGAACCAGGCTCCTCACCATCTCGGCCTTTGTGGCGGAAAGAGGAAAGCTGTCCCAGGCATTGTGAAGGTCAAAGACGATCTCATCATCCCCGTAGATGTCCAACACCACGGTTTTTGGAAGGGATCTCCCTTTTTTCTCCAGTATCTCCAGGCTCTCCTTCAGCAGATAATAACCGCTGGCGACGTAGTTGCCGTGCATGGACAGATTATAGCTGGTGATCCCGTACTCCCGGAACAAATCCAGCGGGGACACCCCGTTGATCACGTGGGAGGAGCCGAGAAACAGCACGTCAAAATCCTGTTCTGCCTTAAAAAACTGTTCATACTGTTCTCTGCTTGCCTTGTTCATCACAAGCCTGCTGCCAAAATGCAGGCCCCCCGCGACCATGGCCAGCACACACAGCACTGACAGGCCCTTTTTTATTCCGCTTATTCCTCGTTTTGACATGATTTTTCTATCCTTTTTCCGAAATATTTAAAACTGAAAATAAATAAAGCTTTTGGCGTCATAGGCCCCGCCCCACACGCCAAAGATCAGGACAAACAGCGTTCCCCCAGCGAAGACCAGCCACCTGAACCAGAAATCCTGCTCCAGAATTTTTCTGTGTATGCAGATTCCCCGATATTTTCCATAATCGGCGGCCAGGAGCACTCCGATGGACAGCAGCAGAAGATGAAAATTCCTCCTGTCGAGGCCGCAGCGAAACAGGCTTTCATCCGCCAGAATCCACGGGTTAAAGCCTGTGGCAACGGTTTTTAGAGCATGGATCCCTTCTCTCAATCCGTTAACCCGGAAAAAGAACCAGGTAAAGTCAACCAGGAGAAATGTGAGCAGGGTTCTCAGCAGACGGTGGGAAAAACTGTTTTCCCTGATGCCCAGCCGGTCCTTCACGGCTTTCCTCAGCCCGCCTGTCATCTTCGAAACAACCTGGAAGCCGCCGTTTAGGCCGCCCCACAGCACATAGGACCAGGCCGCCCCGTGCCACAGACCGCTTGCCAGAAACACGGCCATCAGATTCAGGCAGGTTCTTTTTGCCCCCCTCCGGGAGCCGCCCAGGGGAATGTAGAGATAGTCCCGGAACCAGCTGCTGAGAGAAATATGCCATCTGCGCCAGAACTCCGACACGGATTTTGAAAAGTAGGGCGCATTAAAATTATCCATCAGCTTCAGCCCCAAAATTCTCGCGCTCCCCATGGCGATGATGGAGTAGCCGGAGAAATCACAGTAGATTTGAAACGCGAAGATGAACACCGCCGCCGGGATGTAAAGTCCTGCATACTGTCCTATGCTGTTAAATATGGTGTCAACAAAAATAGCTGCCCGGTCTGCAATCACAAGCTTTAAGAAAAATCCCCACAGCATTAAAAGCAGCCCCTCCCTCAGCCTCTCGTATGAGAAGGTGTACGTTCGGTCCAGCTGTTTTAACAGATTTTTGCTTCTCTCAATAGGCCCGGCCACCAGCTGGGGAAAGAAGGATACAAACAGCGCATATTTCAGGAAATTCCTTTCTGCGTAGATTTCCCTCCGGTACACATCGATGGTGTAGCCGATGGCCTGAAACGTAAAAAACGAGATTCCCACGGGAAGCAGGATGTCAAAGGAGCGGCTCTCAAAGGGAACTCCCAGGAAGCGGCAGAATCTGCCCACGTTGTCCCATGCGAACCGGACATATTTGAAATAGAATAGGATACTGAAATTTGCCGCAATGGTCAGAAAAAGAATCCATGGTTTTCTGTGCCTGTCCAGAATCAGCGCCCCTGTATATGTAATGGTGACAGTAAACAAAAGAAGGACGATATATTTGGCATTCCAGCCCATATAGAAGCAGCAGCTGGCTATGAGAAGCCAGATATTTTTCATTCTAACAGGCACAAGAAAATATATCAGAACCACAATCGGATAAAATATCAGATACTGCCAGCTGTTAAAAAGCATACAGATTCCCCCCGCCGTCATTTGCTGCAGAAGACAGGCATGTCACAGCTTCCTGACAGCCCCATATCTTCCACAGTATCAGAATAGCGATTATGTCGGAATCTGTCAAGTCACTTAATCCCCGAGGTGACAAAACTGGAGACAAACTGTTTCTGGAAAATGCAAAACAGGATGAACAGAGGACACATTACCAGCAGGGTCGCCGATGTCACCAGCGCCCACATGGGCCCGGAGTCGTTGGCCTTGGCAAACAGCACCAGCCCCATGGTAAGAGGCCGCTTCTGAGGCGAATTGATCACGATCATGGGCCACAGGAAGTTATTCCAGTGGGCGCTGACGGAACAGATGGCGAAGGAAATATAGGCAGCCTTGCTGCAGGGGATAAAAATATACCTGAGAGTCTGAAACAAGCTCGCCCCGTCCAGCCGGGCGGCGTCCACAATCGCGGCGGGAACGCTCTTAAACGCCTGCCGCAGCAGCAGAAGCCCCATGGAGGAGGCAAAATACGGAACCATGATGCCCAGGCGGGAATCGACCAGATTCAATGCCTTTAAGGTCTGGTAATTGGGCAGTATCAGGATATCCGCGGGGATGATGATCTGCATCATGATCAGAGCCATAGCCAGCCCTTTTCCGGCAAATTCTATGCGGGCCAGGGCGTAAGCCCCCAGAGTTACGGTGACCAGCTGAACCGCCAGAATTCCTGCCACAACCACCAGCGTGTTCAGGCCGTATTTTAAAAACGGGGCCGCGCCGAATACATTGCGGATATTTTCCAGCGTGAACCTGGGTTCCAGGGAGAAACTGACAGCCATGCCCGCCGGCCGGAAGGCGGTGATAACAGCCCAAAAGAGGGGAAATGCCCAGATCAGGCACAGAAAGGCCAGAAGGATATATTTTATGAAGCTCATTTTTGTTTTCATTTCTGTCCCTCCTCAATTCTCATAATATGCCCTTTTGTCCATGGTGGTAAACTGCACCAGAGCCACAATCATCATAAAGCCCAGCATGCAGATGGTCAGAACCGACGCGTGGCCTGTGTCCCAGTAGGAGAAGGCTGTCTGGTAGATGTGGTTCATCAGCAGGTTCGTGCTGTTATTAGGCCCGCCCTTTGTGGTCATGACCATGATCAGGTCAACCATTTTGAACGCATCGGCCATGGTGATGGTCAGCACAAAGAGGGTGGTGGGCTGAACCAGGGGAATGGTGATCTTTCTCATAATATCCCATCCGGATGCCCCGTCCAGATAAGCGGCTTCATAGTATTCTTCGGAGATATTCTGCAGGCCGGAGATGTAAAATACCATCATATAGCTGGCTTCCCGCCACAGATAGACAGCCATGATGGCATATAAAGCGGTTTTGGGGTTGTTGAGGAAATCCACAGGTTTCATGGACAGCGCCTTCATAGCCTGGCTGATCACCCCGATATTTGGAGTGAACAAGAAGGACCAGATGGTGGCGAAGCCCACGACAGGGGCTACATTGGGATAGTCGACTGGAAGTCCCTGGGTATTGAAATCTGCGCCGTGTGCGGAGACTGCGCAGGCGGTATCAGGGCGGCCGTGGAAGAGCGTCCGAAGCTGATCCTGGCAGATATCTGCCTTCCCGACGCCAGTGGGCTGGAGATGTTCCGGCAGATTCAGGACTGCGGCCTGAACTGCCAGGTGATCTTCATCAGCAGCTACTCGGAATTTCAGTATGCCCAGCAGGCGGTAAAGCTGGGGGCATTTGACTATCTTTTAAAGCCTATAGAAGCCGATGTCCTCTATGAATGCGTCCGTGGGTGCGCGGAGAAAATCCGCAGCGCAAAAAAAGATGAGGAGCAAAGATATGATCCGGATGCGGCAGACAAGGTGCTTTTTGACGTGCTCACCAGCAATCTGCAGACAGACAAGGCGTTTTTTTCCGTGGCCCGGCGGATGGGGATACCAGATGGATGCCGCCTGTTTTTCGGGGTGGCGGCGGGAGAAGATTTTTTGTTTTCAAAATACCTGGAGGAGAGAGGATTTCCCGTTCTCGCCTGCTGCAAAGCCAGAATCTCGGATCGTGTCATATGCAGCTGTTTTTTTACCCCGCCGGACCAGGAGGAGAGACTGGCCGAAGCCCTGTCCGCAGAGTTTCGGGAGAGCTCTTCCAGAGCCGTCTGTTTTTTTAAGGCCCCTTTATCATCCCGTCTCACTAGCGAACCGTCGGCAGAGCCTCCGCTGAATGTCTGTCTGCAGCAGACCCTGTGCCGGCTTCTCCTGAAACAGGGCGCAGAGTCAAAGGGGCTCTGGCTTTTCCTCCCCGAGAAGCAGGCTCTGGCGCCGGAGGTGGTCAAGAGCCTGAACTTAGACGATCTGAGGACAGCGCTTTTCCAGTTTCTCGGATTCTGCCGGGAAAAGGGATGGACTTCCAATTATCTGGACTTCCAGTTCGAGTGCTTCCGGTTCCTGGAAACAGTCTACAAGCAGCTGACCTGGGTTTACGGAAGCCCGCTTCCCGCCGGTCTGGACATGCACGTGTTTATTGAGCAGCTGAGAAAGCCCAACAACCTGTACGATCTGTTTTTCGTCCTGTGGGAAATTCTCGGTGAGGTATTTTCAGAAGTGCAGAAGGATTGCTGTCAGAGCCCCTATACCAGAAAGGCGCTGGCAATTATCAGAGGCCGCTACGGGGAAAGCCTTTCCCTGAAATCCGTGGCAAGGGAGCTCCATGTGAGCCCGTCCTATTTAAGCTCGGTATTTAAGGCCGACACAGGATATCCCTTCAGCGATTATGTGTTCCGCCACCGGATGGATATCGCCTACAGCCTGGTGAGGCAGGGGACTCTGCGGATCTACGAAATCGGCGAGAAGGTGGGATACCCGGATGTGGCCCAGTTTTCCAAATGCTTTAAGAAGCAGTTCGGGTATTCCCCGAAGCAGCTCCAGGGGTCAGATGAGAGAGGGCAGTGAGGGGAGAATATAAAGAAAATAAGAATCTGCCTCTGGCAGATTCTCCGTCTGGGGCGGGTCGCATAGGCGACATAATTCTTCTCCGCCGCAGCGAGATCCTGCCCGGATGGCTTTTTGTATCACAGAAATGTTCGGGGGGCTTTCCCGCGATACAAAAAACGCACCCTGCCCGGAACATTCCAGGCAGGGCGCGTGTATTTTACTATACTTTGCTTACACACCTTTCACAAAGTCCACAGCCTCTCTGGCCGCGATCACGCCGGAGTCGATGCAAAGTCCATAGCAGTACCCCGGAATGTCATAGTAGGGAGAATAGTACAGGCTTCCCGCGTCAGTGCCGCATACATAAAGTCCGGAAATAACCTGGTTCTCACAGTTCATAGCCCGGCAATGGTCGTCGATGCGGATTCCGCCGAAAGTGCTCCAGGCGCTGGGCTCATTCTGAACCACATAGAACGGCCCCTCCTTCACGGGAGACAGATACCAGGGATTGGCTCCGAACTGCTCGTCCGCGCCCTTCTCGCAGTAAGCGTTATACTGTTCCACAGTAGCAGCCAGGTTGGTGAGTCCGAAGAATTCTCCCAGCTCTTCGATGGTGTCGGCCTTGTACAGCCAGCCTTCCTTCAGGCCCTCCTCAATATCGTCGTACAGATTGGTCAAAATCCTGTCCTTAAAGTAGTTGCCGATAAACCAGTTATCGGAATTGGCGCCCTTGGCGGTGGTGTACTCGTATAGTCCCTGGGTGGCCATGGCATCCACATAGGCCTGGTCGACTACGGAGTACCAGGGAGCGTTGCGCAGAATCTGCTCGCTGCCGTAGGACATGGGGTAATCGCACAGAAGCCCCTCATTGATAAAACGATTGCCGGCGGCGTCTACCAGGAGGCAGCCGTACAGACCGAACTTAAAGGCTGTGTTCTGATCGTACTTATCCTGCTTGGCAGGGCGGGAAGCCTTCTGGTTCGTCCCGCCGTACTCACATGGGCAGTAGCCGAAGGTCTTGTCCAGTCCGGCTCCGATGGCAGTGGCCATGTTGATGGCGTCGCCGGTGCACAGGGAATCCCCGCCGCTGGCCACGTTGAGATGGCGTGTGCCCAGGTAGCGCTCCTGCATGTCCCGATTGCCCAGGAAGCCGCCGCTGGCCAGGATGACAGCGCCTGCATTGACAGTCACCTTGGTCCCGTCGCTCTTTTGGGCGGTGATGCCTGCAACGGCGTCGCCGTCCTTCAGGATGGAGGTGGCGGATGTATTAAACAGAACCTCCACGCCGTTTTTCTCAAGGGCCTGCTCCCACAGGGTCACCCGCTCGTCCACAGGGTTAAGAATCAGATGGAATCCGCCCTTTTCTCCCTTAAACGGGGTCTCGAAGCGGAAATTGGCCTCCTGAAATTCATAACCGATCTCCTGCAGCTCCGCCACGGCATCCTTGGACACCTCCAGACAGCGGCGCATCAACAGAGGATTGGGCGTCCAGTGGGTGTACTCCATAACATGGTAGAACGCGTCGTCCACCACCAGAGTAGAGCCTCCCTCCTTGTTCTTCAGAACCTGGGTCTCCACGGCAAAGGGGCCGGACACCTTGATTCCGTTGACGGCGGCCACGCTGCCTCCCTTTTCCACGGCGATAACCTTGGCGCCGTTTTTGGCGGCCACATTGGCGGCCATAAAGCCGGCAGCCCCGATGCCTACGATTACGATGTCGGCGTCATAGGTCTCGTCGGCAGAGGGCTGCTTTGCCACGGTGGCGGCCAGCCACGCGTCGGCATCGCCGCCTGCCTGTGTGATGCAGTCTGCCACGGCTTCCCGGATGGCCCGGCTGGAGTTGGTGGCGCCGGCGATCATGTCCACGCCGCCTGCCTGTGTTTCCAGAAGAGAGGGGATATACTGTTCCTCAACCTGGCTGAACAGCACCGGGGTCTCATTGTGCTCTAAAATCTTGATGTCTGTAATGGCAGTGTCGGAAAATGTGGTCTCTACGGTTATGTAGGAAATATTGCCGTAAGCCTTGGCGGTGTAGGTGCCTGCCTTAAAATGCTGGGCAGCAGCCTCGGCCACAGTCTCAGCCGCCGCCGCTGTTGACGCTGCCGCCGTGGCAGCGGCCGACTCAGCTGCTGCGGTCGTCTCAGCTGCTGCGGTCGTCGTCTCTGCCGCTGTGGCAGCCGATGTTCCTGCCGCCGTGGCGGCGGAATCGCCGGCGGCGCCGCAGGCATTTAAGATGCCCATAGCTGCCAGGCTGGCCGCGCCGGCCGCAGTCCCCTTGAGGAAGTCACGGCGGGAGATTTCTCTTGCGCTTGTCTTTAGTTCCTTTTTCATTCGTTGCTCCTCCTTTTCGGTTCGTAAGTGAATCCTATTTTAATCTATAAATATAGTTCAAGGTCAAGGGTGAAAAGGAGAATCACCGGCTTTTCGTTTCTATTTTATGGGAATCAGGACATTTTCCACGTCCTGTCCCTCCCCGTCCAGGTTCAAAAAGGAAGGAAAAATGACAAAATCAGACCGCATCTGATACCCGTGCCTCTCCATATAGTCCAAAGCCTTTTGAAATGTGGACTTGTGAACACTTTGATCTCTGGTGGCGCGGCGCCGGAAAGCAAGACATTTTCCCATATTCAGCTGGTGAAGCCGCGGGTCGTGAGGGTCAGGAAGCATGTGGACCTCGCTGAGAGGAATCACCATGATGTAGCTGGGGTTAACGCAGTCGCCGGGGCCGTCAAAATCGGCCCTGGAAATGATCCTGGCATAGCTGCTGATGCTCAAAAGCTCTACAAGACAGGCAATCAGATCTTCATTTTCTATGGATATGGAAAAATCTCTTCCATGAGAGGCATGAACATAGAGATAATCCACCGCATCCACCACCTGAAAGTCTGAACATGGTTTAAACTTAATCAGGTCAATGGCGTAATCGAGACGGTGAAGCCGGTAATTTAACAGCTGGATTTCCTGGTTTAGATGGGCCTTCTGAGTCTCCAGAGAGTTTAAGAATACTTCTCCCGCCTGTTTTTCGTCCAGCATCTCGATGGCCCGCTCCACCGTGAAGCCGTATTGGAGCAGCGTGCGGAAGGCGTTGACGCGGAACGCATCCTCCGGAGTGTAGTAGCGGTAGCCGTTTCTGCTGCGTTTCACCTCAAAAAGGCCATATTTTTCATAAAAACGGATTTTTGACTGAGACAGCCCCACCATGGCTGCAAATTCACTGATCTTGTAGCGCTTCATAAGCAGGTTCCTTCTTCCTCCACATAAAAGCATTGTTTTTCGGAAGCATGGTTTTTCATAAGCCATTCCCGCAATTCGCCGCGGCTTCTGGCACTGAGCACATTTACACAATCCATATTTATCACTTCCGTCCATTTATCGCCAGTAGAGTATACCATCCATGTAAATAACTTTCAACTCTCATATAAACTTGGCTTTGCCTGTAGTTTTTTCCCTGAATGTGTGATATGATTTCTTTACAGAGACAGACAGGAGGAGCGGGGTATGTGGACATGTCCCAAGTGCGGGCGCGCTTTTAAGAGGCAGGGCCAGAGCCATTACTGTGGAAAAGCGCCGAAAACAATCGATGAATATATTGGCGCCCAGCCGGAAGAAGTACGGCAGTACTTGAGAGAAGTAAGAGATGCGCTGCGGGCGGCGCTGCCGGAGGCGGAGGAACGGATCTCATGGAGCATGCCGACTTATTGGAAGAAGCATAATATCATCCAGTTCGCCGGGTTCAAAAACCATGTGGGCCTGTATCCGGGGCCGGAGGCTGTCCGGGAGTTTTCCCAGCGTCTGAAAGAATACAAGACCAGCAAAGGGGCCATACAGCTTCCCTACAGCAGGGCAGTTCCGGCGGAACTGATCTACGATATTGCCAGATGGTGCTGCGGGACGATGAATCTGGAAGAGCAGCCGAAGCGGTGTCAGGCAGGAGATACGGTATCTGGATAAACTGGTTGACGGGCTCGCCGGCGGGAAATCCCTGGAGAAGATACTGGGTAAATAAACGTGAGAAACATATAGGAGATGAAGACTTATGAAATTTAAAAATGAACATTTAATTTGGACAAATGAACCTTCCGTCTACAGAATCAGTGATAATGAGATTATAATTGAGACAGAGCCGGGGACAGATTTATGGCAGAGAACTTATTATGGTTTTCAGAATGACAATGCACCTGTCCTGCAGACTTCGACGGAAGAAAAATATTTTTCATTTATTGTAAAAACAGAATTTGAGAGTAAACGGCGGTTTGACCAGTGCGGGATTGCCATGTATCTGGACAGCGAAAACTGGTTAAAGGCTTCTGTCGAATATGAAAATGACGAGTTCCAGCGCCTTGGAAGTGTGGTGACCAACGGCGGTTATTCTGACTGGGCGACTACGGATATTTCCGCCTCCGTCAAATCGATGTGGTATCGCCTGAGCCGCCGGGAGTCGGATTACTGTATCGAATGTTCCCAAGATGGAATTCATTTTAAACAGATGCGCATCTGCCATATGTGGGATGGCGCAGGGGAGATCAGGTTTGGGGTGTACGCCTGCTCGCCGGAAGAATCTTCGTTCAGGGCAACATTTACGCATTTGGATATGACTGAGTGCAAATGGCTCGCGCATAAGTGAAAGCAGGCACATTTAAAAAGAACCTCTTACATGGTCAGAGGTCTGTTCTTTTCACCCCAATCGCACATTTCATCTAAAAGAGGTATGAGCGACTTTCCGCGTTCCGTTAGACTATACTCAACCTTGAGAGTAAAAAGATTTCAATAAATGAATATCTCTTTGTAAGGATTCATGGTATTCTTTAATCACCACGAGGAAGGGTGTCTGAGGCCGAGGAATTTATCGGGATTCCCTGGCTTTTTAGTGATGTAAAACTTTTTACTCTCAAGTTATGATAAGATAGGTTGTATAAATAAGTGATGTTTGAGACTCTGAGAAAGGAATGAGGATATGGGACGATATTTAGACAGCAGAGAGCCTTTTGAATCATACAGGGGAATTGCCGGGACCCGGTTTTTTGTGGATAAAACATTGCTTTTGGAAGATATTTTGAAGGCGGTTGAAGTAGATGGACAAAGGTATTTGTGCATTACAAGACCGCGGCGCTTTGGCAAAAGTGTTATGGCGAACATGGTGGCGGCATTTTTAGGGAGGGCAGAGGAAACAGGAGACCTTTTTGACCGGTTGGAGATTGGGCAGTCGGAATGCTGCCATGGGCATTTGAATCAATATCCGGTTATTTATATT